>DASZTN010000212.1:0-17446 GCA_035547995.1 Bradyrhizobium sp. | reverse complement strand
CCGAGCACGATGACGATCACGCGGCAGATCTGCTTGGCGCGGCCATCGAGCGGCAGCATGTTGATCAGGTAAAGTACGAGAATGACGACCAGAAAGGTGATGAGCACGCTGACAAGCATTGGCAGGCCCCCAAGAATGATTGGCGTGTTAACTCCGCCTTAACGCTGATGGCAGCGATCGGGTTCCCCGATCCGGAACTCGGCCGGAAAGTCGAACGTTTTTCGGGTGTTTGTCAGCCAGCCGGCCGCCTCAGCTGCCTAAGTATTTACCAGTTTTAGTCAAACTGCGTGAAATTTCTGGTGGGGGAATTTCATGTTTGATCGTTTGACCGTTTCCGCCCTTCTCAAGGCGGTGATTTTGGCAACCTGCTTGTGGGTGGTGGGAAGCATTTCGCTCAACGCCTGGAATTCGTGGGAGCGCCTGCAGGCGGCAAACCGCATCTCGAAGGTTGCCAACGCGTCGGCCGATCTGTTCAAGGCGATGCACAGCATCCGCGGCGACCGCTCCACCACGCAGCGGCTCCTCAATTCCGACCAGCCCATCGACAGCAAGACCGACAGCTATCTCCGCGGCCTCCGTGACGAAGAACTGCCCGCGATGGGAGCTGCGCTCGAGCAGCTTCCCGCAATCGAATTTCCGGACAAACAAACGCTGCAGCCCGAGTTCGACCGCCTGTACAAACTGATGAGCGCGGAGGCGAAGGAATTCTGGGAAGAAATGGCCAAGCCGCTGGCCTCGCGCCGTCACGAGCTTCCGAAGGAATACATGGCGACCACCCAATCGATGCTCGACACCCTCGACAAGATTTCGGGCGCGCTTGCCGCCTCCGTCAACCACGAGGACGCGACCATCGACCAGTTGCTGGCGATCAAGCAGGCAGGGTGGCTGTTGCGCAATACCGGCGGCGAAGCCTCATTCCTGGTCACGCAAGGACTCATCAGCGGCCACATGACGCCTGAAGTCCATACCAACTATATCAAGCTCGTTGGCGGCACCGAGGCCGCGTGGAACGCGCTCAATCTCGCCATCGAAGGCATGCATCTGCCGCCGGCGCTTTCCAGCGCGATGGACGCCACCAAGACCGCCTATTTCGATCCGCAATATCTGGCTGTTCGCGAACGGCTGGTGAACGCGGCCGTCAACGGGGAAAAGCCGGAGATGGCGGCGGCGCAGTGGAGCCCGTACACCGTCGGGCGTCTCGCAGCGGCGGTCAAGGTCGCCGAAGCGGCCCTGGATGCCGCCAAGAGCTACAGCGCCGAGCAGCGCAGCGCGGCCCAGCGCTCCTTCATCACACAGAGCGTGCTGCTGGTATTTTCGTTCGCCTTGGCCTTTGCCGCCATGATCGCGGTGGCGCGCCGGGTCATCAAGCCGCTGCACAACATCCGTGACGCCATGCTCAAGGTCGCCGCCGGCGATCTGACTGTCGACAGCGGTTATGTCGAACGCAAGGACGAGATCGGCGCGCTGGCCGGCGCGCTCGAAACCTTCCGGCAACAAGCCGCCGACAAGCTCAAGATCGAAGCCCAGGAACGCGAGCGCAATGCCGGCGCCGCCGCACGGCAGCGTGCGATCGAAAGCCATGTCGGCGAATTCGAGGGACTGGTGCGCCATACCTTGCAGCAGCTCGGTGAAGCCTCCAGCCAGATGCGCACCACCTCTTCCGGCCTGTCCACGGTCTCGCACCAGACCAATGAACGCGTCGAGGTCGCGCAAAGGGCTTCCGGCGAAGCCTCGATGAGCGTCGAAAGCGTTGCCTCGGCCTCGGAAGAACTCAGCGCCTCGATCAACGATATCAGCCAGCAGGCGGCCCATGCCGCCGGGATCGCCAGCCGCGCCGTCAACCAGGCGCGTGAGACCGATGACACGGTGCAGGGACTGGCGAAATCGGCCGGACGGATCGGCGAGGTGATCGGGCTGATCAACACCATTGCCGCCCAGACCAATCTGCTGGCGCTGAACGCGACCATCGAGGCGGCGCGCGCCGGCGAGGCTGGCCGCGGCTTTGCCGTGGTGGCCTCCGAGGTCAAGTCGCTGGCAAGCCAGACCGCGAAGGCCACCGACGAGATCTCCGAGCAGATCGCCGACATCCAGAGGGTCGCAGCCGAGGCGATCGACGCCATCAAGGGCATCGGCAGCACCATCGGTGAAGTGAACGAGGTCGCGACCGCCATCGCCGCTGCAGTGCAGGAGCAGGGTGCGGCCACCCAGGAGATCTCACGCAGCACGCAGCATGCCGCAGCCGGCACCAAGAACGTCACCGACAATATCGCCGGCGTCAAGGCGGATGCCGATGCCGCTGCGGCCGCCGCCGAAGATGTAAAGGTCGCCTCCAAGACGCTGGAAATTCAGAGCCAGCAATTGGGCAGTCAGGTCACGCAATTCCTCGACAAGATCCGCGCCGCATAGCGCAGCAGGAAAACTCTCCCAAAGCCCGGTTCTGACCGGATCAGAACCGGGCTTCAGCTTCTTGTTCGACGCGTTTCCCCAGCCGAACCGATCGCCGGTGCAGGGTTAAGTCCGGGACCGGCTTTCGCCCAAAAACGCCGCAGCCGCAACAAATCCGGTTCAAAAGCACGACAGATGTTTCATGCCGCGTAAATGATGCGGCGCTTTCCAGCGCTACCAACCAGGCGTTGTGGAATGAAAATTTACCTTTTTCCCTCTCCTAATTAACCATTCAGGCCAGGGGGCTGTCATGCTGAACCGCGTTGCCGTTTCCACATTGCTGAAATCCGTCATGGCCATTATGGCGGCCGGCGTCGTCATTCTTCTGGCCTCGGGTGCCTGGGATTCATGGGAGCGGCTGCGCGCCGCCCGGCGCATCTCGGTGATTGCAGATGCCTCGGCGAGCGCCTTCCGCGCCATGCATAATTTGAGGACCGACCGATCCACCACCGCCCGCGCCCTGAACGCCGACGCGACGATCCCCCCGCAAACCGAACACTATCTCCGCGGCCTCCGCGACGCCGAGACCCCGGCGCTGCGGGCGGCTCTCGCGACGCTGCCGGAAACCGAGTTCGACGGCAAAGCCCAGCTGCTCCCCGAACTGGAACGGCTGTCGCAGCAACTGTTCAGCCTGCAGGCCGAGTCCTGGGAGGCCATCCACCAGCCCAAAGCGTCACGGCGACCGTCGCTCGCCAAGGAATATTTCGACAACAACGATGCGCTGCTGGCCAATCTGGAAAAAATCTCCGCCGCGCTCGCAGCCGCCGTGAACCATCGCGATGCGACGGTCGACCAGCTTCTGGCGATCAAGCAGACCGCATGGCTGCTCCGCTACACCAAGGGTGATATCGCGATCATGCTGTCCAATGCGCTCACCAGCGGCAAGCTTTCGCCGGAGCAGCAGAAGGCCTATGTGAAGCTCACCGGCGGGACCGAAGCAGCATGGTCGGCGCTCGAGCTGTCGGCTTCGGGCATGCAATTGCCGCCGCGCCTCACGGCGGCGTTTGCCGACGTCAAAACCGCCTATTTCGACCCGCAGTTCCTGGCGCTCTGCGACCGCCTGGTCGATGCGCTGATCAGCGGCGGCCAGCCGGAAATGCCGGCGGCAAGTTTCACGCCGATGATCGTCGGGCGCATGGGCAGTGCGGTGAAGCTCGCGGAAAATGCGCTCGATGAAGCCAAGGCCCATACGGTGTCGCAGATCTCCGCCGCACGGCAATCGTTGATCCTGCAGCTGGTGCTGCTGGCGGCGGCGCTGGGCGTCGCGTTTGCCAGCATGATGGCGGTCAGCCGCCGCGTTATCAAGCCGCTGCACAATATCCGTGACGCCATGCTGAAGGTCGCGGCCGGCGATCTTGCGGTCGATATCGGTTATGCCGACCGGCAAGACGAGATTGGTTCGCTGGCCAGCGCACTGCGGACGTTCAAACAACAGGCCGAGGAAAAAGCCCGGATCGAACTGCAGGAGAAGGAACGGAACGCCGCCACGGTTGCGCGGCAGCAGGCCGTCGAAGCCCATGTCAGCGAATTCGAACAGCTGGTGCGCCAGACCCTGCAGCAGCTTGGCGAGGCTTCCAGCCAGATGCGAACGACCTCCTCGAATCTGTCGACGGTCTCGCGCCAGACCAATGAGCGCGTCGAAGTGGCCCAGAAGGCGTCCGGCGATGCCTCGATGAGCGTCGAGAGCGTCGCCTCCGCCTCGGAAGAACTCAGCACCTCGATCAACGACATCAGCCAGCAGGTCGCGCATGCGGCCAACATCGCCAGCCGCGCAGTCGATCAGGCGCGGGAGACCGACGGCACGGTGCAGGGCCTGGTGAAATCGGCCAGCCAGATCGGCGAAGTGGTCGGACTGATCAACACCATCGCGGCCCAGACCAACCTGCTGGCGCTGAATGCGACCATCGAAGCCGCGCGCGCCGGCGAGGCCGGCCGCGGCTTTGCCGTGGTCGCCTCCGAAGTCAAATCGCTGGCCAGCCAGACCGCCAAGGCCACCGAAGAGATTTCCGAGCAGATCACCGATATCCAGAAGGTAGCCGGCGAGGCGGTCGACGCCATCAAGGGCATCGGCAGCATCATCGGCGAGGTGAACGAGGTGGCAACCGCAATCGCCGCTGCAGTCCAGCAGCAGGGCGCGGCTACCCAGGAGATTTCACGCAGCACCCAGCATGCCGCGCTTGGCACCAAGAACGTCTCCGACAACATCACCGGCGTCAAAGCCGATGCGGATGCCGCTGCCGCTGCCGCGGAAGACGTGAAAGTTGCCTCGAATACGCTGGAAGTCCAGAGCCAGCAATTGGGCGACCAGGTCACGCAGTTCCTCGGCAGGATCCGCGCCGCCTGATCTATTCCCGCGCCACCACCGGCAGGTGCTGGTACCTCGCGCTCACCGAGGCGGGCAGCGGCGAGAAGTTCAGCGCGCCCCGCTTGTCGGGCGCCTGGCTGACGGCCATCAGCCCGCCGGTGCTGGCGACGATGTCGCCCTTGCGAAGCGTCGGATCATGATCGATGTCGACATGGGCGAGCCCGAACTGGTCCTTGCCGTTACAGGTGCAGCCTGCCACGACCTCGCTGCGGTAGCGGAACGCATTCGGCAATTCGGAATAGGGCTTGCCGTTGTCGGTCGTGGCGCTGTCGATATTGCCGCCATAGACGATCCTGGTTTGGCTCGCCGGGCAGAAGCTGTTGCAGGCAGCCGTGCGGCTCTCTTCATCTGACCCCGTGATCGGGAAGTAGCGGCCATCGCAGGTCCGCACGCAGAACGCCTGGCCGCCAGTGGCATGGCGCAGGCGGGGCCCGCTCTGCCGGATATAGGGGCCGCTCTCCCCCTCATTGGCAAACGGCATCCGGATGACCGGCGGCCGGCCGCCGCCGAATGCGTTGAACAACGCCGAGAAAAAATCCTCGGCCTTTGCCGCGTCCGTTAGTCCCAGGGTCACGGCGCCGCAGAGGACCGCCGCCCCGCCCCACCCGAACCGTCTGTTCAACTGCCTGCGCATGCCCGCCTGCCGCATGGATTATCAAGCTCAGTAGTTCGACGCAGTTGAAAGGTTCAACGCCTCGCGTCCGGACGGCAGTCTGTTGACCACTGGGCGCACTGCGGCGGCCTCCGCAGGCTGCGGCGCCACGGCGCGCGCCTCGATGTGCGGGCCCTTCTTCGGCAGCACCACGACCTTGGTGCCGACATTGACGCGATTGAAGAGGTCCTCGACATCTTCATTGGTCAGGCGGATGCAGCCAGAGGAAATGAACTTGCCGATGGTCGAGGGATCGTTGGTGCCGTGGATGCGATATTCGCTGGAGCCGAGATACATCGCACGCGCCCCCAGCGGATTTCCGGCACCGCCGGCCATGAAGCGCGGCAGGTAGGGCTGACGCGCGATCATCTCCGCCGGCGGATACCAATCCGGCCATTCGGCCTTGCGCGAGATGGTCTGGGTGCCGGACCAGGTGAAGCCTTGTCGGCCGACGCCGATGCCGTAGCGGATGGCCTGGCCGTGACCCAGCACATAATAGAGCGCGGTGTTGCCGGTATCGATGATGATCGTGCCCGGCGCTTCACGGGTGTCGAGATCGACCAGGGTGCGGCGAAGCCGCGCCGGCAGCTCGCTTGATGCCGAGCCGCCGCCGTCATCCGTTACCGCCGGCTGGTCGGTCATGACGTCGTCGGAAGGAAAAGCCGCCGGCGACGTGGAAGCGTAACCAAGCGCCTGGGCGTTAACGGCTGCCGGAAGGACGGCAGGCGCCGTCAGCAAGGCGCCGGCAACAAGAATGGCGCCCGCCATGCGCCTCGACGGCCGGCGATCGGAAACGGTTGATTTTGTCATGTGCTGCCCCATCGGGTGTGCATCACGCGATGCTCTGAGCAACAAACGCGATCGCCGTTTCGAAAGTTCCGGCGCGACGCGCGTGCTCACGCTGCTGTCAACGGCGAGCGGCTCACGCCCGCGCGATGGAACTTCATCAGCGGCAGAGAATTAGACAGACGGATTTTGTTTCGCGCAAATTCGCAGTCCTAAAAATTCATATTCCATCGCCGTGGCGTTGGCCGGAGAACTTTTGTGCGCGTGCTTCCCAGTGAACGCTTGCTCTCCAATACGCCTGCGGGCGAACCCGTCCCTGAAAGCAAAAGCATATTGCCGCCGGTCATCCACCGCGCGGAAGTGGTCGCCTTTGCGCTGGTGGCGCTGCTCGCGATCAGCGTCGTTGCCGTGCTTTACGTCGCGAAGGCGTTCTTTCTTCCGGTGGTGATGGCTTTCGTGGTCGGCACCATGCTGTCGCCGGCGGCGAATTTGCTCGAGCGCTACCGGATTCCCAGGCCCGTTGGTGCCGTCCTGATCGTGGCTACCGTTGCCGCCGCTACCGCCTTCATGGTCGGCCTGATCTCCGCTCCGCTGGTGGAGTGGAGCACACGACTGCCCGAGCTCGCCGCGCAACTCAAGGACAAGCTGCACATATTCGACCGGCCGCTGGCGCTTTGGCGAGACCTGCAGACCATGGTCGGCGGCTCCGACACCCTGACCACGTTCCAGATGCCGAAATTCGAATGGGTTCAGCCGACGCTGGAATTCCTGTCGCCGACCTTCGCCGAATTCCTGTTGTTCTTTGCAACGCTGGTGCTGTTCATCGCCAGCTGGAAAGACCTGCGCCGCACACTGATCATGACGTTCGGCAATCACGAGGCGCGGCTGCGAACGCTGCGTATCCTCAACGAAATCGAGGTCCATCTCGGCAATTATCTCCTGACCGTCACCCTGATCAATCTGGGCGTCGGCATCGCGACCGGGTTCGTCTGCGCCATCACCGGCATGCCCAATCCGGCAGGGCTCGGCGCGCTTGCCGCCACGCTGAACTTCCTCCCCATCATCGGCCCGATCGCGATGTTCGTGATCCTGCTCGCGGTGGGGATTATCGCATTTCCGACCATCGGCACCGGCCTGATCGCGCCGCTCGCCTTTTGCGGCATTACCTTCCTGGAAGGTCACTTCATCACGCCGACCATCGTCGGCCGCCGGCTGGCGCTGAACGCGCTCGCGGTATTCATGGCGCTGGCGTTCTGGACCTGGCTGTGGGGACCGATGGGCGGCTTTCTGTCCTCGCCGCTTCTGATCGTGACGCTCGTGCTCAAAGAGCACTTGATGCCGGCGGATGCGCCACAACTGCCACCGGAGTGAGCAGGATGTCGGCAGCTGGAACTTCCGGGAACCCGCCACGTTTTTCTGCAGCCCACCCTCAGTATCCGGGAGCTTTTGATGTCGAGTACGGATGGCGAAATCGGAATGAGAAATCTGACGGATAAAGCGACCGTTGAACGCCTCGAAAAGGATATAGCAGCCGTGAAAGACGACATCTCAGCCCTGACAGAGCAGATCACCGAAGTGCTCAACAGCTTCGCCGGCACGGCCAAGAAGCAGGCACGGCATGGGTATAAGCAGGCACGGGCCAATGTCGACGCAGCAGTCGACGACCTGTCCGGGCGCGGCTCCGCAGCGATGGAAGCGGCGCAGGACATGGCCTCCTCGATCGAGGAAACGCTGGAAGATGCGATCGCCCAGCGTCCGCTTGCGGCCGTGGGTCTCGCGCTCGGGCTCGGATTCCTGATCGGCGTGACCTGGCGGCGGTAAGACAAATTGCCACAGCGCCGGCGCGGCAGAGAGTAATGGCTCGGGCCCGCACCGGCTGCGCTGTTTCCATCCCTTATCATTCGGCAGCGCCACCCGGCGTTGTCGCTTCGTTTCAGCAATGGTGTTGCCGCGAGGCCTGCGATGTTTCAGCGCATGATCGATAATTTCAAGGATTCGACAGCCTCTGCGATGCGGCTGACCTCCCTGGCGGCGATAGCCGCACTGGCCCTGCTGGTGGCGGCGTCGTTCCTCTGCGCGGCAGCCTTCGTGTTCGTGCTGCAGAAATACGGGCCAGTCGAAGCCTGCCTGGCGGGCGCAGCCTTTTTCTTCGTCATTACGCTGATCGTGGCGGCCATCTATGTGGTTCGTAAAAATCAGGCCAAGGCGCGCGCTGCAGCGGCAGCGAAGGCGGCGGCGCAATCACCGCTCGCCGACCCGATGCTGGCCGCGCTGGCAATCCAGCTGATCCGCGTGGTCGGCGTCAAACGGGTGATCCCGCTTCTGGCTGTCGGCGGACTGGCGCTGGGGCTGTTGGCCGGCCGCAGCGCCGCACGGCAGTCACGCGACGAAGCCGAATAGGGATAAGTCCACGGCCCAATTTCAGGTGACGCAGCGGCCGGGCTGAAGATGCTTGGCAACTTCAGTCAAGACGCTGACTGAGGGCTCACACGCCACCATCGGCTTGCCCACACCGGACTTGATGAGCGGCGAAGGGGGAGTGCTGTCGCGTGCTTCGCGCGCCGCCGGCATCCGAATAAGTATGGACGTATCGGGCAGACCATTTAGCCGCAACGAGATCGTCTGGCTCCGTACCGCCGCAGCCGGAATGCCAACGGCCCGATCGGTCTTTCCGGCGCGATTGACCGCTGCCGAAGGACTGAGCTTGACCGGAACGGCTGGAAGTGAAGGCGGACCGAACTGAGCTAGCGCAAGCTTGGTCAACGAAGCCGGGTGAGCAAAGTCACGCTCGGATGCCAAGTGGATTGCGCCAAACACCAGCGACAGTGCAGCCGCACCCATAATTCCCTTTGATAATTGTGACATGACCATCAATCCCTCGCCCCATGGCGATCACTCAAACAACGCGGGCAGGAATGGCACGGTTCTTTAGAAGGACGATCACTTAACCGTGTATAAAAAAATCTTTTGCCGCCAGGAACGACTTTCGAGCCCGCGCGTCATTCCGGCAGCCGGTTATTCCCCCCTGCCCCATTGACCGGCGACGTGGGGCGCGACTGTGGTGATGCCAGTCGCGCCTCACTTTTTTATTTATTAGTTAGTCGCGGCAACTCGGGTTTGGTCTCAAAGAATTTTCTCCTGCAAGACGCGCTGGACGTCGTTTCCCAAATGGTTTGGTCTTCCCAATAGTTCGCTCCGACCTGTGCAACATCCGTCGCTTGGCTTGCTAAAAACCCCGTAAAATCTGAAGAAAAAGAGCCTGAAAAAAAGCGGCGCGCCTTGAAGCGCGCCGCTTGATCGAAAATCACCGCAACTAATTAGGATGCCGCGGCTCTTGCATATTTAGGATGCGGCCGCTCTTGGCGCCCGGTTGCGCGAATTGCGCTGGAAGAACAGCGCCTGGCTTGCCACTGCCGAGACCATGGCAGGCTGGAACGGCTTCGAGATCAGGAATGCCGGCTCAGGCCGCTCGCCGGTGAGGAAGCGCTCGGGATAGGCGGTGATGAACACCACCGGCACCTCGAAGGTCCGCAACAACTCGTTGACGGCGTCAAGGCCCGAACTGCCGTCGGCGAGCTGAATGTCGGCCAGGATCAGGCCCGGCTTCTTGTTCTTGGCCAGCGCTACCGCATCGGAATGGGTGCGTGCGACACCGATGACGTTGTGACCGAGATTTTTCACCAGGCTTTCGAGGTCCATGGCGATGAAGGTCTCGTCCTCGATGATCAGCACATCGGTTGCAATTTCCGCCGCCATTTCCCGTCCTGCCGTGTCGGCAAGCTGCCGGGTTTCGGCGACCGACGTTCCGAGGATGAACGCCACCTCCTCTTCCGAGAAACCCTCCAGCGACAACAGCAGGAAGGCTTGCCGCGGCAACGGCGTGATGTTGGATAGCCGACGCTCCGGCGGCATCGGCAAGGTCGCGACATCGGTGTCCTCGTTGATCGCGACCGAATTCCAGATTTGCGTGAACAGCCGGAACAACCCGGCGCGCGGTCCATGCTGCTCGTCGAGCAGGGATGGATCCTGGAGCAAGGCCTCAAGCATGGCGCCGACATAGGCATCGCCCGACGCCTGGTTGCCTGTCAGCGCGCGGGCATAGCGGCGAAGTAACGGTAGATGTTCAGCTACGAGCTGTGATCGAGACATCCCCACTCCATCAATCTTTTGGGTCAGTTGCACTGGCACTCGTTCGGTTTCGGGCACCGGCAGGCGCGCCCGGACAGGCACACCTGAGGTTCCCCCCTCAGCAGGCGGATACGTTAACAGGCGGATTACGCACAACAGCGACAAAAGTTCCCAACAAATGTTCCCAACGTCCGGAACTTTAACGCGCAATTCGCATTAGCAAGCGTAGAGGTGACCCACAGGTCTTAAGAATCAAGGATAAATCTTGAAAATTCAGGGACTTAACTCTCGGGGAAGCGTGGATCAGGTCATGAAAGATGTAAAGTCCAAGAATGCCGCACCCGGCAAGCAGGGCGGCCTCAACGCCGAGATCCAATCGAGGATCGGCCATCAACTTCGCGCCATGTATGACGATGTTGTGAGGCAGGGGGTGCCGGAACGCTTCGCGGAACTCATCCGAAAGCTTGATGCAGCCAAGCCCGACCCCCACGTAGGTGATACGGGCGACCAAGATGACGGGAGGAGCTAATGCCTCTCACGGAATCACTTCGCAACGACATCCTGGCAGCGGTTCCTAGTCTGCGCGCGTTCGCGATCTCGTTGAGCGGCAATGGTGATCGCGCCGACGATCTGGTGCAGGAAACACTGCTTCGCGCACTGGCTAACATCGATTCGTTTCAACCCGGATCGAACCTGCCGGCGTGGCTGTTCACGATCCTGCGCAACCTGTTCCGTTCGGATTACCGCAAGCGGCGGCGGGAGGTGGAAGATGCCGAGGGCAGCTATGCCAAGACGCTGAAAACCCAGCCGTCGCAGAACGCGCATCTGGAATTCGAGGAATTTCGCGCCGCGCTCGACAAGTTGCCGCAGGACCAGCGGGAAGCGCTCATTCTGGTCGGCGCTTCCGGCTTCTCCTATGAGGATGCCGCAGCGATCTGCGGCTGCGCCGTCGGCACTATCAAGAGCCGCGTCAACCGCGCGCGCTCGAAGCTGAGCGCCCTGCTCTATGTCGAAGGCGCTGAGGACTTCGGCCCCGACGATACGGTTCGCGCCGTGATTGGTGGCAGCGGCGGCTGAGCCAGCCGCTGCCATGGACCGCGACAATTAGCGGCGCGATAATTGTTCAGTGCGGTCCCGTTCGGTCATGTCGACGACGGTCTCCATCGGAGCGGTGAGTTCGTAGACGTAGCTCACGTCGGTGAAGTACCGTTTCGACGTACCGCCGAGCGCTTCGGGGGCGACGCGATCGAGCAGGATCAAGCCGAAATCGCTGTCCGGCCGGCGGGTGGCTTCGCTGGTGTTGAACTCTTCCCAGCGGAAATGAAAAATCGCATCGGGCTCCTCGCCCGTCACTTCCCAATGCGCAACGATATGCGGGTGCTTGCCGACCAGCGAAAGCCCTTCGTCCGAATGCGATGCCAGCTCGAAGAAAAGCAGTGACAGACTCTGCGCGGCACGCGCGCTGACCGCGATATCGGGACCGCTCACCGCGATCCGCTCGGCGTGCGGTATGGCGCGGGCCTCGAACAGGCCCTGCAATTTCACCCCCTGCCATTGGCTTTCGCTGAGTAGCGAGACCACGTTCGACATCGCATGAATGCGGCCGATCAAAAGCTCGCGGGCGCTGTCGATGTCAGCGCCATGACGCAGCGTGCGCGTCACGATCGACTGGATCACTGCCAGAATATTCTTGACCCGATGGTTGAGCTCATCGATCACCGCCGTCAGCCGGCGCTCGAAGCCGATCCGCACCTGGATTTCGCGGCTGAGCCGCAGATTGTTGTAGGCCACATAACCAAACAGCCCGCAGACGATGCCGGTCAACGCCATTCCGATGGCGGCGACGATCGCTGCGGTTTGCGCGGCGCGTTTCATCGCATTGGTCTTGGCATAATAATCGAGCGACCAGTCCCGACCACCGAATGTCACGATTCTGACGGCCGTCGCTGCGGGCGCATCGGGCTTGACGTTTCTGGTCGACACCACGCCCTGATCGTTGGCGATCAGTTCACGATTGGCGTTGCGCGGATCTTTCAGGGCGACAGAGAACAGCGACATATCGTCATTGGTCAACATCAGCGTCGCCAGTTCATAGGAGAACGTTACGAAGCCCGCCGGCGGACCCGTGCCGTCCAGCATCACCGGCGCTGCGATCACAAGGCCGATCGGGCCGTTGTCGCGCAGCAATGGAAACGGATCCGACGCGATCGGCTTTCCCTGCGACTGCGCCTGAGCAAACATCGGTCCGAGGGTCGGAGACTGGTCGGGAGAGCGGCCCGCAATCGTCATTGTCTGCGCATTGCGCGGCTCGACGTCCATCAACACGTCGATCGACTGGTCGGAAGATTGCGCCTGCAGCGGCGTATCGTTGTAACTGCGGATCGTCGGGTTGGGGAATCCCGCTTTCGTCAATTCGGCCTTCGCCGTGTTCAGGTCGCTGGGCTTGAGCCGCGCGACCCAGCCGGCGACCACGAAGTCGGTCTTGAAGGCGTAGATCGAGGTCCGCAGCGGCTGCAGCATGTCCGCCTTGATCACGGTCGGCGTATGGAAGAGTCCCGAGGCGACACGCGCCAGCAATTCACGTTCGGTCAGCCGGTCCTGCACCAGGCTCGCGTGAACATCGATAGCGCGCGCCATCGCAATGCCGTCAAGCGTCAATTCCTGGTCATGCACGCGATATGCCGCGAGACCGGAGATCAAGGTCCCGAGCAGTGCGATGAAGGCGATGATGAATCCCAGCCGAACCACTGGGTTATCCGGCGACAAAGGAGTGGTGTAACGGTCGATCAAACATGTGACATGTGCACGGACGGCAACAAACTGAAGCAGGTTGAACGCCAACCGCCTGGCATAATGAAGCAGCGATCACCGGTTCGCAACCACAGGAGACAACAGGGTAAATGCGGCGAGCTGCAAGCGTGATGTCAGTGGGGCTTGACCGCATCAACCAAGCCGGACGAAATTGGTTCCAGCCGAGGCGTTAGAAACTTTCCGAACTCCTCACGCGTCACGTGGTTAAGAACATTAACGAATTAACTTGTCGCGGCCTGTATCGCGGGCTTGAGGCCGCCCTTGGCCTCGATGAAGCCGATAATGCGCTCCAGCCCCTCGCTCTTCTTCAAATTAGTCATGACGAATGGTCGCATGCCGCGCATGCGCCGGGCGTCGGCATCCATTTTCTCCAGGGAAGCGCCGACATGCGGTGCGAGATCGATCTTGTTGATGACAAGGAGGTCCGATCGGGTGATGCCTGGCCCTCCCTTGGAAGGAATCTTGTCGCCGGCGGCAACGTCGATGACATAAATCGTGAGATCGGCCAGCTCGGGCGAAAATGTCGCAGCCAGATTATCGCCGCCGGACTCGATCAGCACCAAATCGAGATCGGGAAACTTGGCGCGCATGTCGGCTACTGCGGCGAGGTTCATCGAGGCGTCCTCGCGGATCGCGGTATGCGGGCAGCCGCCGGTCTCCACCCCCGCGATGCGATCCGGCGTCAGCGATCCCGAACGCACCAGGAATTCGGCATCCCATTTGGTGTAGATGTCGTTGGTGATCGCGGCGATGTCGTAATGCTCGCGCATCGACTTGCAGAGCAGATCCATCAACGCCGTCTTGCCCGATCCGACCGGGCCGCCGATACCGACCCGCAGCGGACCATGACTCCTGGACGGCGTGGTCGTGGGCGGCAGACTCTTGGACGACAGGCTCCCGGACATCAGACGCTCTCTTTCTTCATGACCTGAACAGCCGCGTGTACTGCGTTTCATGCTGCAGGCTGGCAAGGTCTGCGCGGAAAGTCGCACTGCCGAGATCATCGAGCGAGGCGACAATTGCGCGCACCGCGGTCGCATCGACGACCGGTTCCAGCGCGGCCAGCACGCGCTGACTGTCGGTCTGCCCCAATGGCACCAGCCGCGCAGCGGCGGAAATCCAGTTCGCGGTCAGCGCGTGGAGGAAAGCATGCAGGGTAAGCGAAAGCGGAATCGCGTGCGCGGCGCTGACGAGGCCGACCGCGATGGGATAGGCGATCGCGCCATCGCAGCAGGCCAGCGATCGATCGAGACCGTCACAATCCCATGCCGCGACTGCGATATCGATGAAGGCTCGTCCCTGCGCCACCGTTTCGAGGTGACGCTCGCGCGACGGCACAAAAGCGGCGGCCAGTTCCGAAACCTCACGCAGGCCGGCCTCATCATCGGTCGACGCGGTCCGATAGGCCTGAGCAAGAAAAATTGCATCGCAAAATCCCGAACCATCGGCGAGCATCGCGGCCAACCAATCGCGCAGCGATGCGGCATCGGCGATGTCGCCGGCCTCGACCGCCCATTCGAGGCCGCTTGAATAGGAAAAGGCGCCGACCGGAAACGACGGCGACAGCCAGGTCATCAGCCGGTACAGCGCCGCCGTCCCGCCATTTTCCGTCTTGTCTTGGCCGGACGCCCGGCACCCAGCAGGTGCGCTGCCTGCCTTGTCCTGTTTGGCCGCGGGCCGCCGAGCTCGCGGCGGCCGCCTATTCGTGGTCATGAGCATGGTCGTGGCCATGATGGTGCCCGTGACCGCTATGGTCATGATGAGGGCCACCATGGCCATGCGATGCATGATCATGGGCCGCATGATCGTGATGGTGATGATCTTCCGCGGCATGGCCATGACCGCCACCGGCATAGGCGCCGCCTTCGGGATCGAACGGCCCCTCGATCTCGATCACGCGCGCACCAAGCCCTTTCACCATCGCCTCGATGACATGGTCACGCCGGATGCGAAGTCCCTTCGGCATGATCTGGGTCGGCAAATGGCGGTTGCCGAGATGCCAGGCGAGGCGGATCAGATGATGCGGATCGCCAGTGCGAATCTCGATCAGGGGTTCGGGCGCCGCGACCACCTCGATCAGGCGTCCATCCTCGAGCACCAGCGCATCGCCGCCGCGCAGCGCGACCGCGGCTTCGAGATCGAGCAGGAATTCGAGCCCGCGCGTACCGGTCATCGCCAGCCGCCGCCGGTGCCGATCGTCGAAATCAAGCACGACGGTATCGGCGGGCGGCTCGGTCCAGCGGTGCTGGGGCTTTACCCTGATAGCGCGAACCATGCTCTAGCGAACCTCGACCTTTTCGGGCGTGATGACTTCGATCACCGGAGGCGCCTTGATGCATTTCACCACCACGCGGCCAAACGCCTTCATATGCTCGGCGCTGCGGTGCGGCGCCAGCGCTTCCGCATTTTCCCATTGCTCGACGAACACCATCTTGCTCGGATCGGTCACGCTCTCGTGCAGATCATAGGCGATATTGCCGAACTCCTTGCGGGTCTCCTTGATACAGGCGATCGCCGCCGCGATGAATTCGGCGCGCGTTTCAGGTTTGATGGTCAGCGTGGCAACGACGTAAATCACGGAAAATCCTCCCGGCTTGTTCTGGCTCTGATCGCCGGGAAGGGTTTTAGAACATGAAATAGCGCTGCGCCATGGGCAGCACCTCGGCAGGCTCGCAGGTCAGCAATTCGCCATCGGCCCGCACTTCATAGGTTTCGGGGTCGACCTCGATGTTCGGCGTGGCGCCATTGTGGATCATGCTGTTCTTGGAGATCTTGCCGCGGGTATTCTGTACCGCATAGAGCTGCTTGGCGATGCCGAGCTTGCGCGCCAAGCCCCCGGTGACCGCAGCTTTCGAGGTGAACACCACCGAGGAAGCGGTCAGCGATTTGCCGAAGGCAGCGAACATCGGCTGGTAATGCACCGGCTGCGGCGTCGGAATCGAGGCGTTGGGATCGCCCATCGGAGCTGCGACAATCGAGCCGCCCTTGATGATGCAATCCGGCTTGACGCCGAAGAACGCAGGTGACCACAGCACAAGATCGGCAAGCTTGCCCTTCTCCACCGAGCCGATCAGCTTGGACACGCCATGCGCGATCGCCGGGTTGATGGTATATTTGGCGATGTAGCGCTTGACGCGGAAATTGTCGTTATTGCTGCCCTTGTCTTCCGGCAATGCGCCGCGCTGCTTCTTCATCTTGTCGGCGGTCTGCCAGGTGCGGATGATGACCTCGCCGAGCCGCCCCATCGCCTGCGAATCCGACGACATCATCGAGAGCGCGCCGAGATCGTGCAGGATGTCTTCCGCCGCGATCGTCTCCTTGCGGATACGGCTTTCGGCAAAGGCGAGATCTTCGGCGATCGACGGATCGAGATGATGGCACACCATCAGCATGTCCAGATGCTCGTCGATGGTGTTGCGGGTGAAGGGACGCGTCGGATTGGTCGACGACGGCAGCACGTTCTTCAAGCCGGCGATCTTGATGATGTCGGGCGCATGGCCGCCGCCGGCGCCTTCGGTGTGGAAGGCATGGATGGTACGGCCCTCGAAAGCCTTCACGGTGTCCTCGACGAAGCCGGATTCGTTCAGCGTGTCGGTGTGGATCATCACCTGGATGTCGTGATCGTCGGCAACCGACAGGCAATTGTCGATCGCCGACGGCGTCGTGCCCCAATCCTCGTGCAGCTTGAGCGCACAGGCCCCGGCCTTGACCATCTCGACCAGCGCCGCCGGCCTTGAGGCGTTGCCCTTGCCGGCAAGGCCGAGATTGACCGGAAAGGCATCGAACGACTGGATCATCCGCGCGATATGCCAGGGGCCGGGTGTGCAGGTGGTGGCAAAGGTGCCGTGCGAGGGTCCGGTACCGCCGCCCAGCATCGAGGTGACGCCACTCATCAATGCATGTTCGATCTGCTGCGGACAGATGAAGTGAATGTGGCTGTCGAATCCGCCGGCGGTGAGGATCTTGCCTTCGCCAGCGATCACGTCGGTGCCGGGACCGATCACGATGTCGACGCCGGGCTGCACGTCCGGGTTGCCCGCCTTGCCGATGCGGTCGATGCGGCCGTCGCGGATGCCGATGTCGGCCTTCACGATGCCCCAGTGATCGAGGATGACGGCATTCGTGAGGACGGTGTCCACCGCGCCCTCGGCGCGCGTGCGCTGGCTCTGGCCCATGCCGTCGCGGATCACCTTGCCGCCGCCGAACTTCACCTCCTCGCCGTAGATCGTGCGGTCCTCCTCGATGCGGATGAGGAGGTC
>DASZTN010000211.1:0-10260 GCA_035547995.1 Bradyrhizobium sp. | reverse complement strand
CTCGATCACACTTTCCCGAAATACAATCCCAATCCCGAAGACCTGGCGATGCTGCATGCGATCCGCGACGCGGTGCTGGAGCATAAGGCGGATGTCGGCCTTGGCTTCGACGGTGACGGCGATCGTTGCGGCGTGGTCGACAATACCGGCGAGGAGATTTTTGCCGACAAGGTCGGCGTGATGCTGGCCCGCGATATCTCGGCGATCCACAAGGACGCGCAATTCGTGGTCGACGTCAAATCGACCGGACTGTTTTTGACCGATCCGGTGCTGCAGAAACAGGGCGCAAAGACCAGCTATTGGAAGACCGGTCACTCCTACATGAAGCGCCGCACCAACGAGGTCGGCGCGCTCGCAGGTTTCGAGAAGTCCGGCCACTTCTTCTTCAACAAGCCGCTCGGCCGCGGCTACGACGACGGCCTGATCTCGGCGATCTCGATCTGCGAGATGCTCGATCGCGCGCCCGGCAAGTCGATGGCCGACCTTAAGGACGCGCTGCCGAAAACCTGGTCGTCGCCGACGATGTCGCCGCATTGCGCCGACGAGGTCAAATACGGCATCGTCGATTCCGTGGTGAAGCACTTCGAGGCGGCGCAGAAGAAGGGCGAGAAGGTCGCAGGGCAATCGATCCGCGATCTCATCACCGTCAACGGCGTGCGCGTCACCGTGGAGGACGGCAGCTGGGGCCTCGTGCGCGCATCATCGAACAAGCCGGAACTGGTGGTCGTGGTGGAGAGCCCGGTATCCGAGCAGCGCATGCGCGACATGTTCGAAGTGATGGACAAGGTGCTGCGCACCCATCCCGAGGTTGGCGAATACAATCAGAAGATCTGACGCCTCGGCTCGTCATTGCCGGGTGGAAGCGCGAAGCGGCGTCTTCGCGCTAGATGACCCGGCAAATCCATCTTCAAAGAATTCGTTAGACTAGAAGATTGATGGACGCGCGGGCCATGCGTGCGTGCGACAAGCTGTTATAGGCTCGCGTCTCACGCCGCTGGCACCGGCAGGGCCGTGATCGACTTGATCTTCTCCATCGCAAAACGCGACGTCACATTCTTCAGCGGCACGGAGGCAATCAGCTTCTTGTAGAACACGTCATAGCTCTGCATGTCGGCGACCACGACGCGCAACATGTAGTCGACGTCGCCGGCCATCCGGTAGAATTCCATCACTTCCGGCATAGCACTGACGGCGTCGGCGAACTTTTTCAGCCATGCCTCCGAATGGTCGCCGCTTTCGACCGAAACGAACACCGAGATGCCGAGTCCGATCTTGTTCTGGTCGACCAGCGCGACCCGGCGCAGGATCACGCCATCGGCCTCGAGCCGCTGGATGCGCTTCCAGCATGGCGTCGACGACAGGCCGACCCGGTCGCCGATCTCGGCGACAGAGAGCGAGGCGTCGTCCTGGAGCACGGTCAAAATCTTGCGGTCGATGGCATCGAGCCTGCGATTCGGCTCCAGGACTTGGACGGCGAGATCACTCATGGGAAGAACTTTCTTCTATATGGCGGGTTAATATTCCTCATATATAGAAAATTCTTCTATGACAAGCCCGTCAAGGCTCGGGGGTGGTCGGGTCTCCGATCCGGCTTTGCGCCAAAAGCTCTTCGACTTCAGTGCGTTGCGGGGCAGCCAGGGCGCCCCCGAAGCGGGTGCATTTCAGCGCTGCAGCGGCCGAGGCGAAGCGCAGCGCCTGGCGCAATTCCTGGTTCTCGGTGACGGCAAGGGCAAAGGCGCCGTGGAAGACGTCCCCGGCGCCCAGCGTATCCACGGTGTGGACGGGGAAAGCGGGCGTCCGCTGCAGGTTCTGGTCCTCGTCAAGCCACAGGGTGCCTTGGGCGCCCTGCGTGCCCGCGACGAAGGAGGAGGTCAGCCTGGCGATCTTCTTCAGCGCCTCGCCATCATCGGCGACGCCGGCGGTGGCCTGCAGCGCTTCGCTGGAGAAGATCAAATGCGTCGAAGCGGTAAGCAGGCCCTCCCGCATCGACATGGTGCGATCGACATCGACGACCACGGGAATGCCGCGCCTGACGGCCTCGCTGCAGAGCTCGGTACAAAACTCGGCGCAGCGATTTTCGGTCAGGATCGCCGCGCAATCCTCGAGCAGGGCATCGGCGTCGGGAAGGCGCACCTTCCATAATTCGGGATCGCGGAAAGTGACGGCGGTACGCTCGCCGCTCGGATCGATCATGATGTTCGAGATCGGCGTTACCAGGCCAGGCATGCGAACGAGGTGCTGGGTCTCGATTCCCTCATGCGCGAGCTGTTCGAAAATATATTTGCTCGAAGTCTCGCGCGCATCGCCCATTGGCCCGCAGACCGAGGCTCGGCCACCGAGCCGGACGATTCCGATCGCCGCGTTGAGGGCGTTGCCGCCGCAGATTTCGTCGTAATGGCTGGCATTCACTTTGCTGCCGCGGCCTGGCAATTCCTGGATTCGGAAGGTGAGGTCGCGGACGGGCATTCCGATGCACAAAATACGCGATGGGATCTTCGGTGCAGCGCTATGAAAATTCATAAGGGAATCCGTCATGACGGCCCCGCTTTGTTTCGGAGCCAAAGCCCCGATCTAATCGACGGCAGCATAGGGAAGTTCCCGTTATGCGCCTTGCTCAGAAGGCGCTGCATGTGCCCAGCGCCCCAGCAAATGATGAGCGATGGCGAAGGGATGCGGGCCGGCCAGACCGTCCGGATGTTGCCGCTTCACCATCAATGCCACCTCCGCGCGGTCAAACCAGCGTGCATCCTCGAGCTCGGAGTGGTCGACCACAATGTCTTCGTTGGTGGCGCGCGCAGTGCAGCCGATCATCAGCGATGACGGATAGGGCCATGGCTGCGTCATGTAATATTTGACGTCGGTGCAGCGGATGCCGGATTCCTCGAAGATTTCGCGGCGGACCGCGTCTTCGATCGTTTCGGCAGCTTCGACGAAGCCGGCAAGACAGGAATACATGCCGGGCGCAAAATGCTTCTGTCGGCCGAGCAGGCATTTTTCTCCCGATGCCACCAGCATGATCACGACAGGGTCGGTACGCGGAAAATGCTCCGCCTTGCAGTTCGGGCAGTCGCGCTTCCAGCCGGCCTGGGTCATGCCGGTGCGCGTGCCGCAATTGGCGCAATAGCCGTGGCGCTGGTGCCAATTTACCAGGGACTTTGCCATCGCGATCGCCGAGAGTTGATCGGGCGATACCACGCCCTGCATCACCATACCGCGCAATTCGGCAACGGCGACATCGTCGCGGCCCAGCAATTTCTCCACTGCGGGCGCGCCGATTCCCATGCCGAATACTGCGGCACCATCACGCAGACCTAAGAAGATGGTGCCGGGATTGGCGCCGTAGTTGAGCGCCTCGTCGATCGTCAGCAGCGCGCGCGAAGCCCCGTTCTGCTTGTTCACGACCAGGGAATCGCGATGCACCACATAGGCGCGGGTGTCAGCCTTGCTTTCCAGCGCCAGCATCTTGGCTTCGTCGTTACGAAGGTGGGCGGCGCGGTCGAGGATATGGGTGACGAAAGCCGGCTGGCCCAGCGGAAATGAATCGAATGCGGTCATGGATCACCCCAGCCAGATCTTGCGGCGAAGCGCGCTGATGAAGTGCTGCACTTCCTCGGCATCATGCGGAAGCGGCGGCGCCACACCCCATACCGGACGTGGCCAGGCGACGTCGCTACTGCGGCGGGCAATGACATGGACGTGCAGTTGTGGCACCACATTGCCGAGCGCTGCGATATTCAGCTTGTCGCATTTGGTGATTTCTTTGAGGGCGCGGGCGACGCGCGAGATTTCCGTCATCAATTGCGCCTGCTCGACTTCGTTGAGGTCGATGATCTCGACGGTCTCTTCCCGGCGCGGCACCAGTAGCAGCCAGGGGTAATTCGCATCCTTGATGACGAGGACACGGCTGAGCGGCAGGTCGCCGATATCGATGGTGTCTTTCTTGAGCTGGGGATGCAGCGACCAGGCGGAGGCGGGCATAAGCTTTCTCTAACCGTTGCCGTAACGTCGCAGAGACTTGGTCCGCGAACAACTCCCGTCATGCCCGGCTTTGCGGCCGCCATCCATGTCTTTTTGCAGATTGCGGGGAAAACCCGACGCAGAAGGCGGAGACAGCCCGGCATCGGGAACGGCGCCCTTCGTTCCGCTTGCTTTCCGGCCGGTTTGGCCCCAAATAGGGATCGGGAGATTGGCGGTGGACGAGCCACTCGCCAACCGGGTCAGGTCCGGAAGGAAGCAGCCCTAACGAGGTCCGGATCGGGTCGCTCGTCAGTCTCCTACCTGTTTTTCGAACGAATCGCGCAAACTGCGGCCAATCTGCCCGTCTGTGCTGGATTCCGTTCTCTTCCAGCGTATTCCCGCAAAAGTGGGCCTTCCGGTTTTGCGATTCGGATACGCTAAGCGCACGTCCGCAAAGCCGGCCGAGAGAGACAATCAATTGCGGATCGATCGATGACCGACGCTGGCGCTCCCTCTCATAGCTCCGATGGCACCGGCCAGGGCGGGTTCAATCTCGGCGCCGCATCCGAGGCAGCCAAGCCTTACCGGGTGCTGGCGCGGAAATACCGCCCCACCAGTTTCGAGGATTTGATCGGTCAGGAGGCCATGGTCCGCACCGTCTCGAACGCCTTCGAGACCGGACGGATTCCGCAGGCCTGGATCCTGACCGGGGTACGCGGGGTCGGCAAGACCACCACGGCGCGGATTCTCGCCCGTGCCCTGAATTACGAACTGCCGGATGGTTCGGTGAAGGGGCTGACCATCCACATGCCGGTGCTGGGCACCCATTGCCAGGCGATCATGGAAAGCCGGCACATGGACGTTCTGGAAATGGACGCCGCTTCCCATACCGGGGTCGACGATGTGCGCCAGATCAACGACAGCGTGCGCTATGCGCCGGCCAGCGCCCGCTACAAGGTCTATATCATCGACGAAGTTCACATGCTCTCGACGGCCGCCTTCAATGCGTTTTTGAAGACGCTGGAAGAGCCGCCGGAGCATGCCAAATTCGTGTTCGCCACCACTGAAATCCGTAAAGTCCCGATCACGGTGCTGTCGCGTTGCCAGCGCTTCGACCTGCGCCGGGTCGAGGCCGATGTGCTGATGAAGCATCTTGCCAATATCGCGGCCAAGGAAGGCGTCGAGGTCGAGCCGGAGGCGCTCGGCATCATCGCGCGCGCCGCGGAAGGCTCGGTGCGCGACTCCTTGTCGCTGTTCGATCAGGCGATTGCGCATGCGGCCGGTACCGTGCGTGCCGATGCGGTGCGGCAGATGCTGGGCCTTGCCGACCGCACGCGGGTGATCGACCTGTTCGAACAGCTGGCGCGCGGCGATATCGCCGGCGCCTTCAAGGAATTCCGAGACCAATATGACACCGGCGCCGATCCGGTCGTGGTGCTCTCCGATCTTGCCGAATTCGTCAATTTTGTCACAAGGGTAAAGATCGTTCCGGCGACTGCCGATAACGTCGCGTTCGGCGAAACCGAGCGGCTGCGCGGCCGCGACTTCGCGGCCAAGCTGTCGATGCGGGTGCTGTCGCGGATGTGGCAGATGCTTTTGAAAGGTATCACCGAGGTGCAGGCCGCAACCCGGCCGGCCGCGGCTGCGGAAATGGTGCTGGTCCGTATCGCCTATGTTGCCGACCTGCCGACGCCGGACGAGGCGCTGCGGATGCTGGAACAGAGCGGCGGCGGGGCATCACCGGTCACTACGGCCAGCGCTGCCCCCCGCAGCGTGCCGGCGCCCAATGCCTCGTCGATGATGGGGGCTTCGCCGGCCCGCACCACGGCTGCGCCGCAGATCCAGACTTCACCGCGACCGCAGGCAGTGTCCAAACGGGACAGCGAGCCTGCCGCTGCGATCCGTCTCACAAGCTTTCCCCAGCTCGTCGCACTCGCCGGCCAGCAACGCGATCTCCTGACCAAGGCCGCGCTTGAATCCGACATGCGTCTGGTCCGTTTCGAGGATGGCCGGCTTGAAGTGGCGCTGGAACCCAACGCGTCGCGGACGCTGATCAACGATCTCTCGCGCAAGCTGGAACAGTGGACCGGGCGGCGCTGGGCCGTGATTGTCTCCAACGAGGCAGGCCAGGCTACGATTCGTTCGCAGAACGAAGCGGCGCAGAACCAGCGCGAGCGCGCCGCCGAGGCCGATCCGCGGGTACAGGAAGTCTTGGCACGATTTCCCGGTGCGAAGATTATTGAGGTGCGCCGGCTTGCCCCCGAGCCGCCGGAATCGGAAATTATCAGCCAGGACCCTGCCGAGATTCCCGATAGCGACGAAGATTGAACGGCCTTTCAAAGGAAGACACCGATGCCTGATTTTCTCGGCATGATGAAACAAGCCGCCCAGCTGCAATCGAAGATGCAGGCGATGCAGGAAGAGCTCGCCAGTATCGAGGTCGAGGGCACCTCGGGCGGCGGCCTTGTCGCCGTGCGCATGACGGCGAAGATGGAAGTGAAGGCAGTGAAGATCGACCCTTCGCTGATGAAGGCGGACGAGGTCGAAATCCTGGAAGACCTGCTGGTGACGGCGCATAATGATGCGCGTCGCAAGGCTGAGACCGCGATGCAGGAGAAGATGCAGAGCCTGACTGGCGGTCTGGGTTTGCCGCCGGGCCTGCTCGGCTAGACGACATGCCTGCGGTTGCCGGTCCTGAAATCGAACGCCTGATCCAGCTGCTGGCGCGGCTGCCGGGGCTCGGCCCGCGCTCGGCCCGGCGCGCCGCGCTGCACCTCATCAAGAAGCGCGAGGCGCTGATGGCGCCGCTTTCCTCCGCGCTGCAGGTCGCAATCGACAAGGTCCAGGTCTGCAAGACCTGCGGCAATATCGACACCCAGAATCCCTGCACCGTATGCACCGATCCGCGGCGCGACCCGTCGGCCATTGTCGTGGTTGCCGATGTCGCCGATCTCTGGGCGCTGGAGCGCGCCAATGCGATCAACGGGCTCTATCATGTACTCGGGGGAACCCTGTCGCCGCTCGATGGCGTGGGGCCGCAGGACCTGACCATCGATGCGCTGGTGGCGCGCGCACATGATCCGCGCGTCACCGAAATCATCCTGGCCTTGAATGCGACGGTCGACGGTCAGACCACCGCGCATTACATCACCGATCTTCTGCAGGACGCGAACGTCAAGGTGACGCGGCTTGCCCATGGCGTGCCGGTCGGCGGTGAGCTGGATTACCTCGACGAAGGCACGCTGTCCGCCGCCATGAAGCAGCGGACGCTGTTCTAACCATCTCACACGGAAACTGGAAATGACGATTCTACGATTCGGCAAGCGCCTCGCTTTTGCGCTGGCACTGGGCTCGGTGTTCGCTTTGCCCTACGCGCATGCACAGGATGCCGAACCCGCGCCGAAGGCCAAGCCGATGCGGGCTGGCGATGTGCTGTCCGGACAGCTCAACGCGATGCGCGTGCGCGGCGTATCATCTTACGAGATATCCAGCGTGCCGCGGCGATTGCCGGGTCCGACCGGACTTTGTGGCCTGGAAACCGGCCCCGAAACCTTCCAGATCGTCACCACCAGTGATGCCCAGGTGGCGCAGCTCAGGAGGCTGGTCGGCAAGGAAATCTCGGTAAAGGTGGGCGAGGTCGCCTGTTCTCAGAGGGCCGGGCAAATGAGCGATGCGGTGGTCAATAAATGGACCGTGGTGACGCAGCACTGAGCTTCAGTCCCGGGCCGGATCGCTCGGGACAATCAGCCATCGGCTAGACCTTTACCGGTTCAAGCTCATCAAAATGGCCGCGCTGTTGCAGCCAGGTCAGCAGCAACAGGCTCGGCACCGCAACGAAGACACAGATGATGAAGAACAGCGGCCAGCCGACGGCTTTTGCGACGTAACCGGCGCCCGACGACATGTAAGTCCGCCCCACCGCAGAAAGCGCGGTCAATAGCGCATATTGAGTCGCGGTGTGCAGCGGGTTGCGGCACAGCGCCGAGAGATAGGCGACGAAGATCACCGTGCCGATGGCGCTGGTGAAATTCTCGGTGGTGATCGCAAAAGCCAGCGCCCATTGATTGACGCCGGAGAGTGCGAGCCAGGAGAACGCCAGATTGGCGACCGCCTGCAGCACGCCGCCGATCCACAGGCTCGCTGCCAGCGAATAGCGCCGCGCCACGAAGCCGCCGGCAAATCCGCCGATCAAGGTCGCGGCGAGGCCGACGCCCTTGACGATTGCCGCATAGTCGTTGCGGGAGAAGCCGAGATCGATCACGAAAGGCGCGGTCATGGTCCCGGAAAATGCGTCGGTGAACTTGAACAGCACCACGAAGGCCAGCGCCGCCCAGGAGTCCGGCCGGGCCAGAAATTCCGAGAAGGCACCGATCGCGGCATGCAACATGCGGGTTAACGCGGTCTCGGCGCGGGTTGCGGCTTCGGCGCGCACCGATTGCTCGGGCTCGGTGGCGGCAAGCGCCGTTATCGTGCCGACCAGCACCAGCGCAGCCATCGTCACATAGCCCCACATCCATGCCGATGTGCGTATGATACCACTGCTCTCGTATCCGCTGACGACGAAGAGTGCGCCCGCGGTCGAGACCAGCATGCCGACGCGGTAGGCAAAGACATAGGAGGCCATGCCGGCGGCCTGTTCGCTTTCGGGCAGGCTCTCGATGCGGAATGCATCGACGACGATGTCCTGTGTCGACGACATGGTTGCCACCAGAAACGCAGCGAGCGCGACCGATAGCGGCGAGCGTGCGGGGTCGGCGATCGCCAGCAGCAGGATGGCGGCGATCAGCAGTAATTGTGAAAATACCAGCCAGCCGCGCCGCCGCCCGAAAGTACGGGTGAACAGCGGCACATGCAGCGCATCGACCAGGGGTGCCCAGAGGAATTTCAGCGTGTAGGGCGTGCCGACCAGCGCGAACAGACCGATGGTGCCGAGATCGACGCCGGCCTCGCGCATCCAGATCTGCAGCGTCGAGCCTGACAGCGCCAGCGGCAGGCCGGAGGAAAAGCCGAGCAGGAGCACGATCAGGACGCGCCGCTGCAGATAGACCGCAAGACTTTCGCGCCAGGAGGGCTTGGGCGGTGTCGGCGTGTCTGCCTTCTCAGCGGGGGCGGTTTCGGGAGCTGCCATGCCGTACTGCTAGCAGATTCTGCGAGACAAGCTATTGGCTCACTTCGACGTCATCGTCCGCGAAGGCGGATGATCCAGTATTCCGTGATCTCCGCTTTACCACTAATCCCTCGTGTTACTGGATACCCGCCTGAGCCTGTCATCGGGCTCGCCAGAGGCGAGGCCCGGTGGCGGGGTATGACGGGAAATGGAGCATGACGGGAAATCTAGGCGCCAGCGACACCAGGATACAGATCGTCCCAATTGGGATTGAGCTCCTCGATCAACCGGATTTTCCAAGCTCGATTCCATTTTTTAAACGCTTCTCCCGTTTGATCGCATTTTCGGGATCGTCGAATTGCTCGAAATATACGAGCCTGACAACGTCATATCTTGCTGTAAAACCCTCAACCAGTTTCGATTTGTGTTCGGCAACGCGGCGGACGAGATCGTTCGTCACGCCAATGTACAGCGTACCGCCAATCTTACTGGCCAGAATGTAAACATAGTAGCTCCGCGTGGCCATTTTGGGATCTCTGGAATACTGGATCGCCCGGTCAAGCCGGGCGATGACACCCGAGTATCTGAAAACGCGTCGTCTTTAACGTCACTACTCTCCCGCCTGCAGCTTGCGCGGCAGTGGGAACAGTTCGGTCGCGGCCGGTTTGACGATGCGGGCGGCTTCGGCGGGCGCATCGCTCTTGGAGAAATCGAGTTCCTCGATCCGTCCGGCGCGCTTCTCGATCTTGTCGGCGGAAATCAGGATTTGCCGGACGTCCTCATTGACGTCGCCGAAGTGCTTTTGCAGCTTCAGCACGCGATCGCGCAGGCGGCCAAGATCGTCACCGAGGTTGAGCACTTCGGTGCGGATCTGGTCGGCCGCATCGCGCATCCGCGCGTCCTTCATGATCTGCTGCATCACCTGGATCGCCAGCATCAACAGTGATGGCGACACCAGCACGACGCGGGCGCGATAGGCTTTCTGGATCAGGTCGTCGAAGCCGTCGTGAATCTCGGCATAGACCGATTCCGACGGCACGAACATCAGCGCGGTATCCTGGGTCTCGCCGGCAATCAGGTATTTTTCAGCGATGTCGCTGACATGCTTCATCACATCGGTGCGCAGCCGCTGCGTGGCGAATTTCTTCTCCTCGTCGGTACGGGCGTCATGCAGCGCCGTCACCGCCTCGAGCGGG
>DASZTN010000210.1:0-64760 GCA_035547995.1 Bradyrhizobium sp. | reverse complement strand
ACGCCGGTGACTTCACATTCCAGGCCCGGTTTGAAGAACAATTGGCGCCGAAAACCTGCGCGGCGTTCCGCAAGGCGATGCCGTTCGAAAGCCAGGCGATCCATGTGCGCTGGAGCGGCGAGGCGGTGTGGATGCCGCTGGGCGATCTGGACTTCGGTGTCAGTTACGAGAACCACACGAGCTATCCTGCGCCGGGACAGATCATTCTCTATCCGGGCGGGATCAGCGAGACCGAAATTCTGCTGGCCTATGGCGGCGTGCGCTTTGCCAGCAAGGTCGGCCAGCTCGCCGGCAATCATTTCATGACATTGACGTCGGGGCTGGAAAACCTGATCACTTTCGGCAAGAAAGTGTTGTGGAACGGTGCGCAGAAGATCCGCTTCGAGGAAATTCGCACATGAGGCTGATTTGAATAGAGAAAGCAGGCAATGACCGATTCATCGAAACGCGCTTCCGCGCCCTTGCGGGTTGCCATCGTCGGCCTTGGGCCGATCGGAATCGGGGTCATGGAAGCGCTGGATCGCGGCATCGACGGGCTGGTGCTTTCGGCCGTGTCGGTGCAGAATCCGGAGAAGCATCGTGACCGGCTGGGGAGGCTCGCCAAGCCGCCGGCGATTCTGCCGATCGACGCGCTCGTCGACGCCGCCGACCTCGTCATTGAATGCGCGCCGAGCAAACTCCTGCGTTCGATCGTGGCGCCGTTCGTCAAGGCCGGCAAGACCGCCGTGGTGCTCAGCGCCGGCGCGCTGCTCGAGAACGACGACCTGATCGATCTCGCCAGGCAGAACGGCGGCCAGATCGTAGTGCCGACGGGCGCATTGATCGGTCTCGATGCCGTCACTGCTGCCGCGGTGGGCGAGATTCACTCGGTGCGCATGGTGACGCGAAAGCCGGTCCGCGGCCTTGCCGGGGCGCCCTACATCGTCGAGAACAAGACCGACATTGAAAGCATCACCGAGCCGCTCAAGATCTTCGACGGAACCGCGCGCGGGGCGGCCAAGGGATTTCCCGCCAATCTCAACGTCGCGGTGGCGCTGTCGCTTGCCGGCATCGGTCCCGACCGCACCAAGCTTGAAATCTGGGCCGATCCCGCGCTTACCCGCAACACCCACCGCATCGAAGTGGACTCGGATTCGGCGCGGTTCTCGATGTCGATCGAGAACATCCCGTCGGAAAATCCGAAGACCGGCCGCATTACCGCGCTCTCGGTGATTGCCTGGCTACGCAAGCTGCGCGCCCCGCTTCGGGTGGGGACGTGATCACGAGTCTTTCGCACGCGTGCGGTCGTCATTGCGAGGAGCAAAGCGACGAAGCAATCCACCTGTCCGCGTGCGGAGACATGGATTGCTTCGCTCCGCTCGCAATGACGTCATACCAATCAATCCTTCACGGCTTTCATCCGGCCGACCAGGAGATCGGCCACCAGCCGGCCGGATGGCGACATGTTGCGCGCGGCGAGCTGGACCAGCGTCACCTGTGTTGCCTCCAGCCGTGCGTCGCGCAGCGGCACGGCGACCAGCAGTCCCGCCTGCAGCGACGGCATGGCGCTGTCGCGCGGAAGAAAGGTGGCGAGATCAGTCCGCGCCGCCAGCGTCTGGGCGAATGCGAGTGAATTGGTCTCATTGCAGATTTCGAGCTCGACCTTGTTGGTGGCGCAGGCGCGGTCAAGTTCCTGGCGGATGCCGAAGGAGGGATCCGGCACCACCACACGCAGGCCCGCCAGATCCTTGACCGAGCAGTAGTCGCGGTTAGCCATGGGATGCCGTGGCGACACGATCAGGCATAGCGACTGCCGCATCCGGGCGAGCTCGATCAGGTCACGTCGCGGCGACCGACCGAACACCAGCCCGATATCGACCTCGTTGCGGCTGACCATCTCGGCGACTGCGCGCGAGCCCAGCATGGTGATCGAAATCAGAATCCCCGGATAGTCGGTCGCGAGATCGACGACGAAATTCGACAGGAAATTTGCGAGCATCCCTTCGACGGTCGCGATCTTGACCTGGCCGCGCCGCAAGGTGTCGAACTCCTGCACCCTGACCCGGATGCCGTCGAGCTGGTTGCGGTTCTCGACCGCGTAGCGATAGAGCAGGTGGCCGGCATCGGTCAGCCGCATGCCCCGCGCGCCCCGCTCGAATAGCTTGACCGCCAATTCCTCTTCGATCGCCTGCATCTGGCGGCTGATCGCGCTCGGCGCAATCCGCAACGAAGCTGCAGCCTGTTTGATGGAGCCGCTCTCCGTCACGGCCCGGAAATACCGGATCGCAGTCGATTCAATCATCCATTCGCTCTGGTGGCCGGTCTGCCCAAGATGGTGGCAGTGGTTGGCTAGCGTTCTAATTATTCGATCTGAAATCTCTAATTTCAATGCTTTTATTCGAATGTTCTATTTGCAATGGTTCGCCAGCGCCGTAGCTTTAAGGGCAGAAACGAGGGAGTTGGGGGATGTTCGGTTCGAAATGGGTCCGTCGCGCGGCTGTCCTTGGCAACGCGGCGCTGGCAATCGGCGCCTTGAGCATGTCGGCATCGGCGGCGAGGGCAGAGGACGTCATCCGGTTCGGCGCACCACTGCCGCTCACCGGCCCGCTCGCGCCCGAGGGCACCAAGCAGAAGCAGGGCTATGATCTCTGGGCCGAGCAGGCCAACAAGGCCGGCGGCATCACGGTCGGCGGCAAGAAATACAAGGTCGAGATCGTCTATACCGATTATCAGTCGAATACGCCGCGCGCCGTGCAGGCGACCGAGCAGTTGATCACCCAGGACAACGTCAACTTCCTGTTCGGGGCATTCGGCTCCGGGGCCGCCAAGGCGGCGAGCACGGTTTCGGAAAAGTACAAGGTGCCGACGATCGCCGCGGCCGCATCCTCGGTCGAGGTCTATGACCAGGGCTACAAATATTTCTTCGGCACGTTCACGCCCAACGACACGCTCACCACGCCGCTGACCAAGATCATCAAGGACAAGGCGCCCGACGTGAAGAAGGTCGCGATTCTCGCGCGCAATGATTTGTTCCCGCTGGCGATCGCCCAGGAGGAACAGAAATCGGCGAAGGCGAACGGCCTCGACGTGGTCTATTTCGAGAAATATGCGATCGGCACGCTGGATTTCTCTGCGGCGCTGTCGCAGATCAAGTCGCTGTCGCCGCAGTGGATCTTCATCACCGGCTACGTCAACGATCTCCTCTTGGTGCGCAAGCAGATGGTCGACCAGCAGATGAAGGCGCCGGTGGTCACCATGATTGCCGGGCCGGCCTATCGTGATTTCATCGATGCCGCCGGCAAGAGCGCGGAAAATCTCACCAGCGCTTCGTGGTGGCATCCGGCCGAGGAATATCAAGGCAAGGACATCTTCGGCTCCACCAGCAATTTCGTGAAGCTGTTCCACGCCAAGTACAATTCCGATCCGGATTACGGCCAGGCTTCCGCGGCGGTTTGCGGCGCGTTGTTCCAGCTCGCGATCGAAAAGGCCAATTCGCTGGACCGCGACAAGGTGCGCGATGCGCTCGCCAGCCTGGACACCGTGACCTTCTGGGGCCCGGTCAAGTTCGGCGCCAACGGCCAGATCAATTCGCTGCAGCCGCCGGTGTTCCAGATCCAGAACGCCAAGGCGGTCGTGCTGTTCCCGGATGCGATCAAGCAGGGCGACCTCAAGCTCGGCGTCGAATAACGACAGTCCGCGGCGACAGTCAGGAATCGATCATGTGGGTAGCCCAGGTGCTGATCAATGCCCTGGTGCTGGGCTGCCTTTACGCCTGTATTGCGATCGGCTTCTCGCTGGTCTGGGGCGTTCTTAACGTCATCAACCTGATCCACGGCTCGTTCATCGTGCTCGGTTCCTATCTGGCGTTCGGTCTTTACCAGTCGATGGGGATCTCGCCCTGGTACGCGCTGATCGTTGCGGCGCCGCTGTTTTTCGTCCTTGGCTATCTGTTGCAGGCGCTGGTGCTGAACCGGGTCATCAATGCGCCGGTGCTGGTGACGCTGACGCTGACCTTCGGGCTCGATCTGATCCTGAACAACGCGATGATCTACTTTTTCAAGGCCGACTACCGCAAGCTGACACTAAGTCCGCCGATGGGTTCGGTGTCGCTGTTCAACGTCGTGGTGCCGGTCGACCGGCTGATTGCCACTGCCGCCGCGCTCGCGCTGACCGGCGCGCTCTATCTCGTGCTGCGGCGCCTGCGGATCGGTCGCGCCATCGTCGCGGTGAGGCTCGATCGCGACGCCGCCGTGCTGATGGGCGTCAACGTCAAATCGATCTATGCCGTTGCCTTCGGCCTTGGCGCAGCTTTGGCCGGATGCGCCGGCGTGCTGATGGCGCTGATCTACCCGATCTCGCCGCTGACCTCATCGACCTTTCTCGGCAAGGCCTTCGTGGTGTGCGTGCTCGGCGGTCTCGGCAGCGTTTCGGGCGCCCTCGCCGGCGGCCTGCTGCTGGCGCTGGTCGAAGGCGTGGGCACGACCTTCCTCGGACCCGAATATGCGACCACGCTGTCCTTTGTGCTGCTGATCATCTTCCTGATTGTCCGGCCGCAAGGGCTGCTCGGCCGAAAGGGTTTCGAATGAGCCGGTCCAATGTGGCGCTGCTGGTCCTGCTGGCCTGTTTCGCCAGCCTGCCGCTGTTCGGCGGCGCCTATGCGCTGCGGCTCGGCACCACCGCCTGCATGTATTCGATCCTGGCGCTGTCATGGAACGTCGTCGGCGGTTTTGCCGGATATCCGTCGTTCGCGACCGCCGCGTTTTTCGGCTTCGGCGCCTACATGACCGGCGTCCTCATCAACATGGGCCTGCCGCTGTTGCCGTCACTGCTGCTGACGCTGCTGGCCTCGCTGCTCATGAACGGGGTGCTCGGCGCGGTGCTGCTGCGCCTGCGCGGTCATTATTTCGCGATCGCCAGCCTGTCTCTGGTCGAGGTGCTGAGCGAGCTCGTCAACAACGCTACCGATTTGACCGGCGGCGGCATGGGGCTGAACATCCCGCTCGCCTCCGGCTCCAGCATCATGGCCGACGCGATGTTTTTCTTCTACGCGATGTGGGGCGTGCTGCTGGCGACCGCGATCATGGTGATCGCGGTGTCGATGTCGAAGCTCGGCTTCGGACTGTCCTGCATCCGGCAGAACGAAACTGCCGCCGGCATGGTCGGGCTTAACGCCACCCTCTACAAGAGCATCGCCTTTGCGTTGTCGGCGTGCTTCGTCAGCGTGGCCGGCGGCATCTATGCGGCCTGGGTGCACTACATCGATCCCTCCGACGTGTTCGATGTGCTTTATTCGGTCAAGCCGATCGTGATGGCGCTGATGGGCGGGCTGGGATCGCCGCTCGGGGTGGTCGGCGGCGCGTTCCTCTATCTTGGCCTCGAGGAAGTGGTCTGGCGCAATTACATCCAGATCCACACCGGCGTGCTCGGCATATTGATCGTGCTGCTGCTGCTGTTCCTGCCGCACGGCCTGATTTCGCTGCGTCCCGGCATGCTGTTCCGGAAGGCCAAGCATGTCTGACGAACAAGCCGAGATCCTCCGCCTCGATGCTGTCTCCCGGCGCTTCGGCGGGCTGCAGGCGCTGCGCGGCGTCACGCTTGGCATCAACCGTGGCGAGGTGCTGGGGCTGATCGGGCCGAACGGTGCCGGCAAGACCACGCTGGTCAACACCATCTGCGGCGTGACCCCGGCGACTTCCGGCACCGTAACTTTTCTCGGCAAGGACATCACGCGGATCAAGACCTACCAATCGGCACGGCTTGGCCTGGCGCGCACCTTCCAGATCGTGCAGCCCTTCGCCGAATTCTCCGCGCTGGACAATGTCGCCGCCGCCGCGCTGTTTTCCCAGCCCAATGAGAGCCTGCACTCGGCGCGCGAGGCGGCGCGGGCCCATCTCGCCTTTGTCGGGCTGGAGACGCAGGCGAACCAGCCGGCGGCGACGCTGACGCTGGCGATGCGCAAGCGGCTCGAACTGGCCAAGGCGCTGGCGATGAAGCCGAAGCTGTTGTTCCTGGACGAGGTCAATGCCGGCCTCAACAGCGCCGAGGTCGCTCGCGCCACCAGGCTCATCCACGAACTGGCGGCCAGCGGCATCACCATCGTCATGATCGAGCATCTGATGAAGGTGGTGCTCAACGTCTGCACGCGCATCGCGGTGCTTCATAACGGCCAGTTGATCGCCGACGGCGCGCCGCGCGACGTCATCAAGAATCCTGCCGTCATCGACGCCTATCTCGGGCAGCAATACGCGCAGCGGAATGCCGGCCATGGTTGAACCCTCAATGGCTGAGCCCTCGATCATCGAGCTGCAGGGGCTCTGCGCCGGCTATGGCGAGGTGCAGGTGCTATGGGGCGTCGACATGATCGTGCGCCGCGGCGAGATCACCGCGCTGATCGGTTCGAACGGCGCCGGCAAGACCACGCTGATGCGCGTGCTGTCCGGACTGATCCCGGTGCAGGACGGTTATTATTTCGCCGATGGCAGGGATGTGGCGGGTGACAGCTCCGCCGCGCTTCTCGCCCATGGCATCGTTCATGTGCCGGAGGGCAGGCGGCTGTTCGGCGCGATGAGCGTCGAGGACAATTTGCTGATGGGTGCCTATTCGCGGAAGGTCGGCCGCGCCGAACTCAGCCGCGATCTTGAATCCGTCTATGAGACCTTTCCAAAATTGCGCGAACGCCGTAACCAGGCCGCTGCAACGCTGTCCGGCGGCGAGCAGCAGATGTGCGCGATCGGCCGCGGCCTGATGAGCGCGCCGCGGCTTTTGATGATCGACGAATTGTCGCTCGGCTTGTCGCCGCTATTGGTCGAGCAGCTCGTCGCGGCGCTGAGAGCCTTGAATGCCAAGGGCATGTCGATCCTGCTGGTCGAGCAGGACGTCACCACGGCGCTCGACATCTGCCATACGGCTTACGTCATGGATATGGGCCGTATCGTGCGCACCGGCGCAGGCACTGAGCTGCTGGCGGATCCGATCATCCGCGAAGCCTATCTCGGCGTCATCGAAGATTGAACGCGTCAATATTTTCCCGCGATTTTGAAGGAGCCATCATGATCGAGACCATTGAAGCGGCAAATAGCGGCTACCGGTTCATGCCGGGCGTCAGCCAGTATTCCTGCGGCATCGGCGCGCTTGCCGGTTTCACCATCGAGCGCGTGCGCTTTTCCAAACTCGTTCCGCTCAAGCAGGGTTTTGCCAGGATCGCCGAGATCATCAAGGCTGCCGGACGGCCGCTGACCGCGTTCGGCGCTTGCGAGCTGCGCTCGCCGGCGCCGTTCACCGAGGAAGGTTTCAAGGCCTTCAACCAGATCTATATCCAGACCCTGATCGAGTGGGGGCTGATGAAGGACGGCGTCAATCCGGTCGCGCGCAGCAATGTCTGTCCGAAGATCGATCCGCCGGCAGAGCCCGGCTTTCATGCGTTCTCGTTCACGACGGTCGCGCCCAGCGCGCCGGCATCGTTCGTCATTGCCGGCAGCGGTGAATCGGTCGAGGGCAAGGCCAATTACCGCGATTATACGGTGCGGCTTGGCGACGTCAGTCCGGAAGGCATGCTCGAAAAAGCCAGATGGGTGCTGAACGAGATGGAGCGGAGGATGAGCGCATTCGGTGGCGGGTGGAGCCAGACCACGGCGGTGCAGCTCTATACCATCCGCGATATCTTTCCGTTCCTCGAGAGCGAGCTTGGCCGGCGCGGCGTGCTGCGCCCGGGCTTGACCTGGCATTTCAACCGGCCGCCCGTGGTCGACCTGGAATACGAGATGGATTGCCGCAAGGTCCAGATCGAGCGCGTGGTCGAGGTCTGATACCGCGGGGCAATTTCCGGGCTTTTTCCTAAAAGCCGGTACTCCGCGGCGGTTGTACGATCGTCACAATCACGTAGTCTTAATTTTGCAGGCGCGTTGGATCGTTCGAAACTCCGATGCGCGGCATCGACTGCGCGTGCTGATCGGCAGCTAATCTTTCGGGGATGTCCAATGTCGCAAACGGTCGCGGAAGTTCTCGTCGATGTGCTGGAGCGGATTGGCGTCCGGCAGATCTTTGGCCTGATCGGCGACTCCCTCAACCCGCTTGGCGACGCCGTCCGCAGGAGCAAGATCGAATGGATCGGCGTGCGGCACGAGGAGGGCGCCGCGCTGGCGGCGTCGGGGCAGGCCAAGCTGACGGGCCGCCTGGGTGTTTGCGCCGGCACCACCGGTCCCGGCAGCAATCATCTGGTGGCGGGCCTGTATGAGGCGGCTCACGATCACGCTCCGGTATTGGCGCTCTCGGGAGAGATGCCGCGGCGGATGAAGGGCCTCGATTTCTTTCAGTCGACCGAGCCCGACCTGCTGTTCCGCGACGTCTCGCTCTACACCCAGACCATCATCTCGCCGGCGCAGGCGCCGGGCGTGATCCATCAGGCGATTGCTGCAGCCTACGCCGGACCCGGCGTCGCCCACCTCACGCTGCCGCAGGATGTGCTGTCGGCAAAGGCCGATGGTGCTGTGTCCAGTATTGCGACGCTGCGCCCACGCGCCGAGATCATGCCGAACGAGGCCGACATCGACGACGCCGTCAGGCGCATCGATGCCGCTTCCAGCGTCGTCATCATGTGCGGCGCGGGCTGCCGCGGTGCGGCCGATCTGCTCGGTGCGCTATCGGACCGGCTGAAGGCGCCGCTGGTCCATACCGTCCGTGGCAAGGAGATCATGGATTACAAGGATCCGCGCTGGATGGGCGGCCTCGGCATGATCGGCACCAAGCCGGTCTATCATGCCGTCCAGCACTGCGAACTGCTCGTCATGATCGGAACGGACTATCCATATTCGAATTTCCTGCCCAGGAAGGGCAACGTGATCCAGATCGACGAGCGGCCCTTGGCACTCGGCCGCCGCACGCCCACTGTTCTTGGCATCACCGGATCGGCACGCCCGACCCTGCAAAGGCTGCTTGAAAAGACCAAGGCCAAGGGTGACACGCGATTCTTCAGCAACGTCACCCATGAGCGGCATCAATGGGACGAGATGCTCGACAAGCAGGCCGATCTGGCCCGCAGCCGCGACAAGCTCCATCCGCAGGCGGTAGCGCGAACCGTCAGCGATCTCGCAGCACCGGAGGCGATCTTCGTGTTCGATACCGGCCTCAACACGCTGTGGTCGGGAAACTGGGTCCGGCAGAACGGAAAGCAGCGGATCGTCGGCTCCTTCAACAACGCCGCCGTCGGCACGGCGCTTGGACAGGCCAACGGCATTCAGTCGCTCGACCGGACCAGGCAGGTGATCGTGCTGACCGGCGACGGCGGCTTCAACATGCTGATGGGCGAGTTCATGACCGCCGTTCACCACAAGCTGCCGCTCAAGGTGGTGATCTTCAACAATTCGGCGCTCGGCCTGATCACGCTGGAGGCGGAAAGCGTCGGCATCGTACCGTTCCGCAGCGCGATCGAATTTCCCAATCCGGATTTCGCCGCGCTGGCCCGCGCCTGCGGCGCTCACGGCTTCACCGTCAGGGATCCCGCCACGCTGACGGCGAGCTTGCGTGACGCTTTCGCAAGCGATGGGCCCGCGATCGTTGATTGCATTGTCGCCGCCGACGAGATGCCGAACCTGCCGCATATCGAGCTTGAACAGGCCGGCAATTATGCGCTGGCCAAAATCAAGGAAGCGGTCCAGGCGGTGACAGGCTGATCGGCTCTCCTACACGAACGAGATCGCTTCTGCGGCCTCGAGGATCTTTCGCAGTTCGAGCAGCGCATTTTCCAGCATATCGTCGGTCGCGGGATGACCGAGACACAGCCGGATGCCGAGCGTTCCGCGATCGACCTGCTGCAGCGCGCCCGGCGGTGCGATGGTGATGCCGGCCTGTGCCGCCTGTGTCACCAGTGCGATCAAGGTGCGCCCGGCGGGAATCGGCAGCCAGCGATGAAAGCCGGGCGTATCCGACATCGGTGCCAGCCAGGCGCCGAGCATGCGATTGGCAATGGCATTGCGGCGCGCCGCCGCCACGCGCTTGGCATGCACCTGCCGCAGCAGGTCGCCGCTATGGATCAGGCGCGCCACCACCTCGGCCATGATAGGCGAGGCCATCCAGCCGGTGGCGCGAACGGCATTGATCGAGCGGTCACGGAATTGCTCCGGCACGATCATCGCCGCAATGCGCAAGCCCGGCGCCAGACATTTGGCGAAACTCGTGACGTAGAAGCTGCGGTCCGGCACCAGCGCCGAGATCGGAGTGAGGGGCGAGGCGAACAGGAACGCATAGGCGTCGTCTTCCAGGAAATAGGCGCTGTGCTTTCGGATGACGTCGGCCACCTGCCGCCGGCGCTCCTCCGTCATCACCGTCCCGGTCGGCGTTTGCAGGCTCGGTGTTGCGAACAAGACGCGCGCACCGGTTTCCGTAAAGGCACGATCGAGCGCGTCGGGCAGCAAACCCTCCGCGTCGCCATCGACGCCGTGCAGCCGGTATCCGTTTTGCGCCGATAGCGCCACCATCCCCGAATAGGTGAAGCGTTCGGTCAGCACCGTCTCGTTCGGCTTCGCCACCATGTTGAGCGCGATCGAAAGCGCATGCTGTCCGCCATGGGTGATGAAGAGATTGGCGCTGTCGGCTTTCATGCCGAAGGTCGCGAGCCATCCCGACATGATCTGGCGATGCGCGGGCAGGCCTTGATGCGGCAGATAGCCGAGCAGCGGGCCGAGCGCATCATCGGCCAGGATTTCCGACAGCACCGATGAGATCAGCTCGGCTTCGCCGGTTGAAGGCGGGACGTTGAGCGCCAGATTGATGGTGGTCTGCGCCGCCGGCTTGGTATTCGCGGGCGGGCGAGGGCGCTGCACGAAGGTGCCGCGGCCGACTTCGCCCGAGATCAGGCCACGGGCTTCGGCTTCAGCATAGGCGCGCGAAACCGTTCCGACAGAAAGGCCAAGCTGATTGGCCATGTCGCGTTGGGGCAACAGGCGTGTGCCCGGCTTCAGCACGCCGGTTTGAATGTCATTCTCGAGTGCCTGGACGAAGGCGAGATAGCGGGGGCCGTCCGCATCGGACAGCACCGGCAGCCAATCGTCTGAGGATGAAGCTTGAGACACAATTGCCCTCGTCGTCGAGGCTCATCGGATAGTACAATCATCAAATTGTTGCAATACTCCACCTCGATAAACGAGTGGAGGAGGCGAGAAGTGCGACTTTCGAGGATGATTTAGGGCAATTTTGCCGATTTTTGCCCGGCATTGTTCAACTTGTTGCAGTGCATTCTAACAAAATTGCCGAATTGAACCAATGGAAGTTTGACATTTGCCGTTCGTTGGCCTTTATCGTCCGCGCCCACAGGGAGTGCGACAGTGATCTACGAAATTCGAGTGTATGAAGCCGCTGATGGCAAAGCCGACGCAATGAAGACGCGGTTCAAGAACGAAGTCGTCAAACGGTTTCCGGGGCACGGCATCGAGCTGCTGGGCGTGTTTGAATCGGCGACCGACGCGTCGCGGCTGACCTATCTGACCCGCTTCAAGTCGGAAGAAGATCGAAGCAAGGCATGGGCCGCGTTCGGCGCCGATCCGGAATGGCGCGCGGTCAAGGTCGCCAGCGAGGTGGATGGGCCGCTGCTGAAGAACCAGACGGTGTCGGTGCTGTCACCGGCGCTGGCCGGCTTGCTGCTGGCTTAAGCGGAGCTCGCAAAGGACGAACATGAAACCAGCGCCGTTCGCATATGCCAGACCCGACTCGCTTGCTGAGGCTTGCGAGCTGCTGGCCGCCGACGAAGACGCGCGCATCATTGCCGGTGGTCAGACCTTGATCCCGATGCTGGCGATGCGGCTCGCGCGCCCGACCAAGCTCGTCGATATTCTGCGTTTGAAAGAGCTGAAGGGCGTCCGTTCCGAAGACGGCACGATCGTCATCGGCGCCGTGACCCGGCAGGTGGAAGTCGAACGCAGCGAGGAAGTCCATCGCAGGCTGCCGCTGCTGATCAAGGCGCTGCCCTGGGTCGGGCATCCGCCGACCCGCAACCGCGGCACTGTCGGTGGTTCGATCGCCAACGCCGATCCTTCCGCCGAAATTCCGCTGATCGCGGTCACGCTCGGCGCCGAGATCGAGATCGCCAATCCGTCCGATCGGGCCAAAATGCCGGCTGACGAATTCTTCATCGGGCCGATGCTGACGGCGGTGATGCCGGGCGACTGTGTCTGCGCAGTTCATTTTCCGGTCTGGTCGCATCCGCGCATCGGTACCGGCTTCCATGAGGTCTCGGCGCGCCAGTCCGACTTCGCCTTCGTGGCGGCGGCCGCGCAGGTCGCGCTGGATGAGAGCGGTCGTTGCATCGAGGCGGTGCTGGGTCTCGGCGGCGTCGGCGACCGTGCCTTGCGTATCGATATCTCGGCGCTGATCGGTCGGGAAGTCGACCATGCGGTAATCTCGGATGTCGTTCGCGCCGGCACACAGGATCTCGAAACAAGTTCCGACCTGCATGCGAGCGCGGCCTATCGCCGGCGCGTGGCTGCGGTATTTGGAACGCGCGCGCTTGAAGATGCCTTTGCCGATGCACGCTCGGCCGATGCGCGCCCGCAAGGTGGAGCGGTGCAATGAAGGTAAAGCTCAACGTCAACGGACAGCAGCGCGAGGTCGATGTCGAGCCGCGCAAGACGCTGCTCGACACGCTGCGCGAGGACTTTCTCCTGGTGGGAAGTCACGCCGGCTGTGAACATGGTGTGTGCGGAGCCTGCACGGTCCTGCTCAACGGCGAGCCGTCGCGCTCCTGTCTGATGTTCGCGGTTCAGGCCGACGGCTACGAGATCACGACGATCGAGGGATTGGCGCCGGCGCCGGGAGAACTCAGCGTCGTTCAGGACGCCTTCTGCGAGACGCATGGTCTGCAGTGCGGCTATTGCACGCCCGGCATGATCCTGACCGCGCATGCACTGCTCAACCACAACGACACGCCTTCGCGCGAGGATATCGTCGAGGCGATCTCCGGCAATATCTGCCGTTGCACCGGCTACGGCCAGATCGTCGAGGCCGTCGAATTTGCCGCCGACCGCCTGCGCAAGGCGAACGCGCCGCGCAACGTCAAGGGAGCGCATCCCAACGAGCGGCGGGTCGATCCTTCCGCAAGGTCCGATGCGCCGAAGGAAGGTATTCTCGAAGCGGCCCAGGCCGACACGCCGCACGGAGGCCGCAAGTGAGTTCGTCGACGCTGCCGCTCAAATTCGTTTCCAGCAACCGCCGCGTTCGCGAAGATCGCCGCTTCGTCGTCGGTCACGGTCGTTATGTCGCCGACATCACGCTCGACGGTCTGCTGCACGTCGCCATGGTGCCCTCGCAGTATCCTGCGGCGCGGATCGTCTCGATCGACGTGTCCGAGGCGATGAAAATGCCCGGCGTGCACTATGCGCTGACCGGTGAGGAACTCGCCAAGGCGACCGACCCGCTGATGAACGGCCTGGATACGCCGAATGTCCGGCGTTTTCCGCTCGCCGTCGGCCAGACCCGTTACGCCGGGGAGTGGGTGGTTGCCGTCGTGGCCGAGAGCCGCGCCCAGGCCGAGGATGCCGCCGAGAAGGTGCGGGTCCGATACGAGCCGCTGCCCTATGTGATCGATTCCGAGGAAGCGCTCGATCCTTCCAGCCCGCCGGTGCATCCGGAACATGGAAGCAACGTGCTCTTGGACAAGACCTTCGTCTGGGGCGACGTCGAGAAGCATTTCGCCGAAAGCCCGCGTCACTTGTCGTTCCGGGTGGTCTGGGGCCGCAACTCGACGGTGCCGATCGAAACCTTCGGCGTCGCAGCGAAGTGGGATCCGTGGCGCGAGATGCTCGATGTCTGGGCCTCGATCCAGATGCCGAAATATCCGGACCAGATTGCCCGCGCGCTGCGCATTCCCGCCAACAACGTCCGGGTTCACCAGGATGTCGATGTCGGCGGCAGCTACGGCGTCAAGCGCGGCATCAAGCAGACCGTCATCGCCTCGCACCTGGCGCGCGTGCTGGGACGGCCGGTGCGTCTGCTGGAGGATCGTCTCGATAACATGCGGGCGGGTGACGCCCACGGTCCCGACCGCATCTTCGACGTCGAGATCGCCTTCAACGATGACGGTATCGTCAAATCGATGAAGATGCGTGCGCTCGACAATGCCGGCGCCTATGCGGGCCGGGCGCCGTTCCAACTCGGCAAGCCGATCGGCGCCATCGTCGGCCCTTACAAGATCCAGAGCGTGCAGTACCGCGCGGTTTCGGTCACCTCGAACAAGGCGGCCCAGGAAGCGGTGCGAGGCTTCGGGCAGTCGCCGACCAATTACGCGATCGAAACCGCGATCGACAAGGTCGCCGCCGCCGTCGGTCTCGACCGCATCGAGATCCGCCGCCGCAATTTCATCCGCAGCGAAGAGTTTCCCTATCTCATTCCCAGCGGCACGCGTTACGACAGCGGCGACTATCACACCGTGGTCGCCAAGGTCATGGCGCATGCCGACTACGAAGGTTTGAAGCGCGAGCGCGACGCGTTGCGTGCGGCAGGCCTTTGTGCCGGCATCGGGATTGCGGCATGTCTCGAACCGAGCGGCGGCAACTCCTCGTTCGAGCCGCTGCTCAACGAAAAGAACAAGACTTCGACCTGGATGGATTCCTGCCGCATCAATGTCGATGGCCTGGGATTCATCACCGCGACCATCCACACGACTTCGGCCGGGCAGGGTCACGAAACACTGGCGGCAACGGTCATCGGCGAGGTGCTCGAGATCGACCCGGACCTGATCCGGATTGCCCGTCCGGATTCGCTCAACAGCCTGCCGTCGAATACGCCGGTCGGCAGCCGCATGGCGATCATGCTCGGCGGTGCGGCGTTCCATGCCGCTAACAAGCTCAAAGCCAAGATGGTGCGTCTTGCCGCCCACCAGTTCGGGTGCAGCGAGAAAGAAGTGGTGTATGAAGGCGGCGCAGCGTCGCATCCGGCCTCGAAGAAGAAGCTGGATTGGGCCGAACTCGTCAATATCGCGCATCGCAACTTCCACCTGTTGCCGGAAGGCATGGAGCCGGGCCTCGAAGTCACCCATGTGATGCAGGTGCCGACCGGCACCAAGCTGCCGGAAAATGGCCGGGTGCAGATGTATCCGTGCCATTCCTTCGAATTCCACCTGGTGCTGCTCGCTTTCGATCCGCAGGTCGGAAAGCCCGAGATCAAGCGCTACGTGATCGGTCATGACTGCGGCGTGGTGATCAACCCGCACATCGTCAAGGGCATGACGCTCGGCGGCATTGCCCACGGCATCGGCGCCTCGCTGCTGGAAGAGTTCGTCTATGACAGCGAGGGCCAGATGCTGGCACAGAGCTTCATGGATTACCTGTTGCCGTCCTCGCATGAGGTGCCGAAGGTCGAGATCGTGCATCACTGTACGCCGTCGCCCTTCACTGTCTTCGGCCAGAAAGGATCGGGCGAGAGCGGCTATCTGGGATCGCCGGCGGCAATCTCCGGCGCCATCAATGACGCGGTGGCGTCGCTTGGAATCTCGTTCTCCAAACTGCCAATCCGGATCGCGGCGATCAGCGATGCCATCGCCGCCGCACAAGAATCAAAAGCAAAGGTCCAGCAATGATCATCGACTGCCACGCCCATCTCGTTCCGCCCGCGCTGCTCGACGCCATTCGCGCCGACAAGGCGCATTTCCCCTCCATCAAGGTGATCGAGGAGGGCGCAAGCCTTGGCTTTGCGTTTGCCGGCAACAAGCCGACCCGGCCGGTGTCGAAGCCGCTGAGCGACATCGCGGCGCGTCTGCAATGGATGGACAACAACAAGATCGAGCGTCAGGTAGTCGGCGGCTGGCTCGACATGTTCGCCTATGAGATCCCGGCGGAAGAGGGCCTGCGCTGGTCGCGCCTGATCAATACCCATTTGGCGAAGGCGGCGAAGGATCAGCCGCGTTTCATTCCGCTGGCGACGGTGCCGCTGCAGGACGGCGCTCGCGCCGCCGAGGTGCTGAAGGAAGCCCACGCGCAAGGCTTCAAGGGTGCGATGATCGGCACCCAGCCGAAGGGCCGCGGCGGCGTGCTCGATGATCCCGACCTGCTGCCGTTCTGGCAGGCCGCCAACGATCTCGGCTCGATCATCTTCATCCATCCCGTGTTCGAAAGCGGTGATAACCGCGTTCACGATTACGGAATGGCCAATGCGGTCGGCCGCATCACCGATACAATGATCGCGATGTCGCGGCTGATCTATGCCGGCCATGTCACGCGCTTTGCCAATGCCAAGATCATCGCCGGTATCGGCGGCGCCGCCTTGCCTTACGTGGTCGGCCGCCTGCGCCGCAACTATTCGCTCGACAAGGACAAGCTCGGCAATCCCGACGCGGCGCTGGCTGCGATGTATTACGACACCATTGTCCAGGATACCCGTGCGCTGCGCTTCCTTGCCGACGTCGTCGGTGCCGACCGCATCATGATGGGCTCCGACATGCCGTTCCCGATCGGTGATCTTGAGCCGCTCAAGATCGTGCAGGACACGGCGTTTACCGACGCCGAGCGCGCCAGCATCAATGGCGGGCTGGTACAGAAACTGTTTGGATTGTGAGGCAAGGCCGTGAAGCTCGATATCGGTGGAAATGAAACGATCCCGGCTTCCGTTGACGCGCTGTGGGTAGCGCTCAACGATCCGAAGGTGCTGACGCGCTGCGTTCCCGGCTGCAAGAGCATGACCGAGATCGGCCCCGACGCCTACAAGGTCGAGATGCAGCTCAAGGTCGCCGCGGTCGGCGGCTCGTTCGAAGGCGAGATCTCGCTGTCGGATAAGGATCCTCCGAAGACCTGCAGCATCAAAGTGTCGGGCGCAGGAACGCTGGGTCATGGCAATGGCACCGCCCGGTTCGAGATCGAGCCTGACGGCGAGAACAGCTCGCGCCTTGTCTACAAGGGCACCGGCGAGATCGGCGGCCTCGTGGCCGGCGTCGGACAGCGCATCCTGGCCAGCGTTTCGAAGCATCTGATCGGGCGCTTCTTCGTCGCTCTTAGAAAGGAATTCGAGGCGCCGATCAGCGGGGCTGCGGGGTGAAATGACGCATCGCGTTATCAAGCGCGGCGAGGAATAAGACAGGGAGCTGCGTGGCAGGCGTGCTGCGGCTCGGTGTTCGGGAGGAAATGCAATGAAGCGGGTTAGCGTAGGTTTGGCCTTGTTGCTGCTGGCGACGATGGGATCGTCGTCGGCCGAGGAATTGCAGAAACTTTCCATCGTCGTATTCGGAGCACCGTCGCTTGGTGCGTTCCTGCCGCCGGTCATCAAGGCGCAGAAGCTCGACGAAAAGCACGGCCTGTCGATCTCGTTCGAGGAGCGTACGCCTGACGCCTACACCGCGCAGTTCAATTCGGGAGAATTTCAGCTCGGCGGCAGCGCGTCGCTGCTGACGGTCGGGCTTGCCGATCTTCGCGGCGTCAAAGTCACCTATCTTTTCAATTTGTTCGATTTCTGGGGCACGGTGGTCACCTCGCGACCGGACATCAAGTCGATCAAGGACCTTGAAGGCAAGGACCTCGCCGCCGCGAAGGGGACCACCAATTACGTGATGTTCGACTGGTTCGCCCGGCAATTGGGTGCCGATACCAGCAAGTTCTCGGTCATCAACACCGCAACGCCCGGCCTGGTCGGCTATGCGCTCGCCGATCGCGCCAGCGCCGTACAGCTCTGGGAGCCGGCCTATACCACGCTGCTTGCCAAGAAGCCCGACATCAAGACCATCGATCTCAAGATCAAGGAAAACTGGAAGAAGGTGACTGGCAGCACCAACATTCCCTATCTCGGGGTCGCGGCTCACACCGACTGGGTGGAGCAGCACAAGGACGTCGTTCCCAAGCTCTACGCGGCCTACAAGGAGGCCGGCGAGTGGACCGCCGCGCATCCGGACGATGCGGCGAAGCTGATTGCGCCCAAGGGCTCGGACCAGGACCGCAAGGCGATCGCCGATCTCATCCGCGCCAATGACCGTCTCGGCATGAATATCCGTACCGCCGCCGAAGTCAGCAAGGAGATCAGGTCGGTCTACGACGCCGGCAAGTCGATCTCGTTCCTGCCGTCGGAGCCTTCGGCAGCAACGATCTATGAAGGGCCGATGCAATGACCCTGTCCCAAGCCCAGCCCGTATCCTCATCGCCGAGGTCGGCAAGCCGGGTTGCTATGCTTGGCCGCCGCGCCCTGACCTACCTCTTGCCGTTCATCGTCGTGGCCGGCATCTGGCAGATCGCGTCGCTGTTCTTTCCGCCCTTCCTGTTTCCGTCCCTGGTCGACGTTTTCAAGCGCTGCATCGGCATTTTCGCCAGCTGGAGTCAGTTCAGCGACGTGCTGGCGACGGTCGGCCGGATCCTTGCCGGCCTTGCCGGAGCCTTCATCGTCGGTGCCGCGCTGGCCGTGGTCATGGCGCGCTCGCGTGCCTCGAACGAATTTCTCTCGCCGATCCTGACGCTGTTCCAGGGCATCCCGGCGCTGTCCTGGGTGGTGTTTGCGATCATCTGGTTTCACGGCATCGAGCCGCGGATCTTCTTCATCATGGTGATGACGACGCTGCCGGCTTTTACGTTTCAGGTGCTCGGCGCGCTGCAGGGGATGTCGCGGGACCTCACGGAAATGGTGATGAGCTTTCGTCCGACCCGGTTCAAGCTGTTTCGGGTAATGATCATCCCGGCGATCCTGCCGGACATCCTCACCGCGTGGAAGGTCAATCTCGGCAATGCATCGCGCGTCGTCGTGGTGGCCGAGCTGGTCGGCGCCACCGGCGGCGTCGGTTATGAACTGCTGCAGCAGCAGCAGGTATTCGACATGGCCGGCGCTTTGGCCTGGACCCTGCAGCTCGTCTTCTTCGTGCTGATCGCGCAAGGGGTACTCACACTGATCGAGAGCATTGCATTCCGCTACCGCGCCGTTTCGGAGCGAACCCTATGACCGTGCCTTCGCCGATCATCAGCCTGCAGCAGGTATCCAAGAGTTTTGGCAAGCCGGGTGCAGCGTCTTCCTACATCGCGGTCGACCGGCTCGATCTTGCGATCGGGCAGGGACAGATGCTGGCGCTATTGGGCAAGACCGGCTGCGGCAAGTCGACGATCTTCAACATGATCGCCGGCTTGACCGAGCCGACCTCCGGCCAGGTGACCGTCGACGGCCGCAATCCGTTCCGCGACTTCGATTCATTCCGCGGCAAGATCGCGATCGTGTTTCAGGGCGACCGCCTGCTGCCCTGGCGCACGGCGGTCCAGAATGTCGAGCTCGGTCTCGAAATGCTCGACGTGCCGGCCGAGAAACGCCGGGAAACGGCGATGCGGTGGCTGTCGACACTGGGCTTGCGCGGCCACGAGCATGATTACCCGCACGCGCTGTCCGGCGGCATGCGACAGCGCGTATCGATCGCGCGCGCCTTCGCCACCGATGCCAACATCCTGCTCTGTGACGAGCCGTTTTCCGCGCTGGACGAGATGACCGGCCGGACATTGCGGACCGAGTTTGCGCGGCTGGTCAAGGAGAACGGCAAGACCGCGGTATTCATCACCCATTCGATCAATGAGGCGCTGGAGATCGGCGACCGAATCGTGGTGTTGAAACGGCCCGCAAACATCGCGGTCGACCTGCCGCTGACATCACAGACGACCGCTTCGGAAAAAGAAGCGATCCGCAATCAGATCCAAGCCGTATTGGCGGCCTAACGAGAAATTGGTGCAAGCATGATGCGAAGATTGGTTGTTGCCGGCCTCGCCGCGCTGTGTGTGTCCACGGCGAATCCGGCGGCGGCTCAGGACTGGCCGACACATACCTTGACCATGATCAACACATTCGCCGCTGGCGGACCGAACGATGTGCCGGCGCGCCTGTTCGCGCAGCGCATGGGGGAAATCCTGGGTCAGACGATCATCGTCGAGAATGTCGCCGGTGCGGGCGGCATGAACGGCGCAGAGCGCGTCGTGAAGGCCCCGCCTGACGGTTACACTTTTCTGATGGGAACCGTGGGCACGCAGGCGCAGAACCAGACGCTCTACAAAAAGCCGCTTTACGACTCGACCAAGGACTTCACCAGCGTCGGCCTGTTCCTGGAGGCGCCGCTGGTTCTGGTTGCGCGCAAGGATCTGCCGGTCAAATCGATGAAGGATTTCGTCGCTTACGCCAAGGCCAATGAAGACAAGATGCAGTTTGGATCGGCGGGAACCGGTTCGGCCATCCACCTTGGCTGCGCGCTGATGAACTCGGTGACGGGGCTGAACGTCACTCACGTACCCTATCGCGGGTCGGCTCCGGCAATGGCGGATCTCATGAGCGGACGGGTGGATTACCTCTGCGATATCGTCACCACGGCGAAACCGCAGATCGATGCCGGCACGGTGAAGCCGATCGCTATTCTCGACGACGTGCGTTCGCCGGCTTTGCCCGACGTGCCGACCGCGAAAGAGCAGGGCTTCGACGTCAACGCCTATACCTGGAATGCGTTCTTCCTGCCCAAGGGCACTCCGGAGCCGATCGTCCAGAAGCTCAATCATGCCATGATCGAGGCGATGAAGACGCCTGAAGTCCGAAAGAAGCTCGGGGACGTCGGCCTCAAGATCGTCAGCGAAGATCGTGCGACACCGGCCTATCTGGATGGGTTCGTCAAAAGCGAGATCGCGAAATGGGCCAAGCTGATCAAGGCGACGGGCATTAGCATGGACTGAAGCGCTTCCGGTTCTGATTGAATCAGAACCGGGCTTTAGAGGCATGTCTGACGCGTTTGCTTCACGTGAGCTGTTTAGCCATTGCGGAAGGTGTAGCTGTAGCCGTTGAGCGCCGGCGCGCCTCCCAGATGCGCGTAGAGCACTTTCGATCCCGCCGGGAAAAATCCCTTTTGAACCAGGTCGATCAGGCCCTGCATTGATTTTCCTTCATAGACCGGGTCGGTGATCATGCCTTCGAGCCGTGCCGACAGCCGGATCGCGGCAACGGTCTCCTTGGAAGGCACGCCGTAGGCCGGATAGGCGTAGTCCTCCAAGAGGACGATATCGTCAGCGGAGACCGCCTTGCCGCCGACCAGCTCGGCGGTATTGCGGGCAATCTCCAGCACCTGGCTCCTGGTCTGCGCCGGCGTGAAGGAGGCGTCGATCCCGATGACCTGGCGCTCGCGGCCGTCGCTTTTAAAGCCGACCACCATGCCGGCATGCGTCGAGCCGGTGACCGTGCAGACGATGATGAAGTCGAACTTCATGCCCATCTGCTTTTCCTGCATCCGCACCTCCTCGGCAAAGCCGACATAGCCGAGGCCGCCGAACTTGTGGACGGACGCGCCGGCCGGAATGGCGTAGGGCTTGCCGCCCTTTGCCTTCACATCTTCCAGCGCCGCAAGCCAGCTTTCGCGGATGCCGATGTCGAAGCCTTCATCCACGAGCTGGACCTCCGCGCCCATGATGCGGGAAAGCATGATGTTTCCGACCCGGTCATAGACCGCATCCTCATGCGGCACCCAGCTCTCCTGGATCAGGCGGCACTTCATCCCCAGCTTGGCCGCAACGGCGGCGACCATGCGGGTGTGGTTGGACTGCACGCCGCCGATCGTGACCAGGGTGTCGGCATTGCTGGCGATCGCATCGGGCACGATGTATTCGAGCTTGCGCAGCTTGTTGCCGCCGAAAGCGAGGCCGGAATTGCAGTCTTCGCGTTTTGCGAAAATCTCAACCTTGCCGCCTAGATGCTTGGTCAGCTGGGATAATTTCTCGATCGGCGTGGGGCCGAAAGTCAGCGGATAGCGTTCGAACTTCGACAGCATCTGGGGGACTTTCCTGATGATGGTTGGGCGCAACCCGTGGCGATACACGCCGAACCTGCGGGCATCGCATTTGAGAACGACTATCCAGGCCGCGCAACATCCTGGGAAGGTTTTTCCTTATTTCCCATCGCTCTGCATGGCAACGTTGCTATTTCGGTCGCGGCCTTGCCGGGCCGCGCCGGCCAGCCGACATGAATGGAAGATCGAAATCTTCGGGAGATTGCCATGGGCCTCCAACAATCGAAAATCGAATCGCTGCCCTTCGTGACCGCAGAACTCAACTATCTCGCGCCTGTCGCGGGCAAGCCGAGAACTTACGCGTTCGATCCGCCGCCAGGCGAGCCGAAAACGACGGCGCTTCCGGAAGCCCACACGGTTCCGATATTCGACGTCCGCCCGATTGCGGGCAGCCTCTCGCTGGATCGGGAAGGCTTTGCGCTGGTCCGCCACCCGACATCGGTCAGGAACTTCTACGACGAAAAGGAGATCAGGAATCTCTACTATCCGGCAGCGGAAGCCTTCATCAAGGCGACGTTGAAGGCGGACCGGGTATTCATCTTTGACCATACCGTGCGCAAGCGGGTCGAAGGCGCCGCCGATATTCGCGGCGCCGGACCACGGCAGCCCGCCACGCGCGTTCACGTCGATCAGACCGACATGTCGGGCCGTAACCGGGTGCGCGAACACCTGCCGGAAGAGGCGGATGAGCTGCTCAAGGGGCGCGTACAGGTCATCAATCTGTGGCGGCCGATACGCGGGCCGGTGCGTGATACGCCGCTCGCGATGTGCGACGGGCAAACGGTTGCGCCTGACGACCTCGTCGCGTCCGACCTGATCTATCCGGGCCGCAGCGGTGAAACCTATTCGGTCAAGTTCAACCCCGGCCATCGCTGGTATTACGTCCCGGAAATGGCCGCCGACGAAGCGCTGCTGCTGAAGTGCTACGACTCGGTGACCGACGGCCGGACCCGATTTGGGCCGCACACCGCCTTCGTCGATCCGACCACCCCGTCCGACGCCCCGCCGCGCGAAAGCATCGAGCTGCGGACGCTGGTATTCCACAGGCATTGAAAGGCCATCGATGATCGGCAGGGGGCTCGCCCTGCCGATCATCGGTTGCGCAGGCGGGCCATGGTCCCGGCGACGATCTGCATCGCCACGCCGACGATCCAGCCGAACAGGATCATCGTTGTCCAGAATAGATGCGGATTGCTGCGCAATACGATCACGCCGACCGACGCAAAGGCCGTGAGCGCTGCCATGAAGGTGCCTACGGCACTTAGAAATTCCGCGGAATCGATCTGTCCGCGGAGGTCGGTTTCCTGCCCTTCCTTGTTTGGATGGAACGGCATCTGCGGCGTGTCGATGCCGAGATAGAAGCCGATGGCGCCTCCGACCATCATGACGAGGATGAAGGCTTGCGAGGTCAGGGCTGCGATACTGGAACCCACATGGGCGCCGACAAACAGCCCGCTTGCCGCACCGGCCATCGCGAGCCCAAGGCGCTCCAGAACATGGGCGAATTGTCTGATCCGGGATCGCATCGGCGTCGCCACAGATCGCTGGAACGTGATCTAAATCTCAGAGGGGTCAGCAATGCGAACCGCAGCCGGTTCCGCCTGAAAAGATCATGTTCGAGTAAAAGGATAACATCATGATCTGCTTCAATCTGTTCGGATCATGATGCAAAGCATCAAGCGCATTTTCCAGTTCAGAGCAGATAGGGCGCAACCGCCATGCGTCAAGGCAGCGCCCCGCCGTCAGCATTCCACGACGCTCCATTTATTGTGAACGGGCTTCACGATGCGGTGCTTCTGCCGGAGCTGTCCGCAATGTTCGGGGATGATTTTGGGCGAGGTTGAGCCGGATGCTGAAGACGGCCCCTCCTGCCGCTCCGTCGGCGACGGCAATCGATCCGCTATGGGCTTCGACGATCCTGCGCACGATCGCAAGCCCTAATCCGGCACCGCCGGAGCGTCTCCGGTCCTTGCGCCAAAACCGCTGAAAGATCAGTTCGCGTTCCTCGACCGGGACGCCGAGGCCTTCGTCGCTGACCAACACGCTGCCGTCTCTCCCGACATTGACCTCGACCGTGGTGCTGGGCGGCGTGTGACGGAGGGCGTTCTCGACGAGATTGCGGATGGCGCGCCGGATCATCTCGGCATTGCCTCTCACCCACACCGGCTCGGGCGCGGCCATCAGAGCCACGCTGCGGTTTTGCCGTAGCGCCAGCGGCGCCATGGCCTGGACGACTTCGCTGCCGACGGCGGTCAGATCGGTCTGTTCGGACTGGGGGATGACGACCGCCTCGAGTTCGGCCACTTCAAGCAACTGATTGATGATCCGGCTCATGGAATCGATGTCGTCGTGCAACTCGTGCTTGAGTCTGGCATCGCTGATGGTCTCAAGCCGCGCCCGCAGGATCGCCAGCGGCGTGCGCAGCTCATGGGCTGCATCGGCGGTGAATTCCCGCTGCACGCGAAATCCGCGTTCCAGCCGGTCGAGCGCCTGATTGACCGCTTCGACCAGCGGGCGGATTTCCATCGGAATGTTTTCCGTCGCGATCCGGATGTCGGTGCGCATCGGTCCGATATTCTGCGCGTCCTGCGAGGCCCGGATCAGCGGCCGGACCGCGCGGCGGAAAATGATGATATCGGCGGTCAGCAGCAAAAGCAGGATCGGAAGCGTGATCCAGCCGACGCGCTTGAAGAAATTGGCGACGATATCGTCGGTCAGGACGTCGCGGTGCGAAAGGTCCTCGCCGACCTGGATGATAACCGGATGCCCGCTGACATTCTCCGGAACGCTTACACCCAGAATGATCCTGTCGCCGCGCGCTACTTCATGGATCTCGGATGGCAGGACCGAACCATCCAGCGGGAAGATCGGCGTGCCGTTCTGCTCGGAGGAAAACAACACTTTGCCGGCAGGATCGAGCACGGTGTAAAAATATCGGCCGTAAGCCTCGGAAAATTGCGCTTTCAGAGCGGGCGTCGGAGCCAAGACGATTTGCCCGTCGGACGAGACCGAGAGGACGCGTGCGATGGTCTGGACCTGCTCCTCCATCGCCCGCTGATGCAGGCTGTCGGTTTCCCGGTTGAGCAGCCAGAACAGCACGAGCGGCATGAACACCGCGGTCAGGGCAACAGCGATGATATGCAGGACGACGATCCGTGACGCCGTCGATCTAAGTTTGGGCACCGCTGCTGTCCTCAGCAATCATGTAGCCGACGCCGCGGATCGTATGGATTTGCAATCGCGCCCGGCATTCCACGAGGTGCTTGCGCAGGCGCGAAACATAGACCTCGACGGCGTTGGAGGCGACATCGCTGGACATTCCGAAGATCTGATCTTCGACGGCCTTCTTGGTCACCACGCGACCCTGGCGGCGCATCAGCAGTTCCAGTACGGCGGATTCGCGTGCCGAGAACAATTCAGGCCGATTGTCGACGAAGATCTGATGGCTTTCGGTGTCGAACACGAGATTGGCAATCGAGAGCGAACGGCCGAGCAATTCGCCCGGCCTTCGCATCAGCGCCTGCAGCCGGGCGACCAGCTCTTCGAGGGCAAAAGGCTTGACCAGATAATCGTCGGCGCCGGCACGCAGCCCCTGAACCCGGTCGTCGACGCTGCCGCGCGCGGTGAGAACAAGGACCGGCAAAGGGTCGCGGTCCCGGCGCAATTCCTTCAGGATCGTCATCCCGTCTTCGTCGGGCAGCCCGAGATCGAGGATCAGCGCGGAATAGCGGATGCTGCCGAGCGCCAGCCGCGCATCCGCCGCCGTTTCCACGACGTCGGCGGCAAATCCCTGGGCGGCAAGCCCGGCCGTCAAAAGCCGCGCCAGTTCCGCATTGTCTTCGACGAGGAGAAGTCTCATGGGCCCACCGGTCAATTCGCCATGTTTGAGCGCCGGAAACCTTGTTGAGTCAATGCGAAAGGAGGAGAAAACGAGATGGCTGTAAGGTTGATGTAAGCATGGGCCGGTCCGCGGATGCCGCCCTGTTCAGGGCGCTCGAATCGGTCCATATCACACAACGAGTGCCAAGCCTGTTGCGTCGTAAGTTCCGTGTAGGTCGCTTTGGTAAAAGAGCATTGCGTTGGAATGGTGCCTCGATATCGGTCGTCTCCTGTCTGCATCTTCCAGAATTCCTTCAGATTACGGCCGACAGAAAGTGACGCCATGGCGAAGCAGGTGTGGGTGACGGATGTTCCGCGACCGTCGGGCAGCGATATCATCGTCGTGAAGTTGCCGGATGGTGGCGCCTCTTCGCGCTGGCTGGCGCAGCGGGTCGTCAACGCTGTCAGGTCGAAGATTCCGCTCTCGGAAATGGATCGCGACGTCGTTGTCGTGAATGGCAGTGCCGCAAGCGATCCGCCTCTGGTCATCGGCACGTCGGCGGCGGCCGAAAGATATCTATCCGCGCTTTTGCAGCAAATCGACGACTATCCGTGGCGCACCATGCAACTGAGTTGGTAGATCACCGCGGCCGCGAATGGCATCGACGGGCGGCCCGATCATCTACCAGATCACGATCGTGGTGATGACGGCTAGCGGCAGGAGTGCAATGCCCAGATAGAACCACGTCCTGTAAGCGCCCTGATCCTTCGGCGCGATGAACAGATGTATCGCCAGCCAGAGACAGACGGCAACTCCGAGCAGCAGCCGAATGAGATCGCTCGGCGTCTCGTAGATCGACCACAGGCTTTCGTTCTGGGGACTTGCGACCCGTGCCGTTAGGACGATCAGGATGAGGATAAACAGCGCGCGAAGGATTTTCCCCGCCGCGCGCATGCGGCGTTGGGGCGGGAAACCCGGCCTATCGCCGGAAGCAGGTTGCCGGTCGATTCCAGAAAGCATGGAATGAGATTACCGCCAGCGGAACGGATAAGCCAATCCGCCAGAGCAACAAATGTGCATCCGCCGAATAATATGCCGCTTGTCTGTGAAGACTCAACTTTACGAGCCCTCGACTACGGGAACCAAATCTACCGTGTCGGATGAGCCATGTAAGTTGGGCGTAAGCATCGAATGGTAGTCCGAAGCTCCAGCGCAACAATGATCTTATCCTGAGTAGAGCTCATCGACTTGCGAGCCAAAGTTGCGTTCAGGGGTTTATTCGTCATGACTGCCTCGGTTGTCCTTCCCAAGGGGAGGCGCTCCAAAATTGCCTTTGCGGTCGCAGTCATTGCTGTCGTCGGTACGGCTGCGTTTGGCACCCGATCACTTTTCGGCTCGACCGAGAAGCCGGCCAAAGGTCATACGCAGAACAGGGCTGCTGCTCCGGTGCAGGGCAGCGGAAGCCGCTCCGTCGAACTCACCGAGAAGCAGCTTGCCGCGATCAAGATCGCGCCGGCAGATCTTCGCAGTTTCAGAACGCTCAAAACCGCGGTCGGCACCATCGATTTCAATCAGAACAAGACCGTCCAGGTATTCTCGCAATATCCGGGCAAGATCGTCCGCGCATTCTTCAATCTCGGCGACACGGTGAAGAAGGGCGACATCCTGTTTACCGTCGATAGTCCGGATCTGTTGCAGGCGGAATCGACGCTGCTGGCGAATAGTGGCGTGCTGCAACTGCAGACGAGGGCACTGGCCCGCGCCACCGAACTGCTTAAGGCCGGCGGCAGCGCCCAAAGGGATGTCGATCAGGCCACCTCCGATCATCAGACCGCAGAGGCCAATTTCAAAGCGGCGAGGGATGCGGTGCGCATTTTCGGCAAGACCGATGCCGAGATCGATCAGATCCTGGCGCAGCGCAAAGTTGATTCAACGCTATACGTGCCGAGCCCGATTTCCGGGACGGTGATTGCACGCAGTGCCGCCGAGGGTTTCCTGACGCAGCCGGGAGCTGCGCCCGCACCCTATTCGGTCGCAGACCTTTCGACGATGTGGATGATCGCCAATGTGATCGAGACCGACGCGCCATCCTATCATGTCGGCCAGGAAGTGCAGGTCCGCCTGCCGGCCTATCCGGACAAGACATTCGAGGGCCATGTGACCACCGTGGGTTCGATGATCGATCCCAATACCCATCGTCAGCTGGTTCGTTCCGAGATTGCCGATCCCGATCATCTGCTGCGGGCCGGCATGTTCGCAAGCTTCCTGATCCGTCTGACCGATCCGGTGCAATCCGTGGCGGTGCCGGTCGATGCGGTGGTGCGCGAAGGCGACGGCGCCATGACCGTCTGGGTAACGACCGACCGCCGCAGGTTTACCCAGCGAACCGTCACGATCGGCATCCAGCAACAGAACGGTTTCAGCCAGGTGCTCTCGGGTCTTCAGGCCAACGAGCTGATCGTGACCGAAGGCGCGGTCTTTCTCAGCAACAAGCTGTCGCTGGGCGCCGATGGCTGACGGGCTCAGAGGACAGGCGTGATCAAATCCATTCTTGAATTTGCGCTGACGCGCAGCGCGATCGTTGTCCTCGGCATCGCGGTATTTTGTGCTGCGGGAATTTTCGCATTCACGGAACTCAACATCGAAGCCTATCCCAATCCCGCTCCGGTCATTCTCGAGATCACGGCGCAGGCGGCCGGTCTTTCCGCGGAGGAAATGGAGAAATACTACACGGTGCCGATGGAGGTCGGCCTTTACCCGACGCCCGGCGTCGCCAATATCCGCTCGACATCGTTCTACGGACTGTCCTTCGTCCGCGTGACCTTCAAATACGGCATCGACTACTACTTCGCGCTACAGCAGGCGTCGATCAGCCTGCAGCAGAATGTCACCCTGCCGAACAATCTGGTGCCGACCATCCAGCAATCGAGTCTGGTCGGCGAGATCTACCGCTACCAGGTGACGGGGCCGCCGCATTTCGGCCTGACCAACCTGCGGACGCTGCAGGATTACGTCATCTCGCGTCGCCTGTTGACCATTCCCGGTGTCGTGCAGATCAACAGCTGGGGCGGGACGACAAAGCAGTTCAGCGTCGATGCCGATACGCAAAAGCTGGAGGCGTACAACATCACCGTGCCCCAGCTCATCACGGCACTCGGCAATGCCAACATCAATGTCGGCGGGCGCGAGATCACCGTCGGTCAGCAGTCAGTCAACATCCGCGGCATCGGCCTGATCGATAGTGGCGGCGACGACGACATCACGCAGGGCTATCACGTCTCCGATATCGAAAATATCGTGCTGACGCAGTCAGGCGGTCTTCCTATTCAGGTCAAGGATGTCGCCAAGGTTTCGATCGGCTATGTGCCGCGGCTCGGAATTGCCGGCCGCGACAATGAGGATGACGTGGTCACCGCGATCGTGGTGATGGGTCGGACGCAGCATACCAACGACATCATCCCGCGGGTTGAAGCCGAAGTTCAGAAGCTGAACACCGACGGCAGCCTGCCGCCGGGCGTCAAGGTTGTCCCTTACTACGATCGCAGCTCGCTGGTCGGCGTCACCACGCATACGGTTCTGCACAATCTGGTGTTCGGCTGCCTGCTGGTATTCCTGATCCAGTGGATATTTCTCGGCGATCTGCGCAGCGCCATCATCGTCGGCGTCAACATTCCGTTCGCGCTGTTCTTCGCCATCATCATCCTGGTCCTGCGCGGCGAGGACGCAAACCTGCTGTCGCTCGGCGCGGTCGATTTCGGAATCATCGTCGATTCCGCCGTCATCATGATGGAGAACATCTACCGGAATTTCCAATCGACGCCCGCGCAGCGGCAGTCACTGCTCGACCGGCTTGCCACCGGCTATTGGGGACCCGATCCGACGATGCGTAATTCTGCGGACGAGGCCGCAGAGCAAACCTGGACCGAGCGGCTGCGGCTGATTTTCCTAAGTGCGCTCCAGGTCGATAAGGCGGTTTTTTTCACCGCTGCGATCACCGTCACGGCTTTCGTCCCGCTGTTCACCATGCAGGGCGTCGAAGGACAGATTTTCGGACCGATGGCCCGGACCTATGGCTATGCGCTTGCCGGCGCGCTGATCGCGACCTTCACGGTGACGCCGGTTCTTTCCGCACTGGTGTTGCCGAAGGAGATCGAGGAAACCGAAACCATCATCGTGCGCGGGCTGCGCAGCCTTTATACGCCGGTGCTGAAATGGGCGCTGGCGCAGGTGAAGATTGCCGTGACCATTGGCATCATCTTCCTCGTCCTGAGCATCGGCGCCGCTTCCCGTCTCGGCAGCGAGTTCTTGCCGGCGCTGGAGGAAGGGAATTTCTGGATCAGGGCTTCGATGCCGCCGACGATCTCGCTGGAGGCTGGCACCGCGGCGACGGCAAAGATGCGACAGATCCTGCTGCGACACCCGGAGATCATCACCGTCGTCTCGCAACACGGGCGTCCCGATAACGGCAGCGATGCGTCGCCATTCTCCAATGTCGAATTGTTCGCGCCGTTGAAGCCGTTCGACGAGTGGCCGCCGGACGTCACCAAGGAGTCGCTTACCGCAGAGCTGCAGAAGGAATTCAACGAAGAATTGCCTGGCATCGGCTTCAATTTCTCCCAGTACATCCAGGACAATGTCGAGGAGGCGTTGTCCGGCGTCAAGGGCGCCAATTCGGTCAAGATTGTCGGGCCAAACCTGAAGATCCTGGAAAATCTCGCCGGTCAGGTCATGGACGAGATGCGCAAGGTGCAGGGAGTTGCCGATCTCGGCGTGTTCCATTTGCTCGGCCAGCCCAATCTCGACATCAAGATCGACCGGGAAAAGGCGGCCCGTTACGGCCTCAACACCGGCGACGTCAATACCGTGGTTCAGGCCGCGCTCGGCGGTGCTACCGGAACGACGGTGCTTGAGGGCGACCGGCAATTCAGCGTGGTGGTGCGTCTCGATCCGAAATATCGCGAGAGCATCGACGCCATCCGCAATGTTCAGGTCGCCTATCAGACGCCTTCAGGAACCAACGCCTATATTCCCTTGAGCGAGCTTGCCGACATCTCGCTCGACACCGGTGCCTCCTTCATCTATCGCGAACGCAGCCAGCGCTATATTCCCGTCAAGTTCAGTGTGCGCGGCCGCGACCTTGGCAGCACTGTTGCCGAGGCGCAGGAGCGGATTGCCCGCAATGTGAAGCTGCCGAACGGTTATCACATCATCTGGGCCGGCGAGTTCGAAGACCTCCAGAATGCCAAGCAGCGGCTCGTGGTTGTCGTTCCGATCACGCTGTTGCTGATCCTTGTCCTGCTCTACGGTTTGTTCAACTCGCTGCGCGACAGCCTGCTCGCGGTTGCCGGAATTCCGTTCGCGATCGGCGGCGGGCTGATCGCGCTCTATCTTTCCGGCCTCAATTTCAGCGTTTCGGCGGCGATCGGTTTCATCTCGCTGTTCGGCGTGGCCGTCATGGACGGCATCCTCAACATCACCTATTTCCGCGAGCTGCGCGCGACCGGCCTCGATGTCGGCGAAGCGGTGTTCCGCGGCGCGGAGCAGCGCATGCGGCCGATGCTGATGACGGCGTTGTCCGCGGGCGTCGGGCTGTTTCCGGCCGCGATCTCGCACGGCATCGGCAGCCAGGTGCAGCGTCCCCTGGCAACCGTGGTGGTCGGCGGCATGTTCATCGGGCCGGTGCTGCTGCTTCTGGTGGCGCCGGCGCTGCGCAAGATATTCCTCTCGCGGGAGGCAGTGCCCGTTGCCGCCGAGGAAGACTCCGGTGCTGTTGCTCACGATGCGGGAGTGCCGTGATGCGGCAGGCGGGGGACAAAATCGGGGAGGCCTGGCGCCGATATCTTGTTCCGGCAACGCTGCAGGTCGCAATTGCGCTGTCCGCAGCAGGCTGCGCCGTCGGACCGAACTTTGTCCGGCCCGGCGCGCCGGACACCGATCGATACTTTCCGGGAAAGCTGGCGTCACCGGCCTCGGACCCGAGCGGACCGCATGTGCAGGGGCAGCATTTTGTCACCGGTGAAGACATTTCGGCCAGATGGTGGGTTGCGTTCAAGTCCCAGCCGCTGAATGACCTCATCAAAGATTCGGTCGACCACAATCCGACGCTGCAGGCAGCCGAAGCCGCGATCAAAGTGGCCCAGTACAACGCACTGGCACAGCGCGGCCTGTTCTATCCGCAGATCACGGGCAATTCGACATCGGCCGATTATCTGATCGCCAATCCCGGCCAGGTGCCTCCGATACCGACCCAGGGGCCACAGTCGCAATACACGCTCGTAACCCATCAGCTGACGGTCAGTTTCGTGCCGGATGTCTGGGGTGGTAACCTGCGGGCGGTCGAGAATTTGGATGCGGTGACCGAGCAGCAGGCATTCCAGCTGGAGGCAACCTATCTCAGCCTCACCAGCAACGTCGTAACTGCGGCGATCCAGGAAGCCTCGCTGCGCGGCCAGCTCGAGGCAACCAAGCGCATCATCGCCATCGAGCGTCATCTCCTCGGCATCCTGCAACGCCAGTTCGAGGCCGGTCAGGTGGCGCATGCGGATGTGCTGGCCCAGGACGCCGCGCTCGCCCAGGCCGAGCAGTTGCTGCCGCCGCTCGAGAAGCAACTGGCCCAGCAACGCGACTTGCTGACGGCCCTTGCCGGGCGACTGTCGGCCGACGAAATTGCCGAGAAGTTCGATCTCGCGCATTTCAAGTTGCCGGCCAATCTTCCGGTCAGCCTGCCGAGCAAACTCGTCGACCAGCGGCCTGACGTCAGGGCAGCGGAAGCCAATATGCATTCGGCGAGCGCGCAGGTCGGAGTTGCGATCGCGGCGCGGCTGCCGAACATCGAGTTATCGGCCAATGGCGGGTCGACCGCCTATAATTGGGCTCAAAGCTTTGCGCCCGGCACCGGATTCTATACGCTTGCCGCGAGCGCGACGGCGCCCATCTTCGATGGTTTCACGCTCTACAATAAGCAGAAAGCGGCCGAGGCGGCGCTTGATCAGGCCGAAGCCCAATACCGCTCGACGGTGATCACTGCGTTCCAGAACGTTGCCGATGCGCTGCGGGCGCTACAGACGGATGTCAAAGCGATCCAAGCCGCGGTGCGTGCCGAGACAGCCGCCAAGGCCAGTCTCGATATCGTCCAGAAGCAATTGGACGCGGGCCAGGTCAACCAGCTCGCGGTGCTGAACGCGCAGCAGACCTATCTGACCGCCTCGGTGTCTCGCGTGCAGGCCGACGCTAACCGTCTATCGGATACAGCGGCGCTGTTCATGGCGTTGGGCGGCGGCTGGCCGCCATCATGCACAACGCCGGTCTGGCGGCAATGCGCCATGGGAAGCCAGCCGGCGGCGGTCGTTTCGGCCAACGATACGCATTGATCGTGGTCAGCCCTGCTGCGTGACCCATCTCGACCGGTTCTGCTCCTTCCGGTTTCCCTGGCCGGACAGGCCGAGCAGGGGATTGCGCCCCTCCAGCTTCAATAGTTCATCCTTGGCTTCGAGGCCCGCCGCAAAGCCGGTCAGCCTGCCGTTGGAGCCCAGCACACGGTGGCAGGGGGCGATGATCGAAATCGGATTGCGGCCGTTTGCGGCGCCGACCGCACGTGATGCGTCCGGCTTGCCGATTTGTCTTGCGATCTCCGCATAGCTGCGGGTTTCGCCGAACGGAATCGTGAGCAGCGCCGCCCAGACGCTTTTCTGGAAATCGGTCCCCTTGAAATCAAGCGGGATAGTGAACTTCTTTAGCTTGCCTTTGAAGTAGGCGTGAAGCTGCCGTTCGGCCTGCTTCAGGAGCTTGTTGCCGGGATTCTCGAGCAGCGGGCCGAGGCGGACGCGCCGCGGATCGTCATTCTCCCATAGTACCGCGGCCAATCCCTTTTCGCTCGCGACCAGCTTGAGCCGGCCGAGCGGCGTCTCGATGATCTTGTAGACGTAAGCCATCGCTTTTTCCTTTTCAGATCGCGACTGCACTCTCGCGCTTTCCCGCAAATCTGGGCTTTGCAAGGCAGGATCGCCACCCGAATTCCGACGGGCGGCGGGAGGACGACCGTCATCGTAGCGCTAATGTTTCACCAGCGGGCAGGCCGGATCAGGCGGACCGAAGGCCTGCTCGCCGGGAATATGGGCGAGGATCCGGTAATAGTCCCATGGATATTTGGATTGCTCGGGCTTCTTGACCTGGACGAGAATGAGATCGTGAACCATCAGTCCGTCCTCGCGAAGCTTTCCATTGCGTGAAAAGAAATCCTCGATCGGCTTCTCCCGCATCTTTGCCGCGACCTTGAGCGGCTCATCGGTGCCGGACGCCTTGACGGCGTTGAGATAGTTCATGACGGAGGAATAGACGCCGGCCTGCCACATCGTCGGCATCCGCTTCATCCTGGCGAAATAGCGCTTCGACCATTCGCGTGTCCTGTCGTCCATGTCCCAATAGAACGACGTGGTCAGTTGCAGGCCTTGCGCGGCCTGCAGTCCCAGCGAATGAATATCGGTAATCAGCGCCAGCAGGGCGGCCATTTGCTGACCGCCTTTCATGACGCCGAACTCGCCGGCGGTCTTGATCTCGTTGATGTTGTTGGGCGGACCGCCCGCAATGCCGATGATCTTGGCTTTCGATGCCTGGGCCTGGAGAATGAAGGATGACAGGTCGGGCGTGGCAAAGGGCGGCCTGACCGAGCCGACGACCTTGCCGCCATTCTTGACGATGACGCTGGATGCATCGCGCTCCAGGGAATGGCCGAACGCATAATCGTCGGTGATGAAGAACCAGCTGTCGCCGCCGCGCTTCACCACTTCCTGCGCGGTGCCGACCGCCAGCGCGCGGGTGTCGAACACCCATTGCATGGCGTAAGGCGAGCAGAACTTGCCATGGAAATCGGCCGCGCCGGTCGAATGCGTGATGAACAGCCGCTTCTTTTCGTTGGCGATGCTTTGCACCGCAAGGCCGACTGCGGAGACCGGCACATCCACGATCAGGTCGACCTGCTCGGTGTCGTACCAGCGCCGCGCGATGCTGGCTCCGACGTCAGGCTTGTCCTGATGGTCGCCGACAACAACCGAGATCGGCCTGCCCAACACGGTGCCGCCGAAATCGTCGACCGCCATTTGCGCCGCTGTGACCGAGCCCTGGCCGGTCGGGGTGGAAGCGGGCCCGCTCATGTCGGTGAGCACGCCGATCTTGACGACATCGTCCGATATCTGGGCAAACGCCGGTGAAATCGACAATCCAGCCGCAGCAATGCCAAGCAAGAACAATTGCCTTAAATACATTATTTATTCCTCCCGGTTTATAGGGGCCTTCGTTATCTTGTTTTGCTAGGCCCTGACAGCTTTGTACGCTTTTTGCCCACCCGATCGACCGCGTCAGCGAAGCCGGCAGCCGAATGAAAATCCTCACTTCTGCACAATCAGAGATTGGCGAGCGGTCGCCCTATCGTCCACGTTGCGCAGCAGGCAGCCAGGCCTCCCGCAGGCGATCTCTGCTTCCATTTTCATTCCTGACATGCATACAAGCAAGATGCGGACATCACGGAATCGGGCAATAGAGACCACGTTGGCTGGGGGAGAATCTTGAGAATGCGTCCGGACAGTATGTCGTCCACCAGAAGATCTTTTGCGCCCGGCGCCGCCCGGCATCCTCACTACATCACCCGTCGCAGCCTGCTTGCCAGCGCAGCGCTCCTCATCACCGCCCGGGGCGTCAGCGCTCGGGTGGTGACCAAGGTCCTGCCGTGGGACCCCAATGAGGCCTATCCGGTGGTGCCGGTGAAGCCCGGCGGCTATCTCTTCTTTACGGCCGAAGAAGCCGCCATCGTCGATGCCTTCGTCGATCGGTTGATTCCGACCGACGATCTCGGGCTAGGGGCCAAGGATGCCGGAGTGACCACCTTCATCGATCGGCAGCTGACCGGGCCTTATGGCGGGCACGACTGGCTCTATATGCAGGGACCGTTCTCTTCGACGCCGCTGCCGAGCCAGGGTCTGCAGTCGCCGCTGACGCCGCGGCAGCAATATCGCCAGGGGCTCGCGGCGCTGGAGGCCTATTGCAAGGCCAATTTTGCCGGACGCGGTTTCGTTCAGCTCAGTGCCGATGAGCAAACGAAGCTGATGAGCGGCATGGAGAAAGGAGAAGTGGTGCTATCGAATTTCAGCAGCAAGATGCTGTTCTCGGCCATTCACAGCAATACGTTGGAAGGCTTCTTTGCCGATCCGATCTACGGCGGCAATCGTGACATGGCGGGATGGAAGCTGATCGGCTTCCCCGGAGCGCGCTACGACTATCGCGACGTGATGGACAAGCCAAACCAGGCCTACACGCTGCCGCCGGTTAGCCTGCAGGGCCGCCCGGCCTGGACAGGAGAACGCTGATGGCCCGCCGTTTGCCGCGCAAGGATGTCGTCATTGTCGGTCTTGGCTGGACCGGATCGATCCTTGCCTATGAACTTTCCCGCACCGGCCTTGAAGTGGTTGCAATCGAGCGCGGCCCATGGCGCGACACCGCGACCGACTTCAACATCGGCACCGCGCCCGACGAACTGCGCTACGGCGTGCGCCATGACGTTTTCCTGCGCCCGAGGCAGGAATCGATCACCATGCGCAATAATCCGTCGCAGACGGCGCTGCCGATCCGCAAATGGGGCAGCTTCCTGCCGGGTAATGGCGTCGGCGGTGCAGGGGTGCACTGGAACGGTCAGACCTGGCGGTTTCTGCCCGATGACTTCCGCATCCGCAGCCACATGATCGAGCGCTACGGCGAAGCAATTCTGCCCGAAGGCAATCACATCCAGGACTGGCCGGTCAGCTACGAAGAGCTCGAGCCTTATTACGACAAGTTCGAATATCTCGCCGGCATCTCCGGCAAGGCCGGCAACATCAAGGGCCAGATCCAGCCGGGCGGCAATCCGTTCGAAGGTGCGCGCGAGCGCGACTATCCGACGCCGCCGATGAAGCAGGGCTATGCGCAGGAGCTGTTCACCAAGGCGGCGGCGAATATGGGGCTGCATCCGTTTCCACGCCCTTCGGCCAACCTCTCGGTCGCCTACACCAACACCTATGGCTGCAGTATGGCGCCCTGCACCTATTGCGGTTTCTGCGAGCGTTTCGGCTGCGCCAATTATTCCAAGTCCTCGCCGCAAACCTGCGTGCTGCCGGCGCTGGTGCGCCAGCCGACTTTCGAGGCGCGCACCGATTGCGAAGTGACGAAGGTGAATCTGTCCGCCGACGGCAAGACCGCCACCGGCGTCACCTATGTCGATCTCGACGGCCAGGAATGGGAGCAGCCCGCCGACCTCGTGCTGGTCTGCGCCTTCTCGCTCTTCAATGTGCGGCTGTTGCTGCTGTCGGGCATTGGCAAGCCTTATGATCCCGTGAAAGACGAGGGCGTGGTCGGGCGCAACTACGCCTATCAGACCGGCTCCGGCTCGACCGCGTTCTTCGAGGACGCCAAATTCAATCCCTTCGCGGCGGCGGGCTCGCTCGGCGTCGCGCTGGATGACTACAACAGCGACAATTTCGACCACGGGCCGCATGGCTTCGTCGGTGGCGCCTCGATCACCTGCGCCTATACCAATGGCCGGCCGATTCTCTATCATCCGACGCCGCACGGCACGCCGGCCTGGGGCAGTCAGTGGAAGAAGGCGGTCCGCGAAACCTACCAGCGCGTTACCAGCGTCGGCGCGCAGGGCAGCGTGATGAGCTATCGCAACAACTATCTCGACCTCGATCCGACCTACAAGGATCCTCTCGGCCGACCCTTGATGCGGATGACGTTCGACTACCAGGACAACGAACGCAAGATGGCGGGCTGGATGGCCGACCGCTGCGATGAAATCGCCAAGGCGATGGGGGCCAAGAATACCCAGCCGCACAAGCTGGTTGGCCCATGGTCGGTCGTTCCCTACCAGACCACGCACAATACCGGCGGCGCCGTGTTCGGCAATGATCCGAAGACCAGCGTGCTGAACCGCTATTTGCAGTCCTGGGATGTCTCGAACGTCTTCGTCACGGGCGCTTCGGCGTTTCCGCAGAATGCCGGCTACAATCCGACCGGCACGGTCGGCGCGCTGACCTATTGGGCGCTTGATGCCATCAAGCGCTATCTCAAATCTCCCGGCCCGTTGGTGCAGCAATGAGACCATCAACTCGTAGTGTATCCCGCCTTATCAATTCGGTAGGGCGATACGCGATCCTGTTCGCAGCCTTGACCGTTGCTGACCATGCGATGGCGGATCCGGACAATTACGTCGGCGTCATGCGCGGCAAGGCGCTGGTGACAGCCGGCGACTGCGTTGCCTGCCACACCGCGCCGGGCGGCAAGCCGTTCGCCGGCGGGCTGTCGCTGGCGACGCCGTTCGGCGCGATCATGACGCCCAATCTTACGCCTGATGATGCCACGGGCATCGGCCTCTGGTCGAAGGATGATTTCGCCCGCGCGATGCATGACGGGCGATCGCCCGGCGGCGGCTATCTCTATCCGGCATTTCCGTACACTTACTACACCAAGGTGACGCGCCAGGACGTCGATGCGATCTACGATTATTTGCGGACGCTGGCGCCGGTCACCAACGCCGTCAATCGCAATTCATTGCCGTTCCCATTCAACATCCGCACCTCGATGATGGGATGGAATGCGCTGTTCTTCAAGCCGGGCCGCTTTGAGCCGGATCCCAATCGCTCGGAAGAGTACAATCGCGGAGCCTATCTGGTCGAGGGACTCGGTCATTGCGGCGCCTGCCACACGCCGATGAATGCGTTCGGCGCCAGCAAGGCGGATCAGTTCCTGCAAGGCAACCGGATCAGCGACTGGACCGCCCCGAACATCACCAACGATCCGCAGGAAGGCCTCGGCAAATGGTCGGTCGATGAGATCGTGCAATATCTGAGAACCGGCCAGTCCCGTACGAGCATGGCCAGCGGTCCGATGCGCGAGGTCATCGAAGACTCGACCTCGAAGATGCCGGATGCGGATCTGAAGGCGATTGCGGTTTATCTGAAGGAGCGGGGCGCTGCCGGTACGCCGGCGCCGGCGCCGGTCGCGGCCTCCGATCCGCGGATGAAGGTCGGCGAAGCCATCTATGTCGATACCTGTTCGGCGTGCCACACCCGCAGCGGCGACGGGATCGAGCACATCTTTCCCAAGCTGGCGGGAAGCGCGATCGTCAAGCAGGATGATCCGACGACGCTTATCCGCGTCATCCTGACCGGCGTCCAGGGCGCAGCTACCGATGCTGCTCCGACATCGCCGGCGATGCCTTCGTTCGGCTATCGCCTCGATGACAGCCAGGTTGCCGCGGTCGTCACCTATATCCGCAACAGCTGGGGCAATGCGGCTCCCGCGGTGGACGCCGATGCCGTCAAGGCACTGCGCAGCCACGTCGCCGGCCCGGTTCAGCGTTCCGCTTCGGAATGAGGTGATGGGCTCCGGCAGAGCCCATCACCTTACGACCTGTCGTATTCTTCCGGATTCATCGCCCATTGCCATTGTTCGTGGCCGTGGGCGTAATTCCGGTTGTTCTGCGCCGGATTGCGGTTGACCAGCGGCCGCAGGAACATCGGATGGGTCGCGCTGCGCACCTCGTGCTCGATCGTGAACAGGTGCTTGCCGCTGTCGAGATCGACGATATCGCGAAAACGGTACTGATACGGGTTGTCTTCGCTGTAGATCAGGTTGCGCTCGGCCAGGGCGCGGTGAGGGCCTGAGAAGTTGGTGATGTAGATCTGCACGTGGTGGCCGTCATATTCCCGTTGCGGCCGGTCAGTCTCGCGGAACTGCAGATACTGCTCCTTGCCGACCTGTACGCGGGCCACCGTGCCGTCGCCGTTCTTCATGTCGGCGGGCATCCCCATGATCTCCGGATAGAAGCGGCAAATCCCTTTGGCGGTGCCGACCGGCACGTCGAATTCGACATAGGGGATGCCGAGCGTGATGCGTCCGAAGCGTGCCGCATCGGGCTCATAGCAGCGCACGCGGTTGCCCCAGGGGCAATTCGCCTCGACGTAATCGTTATTTTCCTTGAACGAGAACGCCGTGCCTTCAAGCTTTTTCGCGACCGACGAGAGGCGGTTGAGCAGCGCCTCACGGCCGGAAATCACGATTCCGGTATGACCGCGAAGCACCTGGGGCTGGCCGCTCGGCAGATGGAACTGGCTTCTGCCGACATTGACCCACATGTTGCTGTCCGACACCATCAGGTAGGGATCGCGTGTCAGCCCGAGGCCGGCGACATAGAACAGCGTTGCCAGGTGCTGGTCCGGTACCTGCACGTTGACATGTTCGAAATGGATGGAGTTACCGAGGTCTTCGGAGGCGCGGTCGAATTGCTGCATGGACGTCATCCCAGGTAGGATAGCTTGCCCATCATACTTCGGTAGAACGCAGCAATTCAACCAAATGGGGCGAAGGCCGGGCTTCCGAAACCAGCCGGACGCCGCTGGTCGGGGGAGGCGATCCGCAAGCCCTGACGCGTGGCACACTAGGATTTGAGGTCACAATGTTTAAGACTGCGCCGACGATTCCGTCCCGCACAGAGATGAGGCAATGGAGACCATGACAGAACTGTTTGAAAAAGGGCTGAAGGTCCGCAAAGAAGTGCTTGGCGAGGACTATGTCAACAAATCGATCGCCGGCGCCGACGAATTCACCCGCACCATGGCCGAATGGTCCACGGAGTTCTGCTGGGGCGCGCTCTGGGCCCGCCCCGGCGTCGATCGCCGTTTCCGCAGCATCGTCAATTTGGCGATGATCAGCGTGCTCAACCGGCCGCACGAGCTGAAGCTGCACGTCAAGGCGGCGCTGAAAAATGGCCTCAGCAAGGATGAGATCAAGGAGATATTCCTGCAGGTTGCGGTCTATGCCGGCGTGCCCGCAGGTATCGACAGCTTCCGCACCGCCCGCGAGGCATTCAAGGAGCTGGAGAGCGAATAGGCTGTCCGCTGCGCCAGGAGCGGCCGGTTGTGTTCCGGCCGTTCACGGGCGATGATGAAGCGGCATCAAGCAACCGGGGCGGATCCAGACCCCGGAAATCACGACAGGGGAAACGCATCATGACCATCACCCGCCATATTCTGGCGACGCTGGCCGCCGCGCTCTTGCTGGCCGGACCGGCCGCATCCGGCGCCGAGATGATCCGCATCGGATTGCCGACCAAGACCTATTGGCCGACCACCGTGGCCGAGGCGGCCAAAGCGCAGAAGCTGTTCGAAAAGGAAGGCATCACCGCCGAACTCACGATCTATCGCGGTGGCGCGGAGACGTTCGAGGCCTTGGCGGCAGGCGCAGCCGATCTGATCCTCGATGCGCCATCGCTGCCGGCGGCCGGCCGCAGCAAAGGCGTGATGTCGAAGGTCGTCGCCAATGGCGCGATGGGCGATTTCGGCTGGCAATTGATGGTGCCGGCGAAATCGACGCTCGACGTCAAGGATCTCAACGGCAAGAAGGTCGGGATCACGTCTGCGGGCTCCGGCTCCGATCTGCTTGCTCTATGGACCATTCAACAGAAGAAGATCGACTTCACCCGCGTTCCCGTCGGCGGCGGCGGGCTGGTGCCGAATCTGATGGCCGGCAATGTCGATGCGGCGGTGGTGTATTCGCCGCTAAGCTTCCAGATCAGCAAATCGGGGCAGGCCAGGACCATTCTCGACTATGCCAAGGACGTGCCGCCCAACCTGACCGCGGGCTGGATCGCCAGCGACAAATACGCCAAGGAAAAGCCCGAGGTGCTGCAGAAGGCGCTCAATGCGCTCTATGGCGGGTTGATGTTCATGCGCAACAACCGCGACGCGGCGATCAAGCTGATCGCGGATCTGTACGAGATGCCGGCCGACATTGCCGCCGCTGAATACGACAACACGATCCTGAAGCTTGAGACCACCGGCGACATGAGTGCCCCCAACGTAAAGGATGCGATGCAGCTCTCGCTCGACATGGCCAAGCTCGGCGGCATGAACAATCTGGTGCCGGCATCGGAGATCATTTCGACGGAGTTCAAGCCGGTACCGACCAAGCCGTGAGGCAAATGCAATGACCGCCACCTTCGGGATAAAGGCGGCACGCCTGGCCGTCGTGCTGGCGTTGTTCGCGTTGTGGGAGGCGCTGTCACGGACCGGAGCGGTAAACTCGTATTTGCTGCCTTCAGCCTCCGACACGCTGGCGATGCTGGGAAAGTTGCTGCAGCGCGCCAGCGTGCGCAACGATCTGATAGTGACGGCGGGCGAAGTGCTGACCGCCTTCGTCCTCGCCGTGCCGGTCGGCGCGCTGATCGGATTTCTGGTCGCGGAAAACCGTTATTTTGCCGAGGTCGCAAAGCCGCTGCTGTTCTTTGCGTTCAGCATCCCCAAATCGATCTTCCTGCCGATGTTCATCCTGGTGTTCGGCGTCGGCTTTGCGCAAAAGGTTGGATTTGGATTCTTCTCGACGATCTTCATCGTCATCATGTCGACCACCACCGCCGTCGAATCCGTGAAAGCCGAGCATCTGATCGTGGCGCGCTCCTATGGCGCCACGCCGCTGCAGACGGCGTTTCGGGTCTACCTGCCGAGCATGCTGCCGGTGCTGCTCGAAGCGCTGCGGATTTCGATGATCTTCAACCTGACCGGCGTCATCCTGGCCGAGATGTACGCCTCGCGTGACGGCATCGGCCACCAGATCGAGACCTGGGGCGAGAACTTCCAGATGCCGCAACTGCTGGCCGGTGTCTTGCTGATCTCGATCATTGCCATGACATTCAACGAACTCGTCAGATGGGTGGAAACGCGATGCAGCCATTGGCGAACATAACGCCGCTCAAGCTGGTCCCCCGTGCCGGCGCGATCCAGATCGACGGCGTCGGCCAGACCTATCGCTCCGTTACGCAGAATGTCGTGGCGTTGTCCGAGGTCTCGTTCGAGATCAAGCCGGGCCGGTTCGTGGTGCTGGTCGGCCCAAGCGGCTGCGGAAAGTCGTCGCTGCTGCTGATGATGGCCGGCCTTCGCCGGCCCACATCCGGGACGATCCTGGTCAGCGGCGGGCCGATCAACGACCCCGATCCGAACCGGGTCGGCGTGGTGTTTCAGGAGCCGAGCCTGTTTCCCTGGCTCACCGCCGAAGAGAATGTCGAATTCCCGTTGGCGCTGCGCGGAGTGCCGAAGAAGGAGCGCCGCACCAAGGCGCAGGAAGCGCTGAAGCTGGTCGGCCTGGAAGGTTTCGGCGCGCGGCATCCGCATGAATTGTCCGGCGGCATGAAGCAGCGGGTCTCGATTGCGCGTGGCCTGGTCCAGGATCCGCCGGTGCTGTTGATGGACGAGCCGTTCGCGGCGCTGGACGAGCAGACGCGCATGACGATGGGCGATGAACTGCTGCGGATCTGGGCCGCGACCGGCAAGACCATCGTCTTCGTCACCCACAGCCTGACCGAGGCCGTCTATCTTGCCGATGAGGTCATCGTGATGTCGCCGCGTCCGGGGCGCATCGTCGACCGGCTCGAGGTCGGATTGCCGCGGCCGCGCACTTTCGAGATGCTGAGCGGCGATACGTTCGGAAGCTTGCGCGAACGGATCTGGCGCCATATCCGCAAATCGGCGTGAGGTGATGCGATGTCGTCTGCGACGCTGCGCCGTCTCATCATTGTAATCCTGATCGTGCTCTGGGAGGCGCTGCCTCGTCTCGGCCTCGTCCCGCAATTGTTTCTGCCGTCGCTGTCCTCGACGCTGGCGGCCTTTTGGCATGACGCGGCGGAGTACCGCGATGCGCTGCTGGTGACGCTCTACGAAGTGGCGGTCGCCATGGTGTTCGCCTGCGGCGGCGGCATTCTTGCCGGTGCCATCGTCGGCAGCCTGCCGAGGCCGCGCCTGTTGATCATGCCGATGGTCTCGAGCCTTTATGCGATCCCGCTCGTGATCCTCTATCCGGTTTTCACGGTGTGGCTCGGCATCGGCTCGGAATCCAAGATTGCGTTCGCCTCGATCTACGGCTTTCTCCCGACCATGCTGGCGACTGCCGCCGGCATCCAGACCATCGATCCGCAGCTTCTGCTCGCCGCGCGCAGCATGGGCGCGACGCTGAGCCAGCGCATTACGCGCGTGGTCATTCCGGCGGCGATCCCGACGGTGCTATCAGGTTTGCGCGTTGGCGGCGCGCTGGTGATCGTCGGCGTGGTGGTCTCGGAGATGCTGATCTCGTCCGCCGGTATCGGCTATTTGATTTCCCGATACCGCACGATTCTCGAAAGCGCGCATGTCTTTGCCGGCGTGCTGCTGGTGCTCGCGCTGGCGGTCGCCTTCAACCTGCTGATCCGGCTGATCGAGCGGCGGACCGCGGTCTGGCAGACCGGCACTCGGGCCGGCGAGGACGCTGTCGCACAACAGATTCCCGCCGCGGGGCTGGAGCCGGCGAACTCTTGAGAGGGAAATTATCGCATTGCCGGGCGAAGTGAGGGCCCGGCTCACGTGAAGAAAACGCGTCAAACAGCAAGGCTGCAGCCCGGTTCTGGTTCAATCAGACACGGGCTTTAGCTGACTTCCTTGCGGACGATCGAAGCGGCGTCGCTCATTGCTTTGAGCTTTCCGAACGCGACATGGCGCGGCATGTATTTCATGCCGCAATCGGGCGCCGGGATCAGCCGGTCGGCAGAAAGATATTTGAGGCCGTGGCGGATGCGGTCGGCGATCACAGCGGCGGTCTCGATTTCGGGATCGCCGAGATCGATCACGCCGAGCAGGATCTTCTTGGACGACAATTCATTGAGCACGCCGAGATCGAGCTTGGGCTGCGCCGCCTCGATCGAAATCTGCTGAGCGATGGAATCGTTGAGCTCGCCCAGGAACGAATAGCCTGATGGCTTGGTGTCGCCGGGAACGACGGCGGCATAGCCGAAGCAGACATGGACGATGGTCGGCACTGTGATGCCCTGCAGGGCGCGGTTGATCGCCTTCACCGCATATCGCTTGGCGGCATCGGGGTCGTTGCGCACCCAGGGTTCGTCGAGCTGGATGACGTCGGCGCCGACCTTCTGCAACTCCAGCGCTTCGGCGTTGACGGCGGCCGCCATCGCCATCGCCAGTTCTTCATCGTCCTTGTAGAACTCGTTCTTGGCCTGCTGGCTCATCGTGAACGGGCCGGGCAGGGTGATCTTCGCGGCGCGGTCGGTATTGCGGCGGAGAAATTCCATGTCCCGCAGCTCAACCGGACCGGTGCGGCGGATTTCGCCGACCACGCGCGGCACAGGCGTCGCGTGCCCGGAGCGCGAGGTGATGACCGCCGGATTTTCGGTATCGATGCCCTCCAGCGCCGTCGCAAAGCGGTTGGAATAGCTCTCGCGCCTGATCTCGCCGTCGGTGACGATGTCGATTCCAGCGCGTTCCATGTCGCGGATCGCGACAATGGTGGCATCGTCCTGCGCCTGCTCGAGATAGGGTTCGGCAATCCGCCACATCTGCGTCATGCGGGTGCGGGGAACGGACTTCGACAGCATCTGGCGATCGACCAGCCAGTCGGGCTGCGGATAGCTTCCGACGACGGTGGTCGGCAACACATGTTTCGGCAAACCCAAGGCTTCACTCCCGCTCAAAGGCTTCACTCGCGCTCAAAGGCTTCACTCCCGCTCGTCATGATTTGTTGGGCTGCATGTATAGTTCATTCCACCGCCGTGTAAAACGCCGCGGGTCCGGCGATGATGCGGCAGGTCCGGGCCGGAGATCGAAACGGGCCAAAGATCAAAAGCTCCCGAGACGGAGTAAAAGTCAGCGTCCTCGCATCTGTGCTGTTCCTGCCAAGCTTGTCTTAAGGACGTCGTCTTACAGGTGTCGTCAAATCGCGCTCTATTGCCGCGCAATCGACATCGATTCGTCGGCGGGCTCCCGCCCCGAAAAGACCGAAAAAAATCGTCGTGACTCCATCGCGATATCGGCATTAAATCATTTCGGGCAGGCTGCCTGGAGGCGAGAGATGAGTAACCTCGTTCGCTACCGTGCATTGGAATCCCTGTGCCGCCAGAAGGCGGTGTTCCGGCCCCACGAAAGTTGGCGGTTATTGGCTGAAGCCGAGATGTGGCATCACAAGGCCCTGGAGGAAATCGCGTCTCCTCGCAGAGGCTGCGCCGAAACCGCGCCCGATCAGGCGGTGAGCGTGCCACCCCCTGAGAACGACGAGTTCCTGCTGGCGAGCTGAAACTCCGCGCCAACACTTCGCGCCGGCCAAGTTCGAGAGCCCGAAGTTCGGAACCTCGGTTTTGCGACTGGATTATCGCTGGTCATGTCGAAAGGAATGACCATGAGATCCACGACGCTTGTTCTTGCGACCGCTCTGACGATGTTCGCTGTATTGGCTCACGCGCAAAGCGGCGTTCCAAGCGGCCGGGGATCGACGACCGGCGATCCCGCAGCCAGTTCCGCCACGCCCGGCACCTCTCCCAACACCACGGGAAATGCGATGAAACCGAGCCGAAGCGGAAGCGGAACGTCGACCTCCGGCGGCAGCGATGCCAATGGCGACCAGGGCAGGGACAGGATGCCGGACAGCAATATGAGCGTGAAGCCGCTCGGTCAGCAGCACAAGCCCGACGGAACGTAAGTGAGTGGACCTCCGGCGCACGGCCGGAGGTCTGTTCGAGCCCGGGCTACTCGGCGAGTTCCGAATAGGGGGTGTTCGGTACCTGGTTCTCGATCGCCTTTTCCTCCTGGACGATCTTCGGCTTGCGCAGCCAGACGTAAATCTGGGCGGCGATCAGCACGATGCAGATGAGCAGGAAGAACGCGCTGATCGGGCGATCGATGAAGGTGGTCAGATCGCCCCGTGAGATCAGCAACGCGCGGCGGAAGTTTTCCTCAAAGCGCGGACCGAGCACGAAGCCGAGCAGGACCGGCGCGGGATGGAAGTCGAGCCGCAGCAGGACGTAGCCGACAATGCCGATGAACAGGGTCTCGCCAACCTGGAACATGTCATTATTGGCGGCATAGACGCCGATGCAGATGAAGAACATCGCGCTCGGATAGAGGTAGCGATAGGGAATGCTGAGCAGCTTCACCCACAATCCGATCATCGGAACGTTGAGGATGACCAGCAGGATGTTGCCGATCCAGAAGCTTGCGATCAGGCCCCAGAAGATGTCGGCATGCTGGCTGATCAGCTGCGGGCCCGGGACGATGCCGTGGATGATGAGTGCGCCGAGCAGCAGCGCCATCACCGTATCGCCGGGAATGCCGAGGCTCATGGTCGGGATGAAGTCGCCCTGCACCGACGAGTGGGTTGACGCTTCGGGGCATGCAACGCCTTCGATGGCGCCACGACCGAAACGTTCCGGCGTCTTCGACAGCTTCTTTTCGGTTGCGTAGGAGACAAAGGACGCAATCGTCGGTCCTGTCCCCGGGATCAGCGCGCAGAGGCTGCCCAGCACGGTACCGCGCAGCATCGGAACGAACGCCTTCTTGAGGTCGGCCTTCGACGGGAACATATCCGCTATGCCGACCTTGGCATATTTCATGTCGACCGTTTCGGTGTTGTTGATGCTGTTCATGAACTCGGCAATGCCGAACAGGCCAAGCGCCAGCGCGACGATTTCGACACCGTCGAACAGTTCAGTGATGCCGAAGGTGAAACGCGGCTGTCCGGTTTCGATATCCGAGCCGACGATACCGACCAGGAGACCCAGGATCGTCATCGCGACGCCCTTGAGCGGTGATCCCTTCGCCAGCGTGGAGCCGGCCAATAGTCCCACCAGCATCAGCGAACATACTTCGGCGGGGCCGAATTCGAGCGCCATCTTGACCAGGAACGGCGCCAGGAAAATCATTTCGGTGATGCCGAAAGACGCGCCGATGAAGGCCGCGATCACGGTGATGCCGAGCGCCGTACCGCCCTTGCCCTGCTTTGTCAGTGGGAATCCGTCGAGACACGTCACCGCATGCGGCGGATGGCACGGCAGGTTCAGCAGGATCGAGCAGATCGCCCCGCCATATTGGGCGCCATAATAGACGCCCGACAGCATCAGGATGGCGGGGACAGGTGGCATGCCGAATGTCAGCGGCAGCAGGATGGAGATTGTCGCCACAGGGCCCATGCCCGGCAGCACGCCGACGAGATTGCCGACGAGCACGCCGAAGAAGCAATACATCAGGTTGTGCGGCTCGAGGGCGACTCCGAAGCCGTACCAGAGATCGGTAATTGCAGTTGAGATCACAGGTTGAGCCCATGAAACAGGGGGAACGGGATAGCCAGCAGATAATGGAACAGCACTACACCAAATACGGTAATGCCTGCTGCCAGAATAGCTGACGATTTATAGGTGGCTGTCTTGTCGCCGAGCGCGCAAACGAAAACGCACGCAAACACGGCTGGGACCATGCCGGCGTAGTCGCCCAGCAGGATGAACAGGATGGGGCCGGCGATGATGCAGGCCCAGCCGAACCATTGCGGATTTGCCGGCAGGAACGTGCCATCATCGGGTTCGGAGGATGTCAGGGCGGTGCCGGCGATCAGCACACCCATGAAGGCCAGCGCAATGCCGAGGACCACCGGCATGAATCCGGGTCCCATCCTGGCAAGGGTGCCAAATTTGTAGCCTGTTCCAATCACCGCGGCTCCTGCGCCGATCAGGATCATCAGACCACCGGCATAGTAGTCGCGTTTAAAGTTCAGTCTCTCCAACGGCGTGTCTCCGGTCCATATTTTGTCCGGACCCTACCCGCAGAGGCCGAACCTGTCGAGATAACCTCTCGTCGGAACGGATGCCGCGGCGGCCAACGTTAACGGAGATATTGTGGGTTGTCGTTGGATCGCATCTCTTATTTCGGTTGTCACAAAATTGTAGAAAGACGCGCTCTAGACTGCCACGCCATGGATGGCGAAATGCCATGCCGGCGCGGCTCTGGCGAGCCGCAAGCGCGATGGCGATCGACAGCCCCGGATTTCGGCAAATCCGGGCGCAACTGTCTATTTCAACAGCGCGAATTGGGCCGAGGTCTAAAGTCAAGAGCAGCAACTTGCGGCTTGACCTGGCTGGTGCTGATCTTCCCAATCACGTTGAATTCACGATCCATCAGCAAGCTGTAAAGGGGCGTGATATGTCGAACGGTCGCAAGGCATTCGGGGGCATCTATGACTGCGGTGATCTACAATTTCGATCGCTTGAGCGAGAGTGGTCCAATCGACGATACGGAAAGGCTGGTATCGGCCTTGGGCCGATACACAAGTGCGGAGCTCCTGGAGCTGCTGTATGTCGGTGAGGAGCCGGGCTTCTTCGAATTGATCCGCGGATTGTTCAGCCTTTCCGATGAAAGTCGATTGATTTTGCAGAATTTTCTCGCCGCTTTGCCGGTCCAGGGAGTGACAGTTTCGATCGACGAGGGAGGCCGCTGCGTGCTGACTCCCGAAACTTCTTCGCAATTGCGAAATCCCGCGTAGAGGAATTTTTAGCTACGTTGCGATCCCGTTCGATGTGTGGCGGCCGCTTCGGTTGCTGCGTCCCAATGCCGCACGATATTCGCGAGCCGATTTGAGCTGCGCGGCGCATTTTCGTCCGGCTGGACGATCTTTCGACTGGCACCGCCGGATTTTGACGCGTCCGGATCTGGGTGCCGGCCGGCGGCAGGCGATGTGACGGCATTGGCTAAGATGCGTATGTTTGCGAGGTATACCAGCGGTCTAGCGCTGCTATAGTCAGCGACAGACGACCCCCGGGGACGGGACTTTCCGATGCAACGCGTCGCTAACGTTCATGAATTGGTCGAACGGGAATCCGCGCTGATTCCTGATCCGGCCGCCTGCCTCTCCGTCTCGCTGGTGGGACGGCTCACGCTTCGATTCAAGGGCCGACTGATCGAACTGCGTACGCAAAAAGCGGGCGCTGTCCTCAGCTATCTGGCTTTGACCGAGACCAAGCATGAAAGTCGTGAACGGCTTGTTGGCTTGTTGTGGAGTCGGTCCGACGAAGAACGGGCGCGGGCGTCATTGCGTCAGGTCGTGCGCGAGTTGCGCTCCGTATTCGAGGATGCGGGATGCAGCGGCTTTGTCGCCAGCCGGCTTTCGATCCACCTCGATGCCCGGCAGGTCGAGGTTGACGTCGAAAGCGTGATCCGGGCCGCTGAAAACGGCGAGGTCCATCCGCTGCTTCTCAACACCCCGCAGCTTGGCGAACGCATTCTCGAAGGCATGGATGATCTCGACCCTTCGTTTCGGGTCTGGGTTCTTGCCAAGCGCCAGACGATCTATGAAGGGCTGATGCGAAGCCTTGGGGCACGCCTGGCCGCCCCGGATATCGCCGCCAGCGCGAAAAACCGGATCGCTGCGGCGATCGTCAATCTTGATCCGACCCATGAAGAGGCCTGCTGCCATCTGATGCGCATGCACGCCGAGGAGGGCGATGTCGCCGGCGCCCTGCGCATCTACAAGGCGCTCTGGTACCTGCTCGACCGCGACTATGGCATGGAGCCTTCCCCGGCGACGGAAGAACTGGTTGCCAGGATCAAGCTCGGCGCCTTCGAAAAACAGGTTTCAGATCCCGTCTCGCGCGACAATGTCGACATGCGCCCCTTGCGCGCGGTGGCTGGAAACGTCGTCCCGCTGGCCGGTGCGGAGCTGAAGCCGCCAGCCAGGATACGTCTCGTGCTGCGGCCGTTCGTCATGCATGGCGTCGATGGCGATCACGCTTTCCTCGTCCAGGGCTTCAACCAGCATCTCACAGCATCGTTGCTGCGTTTCCGTGAATGGAGCGTGGTCGACCGCGCGGCCGTCGTAAGTCCGGCGCAAGCTTCGGCGCCGCAATACTGCATCGAAACCGCGGCCTATCAGACCGGCAGCGGAATTAACATCGTGATGGTGCTGCGGGACGACACGACAGGAACTTACGTCTGGAGCGAGAGTTTCAGGTTGGGCCTGAATGATTGGTTCGAGGCGCAGCAGCGCGCAATCTGGCGCATCGTCATGTCGCTGAATGTGCAGCTGATTGGCGGAACGACGGAGGAAGGCGAACGGGCGCGGCATCTTCCTCGCTGCCCTTGAGGCCCTTTCGATTCCGATCGATCAGAGCCGGCTTTTGGATTCCTGTTCTTAAATTCTTGTTTTGACGCGCCCCCTTCGAAAACCGGTATCCATCCGCTTCGCTCGAAAACGCTGATGACTGTCGGCTTCGTCGATGAAGCCTGCTTGCGAGATCACAATACTGCGGCAATGCTTTGTCGGTACTTTGATCAGTACGCGGATGATCTTTGCAAAGCTGTTGGCGGCGCTTGGTGCGCACCCTGATCGCGAGCCGAAGTTAAGCCTCTCTACTTAAGTTGCGCCACCCGAGAGGGATTTTACTTGCAGTTTCGCTTGCCCGATGTGTAAGCCACGCTACAATAGCCAAAACAAAAAAGTAATAGCTAATGATTGTGGAGAGAAACGAATGATGAATATGTCCAAACCGCCTGTTTTTTGGTCAGTGCGGGGACTGCTCGGAGCCACTGCGATCGGCCTGTTGCTGAGTTCGGGTCAGGCCATGGCGGCCGATCCGATCAAGTTTGGCGTGATTGCGGAGGCGCAGGCGATCGCGGGTGCATCGATCCCGCAAGCGGCCCAGCTGGCGGCTGATGAAATCAACGCCAAGGGCGGCGTCAACGGCCGCACGATCCAGATTGTCACCTATGACAATCACAGCTCGTCGGCAGATTCGGTTCGCGCGTTCCAGCGCGCCGTGAACGAGGACAAGGTCAACGCCGTCATCACCAGCTATATCAGCGAAGTCGTTCTGGCGCTGATGCCGTGGGCCGCGCGCCTGAAGACGGTGATGGTGACGCCGGGAGCGGCTTCCAACGAAATCTCGCTCGGGGTCCACAAGGACTACGACAAGAACAAGTACACCTTCCACGGCTATCTGACGTCGGCGTCGCTGGCGCTTTCGGTCTGCGATGCCGCCAAGGATCTTCTTGTCGACCAGAAGCACATGAAGACGGCAGTGATCATGAGCGAGGATGCGGCCTGGACCACGCCGCTCGATGCCGGCTATGAAGAGTGCCTGCCGAAGATCGGCCTGAAGGTGCTCGATCACATCCGCTTCTCGCCGGATACCACCGATTTCACCCCGATCTTCAACAAGATCGAGACCTCCAAGCCTGATGTGATCATCACCGGCATCTCCCATGTCGGTGTGCAGCCGACGGTGCAGTGGAAGAACCAGCAGGTGCCGATCCCGATGCTCGGCATCAGCTCGCAGGCGACCAACGAAACTTTTGGCAAGGACACCAATGGCGCTGCCGATGGCGTGCTCTATCAGGGCGTTTCCGGTCCCGGCGTTGCGGTGACGCCGAAGTCGGTGCCGTTCGCGGAGGCTTTCAGGAAGAAGTACGGCAATTATCCATCCTATGCCGGCTATACCGCCTATGACGAGGTGTACTATCTCGCCGACGCCATCAAGCGTGCTGGCTCGACCGATTCGGACAAGATGGTGGATGCGCTGGAAAAGACCGATTGGGAAGGCACCATCGGCCGGGTCCAGTTCTATGGCAGGAACGATCAGTTCACTCATAGCATCAAATACGGCAAGGGCCTGATCACCGGTCTGTTGCTGCAATGGCAGGACGGCAAGCAGGTCGCGGTCTGGCCGAAAGAGGTCGCGAAAGGCCAGTTGAAGTTCCCGAGCTTCATCAAGGTCACGTCGAATTGACGCGCCGATGAACAAGCTCCCGGGGGCGTCCCGGGAGCTTTTTCTCGTCTCCGGTTTTTCCCAAATGTGAGGCAGCGGGCTGCTGCGGCCATTATAGATGCTTGCGTTACAGATCCTGATCGATGGCTTTGCCATCAGCGCGTTGTACGCGCTCGGCGCGACCGGCTTCACGCTGATCTTCGGCGTCTCCGGCGTTCTCAACCTCTCTCACGGCGCCATCATGGTGCTTGCTGCGGTCGCGGCCTGGGCGGCCGCGAGCATTCTGCATCTCGACACCTATTCCGGCGCGCTGGTCGGCATTCTGGCCGCGCTGATCTCGGCGCTGATCACCTATTTCGCCGTGGTGCAGCCGATCCAGAGATCGCGGCGGATCCCCAACGAAGAGAAGGAAATCTTCGTTCTCACCGGCACGCTGCTGTGGGGGATCATGATCCAGGAGCTGATTGCCTATTTCTTTACCAACAACGCCAAGACGGTGCTTCCGATCGTCGGCGGGGTCGTCGACATTCTCGGCGTCCGTACTCCGACCAATGAAATCTTCACCGCATTGGTCTGCTGTCTGGTGATCGCGCTGCTTTGGCTGTTGGTGAACCGTACCCGCACCGGCAAGGCGGTGCTGGCGGCGTCGATGAATCCGCGCGGCGTGACGCTGCTCGGGCTCGAACTCACCAACATCTATATCGTGGTGTGGGCGATCTATGGCATCCTGGCCGGCATCGCCGGCGTGCTGCTCGGCATGTTTCTCGGCGTCAGCTCCTACAGCGTCGGTCCGCTCACCGCGAGCGCGTTCTCGATCGTCGTGCTCGGCGGCCTCGGCAGCGTGTCCGGCTCGCTGATCGCGGCCTTCGTCGTCGGCTATCTTGAAACCCTGACGGCCTATCTGGTCTCGCCGGCCTATCGGACCATTCCGGCGCTGCTGCTGCTGGTCATCGTGATGTATATCCGGCCGCAAGGCCTGCTCGGGAGGCGTTGAGCATGGCTGATTTCTTCAAATCGCGGCTGTTCCTGATCTCGCTTGCGGTTGTCGTGATCGCAGCGACGCTACCGCTCTACGTGTCCGGCTATATTCTTGGCCTGTTGACGGTTGCCTATTATTTCGGCGTTTTCGCAATGGCCTGGGACCTGCTGTTCGGTTTCGCCGGCGAGGTGAATTTCGGGCCGACCTTCCTGATCGGCGTCGGCGCCTACACCGCCGGCATCCTCAACAACGAATATGGATGGTCGGTCTATCTGTGCATCGCGCTCGGCGCGCTCGCCTCGGTGATCGCGGGCTTCGTGCTGGCCCTGCCGGCGCTGCGGGTGCGCGGGCCTTATTTCGGCCTGACCACGCTGGTTGCGGTATTGATGCTGCAGAACTTCATCGTCGTATTCGCCGGTCTCACCGGCGGCGAGATTGGTCTGACCATTCCCGACGTCATCACGATCGACACCAACGCCAATTATTGGATCGCGCTCGGCTTCATGGCCATCAGCGCGGCCATTCTCTACGGCCTTTCGCAATCGCCGATCGGTCTGGTGCTGCAGGCGAGTGGACAGGACCCGGTTCAGGCCGGCGCCCTCGGTTTCAACATCGTCAAGCACAAGCTTGCGGCGTTCATCGTCAGCGCGTTCTTTTCGGGCCTTTCCGGTGCGCTGTTGGTGTTCTATTTCGGCACCGCCTCCGTCGGCACGGTGGTCGACGTCGCCGTCGGCGTCAACGTGATCGTCGCCGCCGTGCTGGGCGGCCGGCGCACGGTGCTGGGCGCTGCGCTCGGTGCCATCTTCCTGATCGTGGCCGGAGAATTCCTGCGGCCGACCGGCGAACTTGCGACCTTTATCGTCTCCGCCGTTGCGCTGCTTGTGGTCCTGTTCTTCCCTGGTGGTTTCCTTGGGGCGGCGCTGTCACGTGAGGCTCGCTCATAATGGATGCAATGACCAACAACGCTCCCGTGCTCGAAGTCCGCGGCCTGACCAAACGTTATGGCGGCCTGACCGCGGTCAAGGGACTGAATTTCGATCTGCGCGGTGGTGAAATCTTCGGCCTGATCGGTCCGAACGGATCCGGCAAGTCGACGGCGATGAAGAGCGTGATGGGCATCGAGCGCCCCACCGCCGGCGAGGTGCTGTTTCAGGGCGAAAACGTCGCCGGACTTCCCGCGCACAAGATCGCACGCAAGGGCTTCGGCATGGTGTTCCAGCACTCGCGCCCGCTGAACCGGCAGACCGTGCTCGAGAACATCATGGTCGCGCTGTTGCCGGACAGCCTGCTGATGCTGTTTCCGGACAAGGCGCTGGTCGAGCGCGCCAAATGGATTGCCGAACGCGTCGGGCTCGGCGCGGTGATGGATCGGCGGCCGCCGACCTTGCCGTTTGCCGATCTGCGCCGGCTCGAGCTCGCCAAGGCAATTGCCAGGGATCCCAAGGTGGTGCTGGTTGACGAGCCGTTCGCCGGTCTCACGCTCGCCGAGGTCGGGGTTTTTTCGGAATTGATCCGCAGCTTCCGTGACGAGGGACGCGCGGTGATGCTGGTCGACCATAACGTCAAGAGCGTTGCGGCATTGGTCGATCGCGTGCTGGCGATGTATCTCGGCGAGGAGATCGTTACCGGCCGCGCCGAGGACGTGATGCGGAACGAGACCGTGCGACGGGTCTATCTCGGCGGCGCGATCCAGACTTCGGCAAGACCGGAGACCAGCTTCAAGGACAAGGTGCCGCTGCTGCAGGTCGAGAATGTCAGCGTCCACTACGGCAAGGCGCAGGCGCTGCAGAACGTCTCGATCCACGTGCATGAGGGCGAATTCGTCTCCATCGTCGGCCTCAACGGAGCCGGCAAGACCACGCTGTTCAACGCCATTTCGGGCCTGCTGCCCTATAGCGGCGAAATCCTGCGCGGCGGCGAGAAGCTGCGCGGCATGAGTGCGGCGCGCATCGCCCGGAGCGGCATCGTGCAATGTCCGGAGTCGCGCGAGCTGTTCGGCGAAATGACGGTACGCGAAAATCTCGATCTCGGTGGTCAGCATCTGACCGACGGGGACAGGGCCAAGCAACTCGCCTGGCTGTTCGATCTGTTTCCGATCCTTAAGCAGCGCCAGAACCAGCTTGCGCAAACGCTCAGCGGTGGCGAGCAGCAGATGCTCGCGATCGGCCGCGCGCTGATGATGCAGCCGAAAATCCTGATCCTCGACGAGCCCACGCTTGGGCTGGCGCCGGTCATCCTCGAACTTCTGTCGAAGACTTTGGAAAGGTTGCGTCAGACCACGCCGATCACGGTGCTGCTGGGCGAGCAGAACGTGACCTTCGCGCTGCCTCATGCCGATCGGGTCTATGTGCTCGAACATGCGCGGATCGTGTGGGAAGGCGACCCCGGCCGGTTCGCGACCGAGGCGGGCGAAGGCTATCTCTGAGCGGGCGATCCGTTCCCAGTTCCGGCGCGCATTCGTGGGCGTGATCCAAATCCCGTAGCTGCCGCGATTGAAGCTCGCTGGCCGAACGGCGAGCGGGGCGTTGGCGAGGCCGCCTACGCCTGCTGAAGACATTTGGGCCGGATGAACAGCCGTCGGGCACTGTTCCAAATATGGAACTGTCAGGTGCAATGCCGGCCGCGCGCCGAAGCGCCTGCGGCACGTCAGCACTCGAAATTCGCAAACCACGCGCCGCACGTCTCGGTGGAAGCGCGCCTGGTCCACCAGCGTGGCGTCACGGCATCCATGGCGAGATGCGAATTTCATTGTGATTAGCGGTAGCGCCCACTCGTTTCGACTCAGCGTGTCCTTCACCATCAATCGTGTGCCGCGAGCCGCGGCTGATATTGGAGCCAACAATGATCACCTTCCGTAATCAGGCGACCCGTCGGGCGGGCTTGGCGCTGGCGTTCGCGATATCGGTTTCAGCATTGTCGTCGAACTCGGGCTTTGCCTTCACGGCCGAAGCGCAGCAAATGTGCAGCGGAGATGCGTTCCGCCTGTGCAGTTCCGAGATCCCCAACATCCCCCGCATCACGGCCTGCATGGTCAGGCACCGCCGCGAACTCAGCCCCGGCTGCCGGGCCGTGATGGATCGGGAGGCGGCGCAGAGAAGGGCGAACAGGTTCGCGGTAGAATAATGAAGGCGAGTAGGGAATAGCGAATGGCGAATGGAACCGATTCAATTCGCTACTCGCCATTCGCTATTCGCCATTTTCGGTCATCATGAAGACGAGGCCTGTCAGCGTCGCACCAACCGCGAATGACAGCACGACCATGCTCTCGAACAGGATCAGGGTTGCCCGCGGGTGAGCGCTGCCATTGATCAGGGCTACGATCGCGGCAGGACCACAGCGCATCAGAATCATCACGAAGACCAGACCCAGCGCGACGCCCATGGCGGCATGGCCGGCCAGTTTGAGGGCTGCTGTCAGCAATGCGGCTGAGCCTTTTGTGCGCATTGGTTGCACCGTTCGGCGAATAACGCAGCAACGCCGAAGGCGGGCGCCAGTTCCCGTTGTTGCGGGACGCGGGCACCGCGCCCGGCGCCGACGCTCGCGCCATCGCTATTTGGGATCGGTGACGATCGTCTTCTTCAGCACCTCGAAGACGGAAGCCGTGTCCTGATCGCCGAACCCCATTGCCATCGCCGCGGTGTAGACCGGCTGGGTCAGGCTGAACAGCGGCGTCTCGCAGCCGAGGTCCTCGGCGAATTCGGCGATGATCGCCATGTCCTTTTTCCAGGTCGAGACCTTCATGGTCGCGGGCTGGTAATGACGCTTGACCATCATCGGCGCGCGCATCTGGAACATCCGCGAGCCGCCGGCGCCCGGGCCGACCAGGTCGACCACCATTTGCGGATCGAGGCCGGCGCGTTCGGCCAGCACCATCGCTTCGGCGGTGGCGACATTGTGGATCGCGACCAGATGATTGGCGATGAACTTCATCCGGCTGCCATTGCCGAAGGCGCCGAGATCGGCGCTTTGCTTGGCAAAATCGGCGAACAGGCCCATGCATTGCGCGATGGCCTGGCTGTCGCCGCTGGCGTAGACGATAAGATCGCGCAGCCTGGCCTGAGCGCCGGTGCCGCTAAGCGGACAATCGAGCGCAATGTGACCGGCTCTCTTCAAAATCTCTTCAAAATGGAGTTTGTCGGCGAGCGTCAGCGTGCTCAGCTCGACCACGATCCGCGGCGGCTGTCCGCAATCGGCGATGCTTTGCGCCACGTCCATGACCGCCTTGGGGGTCGGCAGGCTGGTCATGATGATCGGCGCGTCGCGGGCAAGCTGTGCAACGTCTGCGGCGATGACCACACCGGCTTTCGCCAGCTCCGCGCGCCGGTCCGCATCGATGTCGAAGCCGATCACGTGCCATCCGCGCTCGACCAGATTGGGGGCGATCGCGCCGCCCATGATGCCAAGGCCAACGATTCCGACCGTCCTGCTCATCAACGTCTCCCGCACAACAATGAAGGGCTGCGATCCAGCCAATTTTGTTTTGGTGCGTTTTCTTTACGCGAAGCGTTCGCCGGAAAACGCTGGTAGGCAGCGCCTTGAATAGCTAGTGATCAAGCGATAAACAACAGCAAGGTCGCGTCCGCCAACCAAGTTGCAGTGCAATGCAGCAATCATCAGGGAGGTGCGGGATGAAGGTTACCGGCTTCAACCATCTATCGATCGGCACCAGGGATCTCGCCAAATCGGTCGAGTTTTACCGGAGCGTGTTGGGCATGGACGTCATTCCCAGTTACAATTTCGGCTTCAAGACCAGATATCTGCGTTGCGGCGATCTGCAATTGCATATCTTCGAACTGGAAGATCACGTTCCGCTCTATCAGCACTTCGCCGTCGACGTCGACGATTTCCATGCCGCCTATGATGCCGCCAAGGCAATCGGTGCGCTGGATTCGACGGCGTTTCGCAATGCCGTGAATGAGCTCCCTGACGGTTGCGTGCAGATGTATCTGCGCGACCCCAGCGGCAATCTGATCGAGATCGACTGGCCGGATGTTCGAACGCTCGACCGGTCGCGCATTCCCGAGATGAAATTGCTCAGCGAATTTGCCGAGCAGGACGCCGAAGGGCTGAAGGCCTCGCTCTATCTGGATCGGCCGCACCTCAAGCCCGCGCAGCCGGCGCGATAGCGGGGAGACACATGGCAAGCGTCGATCGCAGGACGAGTGCTGATCTGCCTCGGGGACCGAACGGGGACGATGGCGCCTATGCCGCGATGCTGGCGCGTGCGCAAGCGCTGATCCCGGAACTGCGCCAGCGCGCGGCGCGGACCGAGGAGTTGCGTCGCCTGCCGGTGGAAACCGAGCGCGACCTGCATGACACCGGTCTGTTCCGTGTCGTGCAGCCGAAGCGGGTCGGCGGCTCCGAATTCGATTATGTCGCGCTGGTCGATTGCGCCGACGCGCTCGGGCAGGGCGATGCCTCGGTGGCCTGGAATTTTGCCAATCTGGCCAGCCATCACTGGATGCTCGGCATGTTCGACCCGCGCGCCCAGGATGAGGTGTGGAACAAGGATCCCAACACGCTGATCGCATCCTCCTTCATCTTTCCGGCCGGCCGCGCCAGGAAGGTCGAGGGCGGCCATGTGCTGCGCGGCAGCTGGCCGTTCTCCTCGGGCGTCGAATCCTGCGAGTGGAACATGCTCGGCAGCGTGGTTTCGTCCGACGATGAAGCCGACGGCATCGAATACCGGATTTTCCTGCTGAACAGGCGCGTCTACAAGATCAACGACACCTGGAACGCTGCCGGCTTGCGCGGCACCGGCTCCAACGATGTCGGCGTCGAGGATGCTTTCGTCCCCGACCATATGTCTGTCGCGTTGAGCGACCTTGCCGGCGGTCCGACGCCGGGAAGCGTGGTCAACCCGAACCCGCTCTACGCGCTGCCGGTGTTCTCGCTATTTCCTTACGTGCTTTCCGGCGTCGCGCTCGGCAACGCCCAGGCCTGTCTCGATGACTATGTCGAGATCGCGCGGCACCGTGCCTCGACCTATAACCGCGCCATGCTCGGCGACATGCAGAGCACGCAGATCAAGATCGCCGAGGCCTCGGCCAAGATCGATACGGCGCGGCTGGTGATGCGCTCGAACTGCATTGCGGCGATGGCGGACGCCCGCCGCGGCCATGTTCCTCATATGGCGGCGAAGGCGCGGCTGCGGCGCGACGGCGCCTTTTCGGTCAATCTCTGTACCGAGGCGGTATCGCTGCTGTTTGCGGCAAGCGGCGCGCGCAGCCTGTTCATCTCCGGCGCGTTGCAGCGCCAGTTCCGCGATGCGCACGCCGTCAACTCGCATCTGGCTTTCAATTTCGATGCGGCCGGCACCAATTACGGCCGTGTTGCACTTGGCCTGCCATCGGAAAACCTGACGCTTTGAGATTTTAAGGGATGACCGACGCACCCAAGCACCCCGCCACCCCGGATCCGGGCGCCGAGCTCGAGAGCAATGCCTCCGCGATCGATCCGCGGGATTTCCGCAACGCGCTTGGCACCTTTGCCACCGGCGTCACCATCATCACGGCTTCCACTTCGGAAGGAAAGCCGTACGGACTGACCTGCAATTCATTCGCCTCGGTATCGCTGAACCCGCCGCTGGTGCTCTGGAGTCTCGGGATGTTCTCGCAGGGGCTGACGATCTTTCAGAACGCCAGCCATTTCGCGGTCAATGTGCTCGGCGCCTCGCAGCAGGCGCTGTCCAACAAATTCGCAAAATCATCGGAGGACAAATTCGCCGGTGTCGAATGGAAACCAGGGCTCGGCAATGCGCCGCTCATCACGGGGTGCGTCGCCAATTTCCAGTGCCGCGCGGTGAGCCGCTATTATGGCGGCGACCACGTGATTTTCCTCGGCGCGGTCGAGGCCTATGCCTATAATGCGCAGGAACCTCTATTGTTCTTGCGCGGCGGCTATGGGCGATTTGCCCCGCCCGAAAACATTCCAGATCCGAACCGATCGTCATGAACAGGAAGGCTGCGCCCAAGCGTTCCGCCGCGAAGCAGCGGCGGCTTTCCCCGGATGACCGTCGCAAGGAGTTTGTTGCCAAGGCCACCGAATTCTTTGCCGAGGAGGGATTCGGCGGCGCCACCCGCGACCTCGCCCGTCGGCTCGGCGTCACCCAGCCGCTGCTCTATCGTTACTTTCCGAGCAAGGACGACCTGATCAAGGAAGTCTATCGCACGGTCTATCTCGAGCCCTTCGATACCGCTTGGGACAAGTTGCTGACGGACCGCTCGCGCCCGCTTCGTGCCCGGCTGTGCGAATTCTACGGCGCCTACACGAATGTCATCTTCACCCGCAAATGGCTTCGCATCTATTTCTATTCCGGCCTGAAGGGGCTCGACATCAATCGCTGGTATGTCGGCATGGTCGGGGAGAAGATCCTGACCCGCATCGTCAGGGAGTGCCGGCATCAAGCCGGACTACCGCCGCAGAGCCGGCCGAGCGCGCCTGAACTGGAAATGGCCTGGGTGTTTCACAGCGGCATCTTCTATTACGGCGTTCGCAAATACATCTATGAATCGCCTGTTCTGGAAGACAAGGAGCAGATGATCGGCAATGCCGTCGATGCTTTTCTCGCCGGCTTCGAACAGGTCTTTGCCGGCTCCGCCGCAGACGGCGCGCAGCGGGCGCCCGTGAAGGTCATGGGATGAGCGGCGAGCTGGTCAAAATCGTAAAGCCGTCATCGTGAAGTGGCAATTTCAGTCGTCATTCCGGGATGGTGCGTTAGCACCAGACCTCAGATGCGCAATTGCGCATCGGGCAATCTCGAGATTCCGGGTTCGATGCTATCGCATCGCCCCGGAATGACGGAGGCCGCTCGCGCTCTCGAAATCAAAGCTTCGCCATCTCGCTCCGATACCAGTCGCCGATCTCGCTCGCGGTCATCAGCGCCACGCCGTCGTGGCCAACCACGTAGTCGAGCAGCTCTTCGAGATATTTGATCCGGTGCGGCACTCCGGTGATGTAGGGGTGAACCGAAATCGCCATGATTCTGGCATTGTCGGTGCCTTCGAGATAGAGCCGATCGAACTGATCGGTGCAGCGCTTCAGGAATTGCTCGGACGGCAGATGCTGCAGGGCGTGGATGACGATGTCGTTGGTCTCGACCGAATAGGGCAGCGTGGTGATGACGCCATGCGGTGTCGCAATGTCCTGCGGCAGGTCATCGATCACCCAGTCGGCGAGATATTCGATGCCGTTGAGGCGGAGCAGGTCGATGGTCTCCTCGGTTTCGGTGAGGCCCGGACTTTCCCAGGAACGCACCGGTTTTCCGGCAAACTTCGCGATGGTGTCGACCGCGCGTTTGATCGCGTCGGCCTGGTTCTCCAGCCTGTGCATCGGCCCTTGCAGAAACCCGTGGCCCATGAATTCGAATCCGGCCTCGCGCGCGGCCGAGGCGACGCGGGGATATGAATTGCAGACATTGCCGTTGATCGCCAGCGTCACCGGGATCCTGCGGTCGGTCAGCGCCTTGAATTGCCGCCAGAAGCCGGCGCGCATGCCGTATTCATGCCAGGACCAGTTCGGCACGTCGGGCAAGAGCGGCTGGCCCATCGGCGGGCTCAACACCACCCGCGGCATCGGATTTTCGATCCGCCATTCCTCGACATTGAGGATCACCCAGACGGCGAGCTTCTTGCCATCAGGCAACCGCAGTTTCGGCCGGTCGACTTGCGCTTGATAGGGGATGCGATCACTGAGAGCCACGACGGAACCTTTGCAAAACTCTGATCATCGTTTCGAGCAGGCGGCGTTGATACGGGGCATCACCTGTTCGGCCATCAGGATCATGGAGCGGCGGCCGAGTTCGGGATCGGTCCAGTCCTTGCCGGCGTAGAGCAGGGTGCCGAAGTCGCCGACCTCTTCCTGGAAGGCCAGCAACTGGTCGGCGACATGATCGGGCGTTCCGTGAATGATCAGCCGCTCGCAGACCATTTCCAGCGTCACTTCTTCATCGCTCTGGTCGCGCCGCGTCTTGAACAGCTCGATGCGCCCATTGGCCTTCAGCTTGGTGAACAGCGAGCGATAGTAATAGACATAGGGGCCATTCGGATCGGTAGCGTAGGCCCTGGCGGTTGCGGCGTCCTTGGCGACGAAAACGCTCTTGGCGACGCGCCAGTTGGCGGGATCGGCGGAGCGGCCACCGCGCTTGCAACCCTCGACATATCGCGGCCAATGGCTCTTCACCCAGGCCGGCATCAGGAAGTTCGCCGAGATCGGGTCCCAGCCGCGCGCAGCGGCTTCCTCGACGCCTTTCGAGAACGGCGCCACTGCGGTGACCACGATCGGCGGATGCGGCCGCTGCAACGGTTTGGCCACATAGCCCTGGCCGACCTCCGGCATCAGGGTTTTCTCGGTCGACAGGTTCCAGTATTTTCCCTTGATGTTGTAAGGCGCTTCGCTCGCCCAGAGCTCCAGAATCTGGTTGATCGCTTCCAGGAACATCTCGTTGCGGTTGGCGGCGAGATTGCCGAACATCTCCGCATCCGACAGCAGCCCGCCGGGGCTGATCCCGAAGATCAGCCGGCCGTCGAGCATGTGATCGAGCATCGCCACGGTCGCCGCCACCGCCGCGGGGTGGCTGTTCGGCATGTTGATGGTGCCGGTGCCGAGCCTGATCCGTTTGGTCGCCGCGGCGATCCAGGCCAGGAATGCGGTGCAGGACGTGATATTCTCGGCCCGATCGGTCGTGTGCTCTCCGACATAGGCCTCGGTGAACCCGAGCTCGTCGGCCAGCACGAAGGCTTCACGGTCCTCTTTGAGGGACTTTCGCCAATCCTTGCCAAGCGGATGGATCGGCATCGTGAAGAAACCCAGATTCATTGCCTGTGCCTCCCGGAGCTTATTGGTACTGCGAACGATGTCGCATTGGTTTTGTTCACTATGACATGTTCGAAAGTTGAATGTCTCTCAAATAATCGTCCGATAAACAAACTTGACCTTTGAAAGTCCCCGTCTTCTAATCCAAACAAAACACGCCGGAAAATCGGCCGGGGAGGTCACGTCTGATGAAAGCCTCGGCTTTCAGCTACGCACGGGCGACCAGCGTTGCCAACGCGCTGGACTTGCTCGCCACGCACGGGGACAGCGCCAAGGTGCTTTCGGGCGGTCAGAGCCTGATGCCGGCGATGAATCTCCGTTTGATTACGCCTGACCTTATCGTCGATATCGGTGAATTGGCCGAGCTTCGCGGCATCGAGCGTGACGGCGACGTGCTTCGGATTGGTGCGCTGACGCGTCACGTCGAGCTGATGCGATCTTTGGATATCGCAACGCACGTGCCATTACTGACGGAGGCGATCGCCCATGTCGCCCATCCCGCGATCCGCAACCGCGGCACCATTGGCGGCAGCCTGGCCCATGCCGATCCGGCCGCGGAATTGCCGGCCTGCATGCTGGCACTCGGCGCCACCATCATCGTGCGCGGTCAGGGTGGCGAGCGGCGGATTGCGGCGCAAGATTTTTTCACGGGCATTTACGAGACCGCGCTGACGCCGCAGGAGTTGCTGGTCGCCGTCGAGGTCCCGCTGGCGCGGAAGGATACGGCGCATTTCTTCCACGAATTCGCGCGCCGGCATGGCGATTACGCGATCGTCGGCATCGCCGCCCAGGCGCATGTGCAGGGCGGAGTTTTCTCCGATCTGCGCGTCGCTTTGTTTGCGGTCGGCGATCGGCCGGTGCTGGCCAGGGCGGCAGGGAGACTGGTCGGGGTGACGGTCACGCCTGCGGTTCTATCCGAAGCGTCCGCCGCACTTGGCGAGGAGCTCGAGCCGCAGGACGATCAGCAAGCTTCAGTTGCGATGCGGCGGCATCTGGCAAAAGTGCTGCTGGTGCGCTGCATCTCCGCGCTACTCGATCGTCCCGGCTTAAGCGGAGGATGGGCGTGACGGCGCAAGTGCCCATCTCGCTTCAAGTCAATGGCGAGCCGGTCGAGGCAGAGGTTTTGCCGCGTCTGAACCTTGCCGATTTCCTGCGCGAGCATTTGAGCCTGACAGGCACCCATGTCGGCTGCGAGCACGGCGTCTGCGGCGCCTGCACGGTGAGGGTGAACGGCGACATCGTCCGCGCCTGTCTCATGCTCGCGGTGCAGGCGCATGACGCCTCGGTCGAGACCATCGAGGGCCTGTCCGACAGCGGCGAGATTGCCGATCTGCAGTCCGCCTTCCGCCATCGCAATGCGCTGCAATGCGGATATTGTACGCCCGGAATGCTGATCGCTGCGCAGGATCTGCTCACGCACAATCCCGAGCCGCGCCGCGCCGAGATCCGCGAGCATCTCTCCGGCAATTACTGCCGCTGCACCGGCTATCAGGCCATCGTCGATGCGGTCGAGGCCACGGCACGGGAACGGCTGGAGCGCGGGCGATGACAGCAGCGCCTTCCGCAGGGCTCTCGGTGCTGGACCGGCCGAATTCCTACATCGGCAAGGTGGTGCCGCGTCCGAACATCGAGCGGCTAGTGCAGGGGCGCGGGCAATATGTCAGCGACATGGTGCTGCCGCGGATGGCGCATGTGGTGTATCTGCGCTCGCCGCATGCACATGCGAAGATTCTCGGCATCGACACCGCGGCCGCCAGACAGGCTCGCGGCGTGATCGCGTTGGTGACCGGCAAGGAGCTGTCGGCGGTCATCACGCCATGGGTCGGCGTGCTCTCGCACATGAAGG
>DASZTN010000209.1:0-30636 GCA_035547995.1 Bradyrhizobium sp. | reverse complement strand
CATCGAATCCGGGCTTTTTGCTATGGCAGAAATGTCACATCGGTTGAGATAGTAGAGAATACGGCCTGTAAGTTGTGCCCCAAATACCCGATCTGATCGGAGGGGCTCTCCGGCTTCCGGACATCACAAGGCCGGAACGTTCCTGTGAAGAAAACGTGCGGAAACGGGAAAGATCGTCTCCTATTTGTCTTCCTAGAACATCAGGAGACGAAATCGTGAAGATAGTGATGATTGCATCGGTGGTTGCGCTGGTTCTTTCGAGCGGGTGTCCGCAGATAGTGATGGCCGCGCAGCGACGGGCTGTCGTTTCTTCGTTCAATTCAACGCCCCAAAGCACAGCACCACGCGGTTCCAGCGCGGCGCCGAGAGGCACCGTCGCTGGGACGGGCGCGATGAATCCATCAGGGAACAGCCTCATCAATACGTCGCCGAGCGGATCGACGCTGTTCCCCTACGGCGCGACAACTGGAGGGGGACGCTAACCGGACACATTCCGTAGGGCGGAAGCCTGCGTAACCGGCGACCTCACGCGTTGCGCCCGTCACCTGTGGAATGTGGTGATAGCAACGCGACGCCTTTGAATAGTCTGCTTGTCGGCAGAATCCCGTCAAAGCCGTTGCTGAACATGGCCGCGAGCAAGCGTCCAACTGTCGGAGTGGAGCGTTGGCCTATACCATCATCGCGGAAAAGGACAACGCGACCGTCAAGGCAGAGCGGAACAGCCTGCTGATCGCTGTAGCCAAGGCCCGTGTCTGGGCGGAGGAAGGGTGGGAGGTCGTTGTGTCAGGCGATGACGGCAAGCCGCTTGATCCGGCCGAGTTCGACAAGCTTCTGGCTGCGTGAGCCACTCCGTCGCCTCAAATCCGGCCTTCCGCCTTTGGCTATTCGACGGAAACGCGGACGATGCCCGCTCGCATCATGCCGAGCGCACGCGCGGCACTGATGGAGACATCGACGACGCGGCCTCGAACGAATGGTCCGCGGTCATTGACCCGGCAGCGGATCGTGTGGCCGCGGTAAGTGACGGTGAGAATACTGCCGAAGGCCCGGCTGCGATGCGCGCAGGTCATCTCGCCGGGGTGGCCCCGCCCTCCATAGTAAGAGGCAAGCCCCGACTCGGCCCGGGCCGACGAGGCGCCGAGCAGGGCGATCATGGCGGCTGCGGCGCGCCTCACGCCAACCATCCGCATGGACGCTTGCGCAGGATGATCTCGCAACATGTGGCCTAGTTCACAGAGGAGCCCGCCGCATTGATGTATCTGAAATGTGGTGGGTTGTGGGCACATGGCCGGAGGACATCAATGGAGCGCAAGCTATCGCCGCTGGAACAGCAGGCCGCCGACGCGTTGCGCCGGGCCAGACGTTTGCCCGTCGGGGCCCACCGGAACGATTTGCGCCAACTGGCGGTAGGCCTGCTCTGGTTGCACCGCAACGGCATGGTTGCGCTGGAGCAGGACCGGCATGCAGCGCTGAAACTTGTTGCGCCCGAGACTACTTAGCACGTGCTGCTTGCGGAAACCGCCGCCCCGGCTTGTCCGGGGCGGCGTTTTTGATGCCGCGGCAACTCAAGTAAAAAACCCGCCCTCCAGATCGGAAGGCGGGGCTGAAGTCTGGCAAAAACACCTGCCCACTGGATAGGATCAAAGGGCAAGAGAAAGCATCGCGAAGTCTACTGCGATAGCTGGCAGGGATAAACGGGATTAAAAAGCAGGTCCCAAGGGCAATATTCCCGATCATGCAAGGCAATGATCCCGCCTGTCCGAGGAATGGCGATCGGATGACGGCTGGCCTTGCCGATATATCTCCCATACAATTCTCGGGATGCTGGAAAATGCCGGTAAGGATCATCGGCGGAGGACGGAACGGGCAGTTGACGCCGCGCGCTTGGCGCCGATGCCGTTCAGGGGCGAAGAGCTGGGGACTACAGTCATGTTTGTCGGATCGATATCCAGGGCAGCCATATTTGCACTTCCGATCGCAGCGGTAGGACTGGCGTCTACCGATGCGTCGGCGATCTCCGTGGAGGTGGCCAGAAAGTGCAATCTCCTGGTGGCGAAGGCGTTTCCGCCGCGCGAGCCCGGTAATCCGGCGGCGGGCAGTGCAAAAGGCACAGCGCAGGATCAGAGAGATTATTTCAACAAATGCGTAGCGAATGGCGGCAATATGGATGATGCCGCCGACAAGAACACAAACACGAAATAGCCGATGCCGATGGAAGCGCCGATAGGTCACGATCAAAACGCCGATCAGATCGCCTATTGGAACGGGCTGGGCGGTCAGCGCTGGACCGATCGCCAGCAAATGCAAGATATCATGCTGGCGCCGGTTGCCGACATCCTGATCGATCGCGCCAGCGTCAAGCCAGGCGAACGGATTATCGATGTGGGTTGCGGCTGCGGCGCTATCGCGATTGCCCTTGCGGCAAAGACCGGTCCCGGCGGCCATGTGCTCGGAATAGATGTCTCGGCGCCGATGCTGCAGCGCGCCCGGCAGGTCGTACCAAAAGACGCGCCGGTCGATTTCGTGCTGGCCGATGCCACCGTCTATCCGTTCGAGCCTGCCAGTGCCGATCTTCTGGTGTCGCGATTTGGCGTGATGTTTTTCGCCGAACCGGCCGTTTCCTTCGCCAATATGCGCAAGGCGCTACGGCCGTCGGGACGGGTGACCTTCGTCTGCTGGCGCGAACCGCGCGATAATCCGTGGCTGATGGCGCCGCTGCAGGCGGTCTACCAGCATGTCCCGAAGCTGCCTCCGCTCGGGCCGGAAGACCCCGGGCCATTTTCCTTCGCCTCAGAGCAGCGCGTCCGCCGGATCCTGTCCGAGGCGGGATTTTCGGGCGTTACGATGGAGCCGCATGATTTCGCCCTCGATATCGCGATCGGGCGCGGGCTCGATGCCGCCGTCGAATCCGCGCTGGAAATCGGCCCCGCCAGCCGGGCGCTGGAGGGCCAGCCGGCCGAACTCCACGAGGCTTCCAAACATTCGATCCGCGAGGCGCTGGCGCCTTTTGCAAAAGGCCCGTCGGTATCGTTGCCTGCGGCGATCTGGATCGTGACGGCGTCCGCCAACTGAACAGCCCGTCCATTTTTAATCACGTCAATGTTGGCCCGTAACTCAAGGCGGCTGCAACGTCTTCGCATATATTACATTGCAGTCGTAATCCGGTGATGGAACCGAAATATGATGATGCAGTAGCCGCAGGGAGCAGATCAGTATCGTCATAAGTTAAATATGGCGGCGGCAGCAATTTATGGTTCACGAGTCAGGTTAAGAAGAAGATTGCATTGTCCAGCCGTGCAAAACGGCTAATTTAGAAAGCAGGACTTTTCAGCCCGAAGTGGCTTGAGCCGCCGGGAGATATTTTCGTTGATTATGTTGGTTCGTTAATTTGTCAGGTCGCTGATCAGATGATTGCAGCCGTGCTTCTCGCGGGAGTTTTTTCGGCTGGTTTTGGGGTTGGCTACGCCGCGCGCGCATGGATATCGCACAAACGGCGGCAGGCGAGCAAAAGCCGATGGCTGGTGCGTTGATCGTCTGCACCTACCGGCCTTCCGCCGGATGATGATGACAGGATGGCATTGAAAGCCAAGCCTGGCTGTGACTACCGCGATTTAGCGGCCTGCCGGCGATTTTATACTTAAGGCGATTTTATACTTAAGGACGTGCGCATTCAGAAAATTTGCAACGTATCTTTATGTCGAGCTTGTGAGATGACCGTGTCAGAGGAAAAAAGCAACAGTGGCTCGGTGAGAGCAACGTTTCGCCTGATTTCTTCCCGGTTGAAGGACGGGGCGCCGTTTATTTTCTATTTCACGCTCGTCCTGATCGCCATGGCGGGATGGCTTTATTTCATCGGCCGTCTTTTATGGGAATTCGCAGGCTGGATGTTTAGCTAAATCGCCACCAGACCCTGCAAGGCAGAAAATTTCACGGGCTTTCAGGCCCGTTCCTCCCAGATCATCGCAAGATGCACGATGGTCTGCACCGCCTTCTCCATGTCCTGCACGCTCACCCACTCAAGCCGGGAATGAAAGGCGTGTTCACCGGCAAAGATGTTGGGGCAGGGCAGTCCCATGAATGACAGCCGCGAGCCGTCGGTGCCGCCGCGGATCGAGGTCTTCACCGGCGTGAGGCCGGCGCGGCTGACAGCCTCGACCGCATAGTCGATGATTTCGGGATGACGGTCGATCACCCGCTTCATGTTGCGGTACTGCTCCTTGATTTCCATCCGATAGGTCGACCTTGGATAATCCCGCATCACTTCTTTGACGATGTCTTCCAGCAGGATTTCCTTTTCCTTCAGGCCCTCGTCGGCGAAGTCTCGCACGATCAAGCCGAGCGTGGCCTGCTCCAATGTGCCGGAAATTCCGACGGGATGCAGAAAACCTTGCTTGCCCTCGGTGGTCTCCGGCGAGCACGTTTCCCTGGGCAAGCGTTCGATGATGGCGGCGGCAATCTTGATGGCATGCTCCATCTTGCCTTTGGCATAACCGGGGTGGGCGCTGACGCCTTCGATGGTAACGGTGACGCCGTCGGCCGAAAACGTCTCGTCCTCGATGTAGCCGGCGCTTTCGCCGTCCATCGTATAGGCGAAGTCGGCGCCGAGCTTCTTCAGGTCAACCTTGTCGACGCCGCGGCCGATTTCTTCGTCGGGCGTGAACAGGATCTTGATGGTGCCGTGCTTGATCTGCGGATTACGAATGAGAAACTGCGCGGCATCCATGATCTCGGCCACGCCGGCCTTGTTATCGGCGCCCAGAAGCGTGGTGCCGTCGGTCGTGATGATGTCGTGGCCGATCTGCCCGGCCAGTGCCGGATGCTCGGCGGCGCGGATCACCTGGGAGCGGTCGCCCGGCAGCACGATATCGCCGCCCTGATAGTTTTTGACGATTTGCGGTTTGACATCCTTGCCGGTGCAGTCGGGCGAGGTGTCCATGTGCGAGCAGAAGCAGATGACCGGGACTTTCTTCTCGGTGGTCGCCGGGATCGTCGCGTAGACATAGCCGTATTCGTCGAGATGGGCGTCGCCGACCCCCATCGCCCGTAGTTCGCCCGCCAGCAGGCGGCCCAGATCCTTTTGCTTCCCGGTGGAAGGGCAGGTCGGCGAAACCGGATCGGATTGGGTGTCGATGACCACGTAGCGCAGGAAGCGCTCGGTTACGGTATGCGTAAATTTCAGGGACTGGGACACGGTCAAACCCACTGGCCAGGCAGAGACAAGGGATTTGGCACTATAGACAAAAGCGCCATCCCCGGGAGCCGCATATCCTGCCGGAACGGCACGAACAGGTCGGGAAGGATGATCTTGAAGCGTTTTCGAGCGAAGTGGAATCGGTTCGCGTGGAGGAAAACGCGTCAAAACAGAAACCTGGAGCCAGGTCCTGATTCATCAGAACCGAAAAAGCCTAGACGGCTTCCTTGAGTTCTTTGGCGGGCCGGAACGCCACTTTCTTGCTGGCCTTGATCTGGATCTGTTCCCCGGTGGCGGGGTTGCGGCCCATGCGGGCGGCGCGCTTGCGCACCTGCAGGATGCCAAGACCAACGATACGGACCCGCTCGCCTTTTTTCAGGTGCTTGGTGATCCGATTGACCAGATCGGTCAGAATCGCCTCGGCGCTTTTCTTGGACAGTTCGTGCTCCTCGGACAGGGCCGCCGCCAGATGTTTGAGCGTGATGGTCGCCGGAGTAGCTGCTTTCTTCGCCATGTTGGGCCCTCCTCATCTACTGATGGCTCAAGGAAACCAAGACGTAGCAGGCCTTAAACGATTCGGGGACAGGTCGCTGACGCCGTTTGGCTCGATAAATAGGCTATTATTCGCGCCGACAGCGCAAAAATGCCCGAATAATCGGGAGATTTGCAACGTCCTTGACTTGGGTTGGCTGCCCCTTTAAGTCCCAGCGGCGCGCGGGTTTTGCGATCACGCGGGAGTAGCTCAGTTGGTTAGAGCGCCGGCCTGTCACGCCGGAGGTCGCGGGTTCGAGCCCCGTCTCTCGCGCCATTGAATCAATGATTTAGCCGTCTTTCTGGAAGTGCTCCGTCAGGGAACCCGTGTTCCCGTGACCGCTCGTCGCCCTCCACATCCCAAAGCTATTCGGCTGAGATCAGCCGCCACAGCTCGGCTCCAATCCGGTCGAGGATGCTATCGTATTCCCACACCTCGCCGTGACGGCACGGTCTCACGGTCGGATACCCTCACGGTCGGATACCAGGGGCTGTCGTCGCGACCGGCGATCAGGCGCTCTGACACGCCGGGAACGTCGTAACGCGTGCAGGACTTTTACCACATCCAATATGACGCGCGCGCTACGCTGTGCCAGCATCGGCACATAGCGCACGAATTGAAGCGTATCTCCCAGCGCTTCTTCGACACGGACAAGCATTGTCTTGCCTTCGACAAGCTCCTTGCCGAGCCATATCGGTTCGCGTGGCGCCAGGTGCCGATCACCGCGTCGAAGTGCTCCAATTGAAGGAATGCAGAACCTTTGTTGATGAAAGCCAGCGCGAAGCTCGGCCGAAGCGCAGTGGCGCGATCGACCTATGTCACCGCCGCTTCAGGCCTCGTAACGACACCGCGCATCTACAGCGCCAGGCGCGTGCGATTGTGGACTGCAAGGTCAGGCTGTTCGGCATGGAAAGAGAGCAGGCCATCAGATGCGGAATATCCGCATGATCGGGATTTACCGCGAGGGTTGTTGACCGCGCGTTTGTGCGTCGAGCTGACGTATCAAACGAGAATCTAAAGCCCGGTCCTGATTGAATGTGAACCGGCTTGGGCGCAGTGAGCAGGCAAGTCGCTATCCGCTCAGCGCAGGCGGCTACGCCGCTGGACCTCTTGCTGGGAGAGCTGGTTCAGCGATAAGTGCGATCAAGGCGCGGTGGCAATATGCGCCAGGGGAAGGAAACACCAATGAAAATGACCCGAAGGGGTCTGCTTGGCGCGGCATCGGCCGCCTGGGCGACCGGTATGCTCGGCAAGCCAGCCAGTGCTGCGGCCGAATTCGAGTTCAAGCTTGGCGTCGACACGCCGGACACGCATCCTCTCACGGTACGCCTGGTCGAGGCGGCGCAGGCGATCGGGGCGCAATCGAAGGGACGGCTCAACGTCACGGTCTTCCCGAACAGCCAGCTCGGCGGCGATCCGGAAATGCTGTCGCAACTTCGCGCCGGCGGCATCGACCTGCTGGCGGCTCCAAGCCTGACGCTCTCGATCCTGGTGCCGCTGTCGGGCCTGCCCAGCATCGGCTTTGCATTTTCCTCCTATGACCAGGTTTGGGCGGCGATGGATGGCGGCCTTGGGGAGTTCGTCCGTAACGCCATCACCAAGGCCGGGGTGGTGCCGATGAAAAAGGTCTGGGACAATGGTTTCCGGCAGATTACCTCGTCCTCAAGCCGGCAATTGAACGGCGTCGAGGACCTCAAGGATTTCAAGATCCGCGTCCCCGTCACCGCGCTCCTGACCTCGCTGTTCTCCGGCCTCGGGGCGCTGCCATCGAGCATCAGCTATAGCGAGCTCTATTCGGCCCTGCAGACCCACATCGTCGAGGGGCAGGAGAACCCACTGGCCCAAGTGTCGACCGGCAAATTATACGAGGTGCAGAAATACTGTGCACTGACGAACCATTGCTGGAGCGGTTACTGGATTATTGCCAACCGCCAGGCGCTCTCCAGCCTGCCGCCCGACCTGGCCCAGCTCCTCAACGACGGCTTCGACGCCGCTGCGGTCAAGGAGCGGGCGGATCTGCAGGAGATGGACCGCTCGCTGCAGGCCGAACTCACCGCCAAGGGCATGACTTTCAACAAGCCTGATCCGGCGCCGTTTCGCTCGGCGCTGGTGAAAGCAGGATTCTATGGCCAATGGCAAAAGACCTATGGCGGCGCGGCCTGGGCGGAGTTGCAGAAGTATACCGGGCCGCTGACCTGAGGCAGCGAGCCGGGAACCGGGCTGCGGCTGAGGCAAACCAGGGCGGCGCCCCATCAGGTGAGAGAATCCGCAGCCCGTGCGGCATGCCCGGCTTGGAGTTATCCAAGCCCGGGCAGGCCTGCTTTTGGGCGTCAAAATAGCTTGTCTTGCGCCCATTGGTGCGCTGCGCTAAGCCTCAGAATAATTCCAATCAACGAATCTGCGGACTCTTGAAAGAACCGCAGGAGAAGGCACCGCCGATGACCGGCATCCTGCAGAATTATCTTCCACTCGTGGTCTTCATAGCGGTCGCCGGCCTGATCGGGCTGGCGCTGCTGATCGCGCCCTTTATCCTCGCTTTCCAGCAGCCGGACCCGGAAAAGCTCTCCGCCTATGAATGCGGATTCAACGCTTTTGACGACGCTCGTATGAAGTTCGACGTGCGGTTCTATCTGGTCGCGATCCTCTTCATCATCTTCGATCTTGAAGTCGCCTTCCTGTTTCCCTGGGCCGTGGCATTCGGGAAGCTGGGTGCAACCGGTTTCTGGTCGATGATGGTATTCCTGGCCGTCCTCACCGTCGGCTTTGCCTATGAATGGAAGAAAGGCGCGCTCGAATGGGATTGAGCCCCTCCGCCACCACGTCGAAGCCTGTCATCGCGCCTGCCGCGACGGGAATCATCGATCCCTCTACCGGCAAGCCGGTCGGAGCCAACGATCCCTATTTCCTCGAGGTGAACCACGAACTGTCCGACAAGGGCTTCTTTGTTGCTGCGGCCGACGACCTCATCACCTGGGCGCGCACCGGCTCGCTGATGTGGATGACTTTTGGTCTTGCCTGCTGCGCAGTCGAGATGATGCAGGTGTCGATGCCGCGTTATGATGTCGAGCGTTTCGGCTTTGCGCCGCGCGCTTCGCCGCGGCAGTCCGATGTGATGATCGTGGCGGGCACACTGACCAACAAGATGGCTCCGGCGCTGCGCAAGGTCTATGACCAGATGCCGGAGCCCCGCTACGTGATTTCGATGGGGTCGTGCGCCAATGGCGGCGGCTACTATCATTATTCGTACTCGGTGGTGCGTGGCTGCGACCGCGTCGTGCCGATCGACATCTACGTGCCGGGCTGCCCGCCGACGGCGGAAGCGCTGCTCTACGGCGTTCTGCTGCTGCAGAAGAAGATCCGGCGCACCGGGACCATCGAACGCTGAAGGTTTGAGAATGGATGACGGCAAGCTCGACGCTTTAGGGCAGACGATTGTTGGCGCGCTGGCTGGCGCTGCGACCGGTCACACGGTTGGCTTCAACCAGCTCACGGTCAACGTACAGGCCGAAAAGATCGTCGATGTCGTGCGCTTTCTGCGCGACGATCCTTCCCTGCGCTTCGTCAATCTCACCGATGTGACCGCGGTCGATTATCCCGGCCGCGGCGAGAAGCGGTTCGATGTTGTCTATCATCTGCTGTCACCGACGCTGAATACGCGCATCCGTCTCAAGGCCGAGGCGGGCGAGACCACGCAGGTGCCCTCGATTATCGAGGTGTTTCCCGGCGCCGACTGGTTCGAACGCGAAGCCTACGACCTCTACGGCGTGATATTCACCGGCCATCCCGACATGCGGCGGCTGTTGACCGACTACGGCTTCGAGGGCCATCCGCTGCGCAAGGATTTCCCGCTCACCGGTTTCGTCGAAGTCCGCTACGACGATCAGGAAAAGCGGGTGGTGTACGAGCCGGTGCGGCTCAACCAGGAATTCCGCAATTTCGATTTCCTCTCGCCGTGGGAAGGCGCGGATTATCCGATCCTGCCGGGCGATGAGAAGAAAAGTGGTGGGTAGCGAATGGCGAGTGGCGAATAGGGATGCTGATTGAACGACCAGTCGATCAACTCGTACCGGGATCTGCGGGTATGGCAGGATGCCATGGCTCTGGCGGAGCTCTGCTATCGGCTGACGAGTCAATTTCCTCGCGACGAGCTATTTGGTTTGACATCGCAAGTCCGGCGGGCTGCGGCGTCCATTCCCGCCAATATCGCAGAGGGGCATGGACGAGAGCACACAGGCAATTTCATTCAATCGTTGCGGGTGTCGCAAGGGTCGTTGAAAGAGCTGGAAACCCATCTGTTATTGGCGCAACGCGTCGGCCTCATGGTGCCGCCCGATTTGGAATCGGTGTTGTCCCGATGCGAGAGCCTAGGCAAAATGGTTCGCGCGCTGATGCGCGCTCTGCAGGACAAATCCACGAAATGATGCTCGCTATTCGCTATTCGCCATTCGCTATTCACCTCGCAGCGGGAGCTGCGTCATGAACGAACAGAACCTTCGCAATTTCACCATCAATTTCGGGCCGCAGCATCCGGCGGCGCACGGCGTTCTGCGCCTGGTGCTGGAACTCGACGGCGAAGTGGTTGAGCGTGTCGATCCCCATATCGGGCTGTTGCATCGCGGCACCGAGAAGCTGATCGAACACAAGACCTACCTGCAAGCGATCCCGTATTTCGATCGGCTCGACTATGTCGCGCCGATGAATCAGGAGCATGCCTTCTGCCTTGCCGCTGAAAGGCTGCTGGGCATCACGGTGCCGCGCCGCGGCCAGTTGATCCGCGTGCTCTATTGCGAAATCGGCCGCTTGCTGTCGCACCTGCTCAACGTCACCACGCAGGCGATGGACGTCGGCGCGCTGACCCCGCCGCTGTGGGGCTTCGAAGAGCGCGAAAAGCTGATGGTGTTCTATGAGCGTGCCTCCGGCTCGCGCATGCATGCCGCCTTCTTCCGGATCGGCGGCGTGCACCAGGACCTGCCGCCGAAGCTGATCGACGATATCGAGGCGTTCTGCGATCCATTCCTGGACGTGGTGGCGGACCTCGATCGGCTGCTGACCGGCAACCGCATCTTCAAGCAGCGCAACGTCGACATCGGCGTGGTGACGCTGCAGCAGGCGTGGGAATGGGGCTTTTCGGGCGTGATGGTGCGCGGCTCGGGCGCGGCCTGGGACTTGCGCAAGGCGCAGCCCTACGAGTGCTATGCGGAAATGGATTTCGACATTCCAGTCGGCAAGAACGGCGATTGCTACGACCGTTATTGCATCCGCATGGAAGAGATGCGCCAGTCCGTGCGCATCATGAAACAGTGCATCGCCAAGCTGCGAGCACCGGACGGGCAGGGGCCGGTCGCCGTCGAAGACCACAAGATCTTCCCGCCGCGGCGCGGCGAGATGAAGCGCTCGATGGAAGCGCTGATCCACCATTTCAAGCTCTATACCGAAGGATTCCATGTGCCGGCCGGCGAAGTCTACGCCGCGGTGGAAGCGCCGAAGGGCGAGTTCGGCGTCTATCTCGTCTCCGACGGCACCAACAAGCCGTACAAGTGCAAGATCCGCGCGCCGGGCTTTGCCCATCTGCAGTCGATGGATTTCATCTGCAAAGGGCATCTGCTGGCTGACGTCTCCGCCATCCTCGGCTCGCTGGACATCGTGTTCGGAGAGGTCGACCGGTGATGGCGCAAGCGCCGATCCAGTTCGATCGCGCCTCGGGAGCCCTTGAAGGGGCCAGCCTGTGGGAGCGCACGGCTGCGGTGGCGCTGACGACCGGCTCGAAAATATCGTCGCATTTTTCGCATCGTGGCTACAATCATTGTGCCAATCTGCTGCGCAAGGCGCTGCCGAAGCGCAATATCGCGATCAGACTCAATCCGGATGCGACGTTCGAATTTCCTTATGGCGATGGCTATTGGAGCAAGCTGCTCGACCGTTCGTTCCTTTACGAAGACGAACTCGATCGTCTGTTCAAAGGTGCCATCGACGTCAACTACACGCTGATCGATTGCGGCGCCAATTACGGCTATTGGTCGGTGCTGGTTTCCAGCACGCCGTTCGGCTCCCATCGGGTGATCGCGATCGAACCGTCATCGCAGAATTTTGCCAAGCTCAAGAACAATGCCGAGCTCAACGGCAACCGTTTCGAGGTGATGAACTGCGCGATCGGTGCCGCACGTGGTAAAGCGCGTCTCTCCGGCACCAAGCATGAGGCCTTCAGCATCGCCGGCAGCGCCAATGACGGCGAGGAAGTGGCGGTCGTCGCACTCGATGATCTGATCGACGACGGCAGGATTTCCCCAGACGGAAAGTACCTGGTCAAGCTCGACGTCGAGGGCGTGGAGATCGAGGCGATCAAGGGTGGGACGCGCCTTTTGCAAGGTGACAGCGTCATCCTGTGCGAAGAGCATGGCAGCGATCCCCACCACACGGTGTCGCGCTATATTCTCGAACAGACGCCGCTCAAGCTGATCGTCTATGATCCCGTCAGCAACCGCATGGAAACCGTCACCGAGCTTTCGATCCTCGATCGCATCAAGGTTTCCTCCAACATCGGCTATAACGTCTTTGGCACCGCGAGCGCTTTCTGGCAGGACAGGATCAACGGCCTGAACGCCAGCGCCGCGCACCATATGCAATGAGAGACTGAACAGATGTCCGTCCGCCGTCTTGCACCAAAGGAACTACAGCCCGCGAGCTTCGCGTTCACGGAAGAGAATCTCGCCTGGGCCAAGACGCAGATCGCGAAATTTCCGGAAGGCCGGCAGGCTTCGGCGGTGATCTCGATTCTCTGGCGGGTGCAGGAGCAGCATGAAGGCTGGGTGCCGGAACCGGCGATCCGTGCCGTCGCGGATCTCCTGGACATGCCTTATATCCGTGTACTCGAGGTTGCGACCTTCTATACGATGTTCCAGCTTCAGCCCGTCGGCAAGAAGGCGCATGTACAGGTATGCGGCACCACGCCGTGCCGGCTCCGTGGCGCCGCGGACCTGATCGAGGTTTGCCAGAGCCGCATCCATCACGATCCCTTTGAGGTATCGAAGGACGGCAATTTCAGCTGGGAAGAAGTCGAGTGCCTTGGCGCCTGCGTGAACGCACCGATGGTCCTGATCGGCAGCGATACCTACGAGGATCTGACCAAGGAAAGCTTCGGCAAGGTGCTGGACGGGTTTGCAACCGGCAATCCGGTCAAGCCGGGACCGCAGAACGGCCGCCAGTTCTCGGCCCCGATCACCGGGCCGACGACGCTGAAGGAAACCACGTGATGCGTGTTCGCGCGCAGTCCAATCGCTGATCGGGAAGTTTCAGGTCATGCTCGACGACAAGGATCGCATCTTCAAGAACCTCTATGGTCTCCAGGACTGGGGCCTGGAAGGCGCGCGCCGCCGTGGCGCCTGGGACGGCACCAAGGCGATCATCGACAAGGGCCGCGACTGGATCATCAACGAGATGAAGGCCTCGGGCCTGCGCGGGCGCGGCGGCGCCGGCTTTCCGACCGGGCTGAAATGGTCGTTCATGCCGAAGGAGTCCAAGGACGGCCGCCCGAGCTATCTCGTGGTCAACGCCGACGAGTCCGAGCCCGGCACCTGCAAGGACCGCGAGATCATGCGGCACGACCCGCATCTGCTGGTCGAGGGCTGCCTGATCGCGAGCTTCGCGATGGGGGCGCATACCTGCTACATCTATGTGCGCGGCGAGTTCATTCGCGAACGTGAGCGCCTGCAGGCCGCCATCGATCAGGCTTACGAGGCCAAGCTGATCGGCAAGGACAATGTCAATGGCTGGCCGTTCGACCTCTATGTCTCTCATGGCGCCGGCGCTTACATTTGCGGTGAAGAGACCGCGCTGCTGGAGAGCCTGGAAGGCAAGAAGGGCCAGCCTCGGCTGAAGCCGCCATTTCCGGCCAATGTCGGCCTCTATGGCTGTCCGACCACCGTCAACAACGTCGAATCGATCGCGGTCGCGCCGGACATTCTGCGGCGCGGCGCGTCGTGGTTTGCCGGGATCGGCCGCCCGAACAATGTCGGCACCAAGCTGTTCTGCATCTCCGGCCATGTCGAACGCCCCTGCAATGTCGAAGAGGCGATGGGCATTCCGTTCCGCGAACTGATCGAGCGCCATTGCGGCGGCATCCGCGGCGGCTGGGATAATCTCAAGGCGGTGATTCCGGGCGGCTCGTCGGTTCGCATGGTTCCGGCCGAGCAGATCATCGACACGCCGATGGATTTCGACAGTCTGGGCAAACTGCGCTCCGGCCTTGGCACAGCCGCCGTGATCGTGATGGACAAGTCGACCGATCTGATCCGCGCGATCGCCCGTATTTCGTACTTTTACAAGCATGAGAGCTGCGGCCAGTGCACACCCTGCCGCGAGGGTACCGGCTGGATGTGGCGGGTGCTGACCCGCATGGCCGAAGGCCGCGCCCATAAGCGCGAGATCGACATGCTGCTCGAGGTCACCAAGCAGGTCGAGGGTCATACCATCTGCGCGTTGGGCGACGCCGCGGCATGGCCGATCCAGGGCCTGATCGCGCATTTCCGTCATGAGATCGAAGAGCGTATCGACGAATATTCGCGCAAGGCGGATGTCGACGACATCGGCATCCTCGATCCCGCGCACATGATCGCCGCGGAGTAGAAGGCAGCAATGGCAACCGAACCGGACAGCCTTGTGCTTCAACATCTACGGCGCTTCGACGGAAGGCTCGATGGCGTCGTTGATGAGATGCCGGACATCGAAGCTCATTCAACGGCGGTCGAAGGACTGGCAGCAGTGAACCTGCGGCTTGACCGGGCGATCAAAACCGCCGGCGGCGAGGAACAGGGGCGGTATGAGGATTTTGACTCTTGCTCGCTGTACGCCGGAGAGGAAGCAACCGCCTTTGCCGGCCGGAACGAGTGGCGGGCTGCTTGCGGCGACGACTTGAGGCCGCCTCCGGCGTTCCGCTGCGAGACCAGCAAGGCCGAGCCCGCCTATCTTAGGACCTGTGGTGCCGAGGCCCGACAAGTGGGTGGAGGCATCGATGAGAAACGCCAGCGTCACACGACCCGACTGCAAGCTGGGAAAGACTTGAGGCTATGACCAAACTCATTGTCGATGGCAAAGAGATTGATGTTCCCGCGGAATACACGCTGTTGCAGGCGTGCGAGGCCGCGGGCGCCGAAATTCCGCGCTTTTGCTATCATGAGCGGCTGTCGATCGCCGGTAACTGCCGGATGTGCCTGGTCGAGGTGAAGGGCGGCCCCAAGCCGGTGGCGAGCTGCGCCTGGGGCGTGCGCGACTGCCGTCCGGGTCCGAAGGGGGAACCGCCGGAAATCTCGACGCGCTCGCCGATGGTCAAGAAGGCACGCGAAGGCGTGATGGAGTTCCTGCTGATCAACCATCCGCTGGATTGTCCGATCTGCGACCAGGGCGGCGAGTGCGATCTGCAGGACCAGGCGATGGGCTATGGCGTCGATACCAGCCGCTTTGCCGAGAACAAGCGCGCGGTCGAAGACAAATATCTGGGCGCGCTGGTCAAGACCTCGATGAACCGCTGCATCCAGTGCACGCGCTGCGTCCGCTTTTCCGCCGAGATCTGCGGCGCGCCGGAAATGGGCGCGACCGGCCGCGGCGAGGACATGGAGATCACCACTTATCTGGAATCGGCGCTGACCTCCGAATTGCAGGGCAATCTAGTCGATATCTGCCCGGTCGGCGCGCTGACCTCCAAGCCTTACGCTTTCGCCGCGCGTCCGTGGGAACTCGGCAAGACGCAATCGATCGATGTCATGGACGGCGTCGGCTCGGCGATCCGGGTCGATACCCGCGGCCGCGAGGTGATGCGGATCCTGCCGCGTATCAATGATGCGGTGAACGAGGAGTGGATCTCCGACAAGACCCGTCACATCGTCGACGGCCTGCGCACGCAGCGGCTTGACCGGCCCTATATCCGCGACAACGGTCAGCTTCGCGCCGCCTCCTGGACCGAAGCATTCGCGGCGATTGCCGCCAAGGTGGGCCGCATCGACGGCAAGCGGATCGGCGCCATTGCCGGTGATCTTGCGGCTGTTGAAGAGATGTTCGCGCTGAAGGAGTTGCTGGCAAAGCTCGGTTCCGCCAATCTTGCCGTCCAGGGCGGCGACGCTTTCGACCCGAAGGCCGGCCGCGCCTCCTATATCTTCAATCCGACCATCGCCGGGATTGAGCAGGCCGATGCGCTGCTGATCATCGGATCGAATCCGCGCAAGGAAGCCGCCATTCTCAATGCGCGTATCCGCAAGCGCTGGCGTACCGGACAGCTCAAGGTCGCACTGGTCGGTGCCAAGGCCGATTTGACCTACGACTACGATTATATCGGCGCCGGCACGGACTCGCTCACTGAACTCGCCGCCGGCAAGCATTCGTTTGCCGACGTGCTCAAGAGCGCGAAGAATCCGATCGTGCTGATCGGCGCCGGCGCACTTGCGCGTCAGGACGGCGCTGCGGTGCTGGCGCTGGCAGCGAAAATCGCGACCAGTCTGGGCGCGGTCAAGGACGACTGGAACGGGTTCGGCGTGCTGCAGGATACGGCCTCGCGCACCGGTGCGTTCGACATCGGCTTCGCGCCGGGGGCAGGCGGCCTGACTGCGGCGCAGATGACAACGTTCGGCACGCTCGATGTGCTGTTCCTGCTCGGAGCCGACGAGGTCAAGGTGCCGGATGGCACTTTCGTGGTCTATATCGGCACCCATGGCGACCGCGGCGCGCACCGTGCCGATGTGATCCTGCCGGGAGCGGCCTACACCGAGAAGTCCGGCATCTATGTCAATACCGAGGGGCGGGTGCAGATGACGGGCCGAGCGGCGTTTCCGCCGGGCGATGCCCGCGAGGACTGGGCGATCATCCGTGCGCTGTCGGACGTTGTCGGCAAGAAGCTGCCGTTCGATTCCCTCGCCGCATTGCGGCAGGTGATTTTCAAGGCGGTGCCGCATCTGATGCGCATCGACCAGATCGAACCCGGCCGAGCCGCTGATTTGAATACGCTGGCGGGGAAGGGCGGCAGCCTGGACAAGGCGCCGTTCAAGACCACCATTGAGGATTACTATCTGACCAACCCGATCGCGCGAGCGTCTGCGGTCATGGCGGAATGTTCCCGCCTGGCGTCCGCTCGCATGCTGACGGCTGCCGAGTGAGCACGCGCTGATGGCTGAATTCTGGACCAGTACTTTGTGGCCGCTGATCATCATGGTCGCTGAGAGCGTGTTGCTGCTCGTCGTGCTGCTGATTGCGATCGCCTACATCCTGCTCGCGGACCGCAAGATCTGGGCGGCGGTGCAGATCCGGCGCGGACCCAACGTGGTCGGCCCGTTCGGACTGTTCCAGTCCTTCGCCGACCTGCTCAAATTCGTGCTGAAGGAGCCGACTGTTCCGGCCAGCGCCAACAAGGGCATCTTCCTGCTGGCGCCGCTGGTGTCCTGCGTGCTGGCCCTCGCAGCCTGGGCAGTGATCCCGACCAACCTCGGTTGGGTGATCTCCGACATCAATGTCGGCGTGCTCTACATCTTTGCGATCTCGTCGCTGTCGATCTACGGCATCATCATGGCCGGCTGGTCGTCGAACTCGAAATATCCGTTCCTGGCGGCGCTTCGCTCGGCGGCGCAGATGGTGAGCTATGAAGTCTCGATCGGCTTCGTCATCATCACCGTGCTGTTGTGCGCCGGCTCGCTGAATCTTTCGGCGATCGTCGAGGCGCAGAATACCAAGTTCGGACTGCTCGGCTGGTACTGGCTGCCGCTGTTTCCGATGTTCGTGGTGTTCTATGTGTCGGCTCTGGCGGAGACCAACCGGCCGCCCTTCGACCTGGTTGAAGCCGAATCCGAACTGGTCGCAGGCTTCATGGTTGAGTACGGCTCGACGCCGTATCTGTTGTTCATGCTGGGCGAATATGTCGCCATCACCACGATGTGCGCGATGGCGACGATCCTGTTTCTCGGCGGCTGGCTCTCGCCGATCCCCTTTGCCCCGTTCACCTGGGTGCCGGGGATCATCTGGTTCGCCTTGAAGCTTTTCTTCATGTTCTTCCTGTTTGCGATGGCGAAGGCGATCGTGCCGCGCTACCGCTACGATCAACTGATGCGGCTCGGCTGGAAGGTGTTCCTGCCGCTGTCGCTGGCGATGGTGGTGATTGTGGCCGGCGTGCTGCAATTCGCCGGCCTCGCGCCGAAATGAGGTTGCCATGAGTGTCAACGCTTCAGCCCGTTCGCTGCTGCTGTCGGAATTCGTATCGGCGTTCTTTCTCGCCATGCGCTATTTCTTCCAGCCGAAGCCGACCATCAATTATCCCTTCGAGAAGAATCCGATCTCGCCGCGCTTTCGCGGCGAACACGCCTTGCGCCGCTATCCGAACGGCGAAGAGCGCTGCATCGCCTGCAAGCTGTGCGAGGCGATCTGCCCGGCGCAGGCGATCACGATCGAGGCCGGCCCGCGCCGCAACGACGGCACCCGCCGCACCGTGCGTTACGACATCGATATGGTGAAATGCATCTATTGCGGTCTGTGCCAGGAGGCCTGTCCGGTCGATGCGATTGTCGAGGGACCAAATTTCGAATTCGCGACCGAGACCCGCGAGGAGCTCTATTATGACAAGGCCAAGCTGCTCGCCAATGGCGACCGCTGGGAGCGCGAGATTGCGAAAGCAATCGAGCTCGATGCGCCGTACCGGTGAGGTGAGGGCATGATCCTTAATATTCCAACGTCATTCCGGGGCACGCGAAGCGTGAACTACGACGTGCAATTGCACATCGGAGAATCTCGAGATTCCGGGTCTGGTCCTTCGGACCATCCCGGAATGACGGGGTACAAACAATGATCCTTCCGGCGCTGTTCTTTTATCTGTTTGCCGCGATATGCGTCGCTTCCGCCGTGATGGTGGTGGTGTCGCGCAATCCCGTTCATTCGGTGCTGTATCTGATCCTCGCTTTCGTCAACGCCTCCGGCCTATTCGTGCTGATGGGGGCGGAATTCCTCGCGATGATCCTGATCGTCGTCTATGTCGGTGCGGTCGCGGTGCTGTTCCTGTTCGTGATCATGATGCTCGACGTCGATTTCTCGGAACTGCGCGAAGGTTTCATCCAGTACCTTCCGATCGGCCTGGTGATCGGCGGTATCTTCCTGTTCGAGCTGTTGCTCACCGTGTTCGCCTGGGTCATCGATCCCGAGATTACCAAGTCGATCACGGCGCCGATCCCGACCAATGTCACCAACACCGAGGCGCTCGGCCTCGTGCTCTATACGAAATACATCCATTACTTCCAGATGGCCGGCATGGTGCTCCTGGTCGCCATGATCGGCGCGATCGTGCTGACGCTGCGCCACAAGGCCAGTGTCAAGCGCCAGAATATCAGCGTGCAGAACGCGCGGACGCCCGAGCTTGCGATGAGCATCCGCAAGGTGGCAACGGGGCAGGGGCTGCAGGATGCCGATGCGGCGGAGTGGGTGAAATGACGATCGGCCTTGGGCACTATCTCGCCGTCGCGGCGATCTTGTTCACGCTCGGGATTCTCGGAATCTTCCTCAACCGCAAGAACATCATCGTCATCCTGATGTCGATCGAGCTGATCCTGCTTTCGGTCAATATCAACCTGGTGGCATTTTCGACCTTCATCGGCGATATCGTCGGCCAGGTGTTCGCATTGCTGGTGCTGACGGTGGCGGCGGCTGAGGCAGCGATCGGTCTTGCCGTGCTGGTGGTATATTTCCGCAACCGCGGTTCGATCGCGGTTGAAGACGTCAATCTGATGAAGGGCTAACGCATGATCCGGAAGAGTGGGGGACGGCTTTCCCTGGCAAGCAGTCTTGCTTGTCGCAAGGTCATGCGCAAAGAGGCGTGGTCATGATCCAGGCAATCGTTTTCCTGCCGCTGATCGGCGCAGTGCTTGCGGGGCTGATCGCGATCGTCGGGGCACATGGCCGCCATCCCAGCGGCGACACCGTCGATCACCACGACCTCGCGCACGTTCACGACGATGCTTCGCACGGTACTACCCCGATCGATGAGGCGGCTGCCGTCGTCCACGTCGCCCATGACGAGCCGATGGCCCATGACGACCATGGTCATGGCGATCATCCCGCTGAGCCGCCGGCAGCCGGTTCGCGGGCGGCGGAGCTGATCACCACCGGATTGTTGATCGTCTCGGCCGTGCTCTCCTGGATCACCTTCGTCAACGTCGGATTCATGCACGAGGACGCGCGGATCGCGCTGTTCCCGTGGATCACGTCCGGCGATCTGCAGGTGTCGTGGACCTTGAGGGTCGACACGCTCACCGCCGTGATGCTGGTGGTGGTGACGACGGTGTCCTCGCTCGTGCACTTCTATTCGATCGGCTACATGGACGAGGATCCGAACCGGCCGCGGTTCTTCGGTTACCTCTCGCTGTTCACCTTTGCGATGTTGATGCTGGTGACGGCGGATAATCTGGTCCAGCTGTTCTTCGGGTGGGAAGGCGTCGGCCTCGCGAGCTATCTTCTGATCGGCTTCTGGTACCAGCGGCCCTCGGCCAATGCCGCCGCCATCAAGGCCTTCGTCGTCAACCGCGTCGGTGATTTCGGTTTCGCACTCGGCATCTTTGCGATCTTCGCCCTGATCGGTTCGACCGATTTCGAGACCATCTTCGGCGGAGCGCCTGGCCTGGTCGGCAAGACCATCGATTTCTTCGGCTGGCAGGTCGACGCCTTGACGCTGGCCTGTGTGCTCCTGTTCATGGGCGCGATGGGCAAATCGGCCCAGTTCCTGCTGCACACCTGGCTGCCGGACGCGATGGAAGGCCCGACGCCGGTCTCCGCGCTGATCCACGCCGCGACCATGGTCACTGCCGGCGTGTTCATGGTGGCGCGGCTGTCGCCGCTGTTCGAGCTGTCGCCGACCGCGCAGGCGGTGGTGATGTTCTTTGGTGCAACGACGGCTTTCTTTGCCGCGACTATCGGCCTCGTCCAGAACGACATCAAGCGCATCGTCGCCTATTCGACCTGTTCGCAGCTCGGCTACATGTTCGTGGCGATGGGAGCAGGCGCCTATTCGGTCGGCATGTTCCACCTGTTCACGCACGCCTTCTTCAAGGCCTTGCTGTTCCTGGGCTCGGGCTCGGTGATCTACGCAATGCATCACGAGCAGGATATCCGCAACATGGGCGGACTCTGGCGCAAGATTCCCTATACCTTCATGGTGATGTGCGTCGGCACCCTGGCGCTGACCGGCTTTCCGATGTTCGCCGGTTACTTCTCCAAGGACGCGATCATCGAATCCGCTTATGCGTCGCATAATACGTTCGCGACCTATGCTTATTTCCTGACCGTCGTCGCTGCCGGCCTGACGTCGTTCTATTCCTGGCGCCTGATCTTCAAGACCTTCTTCGGCCAGCCGCACGATCAAGCGCATTACGAGGCGGCGCACGAGAGCCCGCTCTGGATGCTGATCCCGATCGGCATCCTGGCCGTCGGCTCAATTGCGGCGGGTTATCCGTTCCAGCAATTGTTCGTCGGCCATGGCGCCGAGGAATTCTTCCGGGAATCGCTCAAGATGAACCCGAACATCTTCGAGGACATGGAGAAGATGCCGCACCTGCTCGGATACTTGCCGACAGCGATGATGGTGCTGGGATTTGCGATTTCCTACCTCTTCTACATCAGCAGTCCGTACCTGCCGGAGGAGCTCGCGAATTCTCAGCCGATGCTCTATCAGTTCCTGCTCAACAAGTGGTACTTCGATGAGCTGTACGACCTGATCTTCGTCCGCACTGCGAAGCGGCTGGGACGCTTTCTGTGGAAGGTCGGCGACGGCACCATCATCGATGGCTTCGGACCGGACGGCGTCTCGGCGCGGGTGCTCGACGTCACCCGCAGCGTGGTACGGCTGCAGACCGGTTATCTCTACCACTATGCCTTCGCGATGCTGATTGGAGTTGCGGGATTGATCACCTGGTTCATGTTCGGCGTGGGAGGCCAGTAATGACTACCTGGCCCATCCTCTCCGTCGTCACCTTCCTGCCACTGGTCGGCGCGCTCCTGGTCTATATTACCCGTGGCGACGACGAAGCGGCGCGGCGCAATGCGCGCTGGATCGCGCTGTGGACCACGCTGATCACCTTCGCGATCTCGCTGATCCTGGTGGTGCGGTTCGATCCGTCGAACCCGGATTTCCAGTTCGTCGAGAAGGCGCCGTGGCTCGCCAACACGATCACCTATCACATGGGGGTCGACGGCATTTCGCTGCCGCTTTTGATCCTGACCACCGCGGTGATGCCGTTCTGCATCATCGCGAGCTGGCGCTCGGTGACGCTGCGGGTGCGCGAATACATGATGGCGTTCCTGATCCTGGAAACGCTGATGGTCGGCACGTTCTCTGCGCTCGATCTCGTGCTGTTCTATCTGTTCTTCGAAGGCGGCCTGATCCCGATGTTCCTGATCATCGGCGTGTGGGGCGGCCCGCGCCGGGTCTATGCCAGCTTCAAGTTCTTCCTCTACACGTTCCTCGGCTCGGTCCTGATGCTGCTGGCGATCATGGCGCTCTACTGGAACGCCGGCACGACGGACATTGCCGTGCTGCTGCACACCAACGTGCCGCGATCGCTGCAGACCTGGGCGTGGCTGGCGTTCTTCGCCTCCTTCGCCGTGAAGATGCCGATGTGGCCGGTGCACACCTGGTTGCCGGACGCGCACGTCGAAGCGCCGACCGCGGGTTCGGTGATCCTGGCTGCGATCCTCCTGAAGATGGGCGGCTACGGCTTCCTGCGGTTCTCGCTGCCGATGTTCCCGCTGGCCTCGCATGACTTCGCGCCGCTGATTTTCTCGCTGTCGGTCATCGCCATCATCTACACCTCGCTGGTGGCGCTGATGCAGGAGGACATGAAGAAGCTGATCGCCTATTCGTCGGTTGCCCATATGGGCTTCGTCACCATGGGCATTTTCGCCGGCACCATGCAGGGCGTCGCCGGCGGCGTGTTCCAGATGATCTCGCACGGCATCGTTTCCGGCGCGCTGTTCCTTTGCGTCGGCGTCGTCTACGACCGCATGCATACCCGCGAGATCGCGGCCTATGGCGGGCTCGTCAATCGCATGCCGCTATACGCGCTGGTGTTCCTGGTGTTCACCATGGCCAATGTCGGCTTGCCCGGCACGTCCGGGTTCATCGGTGAATTCATGACCTTGCTGGGCACGTTCAAGATCTCGCTGCCGACGGCGTTCTTTGCCACGACCGGTGTGATCCTGTCGGCTGCCTACGCCTTGTGGCTGTACCGCAAGGTCGTGTTCGGCGCGCTGGTCAAGCCATCGCTGCAGACCATCAAGGACCTCACGCTCCGGGAATGCCTGACCTTGGTGCCGCTGGTGGCGCTTACCATCCTCTTCGGCGTCTATCCGAAGCCGGTGCTCGATATGTCGGCGGCCTCGGTGCAGCAACTCGTTACCAATTACAGCCATGCGTTGACGACGCAGGCCGCCGCGCTCGTGCAGTGAACGGCGCGGAACAGGATTAGGATAAGGCCATGAGCTTAGAGACTGCGGGTTATCAGTTGCTGCCGGTGCTGCCGGAGCTGGTGCTGGCCGCCGGCGCCATGGTGCTGCTGATGATCGGCGCCTATCGGGGCCAGCAGACGACGGCTTTGGTCACGGCACTTGCGATCTGCCTGCTGATTGTCGTCGGAGTGCTGGAACTGACGCTGCCGGATGGCAAGCTCACCACCTTCGGCGGCAGCTTCATCGTCGACAGCTTTGCCCGTTTCCTGAAGATCCTGGCGCTGATCGGCTCGGCGGTGACCTTGATCCTGTCGTGGGAATTCCTGTCCGATCCGTCGCGGCGCATCTTTGAATATGCGATCCTGGTGCTGCTCTCGACGCTTGGCATGATGGTGCTGATCTCGGCCGGCGATCTGATCATGCTCTACCTTGGGCTTGAGCTGATGAGCCTTGCGCTTTACGTGGTCGCGGCGAGCAACCGCGACGACGTCAAATCGACGGAAGCCGGCCTCAAATATTTCGTACTCGGCGCATTGTCGTCCGGCATGCTGCTGTATGGCGCCTCGCTGGTCTACGGCTTCACCGGCACTGTCAGCTTTGCCGGCATCGCGGCAGCCGCCAAGACCGGCAGCATCGGCATCGTGTTCGGCCTGGTGTTCCTGCTTGCCGGCCTCTGCTTCAAGGTGTCGGCGGTGCCGTTCCACATGTGGACGCCCGACGTCTATGAAGGCGCACCGACGCCGGTCACCGCGTTCTTTGCGTCGGCGCCGAAAGTCGCGGCGCTTGCCGTGTTCACCCGCGTGGCGCTCACCGCTTTCCCCGGAATCGTTACGGAATGGCAGCAGATCGTGGTGTTCGTTTCGATCGCCTCGATGGCGCTGGGCTCATTCGCGGCCATCGGACAGAAGAACATCAAGCGGCTGATGGCCTATTCGTCGATCGGCCATATGGGCTTTGCGCTGGTCGGCCTCGCCGCCGGAACTGCCGAGGGTGCACAGGGCGTGCTGGTCTATATCGCGATCTATGTGGCGATGACGCTCGGCACCTTCACGGTCATCCTGACCATGAAGCGCAACGGCCAGCATGTCGAGAATATCAGCGATTTCGCGGGTCTGTCGCGTACCAATCCGCTGCTTGCGTTCCTGTTCGCGATGCTGTTGTTCTCGCTGGCGGGGGTGCCGCCGCTTGCCGGATTCTTCGGCAAATTCTATGTCTTCGTCGCCGCTATCAAGGCCGGACTGTTTACGCTCGCCGTGATCGGTGTGCTGACCAGCGTCGTCGGCGCGTTTTATTATCTGTCCATCGTCAAGGTGATGTATTTCGACGATCCGCTCACCAAGCTCGATCCGATGCGCCTGGAGCTGCGCACGGTGCTGGCGGTCGCGGGTCTCTTCAACCTGCTGTTTTTCGTTTATCCCGGACCGTTGGTGAGTGCAGCAACGGTCGCGGCAAAGTCACTTTTTTGATGGCGTTCGCGCTCGGCCCGCGAGCTCTATCGGCGGGTTACCGGCTCGCTGCCTTTGACCAGATCGGCTCGACCAATGTGGAAGCGATGTCCTGTGCGCGTGACGGCGTGCGCGGGCCGATGTGGTTCGTAACCACGGAGCAGACGGCCGGTCGCGGCCGGCGGCACCGCCCCTGGATCGCGCCGCGCGGTAACCTCGCCAGCAGTGTCCTTGAGGTCTTTGACGACGTATTGCCCTCCGTTGCCGCGACCTTGGGCTTTGCAGCGGGGCTGGCGCTCGACCAGGCGCTGCAGAAAGTCAGCGTCGAAGCGGCGCTCCGCTCGGCCGGATCGGATCAGCTCAAGTTCAGCTTGAAATGGCCCAACGACGTTCTCGCCGGCACGAAAAAGGTCGCGGGAATCCTGCTCGAGGCCGAAGCGGTCGCCGACAACAAGCTTGCGGTCGTGGTGGGGATCGGCACCAACGTCGTGGCCGCGCCCGAAGGCACGCCGACGCCGGCGACTTCCCTTGCGGCGCTGGGCGTTCAGATCAGCGCCGAAGAATTGTTTGCCGAACTTTCCGAGGCCTGGCTTGAGTTCCGCGGCATCTGGGATAGCGGCCGCGGCTTTGGCGCGATCCGGAAGCTCTGGTTGCAGCGTGCGGCGGGGCTCGGCGAGAAGATCGCGGTTCTCACCGGGGGCACGCCGCTGGAAGGCACATTCGACACTTTGGACGAGACTGGCTGCCTGATCGTCCGGACCTCCGACGGCCGGCAGGTACCGGTCACGGCCGGCGATGTCTATTTCGGCCAGGCGGCCTCCGCGGGGTCGGCATGATGGCGCGGCCCGACGAACTGACCTTTGCGCCGCTGGGCGGCGTCGGCGAGATCGGGATGAACCTGTCGGTTTACGGTCTCGGCAATCGCCATCAGGGCTCATGGCTCGCGGTCGATCTCGGCGTATCCTTTGGCGACGAGGAACATCTGCCGGGCATCGACCTCGTCATGCCCAACATCAGCTTCCTGGAACAACAGCGCAGGAATCTGGTCGGGCTGGTATTGACCCATGCCCATGAGGATCATTTCGGCGCCCTCATCGACCTCTGGCCGCGGCTGCAATGCCCGGTCTACGCGACCAAGTTCACCGCTGCGCTGTTCGAGGCCAAATGCGCCGCCGAGCGCAATCCGCCGAAGATCCCAATTACGGTGGTGCCTTCCGGCGGGCGCGTCGATGTCGGGCCTTTCAACGTCGAATTCATTCCGGTGGCGCATTCGATTCCGGAATCTCATGCATTGGCGATCCACACTTCCGCCGGCACGGTGCTGCATACCGGCGACTGGAAGATCGACCCGACGCCGATCATCGGGCCGCCGACCGACGAGCGGCGACTGCGCGAACTCGGTGATACCGGCGTGCTGGCGTTGATCGGGGATTCCACCAACGCGGTCCGGGACGGACGTTCGCCGTCGGAAACTGAAGTCGCAAAGGCGATTGCCGAACTGGTGAAGGCGGCGAAGGGCCGCGTCGCCGTGACCACCTTCGCATCGAATGTTGCGCGGATCCGCGCGGTCGCGGATGCCGCACGGCTTGCCGGCCGGGAGGTGGTGGTGGTCGGCCGCGCCATGGACCGCGTGGTGCAGGTGGCGCGCGAGACCGGTCATCTCGAGGGCGTGCAGAATTTTCGCGGTGCCGACCTCTATGGCCATTTTCCGCCGGACAAGGTGCTCGCCCTCTGCACCGGCAGCCAGGGCGAGCCGCGTGCCGCACTTGCGCGCATTGCCAATGACGACCATCCGGAAGTGACGCTGAACAAGGGTGATTGCGTGATCTTCTCCTCGCGCACGATTCCCGGCAACGAGAGGGCGGTGAGCAGCATCATCAATGGGCTGATCGACCAGGGCATCGAGGTCATCACCGACCGCACCCATCTCGTCCATGTCTCCGGCCATCCGCGATGCGACGAACTGCGCGACCTGATTTCGTGGGTCCGGCCTCAGATCCTGATTCCGGTTCATGGCGAGTCGCTGCACCTGTCCGAGCACGCACGCCTGGCTCGCGCCGCCGGCGTGCCGAAGGTCCTGACCTGCCGCAATGGTGACCTCATCAGGCTCAGCCCCGGCGAACCCGGCATCATCGACCAATTGCCGTCGGGCCGGCTCTACAAGGACGGCCTGATCCTGGAAGATGCGAAGTCGCGCGCTGTCATCGAACGGCGGCGGATGGGCTTTGCCGGCTGCGCCTTCGTTGCCATCGCCATGACCGACAAGGGTGAACTCGCTGAAGATCCCGAGGTTGATCTGGTCGGCATCCCCGAAAAGAATGCGGCGGGCGAGACCTTCGACGACATCGTGTTCGATGTCGTCGTCTCGACCGTCGAAAATCTGCCGCGGCCGCGGCGGCGCGATCCGGATGCGCTGGCGGAATCAGTGCGGCGTGCGGTCCGCGGCACGGTGAACGAGCACTGGGGCAAGAAGCCGCTTTGCCTCGTTCACATATTGACGGTGTGAACGGGCGAACATCAGGCGGAGGGAATGGCGATGCTGGGCCGGCTCAATCACGTGGCGATCGCGGTCAAGGATGCCGAGAAAGCCGCCAGGATTTACGGTGCCGCATTCGGCGCCGAAATTTCCAAGCCGGTACCGCTGCCGGAGCATGGCGTCATCACCGTGTTCGTGACGTTGCCCAACACCAAGATCGAATTCATCCAGCCGCTTGGCGATTCCTCGCCGATCGCCAAATTCCTTGAACGCAATGTCGACGGCGGCATCCACCACCTCTGTTACGAGGTGGCTGACATCATCGCCTCGCGCGATACGCTGATCAAAGAAGGGGCGCGTGTGCTCGGTGACGGCAAGCCCAGGATCGGCGCCCACGGCAAGCCGGTTCTCTTCCTGCACCCAAAGGATTTTTCCGGCGCGCTCGTTGAAATCGAGCAAGCATAGCCAAAATGGTCTACACGCTCTCAACCGCGTTCGCGATCTACTTTGTCGTATGGTGGATCGTGCTGTTCCTGACGCTGCCGTTTGGCGTACGCAGCCAGCACGAGGAAGGCGAGGGTGCGCCTGGCACCGATCCCGGTGCGCCGATCCTCGCCCGCATGGGCCCTAAACTGATCTGGACCACTGTTCTTTCAGCCGTGTTCTTCGCAGTGGCCTGGTTTGCCTACGATGCCGGTTATCTGGACCTCGGTCGGCTTTCGCAGTTGATGGGATTTCCCGATTTTCATAATTAATTTTTGCGGGGCAGGACATTGATTGCTGCCGTATGGGCCAAACGGGCCCGCGATTGGCTCGGACTGTTGCAGCGTTCTTGAGCGAAGTGAAAACCGGCCCGCGTGGAGCAAGTGCGTCAAACAGGAATCTAAGGCCGGTACCGATTCATGGCAGCCGGCTTTAGGTAAGCTGAATGCGCTTGAGATAAAAATTTTAGACAAAAAAAGAGCAGGGCACCGGGCCCCGCTCCAAACATTGTGTCGACCCTATTTTTCCCCGGAAAATTTAGATTTGATCTTGATCGACCGGGTGACGCTGCTTCTGCGCGACAGGGCTCCTCCCGAGACTTGGACCACCAGACTTCGACCTTGCGGCCAGCCTGAGGTTGTAACGCTAGACCAAGTTTTTTGACTTGTCATCAATTTCAGCAACGATTGTTCAAAATTCGGGCAGAGCAGGAAACGAACAGAGTTGCGCCATGTAAATGGTGTGCGCTTCAGGGAAGAGGTAGTATAGTAGCGCCAATATTGAAGCTGAAAAACCGCCGTCAACCGGATTATTCCCTGTTGCTTGCAGCATAAATGCGCCGTGCCCGTCTCGACTTGCCAATTCGTTGATGATTAGGTGGGGGGCGTTGGGGAAGCAGGTTGTTCGATGCGCTGGCGGTTGCGGAAATTCCTTCCGATCGTCCTGATGGCTTTGGTGGTGCAAATTCTTGCACCGATCGCCGCGTGTTGGGCTGCTGGCGTTGCCGTATCCAATCCACTGATTGCAGCTGCGATCTGCCACGACAGCGCGGCCTCAGCTTCCGACAGCAGCAACCAGACCGATCAAGGCGGCACCCCTCATATCCACGATGGCCTCTGTTGCCTTGTCTGCGGCGGTCATGTCGTGGCTTCACTGGACACGCCGCCGCAGCCGTCGGTCGGCGTACCCTATCGCCGCTCCGAGCGCATCATTTGGCACAAGTTCGCCGCAGAACTGCTCGGCGCTCGCACTGGCTCGCTTGCCCAGGCCCGGGCACCACCAGCGTTTTCCTGACCCCAGACTCTTAGCGATCGGTTCGGCTTACAGCCGGCCGATAACGGCATTGAGCAGACTGGCTTTCGCGCCAGCGTCAGGATTTTCAGATGTTTCGGTTTCATGCCCTTTGTGGCGTGAGCGTCGCCGCAATTCAGGTGGCGCTGATTGCATCCGCGGATGTTGCGCGCGCGCAGGGCAGCCCGCAGGCGCTGCCGCCGGTGACGGTCGAAGCGCCAAAGCCGCAGCTCAAGCGGCCGGTGAAAAAGCCCGAGCGTGCCGTCGCGGTGATGAAGCGGCTCGCAGCAAAGCGGCACCCGTCGCGGCCGACGTCCACTCCGGCGCCACAGCCGCCGGTTATCGCCGCCAATCCGGCCGGCAGTGACGTCAATGCCTCGCTCGCAGCGCCGCCGGTCAAGCAGCGGTTCCAGCTGCCGCAGGAGTCCTACAGCATCACTTCCAAGCAAATCGAGGAGACCATTAACCTCAAGGATCCCGAGGACGCGGTCAAATACATGCCAAGCCTGTTCGTGCGGAAACGCAACGACGGCGATAATCAAGCCGTGCTGGCGACCCGGACCTGGGGTCTCAATTCAAGCGCGCGGAGTCTGATCTATTATGACGATCTGCTGGTCTCGGCGCTGATCAACAACAACAACCAGAACGGCTCGCCACACTGGAACCTGATCTCGCCGGATGCGATTCAGCGCGTCGATTTTCTCGATGGGCCGTTTGCTGCCGCCTATCCCGGCAATTCGATCGGCGGCGTGCTGATCTACACCTCGAAAATGCCCGACCATGTGTTCGCCACGGCCAAGGAGACCGTGTCGGTGATGCCGTGGAGCCAATACGGAACAAAAGACACCTACACGAGCAGCAACACCACGGCCTCAGCCGGGAACCGTACCGGTGCGTTTTCCTGGCTGCTCAGCGTCAATTATCAGGACAGCTGGCAGCAGCCGCTGACCTACACGACCAGCTCGACGATTCCCGCCGGCACGACCGGTGCGTTCCCGGCACTGAACAAGCAGGGTCTTCCGGCCAACGTCATCGGCACCGGTACGCTGGCGTATTCGCAGCAGACCTCTGCGAACCTGCGATTGGCCTATGACGTGACGCCATTCGTGCAGGCGACCTATTCGCTCGGCATCTGGAATAACCACCAGATTTCAACTCCGCAGACCTATCTGACCTCAACGGCAACAGGCGCGCCTACTTTCGCGGGCAACTCCAGCTTCGCCAGCAACAGATACATCTGGGACGAAACCCACCTGAGTAATGCGGTCTCCATCAAGAGCAATACCAAGGGCGTCTTCGACTTCGATCTCTCGGCCTCGAGCTACAATTACTTGCAGGACATACAGTTCAATCCGTTCACGGTTACTTCGACTGGCGTCGGCTATTCGACCAACGGCAAGATCACCCGTATGGACGGAACCAACTGGCAGAACGCCGATGCCAAGGGCATCTGGCGTCCCTTCGGCTTCGATGGTCCGCAGGAGGTCAGTTTCGGTCTGCACGGCGACCGCTATCAGCTGGAGAATCCGGCCTACGCCTCGGCGATCTGGAATAACACGCCGTCCACCGGCACGGGACAGCTCTACTCGGACGGTGAAGGCGAGACCCGCACCGGCGCGCTGTGGGTTCAGGACGCCTGGAAGATCGTTCCCAATCTCAAGCTGACGCTCGGCGGCCGTTTGGAATCCTGGGAGGCGATCAACGGCTACAATCTGAACACGACGACGAACAGTAGTGGATTGATCACCTCGACTGCAGCGATCAA
>DASZTN010000208.1:0-25581 GCA_035547995.1 Bradyrhizobium sp. | reverse complement strand
ACCCCAACCATCGGCGACCGGACGATCCGGAAGCCTTATGAAACCCTGAAAACTCCGATCCCGCTGCGCGAAGCGCCGCGGAATCGGGATTGTCGTTACCGAATGACGTAAGGCAGCAGCCCGAGGAAACGCGCACGCTTGATGGCGCGCGCAAGCTCACGCTGCTTCTTGGCCGAGACAGCAGTGATGCGGCTCGGCACGATCTTGCCGCGCTCGGAAACGTAACGCATCAGCAGCTTGGAATCCTTGTAGTCGATCTTCGGCGCGTTCGGACCGGTGAACGGGCAGGTCTTGCGGCGGCGGAAAAACGGACGGCGTGCTCCAGCATCAGCCATGATTCTTACTCCTCTTCCGCTGCTTCAGCATCTTCGCGGCCACGACGCGGGCCGCGTTCGCCGCGGAAGCCGCCATCGCGCTCACCGCGGAAACCGCCACCGCCGCGGTCGTCCCGCTCGCGGTCACGATCGGCTTTCCGCATCATCGCCGAGGGGCCTTCCTCGAGCTCTTCGACGCGCACGCTGAGATAGCGGATCACGTCCTCGCTGATTCGCTCCTGCCGCTCGATTTCGGCAATCGCAGCCGACGGAGCGTCGATGTTCAGCAGCACGAAATGTGCCTTGCGATTCTTGTTCATCCGGTAGGTAAGCGAGCGCACGCCCCAGTTCTCGGTCTTCGTGACCTTGCCGCCGAGCTGCTCGACAATGCCGGTCATCTGGGTGGTCAGCTCTTCGACCTGTTGGGTGCTCGCATCCTGACGCGCGAGAAAAACATGCTCATAAAGAGGCATGGATGTCCTTTCCAAGGTGTTGGCGCGGTTCCCGGCGGCAAGCCCTTCGAACCCTTCGGAAAGGACTCGACTGCTCAGAAGGCGGAAGCACGGGACGACGGGCCGACTGACCCTGCCACATCAAAATCGCCGAAAGGTGAGATTGCTGAGACCGTCCGTTCAGCTCCCGGCCGGGACCCACGGATGGGGCGGGTTATACGGATTTTCCGCGCCAAGGCAAGGAAAACTACCCCCGTTGGCCCATTTGGAACCGACCCCGGCTTGACATGGCCCGCCCTGCCGTGTCTTTCGCCCAACTTTCAGGGATTCGGGACGTTCAGGGAGCGCCGATGACGGCCGCATTTACTTTTCCGGGACAGGGTTCCCAAGCTGTTGGCATGGGCAAGGCGCTGGCCGAGGCCTTTCCGGCCGCCCAAGCCGTGTTCGATGAGGTCGATGCCGCGCTTGGCGAGAAATTGTCCGCCACGATCTGGAATGGCCCGGCAGAGACCTTGCAATTGACCGAAAATGCCCAGCCGGCCCTGATGGCCGTCTCGATTGCGGCCCTGCGCGTCCTGGAAGCCGAAGCCGGCTTCTCGGTCGGCCGCGATGCGGCCTTCGTTGCCGGGCACTCGCTCGGCGAATATTCGGCACTGGCTGCCGCCGGCAGCATCGCGGTCCGTGATGCCGCACGGCTGCTCCGCACCCGTGGCCTTGCCATGCAAAAGGCGGTGCCGGTCGGGGTCGGCGCAATGGCCGCCTTGCTCGGCCTCGACTACGAGACCGCCGTCGCGGTCGCGAACGAGGCCGCCCAGGGGCAGGTCTGCCAGGCGGCCAATGACAATGGCGGAGGCCAGGTCGTGGTGTCCGGCGACAAGGCTGCGGTCGATCGCGCGGTGGAGATCGCCAAGGCCAAGGGGGCCAAGCGCGCCATGCTGCTGCCGGTCTCGGCGCCCTTCCATTGCAAGCTGATGCAGCCGGCGGCCGATGTGATGGCCGAAGCCTTGGCGGGGGTGCCGATCAAGCCGCCGGCGGCGCCGCTGGTGTCGAACGTGCTCGCCGCCGCCATTACCGATCCGGAAGAAATTCGCCGCCGCCTGGTCGAACAGGTCACCGGCACCGTGCGCTGGCGTGAATCGGTAGCTTATATGGCAAGCCAGGGCGTTACCCGATTTTTCGAGATTGGCGCCGGCAAAGTGCTAAGCGGTCTGGTCAAGCGGATCGCGGAAGGAGCAGCCGGCATCGCAGTCGGCGCGCCCGGTGACATCGCGGCCGCAAAGGAAGCGATGGCTTCTGCGCGTTCGGTCTAGAGCGTTTTCGGGCGAAGTGGGTACCGGTTCGCGTGGAGAAAGCGCGTCAAACAGAAAACCTGGATGAGATCAGGTTGAATCGCCGTCGCGCTCTGGGTTCTTGTTTGAGCATGATCTTTCCGAAAAACCGCTGCAGATTTTTCGGAGCATGCTCTAGGCGGCCGCAAGGAGAATTTGATGTTTGATCTGACTGGCAGGAAGGCGCTCGTGACCGGGGCGACCGGGGGCATCGGCAGCGCGATCGCGCAGGCGTTGCATGCGCAAGGCGCGACGGTAGCGATTTCCGGGACACGGCGCGAGGTGCTGGACGCATTTGCGGGCCAGCTGGGCGAGCGGGTGCACGTGCTGCCGTGCAATCTCTCCGACGCAGAGGCGGTCGAGGCGCTGGTGCCGTCGGCCGAACAGGCGATGGGGCAGCTCGATATTTTGGTAGCCAATGCCGGCATCACCAAGGACAATTTATTTGTGCAACTGCGTGATGAGGATTGGGATGAAGTCATCCGCGTCAATCTGACCGCGACGTTCCGTCTCTCCCGGGCGGCGGTCAAATTGATGATGCGCAAGCGCTTTGGCCGCATCATCGCGATCACCTCGATCGTCGGCGTCACCGGTAATCCAGGGCAGGGCAATTACACGGCTTCCAAGGCCGGCATCATCGGCATGATCAAGACGATCGGCGCGGAATATGCGAAACGTGGCATCACCGCCAACTGCATCGCTCCCGGCTTCATCAAGACGCCGATGACCGACGCGCTGAATGACAAGCAGCGCGAAGCCATCCTTTCGAAGGTTCCTGCGGCGCGGCTCGGAACACCGGAGGATATCGCCGCCGCAGCGGTCTATCTTGCTTCGAACGAAGCCGCCTACGTTACGGGACAGACGATTCACGTCAATGGCGGCATGGCCATGATCTAAGCGTCGGGGTACCTCCCGACCACCCGGCGGGAGCTATTTCGGCCGGGCTTTTGGGGTATCCTGTGGGCTTATAGGCAAGATTATGGAAGTATGATAACCGGACCCGCATATGGATGGACGAACAAGGCCATTGCAGGATTTTGAAACCCTGTATATTGGCGGTGCCGAGCCTGCCGTCGTGCACCGGGCCTTTGTCGGGGGACGACGGAGCCGAATCAAGACGATGCGCGACAGCGACGACTTAAGGCATGATCCGGAGCGCCGTTTTCGGGGTAAGGATCTTGTCCAAGGAGTAGGGGATTAACGAGTCGGCTTCGGCGAAGCTGAATCGGATTTTCGGAAGTCACGATGGCTCGTATCGTCTTAAGGTTCGGGTCCAATGGAACAAGCACGAGGTTGAACGATGAGTGAGATTGGCGAGCGGGTTAAGAAGATCGTGGTCGAACACCTCGGTGTCGAACCCGAGAAGGTGGTCGACAATGCGAGCTTCATTGACGACCTCGGCGCCGACAGCCTCGACACCGTCGAACTGGTAATGGCGTTTGAAGAAGAATTCGGCTGCGAAATTCCTGACGACGCGGCGGAGACTATTTTGACCGTCGGCGACGCCACCAAGTTTCTCGAAAAGAACGCGAAAAGCTGACGCCCCTTCGCGGTGCTGACGAAGCCGGACGGATCGCATCAGCGCGGTCCACCGGCTTCTTGCTATTGACCGCAATTTCGGGGCTGGAGTGATGGATATGAGACGAGTTGTCGTCACAGGCCTCGGCATGTTGTCGCCACTCGGCTGTGGTATCGAGCCGACCTGGAAACGGATTCTCAACGGCGAGAGCGGCGCCAAGAAGATCGATACGTTCGACGTGTCGGATCTGCCGAGCCAGATTGCCTGCGTGGTCCCGCGAGGCGATGGCAGCAACGGCACGTTCAATGCCGATCAATGGATGGAGCCGAAGGACCAGCGCAAGGTCGACGACTTCATCATCTTTGCGATGTGTGCAGCGCGTCAGGCGCTCGATGATGCCGATTGGCACCCCTCGACCGAAGAGGATCGCTGTGCCACCGGCACCATGATCGGCTCCGGCATCGGCGGCCTTTCCGGCATTGCCGATACCGCCGTGCTGCTGCAGGAGCGCGGTCCGCGCCGGGTATCTCCGTTCTTCATTCCGGGACGGCTGATCAACCTTGCGTCCGGCTATGTGTCGATCGAGCACGGCCTCAAGGGACCCAATCATGCGGTGGTGACGGCCTGTTCGACCGGCGCGCATGCCATCGGCGATGCCAGCCGCCTGATTGCGCTCGGCGACGCCGAGGTGATGGTGGCGGGCGGAACGGAATCGCCGATCTGCCGGATCGGGATGGCCGGGTTCTGCGCGGCGCGCGCCTTGTCGACGGCGTTCAACGACACGCCGGATAAGGCGTCGCGTCCCTACGACAAGGACCGCGACGGTTTTGTCATGGGCGAGGGCGCCGGCATCCTCGTGCTCGAGGAATATGAGCACGCAAAACGGCGTGGCGCGCGCATCTATGCCGAGGTGATCGGCTATGGACTCTCCGGCGATGCGTATCACATCACCTCACCAAGTCCCGACGGCGATGGTGGCTTCCGCAGCATGAGCGCTGCAATGAAGCGGGCAGGGATCGCGGCGTCCGATATCGACTATATCAACGCGCATGGTACGTCGACACAGGTCGGCGATGAAATTGAACTCGGCGCGGTGGAACGGCTGCTTGGCAACGCCGCTTCGACGGTGTCGATGTCGTCGACCAAATCCTCGACCGGGCACCTGCTCGGCGCCGCAGGCGCGATCGAGGCGATTTTCAGCATTCTTGCGATTCGCGATAACGTCGCGCCGCCGACCATCAACCTCGACAATCCATCGATCGAAACTGCGATCGATCTCGTGCCCCACGTTCCGCGCAAGCGCGAGATCAATGTCGTGCTGTCGAACTCGTTCGGCTTCGGAGGCACTAACGCTTCCGTGATCATGCAGCGCGTCGTCGATTAACGCGACATATCAGCAGCAACTTCACCGTTTCGCCGCATTCGGTGATAAATCCTAGTTTTGGGCGTAAACTACCGGCAAACGCGGATTCGCAGGGCCACTACTGAACCGGCAGGACTCAGGTTGCATTGATGAGTGAAAGGCCGCCCATTTCGCCACGGAGCCCGCGCGTCGCGTTGGAGCCCGAGCAGGTCCCGCCGCCGCCCAAACGGTCCGAACGCGCGCGCAATCCGTTCGTCGTGATTGGCAACGCCATCATCACCATTGTTCTGCTGCTGATGATCGGCGCCGGTGCGACCTATTATTACGGCGAGAAGAAAATCACCGAGCCGGGCCCTCTGCAGGAGGACAAAACCGTCATCATTCCGTCGCGCGCCGGAATGTCCGATATCGCCGATACGCTGCAGAGTGCAGGGGTGATCGACAGCAACCGCTGGGCCTTCATCGGCGCCGTGCTCGCGCTGAGAGCCCGCTCTGAACTGAAGCCCGGCGAGTATCTGTTCCAGAAGAATGCAAGTCTTGCCGACGTCATCAGCACGATCGTCAGCGGCAAGGTGGTTCAGCATTCCGTCACGATTCCCGAAGGGCTGACCTCCGAGCAGATCGTCGAGCGTCTTTCGGACAATGACATCTTCTCGGGCTCCATCACCGAAATTCCGCGCGAAGGCACGCTGTTGCCCGAGACCTACAAATTCCCGCGCGGCACGACGCGGGAGCAGGTCATTGCGCGCATGCAGCAGGCGCAGAAGCGGGTGCTTGCGGAGATCTGGGAACACCGCAATCCGGACATTCCGATCAAGACTCCCGAGCAACTGGTGACGTTGGCCTCGATCGTCGAGAAGGAAACCGCGCGGGCCGACGAGCGCAGCCGCGTCGCCGCCGTCTATGTCAACCGGCTACGGGCGAAGATGAAGCTGCAATCCGATCCGACCATCATCTATGGGCTCGTCGGCGGCAAGGGGACGCTGGGGCGGCCGATCAAGCGCAGCGAAATCCTGCAGCCGTCGCCGTACAATACCTACGTGATCGAGGGGCTTCCGCCCGGGCCGATCGCCAATCCCGGCCGGGCTTCGCTGGAAGCCGCCGCCAATCCGGCCCGCACGCGCGATCTGTTCTTCGTGGCCGACGGGACCGGCGGCCATGCCTTCACCGAAACCTACGAGCAGCATCAGAAGAACGTCGCCAAGCTGCGCTCGATGGAAAAGCAGATCGAGAACGACACCGTCGAGCCGGCTGATGATCCGCAGGCCGACCCAGCCGGAACGCCGGCCGATGCCACCTCGACGACCACACCTGCCGCCCCGGCAGCGAAGCCGGCGGCGCCCAAAAAGCCCGCACGCGGCACCCCGGCGCGGCGACAGGGCGCGGCGGCCTCATCGGCAGGTACGGCCCACCAATAAAGCAGGATCGCGCCGGCCGGGCCCGGCAAGCGAATTCCCCTTTGCGCGAAAACGTTTTACACTGCCACCCAGCTTGCGAATCTGGGCTCGCGGTATCAGCAGGAGAAATTCATACGATGGCGCTTTCGAGCATGACTGGTTTTGCCCGAAGCCACGGCGCCAGCGGACCCTATACGTTCGAATGGGAGTTGAAGTCGGTCAACGCCAAGGGTTTTGACCTGCGGATGCGGTTGCCGCCCGGCTGGGACGAGATCGAGGCATCCGCTAAAAAGCGCGCCGGCGAATTGCTGTCGCGGGGCACGGTCTACGCCAATCTGAACATCAAGCGCACCAACGCGGCCGCGGCGGTCCGCATCAATGAAGAGGTGTTGGCCGCAATCGTGCGAATCGCGGGTGAGCTCGCCGGCAAGATCGATGCGGTTGCTCCCAGCATCGATGGCCTATTGGGCATCAAGGGCGTTATCGAGGTCGTCGAACCCGAGAGCAATGAGGCTGAAGACGCCGCGGCAAAGGCCGCGGTCGGAATCGCATTCGAGCAGGCGCTCGTCGATCTTGTCGAGATGCGCCGGCGCGAGGGTGTGGCGCTCGGCAAAATCCTGTTGCAACGGATGGACGAAATCGAACGTCTGGCCAGGAAGGCCGAGGCTGCGCCGGGCCGCAAGCCGGAGGCGATTCGGGCGCGGCTTGCCGAGCAGGTCGCGGCCCTGCTCGAATCCTCCGATCGCTTCGACGCCGACAGGCTCGCTCAGGAGGCGCTTCTGATCGCGACCAAGGCGGACATCCGCGAAGAGCTCGACCGCATCGCCTCGCATATCGCCCAGGCCCGCGAGATGCTCAGCAAGGGCGGCCCGGTCGGAAGGCGGCTTGATTTTCTGGCTCAGGAGTTCCACCGCGAGGTCAACACCTGCTGCTCGAAATCCAATGATGTCGAACTGACCAACACCGGCCTTGAGATGAAGAACGTCGTGGAACAGTTCCGCGAACAGGTTCAGAATCTGGAGTGACGATGACCGCCGGCGGCCACGGCTTTGACGGGTTGGAGCGGCGCGGACTGATGTTCGTGCTGTCCTCGCCGTCGGGAGCAGGAAAAACCACGCTGTCGCGCCTTTTGATCGACCGCGTGCCGGGCCTGAGCATGTCGGTATCCGCAACCACACGGCCGATGCGTCCTGGAGAGATCGAGGGTCGCGATTATCTGTTCGTCGACAAAAAGCGATTCGAGCAGATGGTCAAACAGAACGAATTGCTGGAATGGGCGACCGTGTTCGACAATCGCTACGGCACGCCGCGTGCGCCGGTCGAGGCTGCATTGTCGGCGGGACAGGACGTGCTATTTGACATCGATTGGCAGGGCACCCAGCAATTACGGGAAAAGGCGCGGGCTGATGTGGTGTCGGTGTTCATCCTGCCGCCATCGGCGGCGGATCTCGAAAAGCGCCTGCACAGCCGCGCACAGGACGCCGACGAGGTGATCCGCAGCCGGATGAGCCGCGCAAGCCATGAAATGAGCCACTGGGCGGAGTACGATTATATCGTCATCAACCACCAGATCGATGAAGCCTTTGCCGAGGTGCAATCGATTCTGAAGGCAGAGCGGCTCAAGCGCGAACGCCGCACCGGATTGACGGCGTTCGTGCGCAGACTGCAGCAGCAGTTGGAGAAATAGCCGACCCGGTTCGCGCAAGCAAAACGTGTCACAGCAAAAATCCAAACCACGGTTCTGATTCAATCAGGACCGAAAGGCTTCAGGTCTGTGCGCTCCGCGCCAGCCGTGTCAGCATTTCCTTGATCGCATCATCGGGCTCCACCCTGCGCAGTTCACGGGGAAGGCCGATATTGGGCCGGGGTCCGGCCGCGGCGGGATAGGGCAGTGCACGATCGCTGCGTTGATCCCAGATTGGGCCGTGATCGGTATCGAATTCTTCATCGTCCCGCCGCCGCTTCCGGCCGCCGAACCTGAGGATCGCTCCTCCAACCAGGCCAGCCAGCGCCAGCGTTACGATCATGATCGTGAACAGCATCTGCATCGAGCCGGGTTGTTTGCCGGATGATGGCGCCTCCGCGGTCACGAGCGGGGCGGCCGGCGGCGGCGCGGAGACCGCGTCGGACTGCGCGTTCGGCTCCGGATTATCTGCCGCTGGTGCTGAATCATCCGATGCACTGGTGTTCAGCTGATCGGGCCAGCGCGAAGCAACGGTGGTTTGCAGCGTATTTGTACCGCTGGTGGAGGTGGCGGCAGCGGTGGAAGGGTCGCCGGCGGCAGCGGCCGGGGAGGAAGGGGGCTGATTGCCGTCGCTGCCCGGCGTATTGGCGGCCGTTGCCGGTGGAACCTGTGCGGCGGGCGCGGGCGTTTCGGGCGCAGTGTTTGGTTGGGGCCAGGGCAGTTCTGCGCGGGCATTGGCGACGGAACCCTGCATTGTGGTTTGGGGGGTCGGAGCAGCCGGCTGGGCCGGCGTCGGCGCTACCGCGCTGGATGCCGCTGCCGCAGACTGCGCAGCATGTGCATCACCCTCTCCGCGGAGATACCAGCAGTGGCGCTTGGTGCCGCGCTCGATGTGATAGTACCAGTGACTGCCTTGGGGCGTTGAGCCTTGCGGAGCGGCAAGGCAGTTATCGTCAGCGCGGGCGGGATTATTCAATGCGGGAATGAAGTTGGCACCTGCAAGAACGCCGGCGAAGACGGCCGACACGAATTTCGCACTCTGGTTTGGCATCTACATCTCCGGAATACGCCACGCTGCTTGCCCCCAACTCCCGTTCACGAATTTGTCGTCAAAGAGTTGGGTCGCAATGAGCCGCAATTCCGGATAGCATGAGGTTTAATTCGGGCCCGCCGTTAGGTGTAAATGTGGCGGCAATTTGGGGAAATCGGGCTTTCTCCCAAAGCCTGCGCAAGCCCGGCGACGGCTTCACGCAAGGCCGCAGGCGCAAAGGCGGAAAGACAAAGACGTGAAAGACAAAACCCGAAGCGCGCTCTGATTAATCAGAACTGACCAGCTTTAGTTCTTGAGCACGATACGTCCGACCACGTTTCCGGCCCGCAAGGCATCGATCCATTTCTGGACATCGGCCATCGGCTCTTCCCGCATCGGAGTCGGTTTGATCTTCCCGGCGCGTGCCAGCGCCATCAGTTCGTGACCTTCGGCCAGCGTTCCCACCATGAAGCCCTCGATGGTCATGCGCTTGTAGACCCATTGCACCATCGGCAGGCTGAAATTGCCGCCCATCAAACCGGACACCACGATCTTGCCGCCGCGCGCGAGCACCGAGACGGCAAACGCCATCGACTTTTCGTTGCCGGCAAAGTCGACTATTCCGTCGAAGCCGCCCTCGGTCTCCTTGAGGATCCGCCTGGCGATGTCGGGCTCAGAGGGATCGTAGGCAACCGCTGCGCCATTCTGCAGAGCGGTGTCGCGAGCCGCCGCACTTAAGTCGGCGACGGAGATGTTCTGCTTGAACATCGCCTGCGCAAAGGAAAGTCCCATCATGCCGACGCCGCCGAGCCCGATCAGCAGGAGGTTGCGTTGGCGCGGCCGGTCGACAAGACGTTTCAAGGCGCCATAGGCGGTCACGCCCGAGCACATCAGCGTCGCGGCCTGGTTGACCGGCAGTGGATCATAATCGAGCAGATATTTGGCGTCGGGCACCAGTACATGGCTGGCGAAGCCGCCGTCGATGGAAACGCCGAGAAAGCGCTGCTTGGTACAGAGATTTTCATCGCCGTTGAGGCAATCGCGGCATTGGCCGCAGCCGATCCAGGGGAAGACCGCTTTCCTGGCGCCGATCAGCTCATGCGGGACCTCGTCGCCGACTTCCTCGACGGTGCCCGCGATTTCGTGACCCAGCGTGAACGGCAGGGTCATGCCGCGCGTTGTGTCGAGTTTCCTGCCGCCGCCAAGATCGGCGTAACCGTCCTGGATGTGTAGATCGGAATGGCAAAGCCCGCAGCGCTCGATACGCACCAGCACTTCACGGCCCTGCGGCTTCGGCGCTTCGATGATGGTTTCGCACAGCGGTGCATCGAATTTCACCAGGGACTGGCGCAGCATCATCGTCATGGGGGTTTCTCCTCGCTATTATTAAGTTTTTCGTTTCGTATATTGGCCAATTCACGCGCCATGGCAACAAAGCCGCTGACGGGAATGGTTTCGGCGCGCCGCGTCAGGTCGATATGGGCCGCGGCTCCAAGCCGGGCCGGCTCCACAGGCAGGGATTTGAGGCTTTGCCGCAGCATCTTTCGGCGCTGTCCGAAAGCCGCCGCAGCGACCATCTCCAGCGCCTTGCGGTCGCACGGCTCGGGGTGGCTCCGCGGGATCAATCGCACCACCGACGAGGTGACCTGGGGCTGCGGCACGAATGCTGCCGGTGAGATGTCGAACAGGATCTTGGTCTCGGCGCGCCAGTTGGCAAGCACGGCGAGCCGACCATAGGCTTCGGTATTTTCCTGGGCGACGATGCGTTCGGCCACCTCGCGCTGAAACATCAGCACCATCATCTCGTACCAGGGCGGCCACGGCTCGATCGACAGCCAATCGATCAGTAATGCAGTCGCGATATTGTAGGGCAGGTTGGCGACGATCTTCGCTTTGCCCTCGCCCAGCAATGGCCGCGGATCGAAATGCTGGGCGTCGGCACAGATGATCTCGAGCCGTCCGGGATAATGGGCGGAAATCTCTTCGAGCGCAGCCACCGCGCGCTCATCGCGCTCGACGGCAATGACGCGACGCGCGCCCAACGCCAGAAGGGCGCGCGTCAAGCCGCCGGGACCGGGGCCGACCTCGATAACGGTCGATTGTTCGAGCGGGCCTGCCGCCCGCGCGATCCGCGCGGTCAGATTGAGGTCCAAGAGGAAATTCTGGCCGAGCGATTTGCGCGCCGACAGCGCGTGCCTGCGGATGACCTCGCGAAGCGGCGGGAGGTCATCGATCGCACTCATGCCGGCTGTGCCGCTGCCATACGCGCCGCCAGCCGCAGGGCTGCGATCAGGCTCGACGGATTGGCTCGGCCGGTGCCGGCGATATCGAACGCCGTGCCGTGATCGGGCGAGGTGCGGATGAACGGCAAGCCCAGCGTGACGTTGACGCCCTCGTCGAAGGCCAGCGTCTTGATCGGAATCAGCGCCTGGTCGTGATACATGCAGATTGCGCAGTCGTAGGTCTTGCGGGCGGCCTCATGAAACATGGTGTCCGCCGGCAATGGTCCTCTGACCTCGATGCCTTCTGCGCGCAGCCCGTCGATGGCCGGCGAGATGATGCTCTGCTCCTCGGTGCCGAGCGAGCCGTCTTCACCGGCATGCGGATTGAGCCCGGACAGAGCGAGCCGCGGATGAGCGAGCCCGAACTGGCGTTTCATGGCGGCGGCGACAATTCGTACCGTCGAGACGATCAGGTCGGTCGAGAGCTGCGCGATCGCATTGCGCAGCGAAACATGGATCGTGACCGGCACGACAGCCAGGACAGGAGACCACAACATCATCACCGGCTGCGGAGCGGGCCCTCCGTTCGACGCGAGTTCGGCAAGGAACTCGGTATGGCCGGGATGGCGGAATCCGGCGCGGTAGAGCACGCTCTTGGCGATCGGATTGGTGACGACTGCGCCGGCGCGTCCTGCGATGACGTCGCCGACGGCCTGGCGGATCGATGCGATCGCAGCCGCCGCGCTGTTGTCGTCGGGCTGCCCAGGCAGCGCCGTTGCGTCGGAGCCGGTTGCTACCACGGGCAGGGCGTTAGCGAAGGTGGCGAGCGCGTCTTCGACGCCGACCTCGGCGAGATTGACGTCCAGCGCGAGCCTCCTGGCCCGATCGCGAAGGAAACCACAGTCGCCAAGCAAGTAAAACGGCGGCAGGCCCAGTTCATTCCGCCGCAGCCACGTCTTGAGGGTGATGTCGGGGCCGATCCCGGCAGGTTCGCCTAACGTCAGTGCGAGCGGTTTTGCCATGCCTCAACGCTATCAGGATTATTTCGGATATTCGATCATTGCGGCCTTGCGGACCTGCGCCAGATACGCCTTCGACTTGGCCTCGAATTTCTCGGCGAACATCTTATCCCGGATTGCCTTTCTCAACGGCGTGTCGACGGAGGTCGGAGTCCGGCTGCACAATGCGACCATCTCAACGCCCTGTTTGGTGATCTCGGGCGCGGTCAGATGGCCGATCGGCGTTTTGTCGAGTCCCTCGCGAATCGACAGCGGCATGTCGGCCGAGGTTTTTGTCACGATGTCGCGGATCGCCGTGTTGGGCATGGATTTGAAAAGCATGTTGGCTTGCTGGCAGGACTGTATCCTGTCGCGCAGGCTCTCCGCTTCCTTGACTCTTGCCTCGATGATCGACTGCGGCGAGCCGCGGGGCACGATCATCACGATCGGCTGCATCTTGTATTCGAAGCTCTGGTTGTCGGCCTTGTCATTCCCGGACTCGCCTTGGGCACGGGCGGCGGCTGCGACTTCCTTCTCGCTGACCTGAAGGCTCTCCTTGTAGCGTCCGCGCACGAGACTGCCCCAGACAAGGTCGGCCCTGATGCGTTCCTTCAGCGTCTCCGGCCGAATGCCCTGGCTCTCGAGAGTCTTGGAGAGCTGATCGGGCGTCAACCGCATGCGCGAGCTCATCTCGGCATAGGCCGCGTCAATGTCGGATGAAGTCGGATCGACGCTGAATTGCTTGGCTTCCTTGATCTTCACCTTGTCGTCGATCAGTTCGTCCATCACTTCCTGCCGCGTCGGCTTTTTGTGCGTCGACAGGAAATCAAGTTTGCTGCGTTGCTCGATATCGTAATCGGTGATGGGATCGCCGTTGACCATGACCGCAACGGCTTGGGCGTGCACGGGAGCCGCACAAGCAAGTAACATCAGAAACGCAGCGCATGCCGGGAGAGGCAATAGGCGCTGAAGCAGATTGGTCGTCGTCATTGTTGTCGTCATGTCCGCCGATGGCTCGGGTGGCAGCAGCAATGTCCTGTCGGTCACCCGTCGAAGCCTGTTCTATTGAACCGTTCCGCCGCCCGCGGTCGTAGAGGTCTGGGCGATGGTCCGCAGGCCAAGCTGCAGCATGAAAGCGTGGCTAAGAGTGGGCGGGGTGTTGCCAGCGACGTAAGTATAAGACGTGACGTAGTTCATCCCCAGCACGAAGCAATCGTCCACATAGCCGGCGCCGATCACGTATTGATTGATCTGGTTTGCCACAAGATCCCAACGGGCTGCTCCGGTGACCACCCAGTTGGCCGCCACCTTGATCGAGCCGGAAGCGAGGATGCCTTCGCGTCTCGTCAGATATCCGATGTCCGGCTGGGCGGCATAGTCGCCATAGAGCAGGCTCATCGACCAGCGATCGAAAGTGGCTCTGCCCTCTGCCTCGAAGCGGTCGACATTGCCGGTGGCCTCGTCGAACCGCGCGCGCGTGGTGAAAGTCCAGGTTCTGTTGGGCGAGTAGGCGAGACTTGCCACGTAATCCGACGCTGCCTTGTCGAGGCCGGAGTCGATGCCGGTATTGGTGGCATCGGCCACGGCGAACGAGTTCAGGCCGAACAGCTGGTAGGATTGGCCGAACACCGCGACGACGGAACCGCCTTGGTTGAATTGCGTGGTGACCTGTGCGCCGACATTGGCGCGGCCGCCGCCTTCGACCCGGTCATAGCCGGAGAACTTGTCGACGCTGAACAAGTTGCTGGTGTCGAACACCATGCTTTGAGCGTCTTCGTTCGGAAGTTTGCCGGCATCGGGTTCGTTCGGACGGATGATGACCTGCGCGATCGGTTCGACCGTGGTGGAACCCCAAGGCTGCACATTGATGAAGGGGTAGCGGTATTCGAGGCCAACGGTCGGCATCACCCGCAGCGCCTGGGTTTCGCCAGTCGGCAGGAAGTTCGAAACGCCCGGCTGGTTGGTCACCGACGTGTCGATCGCATCGGCACGCAGGCTCGCGAACGGCGTCCAGATTTCGCCCCAGTCGTCGGTGAACGACCGGCGCCAGTCAACTTCGGCCGTGGCTCGCGTATAGGTACCGGGCATGCCGCGAAGCAGGCAGTTGGCCCGGGTAATATTGGCAGCCGGATCGGCCGAGGTTGGCGAACAGGTGCCGTTGGCCAATGACGCTGCGGTGGTCGGATCGAAGGCGGCCGTATCGCGCGTCAGGCTGGTGAAGTTCGTCTTGTAGCTGAGCTCGCCACCGAAAATGTTGTGATTGAGGACGTTCGAATAGTCGATGACGGGGGCAACGACCGGCACCTGGCTCTGGTTACCCGAGAAGCTCAGATAATAGATCGTTCGGGCATCGAAATAGCTGCGATTGCCGACGCCGGTCAGATAAAGCTGCGAGGTCGCTTCGGTCGGCAGGTTCAGGAACGACCCCATCGGATCCCGGTACTGCGCCAACCGGTAATCGGACATGAAGTAATAGTCCGAGAGCAGGACGCCGTCCCATCCCCAGACCCACTTGTCGTTCAGCGCGAACTGGCCCTTGGTCTCGACGCCGCCGCGGAACTGCTTGTCGCCCGGCTGGCCGGCGAAGGCCGAGGGGTCGGTCTGGTCAATGCCATAGGCCCGGATCTGGTACGATCCGTTCATCAGGCGCTGCCGGAATTCGCCTTGCAGCAGCACGCCCTGCTTGGTGGTGAAGCGGGGATTGAAGGTCGCGTCGTAGTCGGGCGCGATCGCCCAATAAAACGGGACTTCAACGCCATAACCGAAGGTCGTGTACTCCGTGAAAGCCGGCATCAGGAATCCGGTCTTGCGTTTCACGGTCGGATCGGGCGTCGACAGATAGGGCAGGTAGATCAGGGGAACGCCAAAGAATTCGACATCGGCATCCTCGAAGTAGAGCATCTTCTCTTTCTGGTCGTGGATGACGCGAGCCCCCTTGACCTGCCAGAGCGGCGGCTTCTTTGGGTCGTCCTTACAAGGTTCGCAGGCCGTATAGACGCCGTTCTCGAATACCGTGTAGTTGCCGCTGGTGCGGTCGGCGCGGGTTGCCGCCATGCGCGTATGATCGGCGGTGTCGGCACGCAGCGAATCGACGAATCCATCGCGGTAATCGTCGCTCAGATCCATGATGTTGGCGTAGGTGATTTTGCCGTCCGCATCGGTCATGCGGATATTGCCTTCGGCATGAAGCCGCTTGGTCTTCTGGTCATAGATGACCTTGTCGGCCTCGACGCTGGTGCCGTTGTAGAACAGCTGGACGTTGCCGACCGCCGACACCCGCGAATTGTTGTAGTCGTAGTCCACCTCGTTGGCCTGGACCAGCATCTGGCCGTCGCTGGGAGGCCGCGGCGGGACCGGCCGTGGAGGCACCGGATTGTAGGTGAAGCTCTGGGCAGCCGCAGGCGTGCTGGTGGCGAGGCCAAGCGCGCCGACCACGGCAAATCCCATCAGACCAGCGAAAACAACGCCCAGGACACTGGTCAAGCGGCTGCGGCGACGGCGCACGGGAGTGCCCCGCCTGAACGCAGACGACCTTCTCTGGCGGGCGGCGACAGTGGCCACTACCCGTCCTCCTGGTACAACAAGGCCAAAAAGCCGGTGAGGCCGCCCACGATGACGGGCAGCCACGCCGCAGCAATCGGATGCATCAAATTGGCCTTGCTCAAATCCTCGGTTACTTTGGACAGAACGTAGAGCAGAAAGCCCGCGCCCACGCCACTTAAAACCATCTTTTGCACGCCGCCCATCCGGAAGAAGCGCAGACTGACGGAAGCGGCCAGCATCACCATGGCAGCCAGCAAAAATGGCTGTGCGATGAGCTTGTGGTACTGCAGACGATAGCCGGCAGTCTCAAAGCCGGAGTTCTCGGACGACCGGATATAGGACGGAAGTTGCCAAAAGGACACAGTCTCCGGGGTCGAGAACGTGTTGCGAACCTGTGCACGGGTCAGCGTCGTCGGCAGGACGTAGGTGTCCTGATCGATCGGTGGGGCGTCGAGGGCATATCGGCGCACGGATTTGAACAGCCAATGGCCGTCCTCAAGCGTCGCCTCGCGGGCCTCGATTCGTTCCTTGAAATGGTTGGCGGTGTCGAAGGTAAAAACCGTAAGCCCGGTCAGCCGGATGCCCTGCTGCTCGCTGCGGGCCGCATTGATGATGGCCTGACCGTCACTGTTGACCTGATTGATCCAGAAACCGGAAGCGTCCTGCAGACCGCCTCCTGGTGTAGAGCCGAACAACTCCGCTTCCATCCGCTTGGACATCTCCGTCATTTCGGCGGACATCGGGTTGTAGACGGTGGTCGCAAAAATGCCGAGGACGATCGCGCTTGCCAGTGCCGGCGAGATGAACTGCCAGGCCGATATGCCGGCAGCCCGCGCAACCACCAGCTCCAGGCGCCGTGACAGCGCGAGATAGCAGGTCATCGCGCCGATCAGCACGCAGAATGGCGTCAGCTTTTCGAGCAGTTGCGGTACCCGGAACAGCGACGTTTCGGCCACCGCGATCGCCGAGACCGAAGCGAGGCCGGACGTTCTGCGAACCATTTCAATGTAATCGACCAGCACCAGCAGCACGAAAATGCCGGCAAACACGCCCAGCGCCGCGACCAGGAAGCGGCCGGCGAAATAGCGCCCAAGCGTGTTGGTGACCATGCTCATGCGGTGGCGGGCCGTCGGAAAAGCTGAAGCAGACGTGCGTTGGACTTGTTGATGGCTTCGATCAGGCCCGCTGGTGGTTCGATGACCGAGCCCCGGACAATAATCCATAAGCCGGCGCCGATTCCCAGTGCCAACATCAGATATTGAACGGCCACAGCCGTGGGTGATTTAACCGCCATGACGGAGCAGGCAAATCCGACCGTGCGCAGCCCGAACACGGCCAGGATGGCGCAGGTGATCGAGAAGTTGCGGCTTTGCCGCGTGGTCCGTGGAGTGCCGAGAAAGGCGAAGGCGAGAGCGGCGAACGCAAAGGGATAGATCGGCGACATCAGGCGGTCATGGATCTCCTGCCGGAATTGGCCGGGGACCTGGACATAAATTGGATCGTCCGGCTTCGGGTCGAGCAGCTCCCAGAAATAGCGTTCGCGAACGCCGAACGCGATGTCGTGAGTCTGACTGGAGAATTTCGACATGTCGAATGCGTAACGGCCGAATGCAACGAGCGCCGGATCGCGCTTGCCGGCCTCGAAGCGCTCGAGATTGCCGTCCTCGAGGACGAGGAACGAGCCGCCGTCATTTTTCAGTACCGTGCCATGATCGGCGATGATGGTGACGCGTTCCTTGGGGTCGCGGCGGTCATCGACGAAAATGCCGGAGAGCAGACCGCCCGGTTTACGCTCCCGAATCCGGATCGTCAGGTTCTGGTCGAGTTGGGCGAAGCGGCCCGGCTGGAGAATGTTGGTGAGGACGTCGGCGGTGATCTCGGCATCCCACTGCTTGATTCGGCGCAGGCCGTCGGGCGCCAGGTAGACGGCGATGAAGGCCACCATCAGCGCCACGACGCAGGTGACATAGACGAATGGACGGAACAGTCGGAACGGCGAAAAGCCGGCCGAATTCATCACGATGATTTCGGAATCGGTCGCGAGCTTATTGAGGGTGTGAGAGATCGCGATCATCAGCGCAATCGGGGCGATGATCAGCACCAGCGACGGGATCACGAGGCTGGTGAAGCCAAGGAAGGTCAGGATGGTCTGACCCTGGCTCGTCATCAGGTCGATGCCGCGCAACGCCTGGGTAATCCAGATCACGCCGGTGAGGCTGACCAGGACCACCGCAAACGACGCCAGGGTCGTGCGGAATATATACCTGTCAATCGACCCCATCGTTACCGCACAAATCCCGCCTCGCAGGCTGGATACGGCTGGCGACCCATCCTGGAACCAGGATCCCCTTGGGTCGCCGACGTCCCCTCCAGCCGGCCCACAACTCTCTTTACCATCCCTTTGATCCTTCAACAAAATGGCTGGCCCGTGGCACGGTCAGGATATGGTTAATAATTCATTTTTGTGGCCTTGCCGCCACGCCACCGCTTTGCAGCGGGGCGGCTTGCGGGCCATAGTGTTGCCGGGACGTGTCTTGACGGATGTGCCGCACAGCCAAAGAGAACATCGACCGGGTCCTTGACCCTGCCTACAGCCCTGATTTTGGAGGATTTGCTTATGCCCGACGCCGTCAAGGTCGGCTTCGTTCCATTTTCCGCTGCCATGCGTGGCATTCTTGTCGTGTTCTGCGATGACACGCTGAAATTTGGCGATGCAGCCCGAAAGGCGCTGGGACCGGCTGCCGGACTGGTCGGGCGCGCCGCGGCTACCAGCCAGTTCAAAGGAAAGAGCGGCGCCGTCCTTGATCTGTTGGAGCCACAGGGGCTCAAAGTGTCCCGTCTGATCGTGGTCGGCACCGGTAAGCGGTCGGCGGTCACGGAAAACGATTTTCTCAAGCTGGGCGGGGTGGTTGCCGGCAAGCTGCGAAACGGCAGCGAGGCGGCGACGATTGTCGCTGATCTGCCCGACGGGCCGCTGCAGCCGGAGCAGGCTGCAGCGATCGCAGCGGGAATGCGGCTGCGCGCCTACAAATTCGATCGCTACAAGACCAAGAAGAAGGATGGCGAGGATTCGGCATTGCGTGCCGACGTTGCGGTCGCCGTCGCCGACGTCGCGGCGGCGCGGAAAGCGTTTACGCCCGATTCGCAGGTCGTCGACGGCGTGATCATGGCCCGCGAACTCGTCAACGAGCCGCCGAACGTACTTTATCCCGTGGAGTTCGCGCGGCGAGCCACCCAGTTGCGCAAGCTTGGCGTCGAGGTTGAAGTGCTTGACGTCAAGGCGATGACCAAACTCGGCATGGGCGCGCTGCTCGGTGTAGCCCAGGGCTCAAGCCATCCGGGCCGCACCGTGATCATGCGCTGGAATGGCGGCAAGCGTGGCGAGGCGCCGGTGGCGTTCGTCGGCAAGGGCGTCTGTTTCGATACCGGCGGCATCTCGATCAAGCCGGCCGGTAACATGGAGGAGATGAAGGGCGATATGGGCGGTGCGGCCTGCGTGGTCGGGTTGATGCATGCACTTGCGGCCCGGAAGGCAAAGGTGAACGTGGTGGGTGCGATCGGCCTGGTCGAGAACATGCCCAGCGGCAACGCGCAGCGTCCCGGCGATATCGTCACCTCGATGTCCGGTCAGACCATCGAGATCATCAACACCGACGCCGAAGGGCGACTGGTGCTGGCCGATGTGCTCTGGTACGTCGCCAAGAAGTTCAAGCCGAAATTCATGGTCGATCTTGCGACACTGACCGGCGCGATCCTGGTGGCGCTCGGGACCGAATATGCCGGCCTGTTCTCCAATAATGACGAACTGGCCGAACGGCTGATCAAGTCGGGAACGGCGACCGGCGAACGGGTCTGGCGCATGCCGCTCGGTCCGGAATACGACAAGATGATCGATTCGCAATTTGCCGACGTGAAGAACACCGGTGGCAGCCGCAATGGCGGTTCGATCACGGCCGCACAATTCCTGCAGCGTTTCGTCGATGATACGCCGTGGGCGCATCTCGACATCGCGGGAACCGCGATGGGCGCACCGAAAACCGATATCAACCAGAGCTGGGGTTCGGGCTACGGCGTTCGCCTGCTGGAGCGGCTGGTCGCCGATTATTATGAAGCCAAGCGATGACTGAGGTTCTATTTTACCATCTGCAGGACATGCCGCTCGAAAACGTGCTGCCGCCGCTGCTCGAGAAATCGCTCGAGCGCGGCTGGCGCGTCGTGGTGCAGTCGACCTCGGAAGAGCGCGCCGAAGCGCTCGATGCTCATTTATGGACCTATCGCGACGATTCGTTTCTGCCGCACGCGACTTGGCGCGCCGGCGACGCCTCCGATCAGCCAATCGTGCTGACGGCCGAACCGGGCAATCCGAACAGCGCCAAGATCAGATTTCTGGTTGATAACGCCGCTTTGCCGGAAGACTCCGCAAGCTATGAACGGTTAGTACTGGTCTTCAATGGCGACGACAGCGATGCCCTGACGGCGGCGCGGAGTGCCTGGACCGAGTGCAAGTCGCGCGGTTTCGAGGTGACCTATTGGCAGGCTGACGAACGGGGCCGCTGGCAACGCCGGCAATAGCGATCGGCGGCAATTAATGATAATTCGTGGTTTTGCCGGGCAGCGGCCGGGTAAGCCACGGTCGTGCCGCAAAGTGATGTTGGGACGGCCGCTTACGGCGGCGGGGTAGGAATCGTTTGATCGTGCGAACCGGGAACTTTCATCGAAAGCATGTGCTGGCGCTGGTTCTGCTTGCTCCGCTTATCTCGGGCTGCTCCGGCGCAAGCATGAGCGACATGTTCTCGTCCGATCTGCTGTCGCGTGATGCCAACTGGTTCAAGCGAACCGGCAGGCTCAGCATCGAGAACGTCTCCGCTCCGCCACTCACGCCGAACAAGCCGATTACCGCGGACGACCTGGTCAGCCCCGAGGGAATGTGTCCGGGCATGACGCCTCCGGCAGGACCCTCCGATGCAAATGCCTTGGCGGAAGGTCCGGGCGCCGGAGCCCCGCCGGCGGTGATCGGTACCGTGGCATTGGGCCACACCGAATGCGACGTGGTGCGTGGCATCGGCGTGCCCAACAGCGTCAACATATCCAAGAACGAGCGCGGCGGTCGCCTGGCGGTCCTCACCTACAATCAGGGTCCGCGGGCAGGAATCTATACCTTCAATGCCGGCCGTCTGACCTCGATCGAGGGCATCGAGGCGCCGCCGCCACAGCCGAAACCAAGGGCGGCAAAGTCAAAGGCGAGGGCCAGGAAGAAGCCGGCGCAAGCGTCAGGCTGATCGTTCGCGGCAATTCCTTCGCTCTCCTTTCTAATCCGCCGCTTCCTCATAGGCGGAGCTTGCTTCCAGCCATTCTTCCTCGGCGCGCCGTAACGCATCAGCCGCCCCGGCGCGGGCCTTGCTGAGCTGGGCTGCCTGCTTGGGATCGCGGGTGAACAAATCCGGTAGCGCCAGCGCGGTATCGATCTTGGCGATGATCTCGCCGATGCGGGCGATCTCGGACTCGGCTTGCGAGATCCGCTGCTTCAGGGGGCCACGCTTGACGGTCTTGCCGCGCTGAGGCTTGTCGGCGCCATTGTCGCGCGTGGAGCCGCGATCGCGGGGCTCGTTGCGAGAGCCGCGCGCCGACAGGATCATGCGGCGATAATCGTCGATATCGCCGTCATAGGCGGTGACCGCGCGGTCGGCGACCACCCACAACCGATCGGCGCAGGCTTCGATCAGATAACGGTCATGGGAAACCATGATGACCGCGCCGGGAAATGCGTTGATTGCCTCCGCAAGGGCGGCGCGGCTGTCGATGTCCAGATGGTTGGTGGGCTCGTCGAGAATGATCAAATTGGGGGCGTAGAAGGTCGCGAGCCCCAGCAGCAGCCGTGCCTTTTCGCCGCCCGACAGGCTTTTGACGATGGTATCGGCGGCCTTGCCGGAGAAGCCGATCGCGCCGGCGCGGGCGCGCACCTTGCTCTCGGGCGCATCTCGCATCAGCCGGCGAAGATGGTCATAGGTCGAGGCTTCGAGATCGAGCTCATCGACCTGATGCTGGGCAAAATAGCCGATCGAGAGTTTATCCGCGCGCGTAACCTGTCCCGAGAATGGCGCAAGCTTGCCCGCGAGCAGCTTCACCAGCGTCGACTTGCCGTTGCCATTGGCGCCGAGCAGGGCGATGCGGTCGTCGGTATCGATCCGCAGCGTAACGCGATTGAGCACCGGCTTGTCCGGATCATAGCCGACGGAGACATTGTCGGCGGCGATGATCGGCGGCGACAGCATCTTTTCCGGCGTCGGGAAGGAGATCTCGTGCACGTCCTGGGTCACCAGCGCGGTGACGGGTTTCATCCGCTCCAGCATCTTGACCCGGGACTGGGCCTGGCGGGCTTTCGAGGCTTTGGCCTTGAAGCGATCGACGAAAGCCTGCAGCCGCTTGCGCTCGTCGGCCTGGCGCCTGGCGTGCTTGGCATCCAACATTTCGCGGGTGGCGCGCTGTTCCTCGAATGAGGAGTAGTTGCCTTTGTAGAGCGACAACTTGCCGCGATCGAGATGCAGGATCTGATCGACCGACGTGTCGAGCAGATCGCGGTCATGGCTGATCACGATGACCGTGCGCGGATAGTTCGCCAGATGGTCTTCCAGCCACAGCGTGCCTTCGAGGTCGAGATAGTTGGTCGGCTCGTCCAGCAGCAGCAGGTCGGGAGCGGCGAACAGCGTTGCTGCGAGCGCCACGCGCATCCGCCAGCCGCCGGAAAATTCGGAACAGGACCGCGCCTGGTCGGCGGTGGAAAATCCGAGGCCCGACAGGATCGCTGCGGCGCGGGCCGGCGCCGAATGGGCGTCGATATCCACCAGCCGGGTTTGAATATCGGCGATCCGGACCGGATCATCTGCGGTCTCGGCCTCGTGGAGCAGGGCTGCGCGTTCGAGATCGGCCTTCAGCACGACTTCGAGCAGGCTCTCGGGACCATCAGGCGCTTCCTGTGCAAGGCTGCCGATCCGCCAGCGCGGCGGGATGGTGATGCTGCCGGTTTCGGTTGGCAACTCGCTGCGGATGGCGCGAAACAGCGTCGATTTGCCGACCCCGTTGCGGCCGACGAAGCCGACCCGCGCGCCGGGCAGGATTTGCGCCGAGCTGTGATCGATCAGCAGCCGTCCGGCGAGGCGGATCGAGATGTCGGTGATGGAGAGCATGCGGGCGTTGTCACCAAAGCCGCTGCCAAACGCAAGGCAGTTCTGGCCGGCCGGTGGTCGTTCGATGCCAATCTTCGCGTGATATCCCAACCGGAGCCCTAATTGTGCATCGGGTTCTCTTCGTCGCGCCTGCGCAATTCATCCATCAGATGTCGCAGCTGGGATGACAGCGCGGACGTATCAGGGCGCATGTTCTGCTGGAGGCGCTCGCCGATCGCCTTGCAGATGGATTGGCAGGTCTGGTGATCGAGTTGGTCGAATGGGTCGACAGTCCGGCTGTTCATGGCGAGTTCCGCGCCGCTGGTTGAGCAATATCTTGCTTCACCAAGTCGCGGCACCGGAGATTGTTTCGGCGCTGCTCGCCGGTTGCGCGGTTTCTGGTAAAAATTGAATTAAAATTGCGCTGAAGGTTCAAACACCTGAAACTCCGGCAGCTTAGCCGGGGGCCTGCCGGCGCCGGATCAGCCGCCAGCGGCTGCCTCAGGAGCGGTTGACCACGCGCCAGCGGGGTCCCCGGAGCGGGCCGGGGCCAATCGGCGCACATGCCAGCCGCCACGGCCGTAACAGACCAGCCGCCGGCATGGAAACGCGGCTGCGCCGTCCCAAGCCGCGGTGCCAGCCGTCATGCCAGCCGCCGTGCGAGCCTGGCCCAACCCGGGCCGATGCCGAAGTCGGCGCCAACGCCGCGATGCCGAGCGAATGCGCGAGCGAGAGTTTGCATAGCCGGCGCGCCGCTGTCAGACCGGGTTCACTTATATGAAGTTGTTGTAACCCACAGATTGCGCCGGTCGTCACGGCGCTTGGAGCCGAGGCCCAGCCGCCGTTCGCGGGATCGCTTGCCGTCTCCCGGTCGCGCCGATATAAGCGCGCCCAAACTTCCCATCACCGCTTCCAAGGACGAAATCATGGCGATTGAACGCACCTTCTCGATCATCAAGCCCGACGCGACCGAGCGCAATCTGACCGGCGCGATCAATGCGCTGATCGAAAAGGCCGGACTGCGGATCGTAGCCCAGAAGCGCATCCGCATGACCCGCGAGCAGGCCGAGACCTTCTATGCCGTTCACAAGGCGCGGCCGTTCTTCGGTGAACTGGTCGAATTCATGACCTCCGGCCCGGTGGTCGTCCAGGTGCTCGAAGGCGAGGGCGCCATCCTGAAGTACCGCGATGTCATGGGCGCGACCGATCCGGCCAAGGCGGCTGAGGGAACCATCCGCAAGCTCCACGCCAAGTCGATCGGCGAGAATTCGGTGCATGGTTCGGACGCCGCCGAAACGGCAGCCGTCGAAATCGCCCAGTTCTTTTCCGGTAACGAGATCGTCGGCTGATTGCCCCGGGGCGTTGGCGGGCTTTTTGACGACGATGGCGGCCAGCGCCGTTGGATCGACAGGGGCGGACTGTGAGCTTGCTGACGCAGGTCTTTGATCCCGCCAATTTCAGCGCGTTCCTGATGCAACTGCAGGCCGACCTGCAGACGCCGGCGTTCTGGCTTGCGGTTGGCAAGATCATCTGGATCAACGTGCTGTTGTCCGGCGACAACGCGCTGGTCATTGCCATGGCCTGCCGCAGCCTGCATGGTCGCAACCGCCTGTGGGGCATGGTGATCGGCGCCGGCATCGCCGTGATCCTCCTGATCGTCTTTACCGGCGTCATCGCCACGCTGATGGCGCTGCCCTACCTCAAGCTCGTCGGCGGCCTCGCGCTGCTCTTCATCGCCGCCAAGCTGCTGGTGCCCGAAGACGAAGACGACGAGATCGCGGCCGGCACCACGCTCTGGCACGCGATCCGCATCGTCGTGATCGCCGACATCGTCATGAGCCTCGACAATGTCATCGCGGTCGCAGCCGCGGCAAACGGCAAGATTTCGCTATTGGTGCTGGGCCTTGCCATCAGCATTCCCATGATCATCGCGGGGGCGGCGCTGATCATGATGGTGCTCGATCGTTTCCCGATCCTGATCTGGCTTGGCGCAGCGCTGCTCGGATGGATCGCCGGCGACGTCATCGCGAGCGATCCGGCGGATCATCCCTTCCTGCAGCGCCTGCTCGATGGCCGCATCGAATTCGATTTCGATGCGACATCGACCTTGTTGCACTGGTCGCCGCATTTCGCGCTGCAGGGAGATCTGCTCGACTATCTCTCCTCGGTGCTGGGCACGATCTTTGTGCTGGTGGTCGGCTCGATCTGGCGCCGGCGCAAATTGCAGCAGATGCAGCGCGTAGCGGTCGAGCCGCAGGACGAGGCTGTTCCATCGGCCGACCGTTCCTGATCCGCGCCATTTCGGATTCGATTATCAAACAGCCCAGTGGACGTGTCGCGCCGAACGGGCATGACACCGCGTTCCCGCGGCAGGTATTGCCGCAAGTTCTGGCGTGCGAAACACCCTTCTTCAAATGATCTTCAAATGAGAGGGTGCAGGGAAGGCCGGATGCCGGCTGGCACCCGCGGCCCCCGTGCGTGAAAAAAATGCACGGGGCAGGAACCACAGGTTGAGCCGGACGCAGCCGGCCTTCCCTGCGCAATGGTTTTACGGCTTACTCCGGGCTC
>DASZTN010000207.1:0-12850 GCA_035547995.1 Bradyrhizobium sp. | reverse complement strand
TAGCCGGCCGTTTGCGTTGAAGAGCCATGTGCTGAGTTTGACATGTGCTGCGTTTGAAGAGCCCGCTTTTGCCCTCGTCGTCCCGAAAGACGCCTGCCACGCTCGTGGCGATGGAAGCCCGTTCGGTCGATGTGCTTCCGCGCGGTCCCGAATGGCAGTACGAGCCGAAATGGGACGGCTTCCGTTGCCTGTTGTTCCGTCAGGGGCCGAAGGTCGATCTCCGTTCCAAGGCAGGCGAAGACCTGGCGCGCTACTTTCCAGAACTGATCGCCGCCGCGCTGAAATTGAGGGCGGCGACGTTTTTGCTCGACGGCGAAATCGTCGTGCCGCACGGCAAGGCGTTCTCATTCGACGATCTGCTGCAACGGATTCATCCGGCGGCAAGCCGCGTCAAGAAGCTGTCGCAGCAAACGCCTGCCCTGTTCATCGCCTTCGACCTGCTGGCGGTCGCCACAGACAAAAAGCTGGCGATGCAGCCGCTCGGCAAACGGCGGGCCGCCCTGGAAGCCTTCGCCAAGGCTCAGTTCAGAACAGATTCGGCCTTTCATTTGTCACCGGCAACGGCAAGCTTCGCTACCGCGCAAAAATGGCTGGCGCAGTCCGGCAGCGGATCGGACGGCGTCATCGCCAAGCGGCTCGACCTGCCTTATCAGGGGGGCAACCGGGACGGCATGCAGAAGATCAAGAAATTCCGCAGCGCCGATTGCGTGGTCGGCGGCTTCCGTTACGCCACCAACAAGCTGAACGGCAGGAAAGTGGTCGGCTCGCTGCTGCTCGGCCTCTATGACGATGAAGGGCTGTTGCACCATGTCGGCTTTACCTCCGCGATCAAGCGGGAAGAAAAGCCGGCGCTGACGGCAAAGCTCGAAGCCTTGATCAAAGAACCAGGCTTCACCGGCAGTGCGCCGGGCGGCCCGAGCCGCTGGTCGACCGATCGTTCCGCCAAATGGTGCCCGCTGCAGCCGAAGCTGGTGGTCGAAGTCTGCTACGACCATTTCAGCGGCGGCCGGTTTCGCCACGGCACCTCGATCCTGCGCTGGCGGCCGGACAAGGCGCCGAAGCAATGCAGCTTCGATCAACTCAAGCAGAAAGCAGCCGATCCGATGAAGCTGCTCGGTTGAGCTGACCTAATCAAGCCGCGCGGATGCGGTTCAGGAAATTATCGACCTGCCCGCGCATCTCTTCCGCCCGCCGCGCCAGCTCGCCCGAAGCCGACCGGACTTCACTGGCCGATGCGCCGGTCCGCTCCGCACCTTCGCGAACCCCGGTTGCATGCCGCGCCGCATCCTGGGTGCCGGCGGCAGCCTCGGCCGCAGCGCGACCGATCTCCCGCGTCGCCGCGGCCTGCTGCTCGGCTGCCGAAGCCAGTGCCGACGTGCTGGCGTCCAACTGGGCGATCGTGCGCGCGATGGTCGCGATCGCCTGCACCGTCCGCTCGGTCTCGCCCTGCATCGCCGAGATCTGGGCACCGATCTCCTCGGTCGCCTTGGCCGTCTGCGCTGCCAGCGTTTTCACTTCCGACGCCACCACCGCAAAGCCCTTGCCGGCCTCGCCGGCCCGTGCCGCCTCGATGGTCGCATTCAGCGCCAGCAGATTGGTCTGCCCGGCGATATCGCTGATAAGCTTGACGATCTCCCCGATCTGGCTCGCCACCCCGGCGAGGCTCTGCACCGTGCTGTCGGTCTGCCGTGCACTTTCAGCCGCGTGCCGCGCGGCCGCCGCGCCTTCGGCCACCTGACGCGCGACCTCGGCGATCGAAGCCGTCAATTCCTCGGTGGAGGCCGCCACCGTCTGCACGTTGGCGCTTGCCTGCTCGGAGGCTGTGGCCACCGAGCTTGCCCGCTCCGTGCCGCTCTCGGCGGTTGAGGTCAGTTCGGCCGCTGTGGCGTCGAGCTCGGTTGCCGCCGCTGCCACCGCCCGCAGCACGTCCGCGGTTTCCACCTCGAATTCGCGCACCAGTCCGCTCAGCCGTTCTGCCTGCGCCGCCTTGGCTTCCTGCTCGCGGGCCTGCGTCGCCGCCATCTCCCGCCGCTCCACCGACCCTGCGCGCAGCGTCTCGACCGCCTGCGCCATTTCACCCAGTTCATCGCGCCGTTCGCGGCCGGCGACCTCGATGTCGAGCTCGCCGCCGGCGATCTGGGTCACCGTCGAAGTCATCACCCGCAGCGGCTGAAGCACGCGGCGCAGCAACAGCCATATCGAGCCGACGGCGATGCCGCATACCAGCAGCGCCAATGCCAGCGCCGTCAGGAAGGTCCACTTACCCGCGTTCGAGGCCGCCTCGGTTTGCGCCAGCGCCTCGTCCAGTGCCGCATCGCGCAGCGACAAGATCGATGCCTGCGATTTTAACGACCAAGGTCTGAATTGCTGGGGTGTGGTGCCCCAGTTCACCGTGCCGCCGCCGACGCCCCCGCGCGCCAGTGCCAGCATGGCCATCCAGCGCGGCTCGGAATCCGCCTGGAACGCCTGCTGCTCCTTCAGGGCCTGCTGCAGCCGCGTGTTGTCGGGCATGCTGGCGATCAGGCGCTGCGCCGTGGCCCATGCCTGGTCCATCCGGCCGGTGAAGCGAAACATGTTTTCGTAGACCTGCGGCTCGATCTTGAGGCCGCCAATCCAGTTGGTGATGGGCACGCTGCGCCGGCCGATGAAATCGCGGAAATCCATCGCGGCGAGTGCGATCTCTACCAGCAGCGCGGTATGGGGCGAGCTGGCAACGACACGCTGGCTTGCCGCCATGGCGACACCCCGCAATGCCTCTACCGAGTGGTTGCGCAGAGCCTGCATGGCGTCAGGCAAGGCCGGATCGCGCGCAGCCAACGGCTTGGCGAATTCCTCCATGGCGCGCTCACGGGCGGCTTGAACCTTCGCAAGCGTATCCCGTGCTACCGACGCATCGAAACCGCCCTCTGCAGCGCTCTGTGCGGCCGCCTGCAGCGTATGGTCGGTCTTTGGCGCAGACCGGCGAGCCGCATCCACATCCGGGTTGGCGAGGCGTAGCTGCCCTGCGAAGGGGCCTACCTCTTCCGCAATTGCGGTCTGTGCCCGCTGCGCATCGCTGACGACGCGGGTGGCCAGCGCTGCTTCCTGTTGCCGCTGCCACCCATTCCAGGCGTTGATGGAGAGCCAGAGCGACGCCACCGCACCAGGCAGCGCGACCGAACAAAAGCAGCCAAGAAAGAATGTACGAATTCGCATGTTGATTGTGCCCTAACCGGAAGTGGCACTGTTCTGCCATAGTCAGGGTTTCCGGGCCCTTAATGGAACCAATTATTGCAGATGGCGCCCTCTTTTTAAGAGTCAGCGCGGCAATGAGCCGTTGGCGGCCAGCACCGGGCCGGCGAGATAGAGCGAGCCCGTGATCAGGATACGCGGCGGGACTTCGTAGGCCAGCCGGGTCAGCGCCCGCAGCGCAGCCCCGACACTATCCGCGGTTTCGACACGCATGCCCAGGGCACGTGCGGCATCGGCGAGCCGGTCCGGCAGCATCGCGTTGTCGCGACCGGGCACCGGCACGGTAATGATGTGACGGGTAAGCCCGGCGAAATTGGCGAGGAATCCACTGGCATCCTTGTTCGCCATCATGCCGAGGACGACGACCAGCGGTCGCGGCACCCGTTCCTCAAGATCGCCCAATGCCGCGGCGGCGACCCGGCCGCCTTCGGCATTGTGGCCGCCGTCGAGCCAGACCTCGCTTCCCGCCGGCGCCTGATCGACCAGCGCACCAGACGACAGCCGCTGCATCCGCGCCGGCCATTCGGCACTGACGATGCCGGTCTCGAAGGCCGCATTGTCGACCTTGAAAGCGCCGAGCGCGCGCAACGTCGCGATCGCGAGCCCGGCATTGTCGAACTGGTGCCGCCCGAACAATTTAGGCGCGGCGAGATCCATCAGCCCGCGATCATCCTGGTAGACCAGACGGTTGCGTTCGACACTGACATGCCAATGCTGTCCCGCGGCATGCAGCGGCGCGCGCATGCGCCTTGCCTGCGCCTCGATCACGGCCATTGCCTCCGGCGCCTGCTCGGCGCAGATCACCGGCGTGTCCCGCTTGATGATGGCGGCCTTCTCGCCGGCAATCGCCGCAAGGCTGTCGCCAAGAAATTCCGTGTGGTCCATGCTGACCGGCGTGATGACGGCCGCGAGCGGCGCATCGACCACATTGGTGGCATCGAGCCGGCCGCCAAGGCCGACTTCGAGCAGCACCACGTCAGCCGGATGTTGCGCGAACAGGCAAAACGCCGCCGCGGTTTCGGCCTCGAAAATCGTGATCGGGGCGCCGTCATTGGCCTGCTCGCACCGCTCCAGAGCCTCGCGCAACTCGTCGTCGCCGACCAGCACGCCGCCCCCGCGACTTCCGAGACGGAAGCACTCGTTGATCCGCACCAGATAGGGCGAGGTGTAGACATGAACACGCAAGCCGGCCGCCTCGAGGATGGCGCGCAAATAAGCGATCGTCGATCCCTTGCCGTTGGTGCCGGCAACATGGATCACCGGCGGCAGCTTGCGTTCGGGATGGCCGAGCGCTTCCAGGAGGCGATGCATCCGCTCCAGGCCAAGGTCGATCGTTTTCGGATGCAGCGCGGACAGCCGCGCGATCACGTCGCGAAGCGGCGGCGGTATGGCCGCGGGCACGTTCACGCGTGCGGCGCAGCCGGCACCGTATCCGGAGCCGTGACGATTTGCGCCGCGGTCGTCGATATCTGCACAGGCTTCGCGACCGGCTCGTCGAGCGCCGGCGACTTGGTCAGGAGACGGCACAGCCGCGCCAGCGTGGCACGCATATCATGGCGATGCACGACCATGTCGACCATGCCGTGATCCTTCAGATATTCGGCACGCTGGAATCCTTCGGGGAGTTTTTCGCGGATCGTCTGCTCGATGACACGCGCACCGGCAAAGCCGATCAGCGCGCCTGGCTCGGCGATCTGCACGTCACCAAGCATCGCGTAGGAGGCGGTGACGCCGCCGGTGGTCGGATTGGTCAGCACGACGATGTAAGGCAGTTTCGCCTCGCGCAGCATCTGCACGGCAACGGTCGTGCGCGGCATCTGCATCAACGACAGGATGCCTTCCTGCATCCGCGCCCCACCGGAAGCGGCAAACACGATGAACGGCGATTTCTTCTCGAGCGCCAGTTCGAGCCCGCGCACGATCGCTTCACCCGCGGCCATGCCGAGCGAGCCGCCCATGAAATCGAAATCCTGCACCGCGATGACAACGCCAGCGCCTTCGAGCTTGCCGTAGCCGAGCTTGATGGCGTCGTTGAGCCCGGTCTTGGCCCGCGCATCCTTGACGCGATCGACATATTTCCGTTCATCGCGGAATTTCAGCGGGTCGGACGCCACTTCCGGCAGCGCGATATCGAACCAGGTCTCGTTGTCGAAGATCGATTTCAGCCGGGCCACCGCGCCCATGCGCATGTGATAGTTCGAACCGGGAATGACGAACTGATTGGCCTCGACGTCCTTGTAGAACACGAGCTGCCCGGAATCCGGACATTTGATCCACAAATTCTCCGGCGTTTCCCGCCGCAGCATATTGCGGATCTTCGGCCGGACGACATTGGTGAGCCAATTCATGGTTTGCTCCGATTGGCGATCAATCGAGAATCGCCCCGAACTATATGGCGGTGCCGGGAGCGCCCAGCAAGCCGCCGGTTGTTAAGCCTGTCTTGCCCGCAATTATGGCTTATTCAGCGGCCTGCCGCGCGCCCTGGACGCCTTGCGCCAGCGCGGAGACGAGATCGGCGACCACACCCGTGGTTTTCGCCGTTCCGTGGCCGTTGGCATCTAGGCTGCCGCGCAGGGCGTCGACCAGTGCCGTGCCCACCACCGCGCCGTCGGCGTTTTCCGCGATCGCACGGGCTGCTTCCGGCGTCCGGATGCCGAAGCCGACGCAGACCGGCAATTTGGTGTGCCGCTTGATGCGGGCAACGGCTTCGCCGACCGTCCTGGCATCGGCAGCGGCGCTGCCGGTGATGCCGGTGATCGAGACATAGTAGACAAAACCCGAGGTGTTGGCGAGCACGGCGGGCAGGCGCTGGTCGTCGGTGGTCGGCGTCGCCAGCCGGATGAAGTTGAGCCCGGCCTTCATCGCCGGCAGGCACAATTCGGTGTCTTCCTCCGGCGGCAAATCGACAATGATCAAGCCATCAACGCCTGCCGACTTCGCATCGACAAGAAATTTATCGACACCGTAAATATAGATCGGATTGTAATAACCCATCAGCACCAGCGGCGTGGAGTTATCGTCCTTGCGGAAGCCGCGCACCATCTCGAGCGTCTTCTTCAGCGTCATGCCCGCCTTGAGCGCGCGCAGGCCGGCCGCCTGAATCGAGGGGCCATCCGCCATCGGATCGGTGAAGGGCATGCCGATTTCGATGATGTCGGCGCCTGCTTTCGGCAGCGCCTTGATGACATCGAGCGAAGTGGCGGGATCGGGATCGCCGGCCATCACGAAGGTGACGAGGGCCGAGCGGCCCTGCTTCTTCAATTCGGCAAAACGGGTATCGATGCGCGTGGTCATGGTACGGCGTTCGCTGTGCTACACCTCTCCCCGTCGGGGAGAGGTCGGCTGCGTAGCAGCCGGGTGAGGGGAATGGAGAAGTTTAGGGCAAGAGCGCGAGCACTACGCGCCTCGCAAACAAGTGCCGAGGCGAAGCTTTGGCAAGCGCTACGCAACCGAAAGCTGGCGCGATGGAAGTTTCGCCGACAGCATCCAATTGATCGATATATCGTCGATTTCGTTACACTGGATGGGAAGTTGATCGTCGAGGTCGACGGCACAACACACTCGAAACCGTCAGAAGTGAGATACGACAAAGCGAGGACCGAGTTTCTTGAAACTAGCGGTTTTCTCGTTTTGCGAGTCTCGAACACCGATGTGTACGAAAATCTGGAGGGAGTACTCGAAATGATCGAAAGTTCGCTTTGGTTCGAATGAGCAGAAAGCCCCCTCACCCGGCTGCTACGCAGCCGACCTCTCCCCGCCGGGGAGAGGTTAAAGAAAACGCGGTGCTCCCCCGTCATTTCTTTCGACCATTCAAAATATCACCGACTTGCGGCACGTCCTTGTCGCCGCGGCCGGAGAGATTGACGACCATCAGATGATCCTTCGGCCGGTTCGGCGCGAGTTCCATCACTTTGGCGATCGCATGCGCCGGCTCCAGCGCCGGGATGATGCCTTCGAGACGTGATAGCAACTGAAACGCCGCCAGCGCCTCTTCGTCGGTCGCCGACAGATAGGTCACCCGGCCGGTCTCATGCAGCCAGGAATGCTCCGGGCCGATGCCGGGATAATCCAGCCCGGCCGAGATCGAATGTGCTTCCAGGATCTGGCCGTCATCGTCCATCAGCAGATAGGTACGGTTGCCATGCAGCACGCCGGGCCGGCCACCGGCGATCGATGCGGCATGCAGTTGCGTCAGGCCATGGCCCGCAGCCTCGACGCCGAAGATCTCGACGCTGGGGTCATCGAGGAACGGATGAAACAGCCCCATCGCATTGGAGCCGCCGCCGATGCAGGCGACCAGCGAATCGGGCAGGCGGCCCTCGGCCTCCTGCATCTGCATACGGGTCTCGTCGCCGATCACCGACTGGAAATCGCGCACCATCATCGGATAAGGATGCGGGCCTGCCACGGTGCCGATGCAATAGAAGGTGTTGTGCACATTGGTGACCCAATCGCGCAGCGCCTCGTTCATCGCATCCTTCAGCGTCCGCGATCCCGACTGCACCGGGATCACCTTGGCGCCGAGCATCTCCATGCGGATCACATTGGGCTGCTGCCGCTCGACATCGACCGCGCCCATATAGACCACGCATTCAAGCCCAAACCGCGCGCAGAGCGTCGCGGTGGCGACGCCGTGCTGGCCGGCTCCGGTCTCGGCGATGATGCGCTTCTTGCCCATGCGCCGCGCCATCATGATCTGGCCCAGCACATTGTTGAGCTTGTGCGAGCCGGTGTGATTGAGCTCTTCGCGCTTGAGATAGATTTTGGCGCCGCCCAGATGCTCGGTGAGACGTTCGGCGAAATAGAGCGGCGAGGGCCGGCCGACATAGTGCTTGAGATAGCCGTTCATCTCGGCATGGAAGGCCGGATCGGCCTTGGCCTCGGCGTAGGCCTTCTCCAGATCGAGGATCAGTGGCATCAGGGTTTCCGCGACGAAGCGTCCGCCGAAAATGCCGAAATGTCCGCGTTCGTCGGGGCCGCTGCGGAAGGAATTGGGCCGGGTCTGGTTCATCTTGCTTAACTCTTCGGTGGCGCGCGCGGCGCGGATGAAGGCTTGGATCAATTCGGGGTCCTTGACCCCGGGGGCACGCTCGACGCCGGAGGAGACGTCGACGCCACCGGCGCGCGTGATGCGAACGGCATCGCCGACGTTGCCGGCATTGAGGCCGCCGGAGACCATGAAAGGCAGTTCCAGATCCATCTTCTCGAGCAGGTGCCAATCGAAGACCGCGCCGAGGCCGCCCGGCCGCGTTGCATCCCCGGGCGCGCGGGCATCGAACAGAATGCGGTCGGCGACTGCCGCATAACCGGGCAGCGGCACCAGATCTGCGGAGCCTGCGACCGGGATCGCCTTCATCACCGGCAGGCCGAAGGTCCGCTTGATGTCGCGCAGCCGCGCCACGCTCTCCCTGCCATGAAGCTGCAGAACATCCGGTCGCAGGGTCTCGACGATGTTGGCCAGCGTCGCATCATCGGCATCGACGGTGAGCGCAACCTTGAGCGCGCGCCCCTTGGCCTGCCGGCCGAGCTCGCGCGCTGTTTCCAGGCTGATATGACGCGGCGATGGCGGAAAGAACACGAATCCCACCATGTCGGCGCCGGCCTGCAGCGCGGCATCCAAAGTCTCTGACGTGGACAGGCCACAAATTTTGACGAGCAGCGACATGGTTCAAAGATAGGGGGTCGGGACCGCCGCCGCCACGGAGGGGCTAAGAGAACGGCCATTCGAGGCGCGTTCTACAACGTCGCGCGCTGCTTGTCTCGCCCGGCAATGCTGCCCTGCGCTAGCGCCGGGAATGGCTGCGGCGCAGCCGTTCGGGCGGTTGCAGCCTGCATATCGGCCAGCTGTGCCCGTGCCAGGCGCGCCTCCGCTTCATGCTGGCGTGCCGCCCGGCGCCAGCGCCGCTGCCGGAACCAGGTTGCAATGCCGCCCGCGATCACGCCCAGGATCGCCACCGCGATAATGACGACAAACAGCGGCAGCCGGACCGCGATCGAAGGATCGCTGGAGTTGAAGGGATCGAACGACACCGTCACTTCATGACGATTGGCGACGGCAAAGACAACGAAGATCAAGCCCAGCGGAACAACGACCAAAGCCGTGAAGAATTTTCGCATGATCATCTCGCTGGGCTGACGATTTCCGGGAACACGTCCCGAAACACGGCACAGCCCTCTACCTGGGCGATACGCGAGCGAGAATGGCTCAAGCGCCGGTGTCTGGTGTGGGATTATCGCGGTTCAGCCGCTCGCGCATTTCCTTGCCGGTCTTGAAAAATGGAACGCTCTTTTCGTCTACCGGCACATGGGCGCCGGTGCGTGGATTGCGCCCCGCGCGGGCCGGGCGGTGCTTGACGGAAAATGCGCCGAAACCGCGCAATTCAACCCGATCGCCGCGCGCCAAGGCGGCGACGATTTCATCGAGGATCGCGTTCACGATGTTCTCGACATCCCGTTGATAGAGATGCGGGTTGTGCTCGGCGATACGCTGAACGAGTTCGGATTTAATCATAGAGACCAAGGTCCGGGGGCGTGCAAGCATCCATTTCCGTGAAAATGACTTGAGCTGTCAAGACGCTAAATCAAATTTGCGCGGCGCGAAATTGCGTCACAGGGGGCCAAAACGGGAATTGTGCCGGCACTCGCAGTGCGGGAAGTGCTCATTTGGCAGGACTCACATGGCTCAATTTGAGGCCGCCGGCTGCCACAGCGCCAGCATGCCATCAAGGCCAAGGCGATCGACTGCCTGTACGGCTCCGGCCTGATCGAGCTGGTGGGCAATGTTGCTGAAGCCGAATGCTTCGAGCGTGACCGAAGCAGCCGAGCGCAGGAAGGTGAGGTCACCAAAACGCGGCTGCAGCTTGTAATCGCGCACCGGAAGATCGGGCTTTACGCCTTTCTGCGCGACGAGCCACTTCACCGCGGTTTTTTCATCGCCGAGTTCATCGACCAGTTTGAGATCGACCGCCTGGTGGCCGGTGAAAACCCGCCCATCCGCGACTTTTTCAAGCTGCTCGTCATCCATGCCGCGGCGCTCTTTCACCAGACCGCGGAACCAGGCGTAGGAATCCTTCACCAGCGAATCCAGCGCCGCGCGCGCCTCCGGGCTGGTTGGCTCATATCCGTTGGGTGCGGCTTTCAGCGGCGACGATTTCACTTCCTCGACCTGGACGCCGACGGTCTTCAAAAGGTCGGTGAAGTTCGGAAACTGGAACAGCACGCCGATCGAGCCGACCAGCGACGTCTGCTGCGCGACGATGTGATCGGCGGCAATCGCCGTAATGTAACCGCCTGAGGCAGCCAGCCCCTCGACCACCACCACCAGCGGCTTCTTTGCTTTCAGCCGCATCAGTGAATTGTAGAGCTGCTCGGAGCCGGCGGTAGTGCCGCCCGGTGAGTTGATATGCAGGACTACGGCCGCGACGTTGGAATCGGCCAGCCGCTCCAGCGCCTCGACACGCTCCTGGTCGCTGCGGATCAGCCCATCGATCGTCACCCGCGCGATCGTGCCGGATGACGTCAGGGCGCCGCGTCCGGCCGGCGTCACCATCATGCCGAGCCCGACGATCGCTGCGATCGCGATCACGGCCGCAGCCACACGCCAGAACGTCAGCTTGCGGCGCAGCCGGCGGCGATCCACGATCACATCGGAATCCAGCGACATCGAATTTCTCCTGGCAAGCAACCGGCGCGTTTTGCATCAACAGCATCACGGTCAGGTTATGAAATTACATCAATTCAGGCACAATTTGAAGAAAACAAGGCTGCGCCGCTTCCGCCCACCGCCGCAGCCGGAGTTTCCATACCAACGAAAAGGCCCCGGTCAAAACCGGGGCCCGATCGATGGATAAATATCGAAACGTAGCGCTTACTTTTCGCCGCGATTCTTGAGCGCGGTGCCGAGAATGTCGCCCAGCGTGGCTCCGGAATCCGAAGAGCCATACTGCGCGATGGCTTCCTTCTCCTCGGCGACTTCCAGCGCCTTGATCGAGACCTGCACCTTGCGGGCCTTCTTGTCGAACTGAATGACGCGGGCGTCGACCTTTTCGCCGACCGCAAAACGGTCGGAGCGCTGGTCGTTGCGGTCGCGGGCCAGTTCGGAACGCTTGATGAAGGTGGTGAAGTCGGTACCGGCGATCTTCACCTCGATGCCGCTCTCCTTCACCTCGAGCACCTCGCAGGTCACCACGGCGCCCTTCTTGACATCGCCGGGCTCGGCGAATGGATCGCCCTCGAGCTGCTTGATGCCGAGCGAAATCCGCTCCTTCTCGACATCCACGTCGAGCACCACGGCCTTCACCATGTCGCCCTTCTTGTAGTTGTCGATCACCTGCTCGCCCGGCAGCTTCCAGTCGAGATCCGACAGATGGACCATGCCGTCGACGTCGCCCTCGAGGCCGAGGAACAGGCCGAATTCGGTCTTGTTCTTGACCTCGCCTTCGACCACCGAACCGACCGGGAATTTCTCGACGAACACTTCCCAGGGATTGCGCATGGTCTGCTTGAGGCCGAGCGAAATCCGCCGCTTGACGGAATCGACCTCGAGCACCTGCACCTCGACTTCCTGAGAGGTCGAGACGATCTTGCCGGGATGCATGTTCTTCTTGGTCCACGACATCTCGGAGACGTGGATCAGGCCTTCGATGCCCGGTTCGAGCTCTACGAACGCGCCGTAGTCGGTGATGTTGGTCACACGACCGGTGAAGCGCGCACCCAGCGGGTATTTCGCCTCGATGCCCTGCCACGGGTCGTCCAGCAGCTGCTTCATGCCAAGCGAGATGCGGTGGGTCTCGTGGTTGATCTTGATGATCTTGACCTTCACCGTCTGGCCGATGGTCAGCACCTCGGTCGGGTGGTTGACGCGGCGCCACGCAATGTCGGTGACGTGGAGCAGGCCGTCGATGCCGCCGAGATCAACGAACGCACCATAATCGGTGATGTTCTTGACCACGCCGTCGATCACCTGACCTTCTTCGAGGTTCTGCACCAGCTCCTGACGCTGCTCGGCGCGGGTCTCTTCCAGCACGGTGCGGCGCGACACCACGATGTTGCCGCGGCGACGGTCCATCTTGAGGATCTGGAACGGCTGGGAGTTGTTCATCAGCGGGGCGACGTCGCGAATCGGCCGGATGTCGACCTGCGAGCGCGGCAGGAAGGCCACGGCGCCGTCCAGATCGACGGTGAAGCCGCCCTTGACCTGGTTGAAGATGACGCCGTTGACCTTTTCGTTGTTCTGGAACGCCTTCTCAAGCTTGCCCCAGCTTTCCTCGCGGCGCGCCTTGTCGCGCGACAGCACGGCTTCGCCGAGCGCATTCTCGATGCGGTCGAGAAACACCTCGACGGTGTCGCCGACCTTGAGATCACTTTCGCGGCCGGGCCCGGCGAACTCGCGCAGCGCCACGCGGCCTTCCGTCTTCAGGCCGACATCGATGACGGCCATGTCCTTTTCAATTGCAACTACCTTGCCCTTGATGACCGAGCTTTCCTGCAGATTGCCGCCGGCAAAGGATTCATCAAGCATCGCGGCGAAATCGTCGCGCGTGGGACTATAGGAACTAGCAGTAGTCGAAGTCATATGCTCTCCAGCTGCGGAAATTGCCGGCATTAGGGTTGATGGGCG
>DASZTN010000206.1:0-7675 GCA_035547995.1 Bradyrhizobium sp. | reverse complement strand
TTCCGCAACGCCATCCTCGCCGAGCAGCAGGTGACCTGTCTCTATGAGGGCCGCAAGCGCGAGCTGTGCCCGCATATCATCGGCGCCAACAAGAACGGCGAAGAGGTCGTGCTGGCCTGGCAGTTCGCCGGCGAAAGCTCGGGGAAGCTGCCGCAATGGCGGTGCCTGCGACTGGCCAATGTCAGGGACGCACGATCGCGCAAGGGCCGCTGGTACGCCGGCGGCTCACACAGGACCGAGCAGACATGCGTTGTCGATATCGATCTCGATATCAACGTTCATGTCCGCAAGCTGCGCGGAGGATCATCATAACGCCTGTAGTACCAGCTCCATCGTCATCAGCACCGGATTGTCGCCGCGGATCAGCCGGCCCTTGGCGAGGCCGCCGGTATGGTCGACGAGCGCGACGTCGAGCACGGCTTGCAGTTCGCCACTGGCGTTGGGCGCGACGACGCCGGTGGTCACCGCAAGCTCGGTCGCAAATGGCTTGACGCTTCTGCCATACGCGAACCGCGCGCCGATGGTCGAGCCGACGCCGCCATGCAACCGCGCGCGGGCAATGCCATGCTCGCGGCAGAACGCTTCGAGCCCGGTCGCAAAATCCTGGTTCGGCCGCAGCCGCAGCGCGAAGGCGCGGCTGGTGGTTCGAGCCCCCGTCGCTGCACTTGCGATCGGCCCGAACAGCCTGAAGTTGGTCTCGGGGTCGGGCTCCGCCACGAAGGCCGCGCCAGAGATGCCAAACGCCTCGACTTCAAATGGTTCGGCAACGATGGTCTCTTCGGGGAGCATGTGGCCGCCATTGACGCGTCCGTCCGCTTCGGCCCAGAGGCCGTGGCAATGGAAGAACGGTGCGCCGTCGCGCCGGCCCAGCGTCATCGTCGCCAGCTGCAGCCGGGTGACGCCGGCAGGCCGGAAGGTGTCGCTGTAGAACGCCGCGTTTGCGCCGGTCGTCGACAGCGCCGGCATCACATAGGCGAACGGGCCAAGCGCTCCGCCGCTGATGTTCACCGTGCCGCTGACAAAGCCTTCCGCCGCAAAACCGCGGCTGATGGCTTCGAGCAGCGGCAGGCCTGCTTCCAGGGCGAATGAAAAGCCGCGGCCGCGCGCCTCGACCCACTGGATGCGTTCGGGCGCCGGCGGCCCCGGCTGGAGAATGCATCGCATCAGCCGGCTTGCTTGGATAGCGTGTCGAGCAGGCCGCGCGCTTCGAGCTCATCGCGCACCAGCCGCTTCGGTATCTTGCCGTAGCCGGATTTCGGCAGCGCATCCCAGAAGAAGAAGCGCTTCGGCATCTTGTAGCGCGGCACCTTAGTGGCGAGAAAGCCGGCGAGCTCGAGCTCGGTGACGGGGTCGGCGTTCTCGCGCGGCACGCAGACCGCAATGCCGACTTCGCCCCATACCGGGTCGGGTACGCCGAGCACCGCGACCTCGCCGATCGAAGCATGGGTGAGGATCTTTTCCTCGATCTCGCGTGGATAGATGTTGGAGCCGCCGGAGATGTACATGTCCGAGGCACGGCCGGTGATATAGACGAAGCCCTCCTCGTCCATATGGCCGAGATCGCCGGTGCGAAACCAGCCGTTCCGGAATGCCTTCGCATTGGCCTCGGGATTGTTGTAGTAGCCGGCAAAGACCGCGGGGCCGATCACGCAGATCTCGCCGGTCTCGAACGGTTTCAGCTCGCGGCCATCGTCGCCCTGGATCGAGACCTGGATGCCGGTGCGCTCGAAGCCGCAGGTGCCGATCCGCGCACGCGGGCCGTCTTCCGGATCGTGCAGATTGGCCGGCAGCACGGTGATATTGCCGGTGACCTCGCCGAGCCCGAAATACTGCACCAGCACCTTGCCGAGTTTGCCCAGGGCCGCCTTCTGGTCCTCGCGGTACATCGGCGCCCCGGCATAGATGACGTGGCGCAGCGAGGAATGATCGTAGCGGTCGACGGACGGATGCTCCGTCATCATCTTCAGGATGGTCGGCACCGTGAACATGTTGGTGACGCGATGGGTCTCGATCAGGCGGAACGCCTCGTTGATCTCGAACCGTTCCGACGGCAGCAGGACCGTCAGCGCCCCGCGTGCGGTCTGCATCAGCTGATGAATGCCGGCGCCATGCGACAGCGGGGCCACCACCAGCGAGGCGTCGCGTTCGGTGGTGCCGGGAGTGAGATCGGCGAGATGGTTGGTGATCACGAAGGCCATCTGGCCATGGGTCAGTACCGCGGCCTTGGAGCGCCCGGTCGTGCCCGAGGTGAAGAAGAACCAGCAGGGGTCGTCGTATTCGACCGCGGCATTCTCGACATGCTCGCCGGCATGCGCTGCGATCGCTTCGCTGACCGGCGTCTCGCCGAGCGTGCCCTCGCCGATCCTCCAGGTGAATTCGAGCGCAGGATTCGAAGCTTTCACCGCTGCGGCATGATCCGGAAAGTCGCCGTGACACAGGAAGGCCTTGGCCCCGGAGGCACTGGCGAGATAGGCGACCTCGTCCGGCATCAGGCGGAAATTCGTCGGTACCCACACCGCACCAAGCCGGAAGGCCGCGAACATCGACCAGAACATCTCGTCGCCATTCTTGGAATGAACGAGGATGCGGTCACCCTTGGCGATGCCCCGCGCGGCAAGCGCCGCCGCCAGCGCCGAGACGGCGCGATCGATCTGGCGCCAGGTCCATGATCGGTCACCCCAGATGAAGCCGACGCGATCGCCATGCCGGCGTGCGTTCTGGGTGAGAAAATGGGCAAGATTCATTACCCGGCGGGAAACCGGCTTTAGGCCGCCGCGCGGCGCATTCGCATTGTTGGTTTCACTCATCTGGCGCCCTCACCTCCGCCCCATGAATACGCCAGGGGCGAGCGATACGATACCGAGCAGGCTTAAAACGAGTTTCATGTATCGGCCCTCCCGACCTTATCCCACGGACTTATCGTGCCCGTCTGAAGGCGGACTGAAACAGATTTGGCGCGGCTTGTTAATGCTCGGCTGCGGATAAAATGCACCGCCCGCCCTATCGCTTGCTACCCGTGCGCTATAAATGAAAGATTGAGGATACCGGGGCGGAAGTTCTTCCCGCAAATGCTGTTCCGACGCAGGCAAGACCAAGACCAATGAACGAAGTCACCAACAATACCGAAAAACACCGCTTTGAGCTCGCGGTCGAAGGCCACATCGCCGCGGCCTATTACGAAAGAGCCGATGGCATCATCACCTTTGTCCATACGGAAGTGCCGCCGGAACTCGGCGGCAAAGGGATCGGGTCAAAGCTGGTCAGGGGGGCGCTCGATCAGGTTCGGGCGGATGGATTGAAGGTCATCCCGCAATGCCCGTTCGTGAAGGCGTTCATCGAGAAGCATCCCGACTACCGGGATTTGCTCAAATGAGTTCAGCCGAGAACCAGGTTCGCGACAACAAGTCCCGGCAGCGCTTCGAACTCGATGTCGACGGCGCGATGGCGTTTGCGAATTATCGTTTGGCGCCGGGCAGCGTCATCATCACCCACACCGAGACCCCGCCCGTGCTGCGCGGCCGTGGCATCGCTTCGAAACTGGTTGAAGGCGCGCTGCAGATGATCCGCGCCGAGGGACTGAAGGTCATTGCCGGCTGCAGCTTCGTGGTGGACTACCTCGAGAAGCATCCGGAATATTCGGATATCGCCGGTTAGCCGGGCTTCCTTCCGGGGCACATTGCATCGCGCCCCGGAATGACAGCAGGCGGCTAGACGATCCGGATCGACATATCCGGCAGGCCATTGATCTTGGCGAGCAGCACGTCGCCCTTGACCACCGGACCGACATTCTCTGGCGTGCCGGAATAGATGATATCGCCGGCCTTGAGCTCGAAGGCTTCCGACAGTTTCGAGATCTGCTCGGCGACGCTCCAGGTCATCTTGCTGAGATCGGAATCCTGACGGACCTTGCCGTTGACGGCAAGCGAAATCTCGCCCTTGGTGAGATGGCCGACCTTGGAGACCGGATGCAGCGGTCCGAGCACCGCGGCGTGATCGAAGCTCTTGCCGATCTCCCACGGCTTCTTCTGCGACATCATCTCGTTTTGCAGGTCGCGCCGCGTCATGTCGAGACCGACCATGTAGCCATAGACATGATCGAGCGCCTGCTCCGGCGCGATGTTGGTGCCGCCGGATTTCAGCGCCGCCACCAGCTCGACCTCGTGATGATAGTTCTTGGTGAGCGTTGGATAGGGATGATCGGCCACCACGCCGACCGCAACGTTCTGCACGGCATCGGTCGGCTTCTGGAAAAAGAACGGCGGCTCACGGGTCGGATCGGAGCCCCGCTCGATCGCGTGCGCGGCGTAATTGCGTCCGATGCAATAGATGCGGCGAACCGGAAACACGCCGTCCTCGCCCACGATCGGAATGGTGGTGATCGGCACGGTGAAAATCGGCTTTGGTCCGGCCTGCGCCTCGGCGCGTCCGGTCTGCGATGCCGCACCAGCCAGCGCCAGCGCCCCCGTTGCGATGATGGTCCTGCGATCGACGATATCCATGGATGTTCTCCCCTGATGCGTTACCTATATGGCGCGGTATTAGCGTTTCCAGGCCGCCCCGGGCAAGCCAAGGTTGGGATATGGCTAAGGAATCAAAAAGGCCCGCTTGCGGCGGGCCTTGGAGTTGGTCCGTGCATCGCACAATCAGTGCTTGATGTCCGGGGGCAGCTTGCCGCCATTGGCCGCGAGCTTGGCCATCACCTGCTTGTGCAGCCAGATGTTCATGGTCGCGGAATCATTGGTGTCGCCGGTGTAGCCGAGTTCATGGGCGAGCTCCTTGCGGGCGCTCAGGCTGGAATCGATGTCGAGCGCCTTCAGGAGGTCGACGATCGAGGTGCGCCATTCGAGCTTCTCGCCCTTGGCCTTGGCGGCCTTGTCGACGATGGCGGCGACATCGACGCTCTGCGGCGGTGCCGCGGATGCGGATGACGAGGCAGGCGACGAGCCGGCGGCCGGGCTCATGCTCGCGGGCGAACCACTGCCTGCCGGAGCACTGCTGCCGGATGCCGTGCCGCCGCTCGCGGGCGTAGCACTGGCGTGAGAGCCGAAGATCGCGCCCATAATTTTTCCGAAAATGCTCATCGTTTGCTCCCAATGTAAAGAAGACGGGAATCCCGTGAAGGACCGAATAGCAGTCTGGCAGACGGAGATGTCATTCCTGTTGCCCACGACTTCCAACAACTTATCGGCTCGAAATTGGTTGCCAATGCGGCATCAAGCCCGAGATCAGCCGCCGGGGAACTAAGTCAATGGAGGCAAAATGACGGGCCCATGACAGGCAAGCACTGCTGCCGGCGTTTGCGCTGCCGCAACACCGAAGCGTGACCGCCGCTCACATGGATCAGGAGTAGCCTGTCGGTGCAGTTCGCGACATGGCCGCCCTGGTTCCTTGTCCTTGCGTCCGGCCTGATCGCGATAGCTTTCGCGAGACGGTCTGCTTGCGCCGCACCCGACGTGAAAGATCGGGCCTGAGCATGCGAGACAACAAGGGAGGCTGCGAATGTCCACATCATATCAAGGCAATGTCTCACCACTCGGTCGAGCCGCGCCGGATGCCGCGGCCGAACCGATCATTCGAACCATCGGCATTTCCGATCTGCACCAGGCGCTGCGGCTTGGCTGGGAGGACTTCAAGGCGGTGCCGAGCCACGCCATCCTCCTGTGCGTGATCTATCCGGTGCTCGGCCTCATCCTGGCCCGCATAGCCTTCGGCTATACGGTCTTGCCGCTGTTATTTCCGCTGGCTGCAGGCTTTGCCCTGATCGGCCCGTTCGCCGCCATCGGCCTCTACGAGCTTAGCCGCCGGCGCGAGAAGGGCGAAGAAGCAACGGCATGGAATGCGATCGACGTGCTGCGCTCGCCATCGTTCGGCGCCATGCTGGGCTTGGGCACGTTGCTGTTGGCGCTGTTCGTGGTCTGGATCGCCACGGCGCAGGCGATCTATGTCGCCGCGTTCGGTTATGAACCTGCAGCGGAGATTCCAGGCTTCGCGCGCCAGGTGCTGACCACGCCACAGGGATGGTGGCTGATCATCGTCGGCTGCAGCGTCGGTTTTCTGTTCGCACTTGTCGCGCTCTGCATCAGTGCGGTGGCATTCCCGCTGATGCTTGACCGTCATGCCGGCGCCGGAGAAGCCATGGTGACTTCACTTCGCACCGTTGGGAAAAACCCGGTGCCGATGGCTGCATGGGGATTGATCGTCGCCGCCCTTTTGGTCGCGGGATCGATTCCGTTCTTCCTGGGGCTTGCGATCGTGGTGCCGCTGCTCGGCCATGCTACCTGGCATCTCTATCGCGCGGTGATCGCGCCTGATCCAAATCCGCGGCCGCCCCCTCCCCGTCCGCAGCTTGAGCGGCGCTTTGCGGCGGATTTCCCGGCCGCCTTGTTCTCCTGGCGCCGAAGGGATGACAGCTGAGCTGCGTCGGTCCGTCGCCGACCCGAGGCGAATGCAAAACCGATTTCCGATCGATCATGGCCTGGTGGCGGATGAAGACGACATGAGAAGCAGTTCAGCATTTGGATTGCTTCTCCGCTTTGCGCACGGCTGCAACATCGGATAGCCTTGTTTTGGCCGCGCTTGCCGCGGACATCTATGTTATTCAGCCTTCAATTTTAACGTGAAGTGATCTCCCCGTGCGATCTCTCCCGACACCACGCTTTCTTTTCCGGGCATTGGCATTGAGCGCGGTGCTGATGGCCCCCGCCGCGGCGTTGGCAGCGTCCTGCAACACCGGCAACTTCGACGCATGGCTTGCGGACTTCAAGAATGACGCCGCGGCTAAGGGCATTTCGCAGGCAACGATCGCATCTGCCCTCAACGGCTTGACGCCGGACAAGACCGTGCTTGCCCGTGATCACTCCCAAGGCGTTTTCAATCAGAGTTTTGAACAATTTTCCGGCCGCATGGTGCCGCCACGACTGACCCGCGGCAGCAACATGATGAAACAATACGGATCAGTGCTTGGACGCATCGAAGAGACCTACGGCGTGCCCGGCGAGGTCCTGGTTGCGATCTGGGGGCTGGAGACCGATTTCGGCGTCAATATCGGTAAGTTTCCAACCCTGCGCTCGCTCGCAACACTGGCTTACGACTGCCGGCGGTCGGATGAATTCCGCGGCGAGTTGCTCGACGCGCTCCGCATCATCGATCGCGGCGATCTCACCGCATCGGAAATGCACGGTGCCTGGGCGGGCGAGATCGGCCAGACCCAGTTCATGCCATCGTCATATCTCAAATTCGCGGTCGATTTCGACAATAACGGCCATCGCGACCTGCTGCATAGCCCGCCAGACGTGTTGGCCTCGACGGCGAATTACCTTGCCTCCTTTGGTTGGCAAAAGGGCAAGGGCTGGGAACCGGGGAGTCCGAATTTTGCGGTGATCCAGCAGTGGAACAAGAGCGACGTCTACGCCAGGACGATTGCTTATTTCGCAACTCAGCTTTCGCACGCGCCCTAGCTTTGCTTCTCCCCCCTTTTCCGCGCAGCTCGAGCCACCGGATCAAGCCCGTGGCCGACTTTCGCTCGAAACGCGATGGAGTGGCGATGACCTCTGCTTCGCGCCAGTCTAGTGATTCGGGTGGGCTCTTCGGCGCGCACCTTTGGCGACGCAGCCACCGGTCATTAGCCGCCCCTGTTCCAGGCCATCCGCCCCGATTCCAACTTAAAAATTGATTC
>DASZTN010000205.1:0-41098 GCA_035547995.1 Bradyrhizobium sp. | reverse complement strand
GACCCAAAAGCCCAAAAGGACGAGTTTTCCCGTTTAAATTCCCTGATAAACGGGAATTTTCGGCTGGAGACCGGTTTCGGCAGACTGTCTCCGCCACCAAGCAAAAACCTTGGTTTTCCAATAGCTTCGTCAGACGTCGGCCGAGAACAAACAGGTCTCATGCGACGTTTTTGTATCTGACATCGCACGGGGCTGGATTACATCGCGCGGACGCGGATCCTGCATGCGATAAGGCCGATGCCCATGAGGGCGAGCGCAAGACCCCACACGTTGAGCCCAAAACTCCCAGATCCGCCAACTCCCTGTGCCGCAAGCAGCGCAAGACCAGTGCCAGTCATGAGTGCGCCCAGCACGTAGCGCCACGCGGGTGCCGGTACATCAGCGATCGTGCGCGGCCGTTCAAAACGTCCGAACGCCGCAACCAGAGGAACAAGCGCCACCGCATTCGCCGCGAGCCAGGGGAATCGCGACCACCACCACTCAGGGCTTCCCGGCTCAAGCCGCAGACCGAAGCCGCCGGCGAGATAGGCCGCGAGAACCACAAGGGTAGTGGCCGTCATGTGCCAGATGAACAGCGTCATGATGCTGCCGTTCATCGCCACGGTTGCCGTCCACGCTAGCCGCCCGGCCAGCCAGTGGCGCGCTGGTGCCTGCACACCAAGCAGCAAGCCACCCTGCATTACTGCGAGCGCTATCAGTGTGATCTTCGGTGGTGTCGTGGTGCTGATCGGATCGCCGGGAACGCCGATCATTGAGACAGGATACGGGCCGACGCGTACCAGCAAGAACAGCGCGGCAAAGCCCAAAGCGGCGCCGACAAGCAGTGTCCTGCGCTCGGAGAACCGCTCGTCGAGCCACGCATACCCAAGCACGGAGATTGCACCCCAGACGAACAGATAATTGGCAAAGCCAAGCCAGCGCAAACCGAAGACAAAGTACAGGACATCGACAGCCCCCGCGGCAGCTGTCAAAGCCCAGAACGACCTCATACCGAATCGGGTCCACGCAGCTTCCGTGGCCGGCACGAGCAGAACGATTCCGATGTACACCGCGAGGAACCAGATCGGTATGAACGCCACCTGCGAGCCGTAGCGGATCAGTTCTGGCCGTACGGCGCGGGCGTACTCAATTGCAACGATCGCTACCCAAAGCACGAGCAGCGGGAGGATTGGCCACACGAGACGCCGCAACCGGCCTTCAAGCCAGGCTGCATATGACTTGTCGTCCCGACGCGCGGCACGCCAGCTGATGCCGTTTGCGTATCCGCCGACCATGAAGAAGATCGGCATGACCTGCATGATCCATGTGAGCCAAGCGGTCCAAGGAACGACCGTCAGGATGTGGGATGTCGTCAACGTGTCAGTTGCGTCCAAATAGGGCGCAGCGGCCAGCCAGTGCCCGACGGTCACCACCAGCATCGACATAGCCCGCAGGAAGTCGACGTAGCGGTTTCGGGACCTGGGCGTCCGGTCAGCAAGCTCGGCAGCACGGGACCAGGCCGCCATGATCGTTCTCCAACCTGCCGTTCAGTCTGCATGAACAAATCAATATGAGCCGGTCGACGAATTGGCGCTCGCGAGCATCCTCTGCGATTTCAGGTCGATCGTGCCGGGCTGCAAACCCGCACGTCCGGAGTTCTCTCGACATTGCTCCCGGGATGCATAGTCCACTTCGAATCGGGACTGCGGCACCGTAAGCAGAAATAGCCAACCGTAAGAGGGGCGGGCCCTACGGTCAAATTGGCGCCATTGACCGCCGATCGCGGACCAAATGCCGCTAATTTGAAGTCCCTGCAAGCATTGCAACAGGGCCCGCTTCAGGAACTTCAAATCAAAAACGACGTTAGGGAAAAACGACGTCAGGGCATGAACTTGTTGAGGCTCCTTGCCCGCTAGGTTCGTCTCAAGATTCCTATCGTGTTTCACGAACTTCAGAGGTGGGACACGGGCTGCACCTGCCGGGAGCCAACGGAAAGCCGACTCTTCTACGGGGCCTGACCAGCCGGTCGCGGTACCGGCCGGCCGTTGGGAGGAGCGCCATGGAGCGCATCTGGCTCAAGCACTACCCGCCGGGTGTTTCGGCGGAGATTGATCCGTTGCGATACGCATCGCTGGTTACGATGCTGGAAGAAAGCTTTGCCAGATATCGCGAGCGCACGGCGTTCATCTGCATGGACAAGGGGCTGACCTACGGCGAGGCCGACGAGATGTCACGCGCTTTCGGGGCTTGGCTGCAAAGCAGAGGCCTTCCAAAGGGCGCGCGCGTCGCCATCATGATGCCGAACGTGCTGCAATATCCGGTGGCGATCTGCGCCGTCCTGCGTGCCGGCTTCACCGTGGTGAACACCAATCCCCTGTACACGGCGCACGAGCTCGAGACCCAGCTCAACGATGCGGGTGCCGAAGCCATCATCGTGCTTGAGAATTTCGCCTTTACCTTGCAGCAGGCGATCGGCAAGACCAGCATTAAACTCGTCGTCGTTGCCTCCATGGGTGACCTGCTGGGCTTGATGAAAGGCACGATCGTCAATCTGGTGGTGCGGCGGGTGAAGAAGATGGTGCCGGCCTACTCGCTGCCGGGCGCAACGCCGTTCAATGCGGCCCTCACGGCCGGCAAGAGCATGACCTTGACCAAGCCGCAGCTTGGATCCGACGATCTCGCATTCGTACAATATACTGGCGGGACCACGGGCATTGCCAAAGGCGCGATGCTGTTGCATCGCAACTTGGTCGCCAACATGCTGCAGATCGATGAGTGGCTGAAGCCGGTGTTGGAGACCGAGCCGAAGGTCGATCGTCTGATCGTCATGGCGGCGCTGCCGCTCTATCACATCTTCGCGCTGACGGCATGTTTCCTGCTCAGCGTCCATACCGGCGGCCAAAACATTCTCATTCCCAACCCGCGCGATATTCCCGGCCTCATCAAGCAGCTTGCCAAGTACAAGGTGAACCATTTTCCGGCGGTGAACACGCTTTACAACGCGCTGCTAAATCATCCGGAGTTCGGCAAGATCGACTGGAGCATGCTCAAATGCGCCGTCGGCGGTGGCATGGCAGTGCAGAAATCGGTGGCGGACCGTTGGTTCAGGGCGACGGGCTCGCCGCTGTGGGAAGGTTATGGCCTGTCGGAGACGTCGCCGGTCTTGACCTGCAATCCGCCCACCGCCCCCGAATGGGACGGCACCATCGGACTGCCGATGCCGTCAACGGACATCTCGATACGCGACGACGACAACAACGAGGTGCGGCTTGGGGAGCCGGGCGAGATCTGTGCGCGCGGCCCGCAGGTGATGCCGGGTTACTGGAAACGTCCGGATGAGACGGCCAACGTCATTACACCCGACGGCTTCTTCCTCACCGGCGATATCGGCATCATGGACGAGACCGGCCGTATCAGGATCGTCGATCGCAAGAAGGACATGATCACGGTGTCCGGGTTCAAGGTCTATCCAAACGAGGTCGAGGCGGTAGTGTCGAGCCATCCGGGAGTGCTCGAATGCGGAGTGATCGGTATCCCCGATCCGCGCTCGGGCGATGCGGTGAAACTGTTCGTCGTCAAGAAGGATCCGAACCTCACCGAAGCTGCCCTGATCGCCCATTGCCGGACGCAGCTCACGTCCTACAAAGTCCCGCGGCTGGTGGAGTTCAGGACCGAACTGCCGAAGACCAATGTCGGCAAGATCTTGCGGCGGCAGTTGCGCGACGAGTCGGAAGCCTTCACTACCGTCGGCTTTCCTGGCTAACGTCCCGCTTGGCCATGCCAGCTTCGATCCTGAGTCTGCGCCGATTGCGCAGCGTTCCCATGGCTCGAGCTTCATAAGCGTCGAGGCGATTTTCGAGACCCGTACGTACCGAGCATACACTGTCGTTGTCATGCAAATGCAACCGGCCGGTTCAATGCGCAGGAGAGCATCATGATCGTTCCAGTATCTCCTGAGACGAAAGTTGCCCTTAAGGGCCGAAAAGGCCTCATCGTCGGGATCGCCAACGATCGGTCTATTGCCTGGGGTTGCGCCAAAGCATTTCGAGCCCTGGGCGCCGACCTGGCTGTAACCTACTTGAATGATCGTGCGAAGAAGTTCGTCGAACCACTCGCCAAGGAGCTGGAAGCACCGATCTTCATGCCATTGGACGTCAACGTCGAAGGACAGATGGAGCAGGTATTCGAGCGGATCGGCAAGCAGTGGGGGCAACTCGACATCCTGCTGCACTCGGTAGCCTTTTCTCCGAAAGAAGCATTGCATGGGCGGGTTATTGACGTGGCGCGTGACGGATTTCTCAAGACTATGGAGGTATCCTGCTGGTCGTTCATGCGAATGGCGCATCTGGCGGAGCCGTTGATGACGAACGGCGGCACGATGTTCACCATGACCTATTACGGCAGCCAAATGGTCGTAGAGAACTATAACGTTATGGGCGTGGCCAAGGCAGCGCTTGAGGCCACCGTACGTTATATCGCGGCGGAAGTCGGCCCGAAGGGTATAAGGGTGCATGCCATTTCCCCGGGGCCGCTGGCGACGCGTGCTGCATCGGGCATTCCGGAATTCGATGAGCTGTTGGACAAGGCTCAGAGCAAGGCGCCGGCGCGAAGTCTCGTTAGTATCGATGATGTCGGAGCGGCAACGGCGTTTCTGGCGCTCGACGGCGCCAAGCTTATTACTGGCAATGTCACCTATGTCGACGGTGGTTATCACATTATCGATTGAGTCCGCGTCGAGCCTGACTTGAGATTGGTCGCAGCCGGACCAGAAAGATTGTTACGAGTTTCGAGCGTAGATTGGCCCCAGAAAAAGGGAGGCCGCTGCATGGCCAGACAGGAGATCCTCGATCGTATCCATAAATACGTTCAGCCGTACGGCATTACCAAGGGCAAGGGCTTCCAGCTGAACAATTTCGATCCGGGCGACACGAGTGGCCTGGTGCTCGACAAGGGAGAGGCCTCCGAACTCCTCCAGCGTGGCACTGAGTGGCTGGCGGAAGAGCAGGACATGCTATACGCCCAGGATCGTTGGTCGTTGCTGCTGGTATTCCAGGCAATGGATGCCGCCGGCAAGGACGGCACGATCAAGCACGTTATGTCGGGAGTGAATCCTCAAGGCTGTCAGGTTTTCTCCTTCAAGCAGCCCTCGTCGGAAGACCTCGATCACGACTTTCTGTGGCGTTACTCGAAATGCTTGCCTGAGCGTGGACGGATCGGAATTTTCAATCGGTCCTACTACGAGGAAGTCCTTGTTGTGCGCGTGCATCGCGAAATCTTGTCGCGACAGAAGCTGCCTGCGCCGCTCGTGAGCGAGCACATCTGGGATGAGCGGCTCTCCGACATCGCGCATTTCGAGGATTACCTCACACGGCAAGGCACGGTCATTCTCAAGTTTTTCCTCCATGTATCGCGCAAGGAACAGAAGAAGCGTTTCATGGCGCGCCTTGATAGACCGGACAAGCATTGGAAATTCTCGCCCTCCGACGTGCACGAGCGCAAGTTCTGGGATGACTATATGTACGCGTTCGAGGAAGCGGTCCGCGCGACGGCATCGGAGCATGCTCCGTGGTATGTTGTGCCTGCAGACAACAAATGGTTCACTCGGCTCGTCGTTGCCGCGGCCATTGTGGAGGCGGTGGAGAAACTCGACCTCACTTACCCGGTGGTCGACCCCGAGAAGAGGAGGGAGTTGCAAACGATACGCGCGGCCCTCAGCCGCGAGAAATAGGAGACCGGAAACGGCCCTGCACATTGCACGGCTATAGCGTCTGCGACGGCGGCGCAGGGAATGGACCAAAGGTCGCCGCCGCTATCGGCTCAGATCAGCTTCCCCATAGCTACGGCGGTATCCGCCATGCGGCATGAGAATCCCCATTCGTTATCGTACCAAGACATCACCCGCACCAGCGTGCCATCCATAACCTTCGTCTGATCCATGTGGAAGACGGAGCTGTGCGGATCATGGTTGAAGTCCACCGAAACATTAGGGCTGTTGGTGTAGCCCAGGATACCCTTGAGCTGCTCATCGGCGGCGCGCTTGATAGCGGCGTTCACCTCGTCTTTCGATGTCGCTCTCTTGGCGACGAACTTGAAGTCGACCACTGAAACATTCGGCACCGGGACACGAATGGCGACGCCGTCGAGCTTACCGTTCAGTTCCGGCAGCACGAGGCCAACCGACTTTGCCGCGCCCGTTGAGGTCGGAATCATCGACATCGCCGCGGCTCGCGCACGGTATAAGTCTCTGTGCAACGTATCCAGCGTCGGCTGATCGCCGGTATAGGCATGGATCGTCGTCATGAAGCCCTTTTCGATACCGATCGCATCATTGAGTACCTTGGCGACCGGCGCCAGACAATTGGTCGTGCACGAGGCGGCGGAGACGACCTTGTGTTGCTTCGACAAGCCGTCGTGATTGATGCCGTAAACCACCGTGATGTCGGCGCCGTCGGCTGGCGCCGACACAAGGACGGCCCTTGCACCCGCTGCGAGATGAGCGGAAGCTTTGCTTTTCGAGTTGAAGACGCCCGTGCACTCGAGCGCGATGTCAACGCCCAGATCCTTCCACGGCAGGCTTGAGGGGTCCTTGATCGCGGTCACCTTGATTTTGCCGTTGCCAACACTGATGGCGTCGCCTTCAACCTTCACTTGCCCGGGGAAGCGGCCGTGCACGGAATCATATCGTAGAAGATGCGCGTTGGTTTCCACGGGCCCGAGGTCGTTGACCGCGACCACCTCGATGTCCTTGCGGCCCTCCTCGATGATGGCGCGGAGAATGTTGCGGCCGATGCGGCCGAATCCGTTGATAGCGACGCGTACGGTCATTTTCGGCTCCCTTTTTTAGCTCCACGCCGACACGGTTTCGGTCGTGGAGAACCATGACAATTGGCTTGATGCGATCTCCGATCGTCGACCTCAATAGGTGATCGGCTTTGTATGATTGCTGCCTCCTCTGAATCCGGACACCTCAAGTCCTGCGTGATCAGGCGGCTACTTCAAGGAGCCAGAGCATTACTCGGCGATCTCCTCGCTTTTCGGCTGGGCTCAAAACTTTTCGCAATCGCAAATCAGGTGACCCCCGGTTCTGCGAGGGGGTGGCTCATGCTAACTTCTCGTTGCGGTTTGAACCAATCAAATCATGGAAAGCGGAATGGCAGCCTTAGTCTCGACCGCCCCACTCGCCCTGATTGTTCTCCTCATGGCCGTATTGCGGTGGTCGGCTGCCAGCGCGGGGCTGATCGGGCTCGTGGCGGCCGCGGCTGGTGCGATCGGATTCTTTGGCTTTGGAACGACCATCTATGCTGAGCAAGGCGTTGCTGGAGCGCTGATCGGAACTGGCGCAGAGGCCGTTTTCTCGACTGTCGACATCCTGTGGATCATCCTGCCGGCCCTATCCCTCTATGAGCTTCAGCAGCGCTCGGGTGCGATCGATGCCATCCGGACCGGACTGATAAGTCTGTCCTCGGACAAGACCCTGCTTGCCATCGTGATCGCCTGGTTCTTTGCTGCGTTTATGGAAGGAGCGGCGGGGTTCGGCGCACCAATCGCCCTGGCTGCGCCTCTCCTGGTCAGCCTCGGCTTCACACCCTCCGTGGCGGTCGCTTTGCCGCTCATTGGTCATGTCGCGGGCACGTCCTTTGGCGCGCTCGGCACTCCGATCTTCGCCCAGGCCGAGGTATCAGGCATCAGCGGCAACGACATTGCACTACCGACCGCCCTGCTACACGCGAGCCTCGCGCCATTGCTGGTGCTTGCGATCGTATTCATTGCAGGCGAGGGGCGTCTTCAAGTGAAATACGCGGTATGGGCCATCGCTGCCGCCGTCTGTTTCCTGCTGCCTTACCTGGCGTTGGCGACATGGGTGGGGCCGGAGCTGCCGACGATCGGCGGGGCGCTTGCCGGCGGGGCGGTATTTGCTTTTGTTCTAAGACGGATGCATGCGCGGCAAGCCGGCCCCCTGGATGCGAGATCACTTGCCATCGCTGCTTTGCCATACGCCATTCTGGTCGGCCTGATCCTCGTGACGCGTCTCGTTCCGCAGATCAGGGATCCGCTCCGACGGGCCGTGCTCGAATGGGCGTTGCCGGGCCCCTTTGGCGGCCGCCTCGAACCGCTCTATCATCCCGGAACCATGCTGCTTGCGGGATTTACGTTTGGCGGGCTCCTGCAGGGATGCAAGCCTTCGGACCTAGCCGCTGCCGTCGCCGCCGCCGTTCGTCGGCTGATTCCGGTCGCCATTGCCTTGCTCGCGATGCTCGCCATCGCCCGGCTGATGGTCCATGCGGGCATGATCGAGGCGCTGGCCGCGACAGCGACACGGACCGGCCAAGCGTGGCCGCTGCTTGCTCCCTCGGTTGGAGCAATCGGCTCCTTCATCACGGGCTCCACAACCGTCTCCAACATCCTCCTCACGGATCTTCAGCAGGTGACGGCTGCCGATCTCGGCTTGCCGGTGCTTGCATTGATCGCCGCCCAGGGCTTCGGAGCGGCGATTGGCAACTGTGCAGCCCTGCACAACATCATCACAGGGGCTGCAACGGTCGGCTTGCAAGGACGTGAAGGCGACATTTTAAGGAAGACAGGACCGGTTTGTCTTGGATGCCTTGTGCTCGGCGGCATTCTGGCGTTGACGGTCGCTCGATCGTTCCCTTGAACAAGTTTGAAAGACGACCTGTGAATGTACATCGTGTATTCCGATTCTGCTGTTCGGGAAGCAAAAATACTGCAGGGACACTGTCCCATCTGGTCACGCGCGGCTTGGATTGATCTCGGCTATCGTCAGTTGCATGGGCCGGTTTACTCACAAGTTGGGCCGTGTAAGGTGACCCGAACTGCCAACCCGTGCTCCGACCCGGGAGGTCATCATGAACATCGCCATGTTCGAGACCGAGGAATGGGAGCGTCAAGCCTGCATAGGCCTCGAGCCGCAGCATCACGTGCGATGCGTTGCCGAGGCGCTCGATGTGCGGAATGCCGCCGACTTTGCCGATGCCGAGGTCGCCAGCCCGTTCATCAATTCGCGGTTTGACGCATCGGCCCTCTCACAATTGCCAAGGCTGAAGCTGATAGCGACGCGATCGACCGGATACGATCACATCGATCTCGACTATTGCGCCACGCACTCCATCATTGTGTCGAACGTGCCTGACTACGGCGACTCTACCGTGGCCGAGCACGTGTTCGCTCTGCTGTTGGCCGTTGCGCGCAACATCGTGGAGTCGGTGGAGCGGACGCGGCGCGGTCGGTTCACGCAGACCGGGCTCCGGGGTTTTGAGCTCCGCGACGGGGTCATCGGCGTAATCGGCACCGGCCGGATCGGGCTCCGCGTGATCGAAATCGCCCGCGGCTTCGGTATGAATGTTCTTGCCTACGATCTCCAACCGGACGAAGCGGCGGCTACCCGGCTCAAATTTACGTATACGGGTCTCGACAAGCTGCTGTCCGATTCGGATGTCGTGACGCTGCACGTGCCTGCAACGTCCGGCACGGCCAGCATGCTCTCGGACCCCGAGTTTTCCCGCATGAAGCCGGGCGCGATCCTGATCAATACGGCACGCGGCCATATCGTCGACGTTGAAGCACTGGTGCGGGCACTGGCTAACGGCAGGCTCCGCGGCGCCGGCCTCGACGTCTTGCCGCAGGAGCCCTTGATCCGCGAAGAGGCTGCGATCTTCCACCAAGATGCGGTTCGGGACGCCGAGGATTTCAAGGCGCTCGTCGCAAACCACGTGTTGCTGCGCTTCCCCAATGTGATCGTTACGCCGCACAATGCCTACAATACCGAGGCGGCGCTGCAGCGCATTATTGCAACGACGCTTGCCAATATCGAGGCGTTTGCGCTTGGGACGCCGCAGAACGTCGTATCCTCACATTAAGGTTGATTCACCCTTCGCTTGCGAGATCGCTACTTGCGACACGACGATCAGGAGCGCGGCGAATGCCGGGTGTGATCACGACGCACGGTCAAGCGGCACGCTGGTGCGGTCGCCGGGGTGCAGAACGATGTGCTGGTCGTCGACCGCGATGGAAATCGCGCCTGCTCCACTTGGATCGCTAGCCAGCGTGAGTGCATCCTGAGTTATATCTACGCTGAGCGAGTGCTGACGATAGCGGAGCCGGAATGCAAGCCGGCGCAGTTCGTCCGGTAGCGCCGGATGAAAATGTAGTTCTTGGCCGCGCAGCTCCAGTCCGGTAAAGCAGCGTTGCAACAGGTCGATCGTACCGGCCATGGCGCCGAGATGAATGCCTTCGCGCGTGGTCCCGCCTTGAACGTCGCTAATGTCACTTTGCAGAGCCTCCGTGAAGAGCGACCACGAGCGCTGCCGGCAGGAGCGCGCCAATACCCAGGCGTGCACGAGGGCGCTCAAGGTGGAGCCGTGCGAGCTGCGCCGCAGATAGTAGTCGATGGTTCTGGGGATCGTGCCGGGATCGAAAGTGTAACCGAGGCGGTTGAACAGTTCCGCCAGTTCTTCTGCGGAAAACAAATAATACAGCATCAACGCGTCGGCCTGCTTGGAGAGCTTGTAGCGATTGGGCGAGTCGCGCTCCGCCTCGAGGATCAGATCGAGCCGCATGATGTTCGGATATTTGCGCCGATAGGCGTCCCAGTCGAACTCCTGTAGCGCCTCGTACCCTTCGAACTGGCTGAGAATGCCGTTATCATGGAATGGCAGGTATAGTTTGCAACTGACATGCTCCCAATGTGCGAGTTCCTGCTGTTCGATCCGCAGGTTCTGGCACAGCTCGTGGCAGCGTTCGTTCGGCAGCACCTCAAAGAGGTCGAGCGCACGAGCAATGCACCAAGCGGCCATCACGTTGGTGTACGCGTTGTTATCCAAGCCTGGCGCTTCCCGATCCGGATAGCCGTCATGGAACTCGTCCGGGCCCATGACCCCGCAAATGTCATAGCGGCCGCGCGCTTCGTTCCACTGCGCAATCCCGGCCCAGAAGCGGGCAATCTCGAACATCAGCTCGGCGCCGAAGGAGTAAAGGAACTCGGCATCGCCGGTGGCTTGGTAGTACTGCCAAACGTTATAGGCGACGGCCGCGCCGATATGGCGCTGGAGATGCGTGTCGTCCTTGATCCAGTTGCCGGACCGCGGGTTGAAGTACATGACGTCGGTTTCTTCGCGGCCGTCGCTGCCGCTCTGCCATGGATACATCGCGCCGGGGAATCCGGCTTGCCGCGCGGCCCAGCGCGCCTCGTCGAGACGCCGGTAACGGTAAAGCAACAGGGCACGGGCGAGGATCGGCAAATGCAGGTTCAGCAACGGGAAGATGAACAGCTCATCCCAGAAGATGTGGCCGCGATACCCCTCGCCATGCCAGCCCCGGGCGGGGATGCCGGCATCCAGCTCCATGCTGTGGCTGGAAGCTGTCTGAAGCAGATGGAAGAGGTGCAGGCGCACGGCCAAATGCGTCTCATCCGCCTCGTCGCTCGCGATATCGAGCAGATCCAGGTCACAGCGCTCCCACAAATGTCCCCAGATGCGTTCATGGCTTTGAAGAAGGGCATCGAAGCTGTCGGCCCGTGCGATGGCGGTGCGCGCAGCGGTTACCGGATCGGCGATGGCGCGATCCCTGGAGGTATAAAGCGCGAGGATTTTCTCGATCTCGATGCTGGCGCCCGGCACGACATCAAGGGCGATCTCATAGCCGGCACGCGCCGCTTCCTCGATCGGATGTTTGTCTACCGCGGCATCAACTCCGTGCGCGCTTACGTGCAATCGTGCGGCTTGTGCGATCCGCAGTTGCGACTGCGTCGTCTCTACTTCCAGCAGCATGGAGCAAGGTGCGATGGCGGCGGCTTCGCACACGTGCAGATTCCTGCTTTCAAATGCTTTGTATCTCGGCACGCCGGTATTGGCGACGTCGCCGTCCAGCATGGCGCGCACCGTGAGCCGGCCGGCCCAATTCCGCGAGGTTACGGTGACCTGCTGGCCTGCGAGGTGCTTGCTATCCATGTGCACGAAGCGGCGCTCGGCGAGGCCGGTTTCCCGCCCCCGAGGGTCGCGTAGGCGCAAAGTTCGCATGTAGAGACCACGGCGCAGATCGAGCGTTTGCCGATACTCAAGGATTTCGACGCGACGCAGATCGAACCATTCTCCGTCGTCGATACGGAAGGTCAATGGCAGCCAATTGGGGAGGTTGACCAGGTCCTCGTTCTCGATCGAACGGCCATCGATCAGCGTCGTGAGCCGGTTGTAGCCGCCGGCCAGATACGTGCCGGGATAATACAGATCGTCAGCGCTCGCCTCGGCTGCGGCTCCGCGAGTCACGAAATAGCCGTTGCCTACGGCGAACAGAGTTTCGCGGCGCCCCTCCAGATCCGGATCGAAGCCGTCCTCTGTAAACAGCCAGGGGTCTGGCCGAGCGTCGGCCGCGGGATGCCGGGTCTCCGTGCCTGGCTGTGCAATGAACGGGTCAAGCCGGTGCACGTCGGGCTTGGCGGCGAGCCGTCGCGGCGTTAGCCCATCTTCCAGTTCCAAATCGATCTGGCTGAGGTCGGCGACGACGATATCGGCACCGGCATTCTCCAGGTCCGCAGCTTGGCCGGTCCGGGCGATACCGATGATGAGACCGAAGCCGCCGGCTCGCCCGGCCGTCACGCCGGCGATCGCGTCCTCGATGACGACGGTGCGTTCGGGGGATGTCCCGAGGCGCTGCGCTGCCGCAAGAAAGGTATCCGGCGCCGGCTTGCCCGGCAGACCCAAAGCGGCCGCATTGCGTCCATCGATACGGACGTCGAACAGATGGTCGAGCCGTGCAGTTTGCAAAATCTCCTGACAGTTGCGGCTCGCCGAGACTACCGCGGTCTTGAGGCGGAGTGCACGCAGACGGCGGATCAGGGCTACCGTGGACGGATAAACATCGACGCCTTTGCTGCGTATTCCCTCCAGAAACAGTCCGTCCTTTCGCCGGGCGAGGCCCTGGACGGTTTCGACCTCGGGACCGTCGCCCTCGCTGCCTTCCTCTATCTCCACGCCCCGGGCGGCCAGAAAGGCACGAATAGCTTCTTCGCGCGGACGCCCGTCGATGTATTTGCGATAGTCTTCGAGCGTGAATGGCGCAGCGGCAGCGCCGGTGCGGCGCGCGCGCTCCTCGAAAAAAACATCGAACGTTTGCGTCCACGCCTCAAAATGGAGGCCCGCGGTATCTGTGACCACGCCATCGAGATCGAAGGCGACGGCATCAAATTGCGACGGAACAAGACCGGCTTTGCGAGACATGTCTTGGCTCACTGAGCGGCTACGAAAGAACCATGCGATCTTCGGTCTGACCTTGCCTTCTCTCCACGAAGACCGATGGCCGCCTTATTGTTCCTGCCATGACCGTTCTCCTGCTTCCGAACGAAAACAAGGCACATCTGGCGCATCGGCCAGCCCACGGACATGCGCGCAACCATGTAACAAGAAGCGTCCACCCGCTCTGGCTCAAGCGGAGTGGCTTGGCTCGACATATAATGCAGCGCCAAGAAGGCCTGCATGAGGACGCAAGATCTGGTCTATGGGGATCCCATCCAAATACGACCTGAACCGTCCCTTTTCGATGAAGGCATCGGTCAGCGCCGCCACATCCCAAAGTGGTCGCAGTCCGCGGCAGAGTCCGCCAGTAATGACGACGCCACCGCCGGTCAAAAGAGTCAGGGCTAAATTGCCGGCGGTCGAACCGAGGATGGAGGAAAAGATCCTTATCGCCTCACGGCAGGTGGGGCATTGGCCCGCCGCAGCGCGGGCCGAAACGTCTCTCGGATCCTGCAGATCGATGATCTGCCCATTCATTTTGGCCAGAGTTGTCGCAATCGCCAATAGGCCCGATCCGGACAGCAACCGTTCAGCTGACACATGCGGGTATCGACCGTGGAGATGCGATAGAATTTCTATTTGCACACGGTCGGTCGGGGCGAAGGTGGCGTGTCCGGCCTCACTCGGGAGGCCTACAAGTTTTCCCGAATTATTTAGTAGAAAGGCAACACCGAGGCCGGTTCCGGGGCCAATCACGAGGGAAGGCTGCCCTGGATCGGGCGCTCCCGCTTTGACGGAACTGATCTCATCGGGTTGCAGTGCGGCAACGGACAATGCCTGCGCAAGAAGATCATTGATGACGATCAACTTGCGCAAACCGAGCCGCCGCCGCGCATCCGCGATCGAGAAATGCCAGGAACTGTTGCTGAAGGTCACCTGATCGCCAAGGACGGGACCCGCCACGGCAAGCACCGCCTCTTCCACCGCGGGGACGGCGGGCAGATAGTCTTCAACGGCCTCGACAAGGCCGGGATAGTTGGCGATGGGCAACTTGCGCGCGTTGTACGGCTGCCTACCAGGCCCCGCAATCGCAAACCTTGCGTTGGTTCCGCCAATGTCTCCGACGAGCCGCATGGCGTTCATCCTCTAAGGATGGTAACCTTCAAGCTTCTATTCAGGCGAGAAGGCTTGCGACATGATACAGCAGCCGGAGACAGCCTCAAAGCCGATCGTTACACTGACGCTGAGCCCGACCATCGATCTCGCGTTCCAGTCGAACGAAATTAGACCGATCCGGAAGAACCGTACGGTACAACAGCGGACTGACGCGGGCGGCGGCGGCATCAATGTCGCGTGCGTGCTGAAGGAGCTGGGCGCCGAAGCCTGTGCCATTTATCTGGCCGGCGGCACAACCGGACTCGTCCTGAATGAACTCGTCGCAAAATTGGGCGTGCCAGCAAAATGCATTGAGGTAGCTGGCGGCACGCGCATCAACTTTACGGTCTTTGAAGAGATTTCGGGACTGGAATATCGCTTCGTAAGCCAAGGCTCTGCCCTCGTTGAGACAGAGTGGCAATCGGCCCTGTCGCACCTGAAAGAATGCGACGCAGACTACATCGTCGCAAGCGGTAGCCTGCCGCCCGGTGTTCCCGTCGATTTCTATGCCCGCCTCGCCAGCATTGTGCAGAGCAATGGAGCACGCTTGATTTTGGACACCTCGGGACCTGCGCTCCAGGCGGCGATATCGGCAGGAGGCATTTATCTTGCCAAGCCCAGTCTTGGCGAATTCGAGATCCTGACACACCGAAAGCTTGAAAGCGTCGAGGAACTTGTCGAAGCGGCGACGTCTTTAGTTGCCACCGGCGCCGTCGAGAACCTTGCTGTGACCATGGGACGTGACGGCGCATTGCTCGCACATCGTTCAGGCACGTTGCGGCTAAGAGGCCCCAAGGTGAAGCCCGTGAGCGCTGTAGGTGCAGGCGATAGTTTTGTGGCAGGCATGACTTTCGCGCTTGCGCATCGAGAAAATGTCGAGGACGCATTCATGCTTGGCATGGCGGCTGGCACGGCTGCAGTCCTGACCCACGGCACCCAATTGTGCCGTCGCGAAGACATCGAGCGTCTTCATGCGGAGCTGGTGGCCGAGCGGGCGAGCCTTTAGTCATCTCGACGTTGCACCCGCTCCATATCTGAGTTGCGTGGGTGGCGGATGAACACAGACCCGACGGTGGCAGACAAGAACAACGCTGATGGCGCTACGGCTTGGCATGCAATGTCGGCCAGCGACGTTGCAAGATCGCTTACCACTGACTGCGAGAAAGGTCTCGATGCGGCCGAGGCGGCGCGGCGCCTGAAGGCCTATGGCCCGAACAGGCTGCCCGAGGGCAAGAAGCGCGGGCCGCTCATGCGCTTCCTGTCCCAGTTCAATAACGTTCTGATTTACGTTCTGTTGGGCGCCGGCTTCACGAAGCTGATGTTGAATCTGTGGGTTGACGCTTCGATCATTTTCGCCGTCGTCATCCTCAATGCGCTGCTCGGCTTCATACAGGAGGGGAAAGCCGAGAAGGCGCTCGACGCTATCCGGAACATGCTGTCTGCCGAGGCGCGAACTGTGCGCGGCGGGGAGACGCGCCTGATTCCCGCGCAACAGCTGGTTCCCGGAGATATCGTGCTGCTTGAATCAGGCGACCGGATTCCTGCGGATATCCGGCTCTTCGAGGCGAAGAATCTGCGGACCGAGGAAGCAGCCCTAACCGGCGAATCCGTGCCCGCCGATAAGAACACAGACCCAGTTTCTGACAACTCCACCGTCGGGGATCGGGAATGCATGGCGTTCTCCGGAACCATGGTTGTGTCGGGGCGTGCAAGCGGCGTCGTCGTCGCGACGGGCAAGGAGACCGAGCTTGGACGGATCAATTCACTGCTCGCGGGCGTCAGCGCACTCGAGACGCCGTTGCTGCGCCAGATCAAGAAGTTCGGCTACGTCATCTCCGCGATCGTCGGGGCCGTGGGCGTGCTGGTGTTCGCCTACGGCAAGTGGGTGACGCACATGGATTTCGTCGAGTTGTTCCAAGCCGTGGTTGGCATCGCGGTCTCGGTTATCCCTGAGGGCCTGCCGGCAATCATCACGATCACGCTCGCGATCGGCGTTCAGCGTATGGCCGAGCGCAATGCCATCATCCGGCGACTGCCCGCGGTGGAGACATTGGGGTCGGTATCGCGCATCTGCTCGGACAAGACCGGCACCCTGACACTTATGGAAATGATGGTCGTTTCCGCCGTCACCGCTGAGGAGGTGTATCAGGTCACCGGAAACGGCTATGCCCCGGAGGGAGAGGTCACGAGCGACGGAAAGGCGGCGGCCAAGAGGCCGGCTCTCACGCTCATGGGACGCGCCTCCATGCTGTGCAACGATGCAGAACTGCTTCACGAGGAAGGCAGCTGGAAGGTGCAGGGCGATCCGACCGAAGGGGCGCTCTATCCGTTCGCGATCAAGCTCGGCTTGGACCGGCGGGCCGAGCAGATTGCGTTTCCGCGGATCGACGCCATCCCATTCGAATCCGAGCATAAGTTCATGGCGACGCTTCACAGCTCCGCCGACGGAAGAGAATGCCTGTTTGTCAAAGGCGCGCCCGAAGTCGTCCTCGAACATTGCGATCGACATCAGGCCGTCGGCAGTCAGCCGGAGCCGCTCGATCGGACGCACTTCCTGCAGGCCGCCGACCTGCTCGCGGGGCAGGGCGAGCGTGTGTTGGCGCTCGCCTGGCTGGAGAACCCGGGCCTGAAGACAGGAAGCCTCGCTCCAGCCGACCTGCCGAAGGATCTTGTCCTGCTCGGCTTGATCGGTCTTCTGGATCCGCCGCGTAAAGAGGCGATCGAAGCTGTGAAGGAATGCCACGGCGGTGGCGTTCGCGTCACCATGATCACCGGCGATCACAAGATCACAGCGGCGGCGATTGCCAAAATGCTCGGCATTGGCGATGGCGAGACGGCGATCAGCGGCGCAGAGATCGAGGAGATGAACGAGGCTGCATTGCGGGAAAAGGTACGTAGTGTCGATGTGTTCGCACGCGCGAGCCCCGAACACAAGCTTCGCCTCGTGAAGGCAATCCAGGCTAACAGGCAGATCGTGGCGATGACCGGCGACGGCGTGAACGATGCGCCCGCGCTGAAGAAGGCCGACATCGGCGTTGCAATGGGGATCAAGGGCACCGAAGTCACCAAAGAGGCGGCGGGAATGATCCTGGCTGACGACAACTTTGCCTCGATCACCGCGGCTGTAAGGGAAGGCCGCACCGTCTACAACAACATCGAAAAAGCCATCCTGTTCATGCTGCCGACCAACGTGGCCCAGGGACTTGTCATTATGATCGCGATATTTTTTCACTTCACGATGCCGATCACTGCTCCGCAAGTTCTCTGGGTGAACATGGTAACGTCGGTCGCATTGGGGCTGGTGATCTCATTCGAACCGCACGAGCTCGACGTCATGAACCGGCCGCCACGCGCAGTGGACCGTCCGATCCTGACCGGCTTCGGATTCTGGCGCGTGCTGTTCGTCGGCGCGGCGTTGGTCGCAACCACCCTGTGGGCGTTTTTCTGGATGAAAGCGCAAGGGGCCTCGGACCAACTTGCCCGGACGGTCGCGGTCAATATGATCACGATCGGCCAGGTGTTCTATCTCCTGAACAGCCGCTATCTGCTGGACAGTTCCTTGTCCTTCACCGCGCATCTCGGCAATAAATACCTGCCGTTCGGAATCGCCGCAGTCGTGATTCTCCAGTTGCTTTTCACCTATGCGCCGCCGTTGCAAGCCGTGTTCGGCAACGAAGCCATCCCGATCTGGGTTTGGCCATGGCTTCTGGCAGCCGGACTGGCATTCTTTCTGGTGGTGGAGGCGGAGAAACTCGTCATCCGTTCGTCGGCTTCGTTGCGCCGGGCGGTGACCGCGGTAGAGGCCGGCGCACAGCTTCGCGAGCTGACCTCTGCGTGAGCATCAGACGCTACAATGGAGATCAGTGCGACAGGAGCACGGGAATTCCGATTCTCGCCTCAAAGATGTCTCGCGTTGCGCTACCGAGCATCAGCGCGCGCTCGAATCCATGTGCGAAGGCGCCCATAATCAATAGATCCGCGTTTGCCCGCCGCGCATAGGACAGAAGTGTCTCGCCGATATTCAGAGTCTCGCGGCGGATCGCGCTGAATTTGGCGTCAACGTGCCAACGTGTCAGATAGCTGCAGAGCGCCTCTCCAGAATGAGGTGTCGGAAACAGCTTGTCATCGATTACCGATACGACGAGCACCTCACGCGACTTGACGAGGAGCGGCAAGGCATCGTGCACCGCGCGAACTGCCGAACGTGTTCCGTCCCACGCCACGACAAACCGATTTTCCGGGAGAACCGGAGTGTTTGGTGGCACGAGGACAATTGGCCGACCGCTGCCAAATAGGGTCGCCTCGACGAGGTCCTTGCGAGGTGACGCGAGTGGTCCTCGGACGTCGATGACCAGCATGTCGCGCACCTGAGTGCAATGGATTATTCGTTCGCGAAGCGGCACGGACTGGTCTTCGGCAGGTAAAATGTCACATGCCAATGTTGCATCTGCCGCCGCGGACCGAACGAGTGCCGCCACTCGTGCCACCCGCTCACTCGACGATATCGGCTGGGTGGCAGCTTTCTCGACCTGCCGGATGTCCGCTTCGGGCGGCAAGTCGTAGAGGTCGGTTTCGATGTCTGCAATCAATGCAGATAGATGTGCCCCGTGTATGCGAGCCAACGCGATCGCATAATGCGCTGCGTCCGGGAGACTATCTGTTTGCGCCGACGGAGAAAGGAAAACGAGTATGTCCTTCATATTGACCACACCTCAAAGCGGCCAGCGTTCACCCGCGTTAGTTGTGAGGTAATCCAGGCTCGCCGAAGCCGAACGGATGCTCGCAAACCTAACTTCCGGGACGAACGGACGTTCCGGATCGGGAACCTGCCCCGCTGGAATTCTGCTGCCGAATGAAGGCCGCCGTTCGCATCAAGGGCATCCGGGAGGCGAATAACAACCGGCTCGCATCACCCGACAAACGACCGGCAGCCGATGCCGGGCGTGGCCATCGACATCAAACTGTCAAAGGCGAGTGAGCCATAGATACAACCCAGCAATGTACGAACCGGCACAAAGATGTTAATAGTGGCCAACAAAAAGACGCGGAAGGTCGATGATTAAGCAGCAAGGAGGGTGTCATGCTCTTCGAGGGAGGCTTCACCTTTTCGAACTTTCTGATCGATGTGCTGACGATATTCGCGTTCGTGATCTGGTTCTGGTTTCTCATTACAATCTTTGCGGACATCTTCAGACGCGGCGATATTTCAGGCTGGGCAAAAGCCATCTGGGTCATCGTACTTATTTTGACCTCCTATATCGGTGTGATCATTTACCTGATCACTCAAGGGCGGGGGATGGCCGAGCGCAACGCGCAACAAGCCCAGGCGGCTCGTGACGAGTTGCGGCGTGTGGTCGGGTTCAGCGTTGCCGACGAGCTTGGAAAGTTGGATCAGCTCAAGAAGGCAGGGTCGATTACGGAGGGGGAATTCTCGCGTCTTCGTGCGCGGCTGGTTCAATAGCGGCGTTCTTCTTTGGCGGCATCGTTGCTGCGAGATCGAGGCATCGGAAGAGGCGGCATCCTGGGTGCAATTCCCGCGCAGATTGGGCCGGGGGCAGAAAAGGATCATACGCATGCGTCGTCGACGCGCGAAAATCGTCGCCACAATTGGCCCCGCCAGTGCTTCGCCAGAGATGCTCAAGGCGCTGTTTCTTGCCGGGGTGGATACATTCCGTCTCAACTTCAGTCACGGAACTCACAAGGATCATGCAAGCGTTCATGCCGCGATCCGGGCGATCGAGCGGGATGTGCAGCGCCCGATTGGCGTTCTGATGGACCTGCAAGGGCCGAAAATTCGCGTTGGCTCCCTGCGCGACAGGAAGATTACGGTTCGGTCCGGCGAGATCGTTCGCTTTGTCCGCTCCGGATCGGAAGGAGACGGCGACGGCATACCCTTGCCGCACCCGGAAATCTTTGCAGCTCTAGCGCCCGGCGATGATCTTTTGATCGACGATGGCAGGGTACGCGTTCGCGCAACGCAACTAGGCGAGGACTACATCGAATCCGAGGTGATCGTTGGTGGGGCGATCTCGAACCACAAGGGCGTCAATTTGCCCGGAACGATTCTCGATCTATCGCCGCTCACCGATAAGGATCGAGCCGATCTGGAATTCGGCTTGCGCCTTGGTGTGGACTGGGTGGCTCTCTCATTTGTGCAGAAGCCGTCGGACATGATCGAAGCACGGGCTCTCATTGGCGAGCGGGCCGGGCTCATGGCGAAGATCGAGAAGCCTGCCGCCCTCGAGCGGATCGATGATATTATCCAGATGTCGGATGCGATCATGGTTGCGCGCGGCGATCTCGGGGTCGAGATTCCGCACGAGGATGTACCCGGCCGCCAGAAGGAGCTGGTACGCGCCTGCAGGCTGGCTGTCAGGCCGGTGATCGTCGCCACTCAGATGCTCGATTCAATGGTGGCAGCCCCGACACCCACACGTGCCGAGGCTTCGGACGTCGCGACCGCGATCTATGACGGCGCGGATGCCGTGATGTTGTCGGCGGAGTCGGCGACCGGCCAGTACCCGCGCGAAGCGGTCGAAATGATGGATCGCATCATCCGCAGCACGGAGCAGCACAAGATGTACCGCTCGATCATCGAAGCAACCCAGCCTCATGAGGAACAGACTTCGCCGCATGCGGTTGCCGCGGCGGCGGCCGAATTAGCCTCGGCGATCCGTGCAGCAGCCATCGTCGCTTATACCTCAAGTGGAACAACGGCCGCTCGTGTCGCGCGGAAGCGGCCCAGGGTACCGATCCTGGCCACCACGACGAGTGTAGAAGTGTCCCGTCGTCTCTGCCTTTTGTGGGGCGCACACAGCGCGCTTTCCGAGCCCGTGCAAAGCTACGAGGAGATGGTTAGTCGCGCGACCGAGCTTGCGAAGCGGGAAGGGGTCGCTAGCGCCGGTGATACTTTGGTGGTCGTTGCCGGCATACCGTTAGGTCAGGCCGGGACAACGAACAACCTGCGCGTCGTTTCGGTCTCCTGATCCGCTGGAGCAGGCCGGAGATTGCCGATCCGGCGTCCGAATGCCACGAAGGATGATCGCTAGCAGCCAAAAACCGATGCCCGAACCGGTCAAGTCAGGAACGAGCTGTGTCCAATTGACTTGATCTGTTGGAGCTTTTGCGAATGGAGCCGGCAGCGTCGCACTATTGGCGCTCCGCGTAGCCTCTGCGCTGAAAAGGAAGCTCGATGATCAGGTTCGGCCTGCTCGGATGCGGGCGTATCGCCAGGCGCCATTCCGATCTGCTCGGGGATAATCGGATCGAGGGCGCAACGCTCGTGGCCGTCTGCGATCGGGAGCGCGCGCGGGCGGATGCGATCGCGGCGAAGTTCGGCGTCAGCGCCCACTATGACATCGATGATTTTCTCGCCTGCAAAAACATCGATGCGGTCGCGCTGTTGACGCCCAGCGGCATGCGCCGCGAACACGTCATCGCCTGCGCGAAGGCCGGCAAGCACGTGGTGGTGGAAAAGCCTATTGCGCTGCGCCTGCAGGACGCAGACGACATGATCCGTGCCTGCGACGAGGCCGGCGTCAAGCTTTTCGTCGTCAAGCAGAACCGCTTCAATGTTCCTGTCGTCAAGGCGCGCGAGGCACTGGAGGCCGGCCGCTTCGGCAAGCTCGTGCTCGGCACCGTGCGCGTGCGCTGGTGTCGCGATCAGGCCTATTACGACCAAGACAGTTGGCGCGGCACTTGGGCCTATGACGGGGGCGTGCTCACCAATCAGGCGAGCCACTATATCGACCTGCTGGAATGGTTCTTCGGCGATGTCACCAGTGTTCATGCCCGCGCGATCACCGCTCTGGTGCGGATCGAGGCCGAGGACACGGCGGTCGCGACGTTGAAGTTCAAGAACGGCGCGCTCGGCGTGATCGAGGCGACCACCGCTACCCGGCCGACAGACCTCGAAGGCTCGCTTTCCATCCTCGGCGAAAAGGGGGTAGTCGAAATAGCGGGTCTTGCGGTCAACCAGATCCGACATTGGCGCTTCGTCGATGAACTGCCGCCGGACAAGGACGCGATCGAAAAATTCTCGACCAACCCGCCGAATGTCTACGGCTTCGGCCATCAGGCCTATTACCAACACGTCGTCGACTGCCTGCTGAACCAGCGCGCCGCGCTGGTCGACGGCCTCGAGGGCCGCAAGAGCCTCGAATTGATCTCGGCGCTCTATGAATCGATCGAGACCGGGCAAGAGGTGGCGCTTCGCTTCACGCCGCGTCTGGGTGTCGTAGGGTGAATCAGCCGGAGCTGCTTCCAATTGGCATCCGCGATGCTCTATTGGGCGCCGGCGTGCAGGGGGTGGTTTAGATCTGTAATCTCCATGGCGCAAAGCTTGATGACGATGGCTTCGTCAGGGAATGCACCTCTCGGAGCTGGTCGAGCTTGGTGACCGGCAGCATCGCGAGAGTAAAGCATAGGTGCGCCTTGAGCTTCAATATCGCCGATGCAGCAAGCTGAATGTCGCGACCGAGATAGTGCGCGTCGAGAATGGCCTCAACATCTTTCAATGAGTGGGCCGATCACAGCTGCAATCCGTGGGCACGCCGGCGACAGCAATCACCAAACGAACGACCGCCGTGCCTCGCAGATCGTGAAATGTGAGGCGCCTATGTCGGCGCGATCATTTCTTTTCTTCGGTCGCCACCCCAAAGGGAACGAGCTCCGGCCTGTCGTAGAATCGGCCTGTTGCGCCGTATTTCTCGGTCAACTTCTCCCATCTTCCCGTAAGCAGCATGAAGTCGATCGATGTGTTCATGAAACGCAAGAGGTCGTCATTACCCCGCTTGACGCTCCATGCGAGCGGCAGAAGGTTGTAAGGGTGAGCGTCGAAGAGCGACGTGACGCCGGGCTGCTGTGCGGCATAACGGCGGGCCTGCCAGGCGTCTTCGATACCGACATCGGCGCGGCCGGCCGATACCTCGACGAACGGCGCGGTGAGGTTGCCGGTCGCGAGCGCGACGATGGTCGCCTTGGGGAAGTTTTCCTTGACGAATTCCTGACCCGCGCCGCCCTGGACGACCGCGATCTTGATGCCCTCCTGATTGAAATCGGACAGCTTCGAGAAGCGCGGATCGCCGGTCTTTACGATGGCGCTGTAACCGAGATAGTTGATCGGATGGGTGAATTCCACCGCCGCGGCGCGCTGGATGGTGGCGAACGTTCCGGCGATCGACAGATCGAACTGACCCGCTTGCAGTCCGGCCGCGAAGTTCGCCCATGTCGTCTCGATAAATTCAGGCTCGACATTGATGGTTTTGAAGATGTAACGAACACCGTCGACGTAATATCCGGTGACCTCGTCGGAAGCCGGATCCTTGATCGTTCCAGGAGGAGCCGGGATGTAACCGATCTTGATCTTCCGATCCTTCAGAATGCGATCCATTACCTGTGCGTGGGCCGGTAGTCCAGACGCGACGATGGATAGAGCCGCGGCCAGAGTTAATACGGCGAATGTCAATGGAAGCCGTCCGGTTGCTCTCATGGGATTATCTCTCCTGCTGCCCTTACGCCTCGAATTCCATCTGATGTCGCCGGTGCAGAACGCGGCGCAAAAACTCGGCCGTCCGCGCCTGGACTGGACTGCTGAAAATATCGGCCGGCGATCCGATTTCGACGATGGAGCCATCGTCCATCACCACAACGCGGTCTGCGACATCCCGCGCAAAACCCATTTCATGAGTAACCACGATCATCGTCATTCCGTCGGCAGCGAGGGATTTCATGACGTCGAGTACTTCCCCGACGAGTTCGGGATCGAGTGCCGAAGTGGGCTCGTCGAACAGCATCACCTCGGGGTTCATCGCCAACGCCCGGGCGATGCCGGCACGCTGTTGCTGACCTCCGGATAGCTTGCTCGGATATTCGTTGATCTTGCTGCCAAGACCGACGCGGTCGAGCAATATCCTGGCGTTGCGTTCGGCATCGGACCGGCTGAATCTCCGAACATATACCGGACCTTCGATCACGTTCTCCAGCACCGTCATGTGAGGAAACAGATTGAAGGATTGAAAAACCATGCCCATCCGTTTGCGAATGTTCGCGATCTCCCTGGCGGAATTTCTGATCATCCGATTGTGCGACGCCTTGCGATAGCCAACGAGCTGTCCATGGAACAGCACTTCGCCATGATCATATTCTTCGAGAAAATTCAGGCAGCGCAGAAGCGTGCTTTTTCCGGAGCCGCTCGGTCCGATGATGGCCAGAACCTCACCTTTCTCGATTTCGAGGTCGATGCCCTTGAGAACCTGATGTCCCCCGAAGCTCTTTTGCAAATTCCTCAGCTTGAGAATGGCGTCGCTCACGAGCGGACCTTCCAATGTCGTTCGAGACGCTGGGAGGCGTAAATGAACGGATAGATCATGATCGCAAAGACGATGGCGACGGCGGTGTAGATTTCGAGCGGCCGATAAGTGTTGTTGATCAGGTTCTCCGCTTCGTGGAGCAATTCATTGACGGCGAGAACGGATCCGAGCGTGGTCAGTTTGATCAGGGTTGCAAATTCGTTGATGAACGGAGGGATCATGCGCCGGATTGCTTGGGGCAGGATGATCCGCCGCATCATTTGAGTGTAGCTCATGCCCATCGCCGAGGCCGCATCCCATTGCCCCTTGTCGATGGAGTTGACACCGGCGCGGAAGATTTCGGCGATATAGGCCGAACAGTGCAGCCCGAGTCCGATGGCGCAGGAGGCGATGTTGCCCATCTGCAATCCGGTGAGAATGGGCATCGAGTAATAGATCCAGACCAATTGCACGAGGATCGGTGTGGCGCGAAATGATTCGATATAAACGGCGGCCGGGTATCTAAGTGCAGCGTTGTCGCTCCGGCGCATCAGGCCAAGGAGAAGCCCGAGACTTGTTCCGATGATCGTGGCCCAGAACGTAAGTTGTGCGGTGATGATCCCACCACGCACGAAAACCTGCCGATACTCCCAAACGGTCCGAAAATCCCATGAATAACTCATGAGGAATCTGCCGGCTTCATGTGTTGACGTCTGTACCGCCGCTGGCGCCGCTCAAGGGCGGTAGCGCCAGATCGGATGGCAGCAGGCTCACGATGTCGCCGAGCCGGGCATACTTGCGGCCGGCTAGGCGGGCAACCGGTTTGAGCTTTTGGCTTTCGATTCTTCCGCGCTCGCAGACGGCGTCGGCGACATGGAAATGAACGATACGTCCGAACACCAGGTCGTTCCGGAGGCGTCCCAATTCGAGAATTCTGTCGAGACGGCACTCGAGGTTGACCGGTGATGCAGCTATCCGTGGCGGGCGTACTGCCGTGCTTGGAGCGACCGCGATCTGGAGCGCCTCCACTTCGCTGATCTCCGGCCCGCATTCGGCAGAAGTAGCGTGCATGGATTCAAGAAGATCTTCGCTGACGACATTGACGACGAACTCCCCGCCGTCGCGAATGTTGCGCGCCGTGTCCTTCAACTGCCCGTCGCGTCTGCCGATATTGATCGCCAGCATGGGCGGATCGTTGCAGACGAACGTATAACAACTGAACGGCGCTGCGTTGACGAGTCCGGATGGGGAAAGCGTGGTGATCCAGGCGATCGGACGGGGAACGACGGCCCCGACCAGCAGCCGATATGCCGCATCGGCGTCGAGGCTGGCAGCATCGATTTCCATGTCACGGCTCCAGCACGGCGAAATCAAACCCGGTCGGCTTGCGGTCGATGCCGTTGATCGGAACGATATCCTGGGGACAGGCGGAGAACGCAACGATGCAATCGAGTTCGGCTCGCAGATCAACGTAGTCGTTCGGCCGGCTCACCGGCGGATCGAAGGTCAGGCTGTCGTCCCCATGTACGGGGATGTTCATGAAGAGATTCAGCGGAGAAGGCGTCTTGGGCACGGCGAAGCCAAGTTCGGCCATGGCCGAAGCGAGGTTGTCGGTGCAGTTGTCGTGATAATCCTTGCAGCCGAGCAACTCATAACGATAGCGGTCGCAGGCGGCGATCAGCCCGTCATGGATGCCTGGCGAGCTATCGGCAACCATCGTCAGGATCGCACGTCGGTGGTTGGTGACGAACACGTCGCCGGCCTTCGGCATGATACGCGAGAGCGAGGCGCGGGTGTGCTCCATCGACATGCATTCTTGCAGGTCGCCATCGACGAACGCCCATGTGTCAACCACCTGCTGGCCGAACGTATTGATGACGCGGATCACTTGCCCCCGCTTGAGCCGGACCGCCTTGCCGCGGCGGGCCTCGACGCTGAATTGGGCGATCGTCTTCGCGCTCATCGCATGGCTCCCATTGCGGCGGCGGCGTCCTCCGAAACCGTGATCCTGATTTCCGTAGGATTGAAGCCGTTGCACGGATTGTTGATCTGGGGACAGTTCGATGCGGCGACGAGCAGGTCCATCCTGGCCTTGAGCTCGACATAGGCTCCGGGAACGGAATCTCCCGGAGCGATGGCGGCATTGCCGCTGTCGCTGATCCCGACCTTCATGAAGAAATTGACGTTGGGAACGATGTCCCTTCGTCCCATGCCAAATGGCGCCAGGGCCTTCAGGAAATTTTCGCGGCAGCCCGGACAATCCTTTACGCCGTAAAGCATCAGGTTGCTCGGTGCGCTGCAACAGCCGCCAATCGTATCATGACCGCCATAAGTGTCATCGACGATCTCGAACATCGGATTGGCGAGATCCGAATAAAGGATATGTCCTCGGGTCAGCGCGAAAGTGGCTGCAGCCTTCAGCGTATTGGGAGCATGGTAGCGCTCCTCGATATCGTCGGCGTTGTAGCAGAGGAAGTCGACGGCCTGCTGTCCCTTGAGATCGATGATCTTGAGCAATTGACCTGTCTTGATGCGTCCCGCCCAGGGCGCGCCTGCCGGAATAATTCCGTCGAACAGTTCGTTGCCGAGATCGTCCATCGATACCGCCAATCAATTCTTGTCGAGAACCTGATCTAGCACCCAATTGTCGATCTCGTGCACCAGCGGCTCGCGGTAGGAGAAGCGGCCGGGCCTGGCATAGTCGGTGTCGACACCCTTCTGTTGCCGCTCCGATGCGACGATGTCTTCCTCGATCGTGATGTCCCAGCGCATGAAGTAATTATTGGCCAGTTCCTGGAAATCGGGTCGTTCGAGCCGGCTCCTTGGAAACAGCGCGCCGTGAATCATGCGCGTTCGGTCGGGACCGAGCGGGTGCATCTCCAGATACCAAGCGCAGTCGATGGTGCAGGCGAGATAGGTGCTCGGATAGATCAAGGGAGCGTAGGTGCCCTTTTCCTCCTTGCGGCCGATCAGGGTCTCGATCGTCGGGAACCCCCTGGCGTCCTTCAGGAGAGCCATGCTGCCTTCATGCTGCGCGAAGGTGATGACGTATTCGCCCTTGGCTTCCTCGACCCAATAGCCCGCCGATTTTGCCGACGCATATTTGTGGATGGTGGAGGCGTGAACAGTGCCGATGTGATAGGCCTCTTTCGCGTTTTCGACGAAGAGTTTCCAGTTGCAGGCAATGTCGTAACTTTTGCGCCTGACAAGGACCATATCCTCAAGACGGTAGGGCGCGAGCTTCTCCGGCAATTCGCCCAGGAATGTTTTCAAGGGCGGCGCATCATTGTCGAAGCAGATAAAGATGAAACCGCCCCAGCTGTCCGTCCTGATCGGAATGAGGCCGTTATCCTCCTTCTTGAAGCCTGCTGTCTTGTCCATCTCGGGCGCGCCACGCAGGTGGCCGCTCAGTTCATAGCTCCAGCTATGGTAGGGGCAAACAATCAGCTTGGAGTTGCCTTCGCCTTCGAGAAGTTCACAACCGCGATGGCGACAAGAATTGACGTAGCTGCGCACAACGCCGTCCTGACCGCGCACGATAATCAGCGGCGTGTCGGCGAATGTGACGGTGAAATAGTCCCCGGGATTGGGAATACGATCGGCGGAGCCGAGAAAATTCCAAACTTTCCGCCAGATGCGTTCGATCTCGCGTCGATAGAATGCAGGAGAGGTATAGCACCAGACGGGCAGCGTCTCAGCTTCCAACAGGGGCCGTCGCACGGCTTCGTAATATTGGGGCTTAAAGATCTCTGTGTCGGAAACCATGATCGCTCCACTCTTCAATCGGCGGCGGGAAGCGACTTCCTGGCGGCATGGCCATTGCGGCTTCCACGGCAAATTCAGCAGCAAAAACTATGCCAGCCGATGCCGCGGGAATGTTTGTATCCTGCATGCAGAATGCGGCATCGGTCTTGCATCGCGTTGAATGAACTAAAAAAGTACAAGCGCGCGGGCGGTTTTCGATTGAGGCAAGTTGTTCGCCCGCTTTGATCCGAACAGAGACAATGAAGAAGAGCGGACGCATAAAATCGTCGATTTATCCACGGTCGCGGGATGCGGTGGGCAAGGCGCTTGCACCGGTGACGAGGCCGCAGCGCGTTGCCGACCAGGTATATCGGCATCTGCGCCGTGCCATTGTTGGCGGAAAGATCGCGCCGGGGACGCGATTGCGCGAGGTCGAAGCGGCCGCAGCACTAAAAGTGAGCAGGACGCCCGTGCGCGAGGCAATATCGCGACTGATCGGCGATTGGCTTGTCCGCGAACTGCCAACCGGTGGGGTCGAAGTCCTCGATATCGGGGACGAACTCACCGATATCTTTCACATTCGAGAGGCGCTGGAAATTTGTGCGGTGCGGCTGGCCGCGATGCGCATCACGCCCGAACAGGTCGAAGAACTGGAATACCTGATTGAAAGCGCGGAAAGCTCGACATTCAAGGAGAGAGTGAGACTCAATCAGCGCTTTCACCTGGCGATCGCGGAGGCGTCCGGTTCCGCCCGTCTCGTCGAGATGATCTCCAGTTTCCGCGAATATTATCTGAACCCGAGATGGATCACGCGTGGCGACCGGAAAATGGTCGAGCGCGCGATCCATGGCCATCGTCAGATCGTCGCGGCACTGCGCTCGCACTCGCCGGACCGCAGCGAGAAAGCGCTGCGACAACATCTCAAGATCGGCTGGATCAGCATGACGAACGATCAGGATGATTAAAATGAAGACGCCTGAAGAGATTTTTCACATTCATTTCGAGACCCGTTCGAGCAAGCCCAATGTGTTCCGTTTCACCGATGACCTGATCGCCAGCGCCATGGCCCGTAGCGGCTGGGGTCGCGACGGCGCCCATGCGGCGACCACGACGCTGGGATCCGATCTTTCCGATCTGTCATGGCTGTCCGATGCGCAGGCGCTGGTGACGTCGAACGACGTGATCGTCGATCCCAGCTTTCCCAAGCAGGCACTCGCGGAGCGTGCGCCTCGCCTCAGATGGATACATATCATCGGGGCGGGAATCGAGCCGCTGCTGCCCCTGGACTGGCTGCCGCAACAGGTGATTCTAACGAACAACAGTGGCGTTCATTTCGACAAGGCTGCCGAATCTGCGACCATGATCCTTCTGATGCTGAACTCGCGCATGCCTGAGATCGCCTGCAACCAGCGTCGATGCGCATGGGATCAGATCTTTACGCCGACGATCAAGGGCAAGACGGCTCTCGTCATCGGGGTCGGCGATATGGGGGCCGCTGTCGCCGCCGCAGCACGATCGCTCGGGCTGACGGTGTTGGGTGTCCGCCGGAGCGGGCGACCGCATGAACTCGTCGATGAGATGTTTTCGATCGACGAACTCGACCTGGCGCTACCGCGCGCGGATTTTGTCGCGCTCGCCGCGCCGCTGACCGGCGAGACCGTCAATCTTATGGACCGGCGGCGTTTCAGCCTGATGAAACGCGGCGCCGGATTCTTCAATTTCGGCCGGGCGGGCTCGGTCGACCATCATGCTCTGATGAAAAGCCTGAACGATGGACACTTGTCCGGCGCCGTCATTGATGTTGTCGACAAGGAGCCGTTAGAACCGGGCTCTTCCCTCTGGAGCACGAAGAATCTGATCATCACGCCGCATGTTTCATCCGATGATCTCGACCTTTACCTTCCGAAGACGTTCGATCTTGTATTTCAGAATCTAGAGCGGTTGCGGACTAATCAGCCGCTTTTGAATCTCGTGGATAGATTGAAGCAGTATTGAGCAGTATTGAATGGATCGGGCTATTACCCATTCCTTGGATGCAGGCTGTCACTGACGCGAGCAGCGTCGCGCGCACCAAGGGCGGACATGTCTCTGGACAATCGCGTGCTTTGATAGCGGGGACGCTCCATCGCCAGGATTGGAGAAGGTCTTCAGACCAGCAATGGTCGAGCCGTCTCGGATAATTCTTTTAGCAGCGGAAGGTAGCGATCGATCATCTCTCCAGTCGTGATCCGGTCGACATGCGCACCGATGTTTGCGGCGGCGATGACGGTGTCGTCATATCGACGGACCGGCACCGAGATCGATCGGAACCCTTGTTCGGCCTCGCCATCCACCAGGGAGTATCCCTTCGATCGATCCGCGATGATGGTCGCGATCACGGCGGCTTTGTCGGTCAGCGTATCCGGCGTCTGTGGGGCCAACTTCATATTGCCGATAGTTCGGGCCACATCATCATTGGTAAGCCGGCTCAGCAGGACGCGCCCCACCGAGGTGCAGAAAGCGGGAAGGCGGTATCCGATATCCGGTCCCATGGAAAAAATTCTGGCTGGGCTGGAGCGGGCGATGAAGACGACCTCGTCGCCGTCCAATATCGCGAGCGAGCAAACCTCCTTCGCTCTCGCGGACACTTCGTCCATCAACGGCTGCATTACGGTGCTGATCTGATTCGAGGTCAAATAGGCCGACGCCAAAAGCAGGACCCGTGGCGTGAGGGCGAACAGCCGGTCGTCGCTCGAAACAAATCCTGATTTTTGCAGGGTCATCAGGATCCGGCGTGTCGTCGCACGGGGCAGATTTGACATTTTGGCGAGGTCACTAAGCGTCATCGGCCTGCGATCAAGCGCAAAGGATTGGAGGACCCGAAGGCCGCGATCGAGACTTTCGATGAACTCGATTCCCTCTCGTGCCTTTTTCTCTTCCTCGGTTCGCTTCACTTTAGGCATGTCGGTCAGCCGTTCCCCTCGCTCCGACCAGGACCAGATCTGTAAAAGTTTGTTCCGCTCGTAAGGCTTGGCAGCTCAATAACGAATAGTGACCGTCCAGCGAACGCAGGTTTGATAAACGGTCGCAACGAGCCCCCATCTGTTTCCTTCAGGCTGCGGCGCAATAACGGGCGAAAATGTTGTCGGTCCGCCTAACTTTTATACTTGCTCAATGAACCTAAGGAGGATCATTCTAGAATAAGTCGAACATATGTTCGTCTACCGAACAAGTCGATTGCCATGTGGAGGGACGTTTTTCTTGCGCTTTTGGTGCTCGCGGAGAGGCCCCTGGTCGGGTCGTCGTGACGTTCCGGGCTCGAACCTTCTGCCGAAAACTGCAGTTGAGAAGCGGTCAGGCGCGGCAGTGGCATGTCGTCAGGACCTCGGAGACACCGGGATGCCGGAGGTCGCGCCCGTCTCCGGCCCTGTCGTAACCCTCACGGCGACTACGGTGGCATCAGCCAGTTATCGGCCGAGCCACTCAACGAACTCGTCTCCATCTGCTCCAAACGCGATTGGAGCGTTGGCGTCCATGTCGTCGCCGGCTGAAGCCTTGACGGCATATGCGACGCATCAAAATCGGCCTGGCGATCGTTGGCGGCAAGACTGCTTTTCAGCGACAACTTGCACGTCTTCCGTTTGAATCGAGATACAAGCCCCGAAAAAGGAGACCCAGATCATGATGAGCCAGGAACAGAACGATCTCATCACTCGAATAGGTCCGAACGCCCCCGCAGGGAAGTTGATGCGGATGTATTGGCAGCCGGCGGCTTTGGTTGAAGAACTCGAAGCAAGCCGCCCGATCAAGGCTGTCAGGCTCCTCGGTGAAAACTTCGTGCTGTTTAAAGATGAAGGCGGCCGCTACGGCCTTATGGATCGCGACTGCCCGCATCGAGGCGCGGATCTCGCCTTTGGCCGGCTGGAGGGCAGTGGTCTCCGCTGTGCCTTCCACGGCTGGCTATTCGACGTGAATGGACAATGTCTGGAGACGCCCGCCGAGCCGGTCGGCTCGTTGCTTTGCAAAAACATCAAGCAGCGTGCCTATCCGGTTGTCGAAAAGGGCGGGATTCTCTGGGCCTATCTCGGGCAGGGGGAGCCGCCCGCATTTCCCGAGATCGACTGCTTCGTGGCTCCCGGTGAATATACTTTCGCGTTCAAGGGCCTGATGGAATGTAATTGGCTCCAGGCGTTGGAAGTGGGTATCGATCCGGCTCATGCATCCTTCCTGCACCGCTTCTTTGAAGACGAGGACACCTCGGTCGCTTATGGTAAGCAATTTCGCGGCGCCTCGGCGAATTCGGATATGCCGATGACCAAGGTGTTGCGCGAATACGATCGTCCGATCATCAATGTCGAGCGAACCGAATATGGGCTGCGGCTGATTGCACTGCGTGAGATCGACCAGGAACTCACCCACGTTCGCGTCACCAATCAGCTGTTTCCCCATGCATTCGTAATTCCGATGAGCACGGAAATGACGATCACGCAGTGGCACGTGCCGGTCGACGACGAAAACTGCTACTGGTATGCGATCTTCACCAGCTATTCGACCCCGGTGGACAAGCAGAAGATGCGCGCGCAACGGCTCGAACTCTACGAACTGCCGGAATATCGCTCGCGCAAGAACAGATCCAATGACTATGGCTTCGATCCGCACGAGCAGGCCACCGAGACCTATACCGGCATGGGTACCGACATCAATGTTCACGATCAATGGGCGGTGGAGTCGATGGGCGCGATCCAGGATCGCACCCGCGAACATCTGGGGCAGTCGGACAAGGCGATCATCCAATATCGCAGGCTGCTTCGCCAGGAGATTGATAAGGTGGCATCCGGCGGCAGGCCGTTGATGTTCCTTGAAGCTGCGACCGCCAGCAGCATCCAGGGACCCGGGACCATGGATGGGATCGGGCCAAGAAATGCCTGGGAGACCTATTGGATGGAGGTCGATGTCAAGCGCCGCCGTGGCGCGCCGTGGGCTGCGCCGGTCCCGTCCGATATGGTGCGGAAGGCGCCGCATCTGACCGCCGCTGAGTAAACAGACGATTGGTAGCGTTCGAAAGGAGCCGGCGTTGAGTTTCGTAAGAAAGCATGGCCTTTGGTCCGACCAGCAGAAGGAGGCCGCCGAACGCTTTCGACGCGTGGTCGAGGAGAAAAGCCTGCACACGGTCCGGCTCTCTTTTCCGGATCAGCATGGCATCCTTCGGGGAAAGTCGCTGGTTGCCGGCGAGGCGGTTGCTTTGCTGGAAGACGGATGCTCCATCACGACAACGCTGCTGGCCAAGGATACCTCCCACCGCACCGTGTTTCCGGTCTTTTCGGCCGGAGGTGGCTTCGGAATGAGCGAGATGCAGGGAGGTGGCGACGTGCTGATGGTCGCCGATCCCTGCACGTTCAAGGAATTGCCCTGGGCGCCCGGAACCGGCTGGGTGATGTGCGATCTCTATTTCCGGGATGGCCGGCCCGTTCCCTTTGCGTCCCGCGGATTATACCGGTCGGTCCTCAATCGGCTTGCGGGGCGCGGTTACGATTTCAAGGCTGGCCTGGAAGTGGAATGCCATATTTTCAGGCTGGAGAACGGCCGGCTCGCTCCAACCGATTCAGGCCAGCCCGGCCGGCCAGGTGAGCCACCGGAAATCAGCCTACTTTCGCAGGGGTATCAGTATCTCACCGAGCAGAGATACGATCAGATGGAGCCGGCGCTCGAGCTGATACGCCAAAACATCATCGGCCTGGGTCTGCCGTTGCGCTCGATCGAGGTGGAATATGGTCCCAGCCAATGCGAGTTCGTATTTCAACCGACGATCGGTCTCGAGCCAGCCGACACCATGGTTCTATTCCGCACGGCCGTGAAGCAGATCTGCAGCCGCAACGGCTATCATGCGACCTTCATGTGCAGGCCACGTATTCCCAACGTGATGTCGTCGGGGTGGCATCTTCATCAGTCGCTGGTCCATCGCGAAAGCGGCGAGAACGCCTTCATGACAGATGAGGCCGCGGGCTTGTCCCGGCTCGGTCGCCAATACATGGCGGGCCTCATCGAGCACGCGCGCGCTTCGGCCGTTTTCTCCACTCCCACCATCAACGGATATAAACGATATCGTTCCTACTCGCTGGCGCCGGATCGGGCCATTTGGGGGCGCGACAACAGGGGCGTGATGATCAGGGTGCTGGGCGGCCCCGGAGATCGGGCGACGCGTTTGGAGAACAGGATTGGCGAGCCTGCGGCCAATCCCTACCTCTATATGTCCTCGCAAATTCTGGCTGGCCTCGACGGGATCGATCGATCGCTCGACCCGGGAGCTTCGGCCGACACGCCATACGAGACAAAGGCAAGCCTGCTGCCGACGTCGTTGCGTGAGGCCGTCCTTGCGCTCAAGGATGATCCCTTCTTCCGTGAGGCGCTCGGAGAGCAGTTTGTAGACTATTACGTCTTCATCAAGAATGCCGAAATCGAGCGTTTCCAATCGGAAATCACCGAATGGGAGCAGCGCGAATATTTCGAGATGTTTTGATTCGGATCTAGAAAAATAGATATGAGGGACATGACATGACCACCAAGCTTCGACTGATCAGTGCAGCCGTCGCGGCCACGCTGATATCGGCTTCTCCCGCCTATTGCGACGTAATCAAAGTCGGAATTATCGGGACCATGTCCGGGCCCTACGCCCTGTTCGGCCAGAATTTCAAATACGGCATCGATACCTGGGTCGCCGAACATGGCTCGAAGGTCGGTGACCACGAAATCCAGTTCATCTACCGGGACGAGGAATCGCCGAATCCGGCAAAGTCCAAGGCGCTCGCTCAGGAACTGATCGTCAAGGACAAGGTTCAGTACCTGGGCGGGCTTTACTTCACGCCGGATGCGATGGCCGTCGCGCCGCTTCTCCAGGAAGCCAAGGTCCCAATGGTCGTCATGAATGCGGCCACCTCCGCCATCACCGAGAAGAGCCCCTATATCGTGCGGACGTCGTTCACGATGTGGCAGAATACCGTGCCTGCCGCCAAGGTGGCGAAGGAAAAGGGAGCAAAGAAAGTCGCCATCGCGGTCAGCGATTACGGCCCCGGCATTGACGCCGAAACCGCCTTCAAGAAGACTTTCGAGGCGGAGGGCGGCAAGGTCGTTGAGGCGATACGCATGCCTCTTAGCACGACAGACTTTGGTCCGATCATGCAACGGATCAGGGATTCCGGCGCTGACATGATATTTACCTTTCTTCCCGCCGGGCCGCCGACATTGGCTTTCGTCAAGTCGTATATCGACAACGGCCTGAAGGCAGGCGGCGTCAAGCTGCTGTCGACTGGTGACGTCGTTACCGAACCCGACCTTCCGAACATCGGCGACAGCGGCATCGGCATCCTCTCCACTTATCACTATGCCGTGTCTCACGATTCGCCGGAGAACAGGCAATTTCTGGCCGACGTCGTCAAAGCCGGCGCCAAACCTGACGACATCACCATGGCGGCGGTCGCTGCCTATGACGGTGCGCGGATAATTTATAAGATGATTGAAGCAACCGGCGGACAACAGGATCCGGACAAGGCATTGGCGGCAGTCAAGGGAATGAAATGGATCAGCCCGCGCGGGCCCGTTTCGATCGATGCCGATACGCGCCATATCCGTCAGAACGTTTATCTGCGAGAGGTCGTCAAACAGGACGGCAAGCTCATCAACAAGGAGGAACAGACCTTTGAGGCGCAGCCGGATTGGGGTCTGTCGAAGAACTGAAATCGGTAAGCTCGCAATGTCCACGGCTTTGCGAGCTCGCCTTTTTTAACGTGATATGGCCGATGGGTTTGCTGCCGATCTTTATCTGCTGGATCGATTCTTCCAGGATGTTTCGTAACGTCATTGAACATGATATTGACGGCTCGCAATCCCTTTTTGCCGCCGGGGCGGCGTGATGGCCAAAACGATCCTGGGTATCGGACTGGATGCCATCTCTTATGGGATGGTTCTCTTTATCATCTCGATCGGCCTGTCGATCATGATGGGGCTGATGAGGGTGGTGAACCTCGCCCATGGCGCATTTGCCATGATTGGCGGCTACCTTGCATCCTACGCCCTGAAGAGCGCCGGCTTAAGCTATCCCGTGGCAATCATTGTCGCGGTCCTGGGCACCATCGCGATTGCTGCGCCGTTTGAAATATTTCTCTACCGGCGAATCTACCGAAAATCGGATGCTCTAACCCAGATTCTGCTGACGATCGGAATTACTTTCCTGATCATCGGCTTGGCCAACTTCATCTTGGGACCAACCTCGAAGCCGATACCGCTGCCTCCTGCCTTGAGCGGGCCGTACGATCTTGGTTTCAGGATGATCCCTGCCCATCGGCTGTTTGTGATGGCGTGCGGAGTTTGTACGGCATTGCTGCTCTGGCTGTTGATTGATCGCACCGAGTTCGGGATACGTCTGCGAGCCGCCGTCGACAATGCCAACATGGCCGAAGCGCTGGGCATCAAGACGCAGATCATCTTTTCAGTTACATTCGCGCTCGCGGTCGGGCTCGCTGCATTCGGTGGCGTGGTCGGTGCCGAGCTTTTGCCGATCGAGCCATTCTACGCACTGCGATACATGGTGACGTTTCTCGTGGTCGTTTCGGTCGGGGGCTCAGGTTCGATTTTAGGCGCGCTGGCCGCGTCCATGATTCTCGGCCTCGTCGATACGACGGGAAAATACCTGGCGCCGGAGTACGGCGAGTTCTTCTTCTACCTGGTGGTGATCGGTATCGTTTTCGTGTTTCCGAATGGTCTGCTGGGGAGAAGCCACTGACATGACTGACCGGCTATCGATCAGCGTTGAGCGCTCGGCCGCGTTGGCAGTACCCCAGGAGATCCTCGCTCTGGTTCTGATCCCGGTCATCGGCGCAATTGGCTTTGCGCTGTTTCCGGACGACCTCGCGTTCCTGACGAGGTTGATCAGTCTCACGCTCCTCGTCTTGTCGCTCGATTTGGTCACCGGATATTGCGGTATTGCCACTCTCGGGCAATCGGCCATCTTCGGCGTGGGAGCCTATGTTGTCGGCAATGTCTGTCTTGCCGGTCTGACCGATCCCATCGTACTTCTGATCGTCGGCGCCCTGAGCGGAGCCGCTGCGGGTCTGGTGTCGGGCGCACTGGTGGCGAGATTCAAGGGGCTTCCCCAATTGGTCCTCTCCATCGCGATCGGCCAGTTGACCGCAGCGCTCGCCAACAAACTGTCCTGGCTCACCGGAGGGAGCGATGGGCTTTCCGGAATCGAGCCCGGCCGGGTATTCGGCGTCTTTGCGTTCGATATGTACGGGCGAACCGGATACATTTTCTCCGTCGTCGTGCTTGCAATCGTTTTCGTGATGCTGCGCAGGCTGGTAAATTCGCCGTTCGGCCTGCTTTGCCGGGCAATAAAGGATGACAGCCTGCGGGCACGGATGATCGGAGCCCGGATATTTCCGAGGCTTGTGATCATGTATGGCTTTTCCGGCGCCGTCGCTGGAATCGGCGGCGCGGTCATGGCCATCAATACAGGCGTGGTGGGCCTCGACAGTGTAAGCTTCGAGCGATCCGCCGAGGCGCTCGTCATGTTGGTGGTCGGTGGCGCGGGAAGTCTTTGGGGGGCCTTTTTCGGGTCTCTGGTCTTCCAGTTCTTCGAACATTACGCCTCGGCCGCCAATCCGTTTCATTGGATGACGATGATGGGGGCGCTGCTCATCGCCATCGTCCTTTTTGCACCCCGTGGCCTCGTTGCGATAGCAGGGGCGCTGGTGCAACGGGTGGCGCAGCTTGCCTGGAGAAGATCATGACCGAGCTTCTCCAGCTGAAATCGATAACAAGGTCCTTCGGCGGTCTTCGCGTCAGTAATGACATCTCGTTCAATCTGGGGAGCGGAGATCGCGTCGCGCTGATCGGGCCGAATGGAGCCGGCAAGACCACGCTGGTGAACATCATTTCGGGAGATGTGAAGCCGTCTGGCGGAAACATTTTTCTGGACGGCGAGGACATCACTCAACTTTCGATACCGCGACGCGTTACCGCGGGGCTGGTTAGAACCTTCCAGGTTACCCGCCTGTTCTCCAGCCTGACTGTCGCCCAGAATGTCGCGATCGCGGTCATGCAAAAAAGGGGGCTGACGAAACAACTGTTTTCCAGCCCGATGAACCGTCCGGATGTCAGACGCGAGTGGGAAGACATATTGAAGTTGCTGGGCATCGCGCATCTCTCGGAATTGCAGGTAGCGAACCTTGCCTATGGCCAACAGCGTCTGTTGGATCTTGCCATAGGGCTTGCGCTCGAGCCAAAGGTGCTGCTGCTCGACGAGCCGGCGGCCGGCGTGCCCTCGGACGAATCTCCCAGGATCATCGAAGCAATAAACCGGCTTCCTCCGCACATTGCGGTGCTCATGATCGAGCATGACATGGATCTCGTCTTCAGGTTTGCGCAGCGTGTGCTTGTCCTGGCAAACGGACGACTGATTTTCGAGGGTACGCCGGACGAGGTCACTGGCAATCCGGAAGTCCGTCGAGCCTATCTGGGTAAGTATGAAGATGTCCGCCGCACGTCTTGAAGTGAAGAATCTGAACGCCGGTTACGGTCCCACGCGGATCGTGTCAGATATGTCGTTCGACGTCGCGTCCGGCGGACGCCTGACCATTCTCGGACGAAACGGCGTCGGAAAGACCACCTTGCTAGCAGCTTTGATGGGGATTTCCACCCAGCAGGGCGGGACAATTCACGTCGGCGGGATCGACATCAGCCCGTTGAAAACGGCGGCTCGTGCTCGCGTTGGCCTCGGCTATGTTCCGCAGACGCGCGACATCTTTCGATCGCTGACCGTGGACGAAAATCTCATATCGGGCCTGAAGGGCCGGGGACGTGAAGCGCTGGACGAGGCGTACGCGATGTTTCCAAGACTTGGAGAAAGGCGCCGGAATCTCGGGCTGCAGCTATCCGGCGGAGAGCAGCAGATGCTTTCGTTGGCAAGAACGCTGCTCGGCAAACCTTCCGTCCTCCTTTTGGACGAGCCGCTCGAAGGGCTGGCGCCGGTGATCTGCGACCAGATCATGGCAGCGATCACTGCCCTGACCGAAGCCGGCGACACGACAATCTTGTTGGTCGAGCAGCAGATCGACCGAGCTCTCGATTTTGGCGAGAAGGTCATTGTCGTCGAACGGGGAAGATGCGTGTGGGAAGGAGAGTGCAGCAGCCTGAAAGCCGATCACGGGCTGGTCAACCGGTTGCTTGGCGTCGGCATGCACTGAACTGCCGCCTATCGCGTGAGTCCTGAACTTCAATCGGTTGCATGGCTGAGAATTGTCGAAGGCCCGCTCGATGAAGTTCATACGTCGCGCGCAGCCCTTTGTCGCCGGACGCGATAATCGCCGATGGTGGGCAAAGCCCAGCGTCTCTAGGCTACGATCCGATCGATTTCGTTAAATCCCCAGTCGGCGTTGAGCGCGCGACGCAGACGATCTTTTTCCTGGCGGGGCGGCAATTCCGGCAGCTCCTTATTTCCGGGTAGTAGCGACTGCCACATCAGAGGCGAATACCAACCGGCATTTTGCGGCACTGCATCGCCAAAACCACCGGAATCATCAGGTGCGCCTGCGCCGAAGCGGTATAGCGGCGGTCGTAGCGCGATCGTGCGCTTGCCGAAAAGACCGGCCTCGACGAGGCCGCTCGAATTCAGCGCGCAGACGCTGTCGATCTCGGGTTGCGCAAGAAGTTGGTAGAGGTTGGCATTGGTCAAAGTCACCCCGCCCAACCCAGCCATCGCTTGGCGCGTTGCTGAGAAGGGTTGATCGTACGGATGTGGCTTGAACAGCATCATCGAGGAACGGACTGCGAGCTCGATTAAATCGGGCAGGTATTCGCCAAGATGGGAGAAGGTCCCGGTTTCGAGATCGAGCGCCGCACGATCATCTGGAACCTGCCCCAGAACCAGGGTTGTGCCGGGCTTGAGGCTCATCGGTTTCATGAAGCTCGCTTTGCTCTTGATAAACCCGGCCCGAACCACCGACTCGCTCAGGTCGAACATGTTTTGCAGCAAGATCCGGTGGATAGAGGCCCGATTAGTTCGTGCCGCAAAAATCACGTCGTCCAGGAAGCGTATCGGATGGAGAATCAGATCAATGACTGCGATGCCCGCCTGATCGAAGAGATTGCAAAGTAGATCGGGCATCTCGTAGCCGATCACGGTTGTGCCGCGAAACGGCGTAACCAACGCATCCGCAATCTCGTCCGATACAGTCTTGAGCGCCAGGAACTGGCCCCATCCCTCCGTCGTCAGGGGCAGTCCGGCCAACGCAAATAGATCAGGCGTATGGAAGTAATGGTGATTGTGCAGAAGCCCGGCATCCCACGAAACCGTCGTGACATTCCATCCCGCGAGTCTCGCTGCGGTACCTACAATGCCGTCGAGCCACCGAACATGCTTCCATGTGCCGCTCTCCCACGTTGAGCCGACGCGATAGGGCCGAAGAAGGTCAGCAGTCAGGGCCAGCCGTGGTATGGTCATAGAACCTCGCAGGTCGAACATAGAACGTCCAGACCACGAAATTCGGGCGCAAGATCTGCGCGATCGCATGCAACTGATATTGCTGTCGGAAGCTTCGTCGGATCGTGCGAAAACGCGGCGTCTGGCCGACTACCAAGGCGCCGGCAGGCCGGTTACGCTGCTCGTCGATAGGAAAACAGGGCTTCCGAGATAGGCCCCCATGGTCGGCGAAGCGC
>DASZTN010000204.1:0-3126 GCA_035547995.1 Bradyrhizobium sp. | reverse complement strand
GATCGCTTGCGTTTGAGGTGACCGGCGTGGACAAGTTTCCACGCATGACCGACTACGTGACGCCAGGGGACGTGAGAATTGCAGATGCGGATCGTGTAAGGCTCGGAGCCTACCTGGCGCCAGGCACGACCGTGATGCATGAAGGATTTTGCAATTTCAATGCAGGCACGCTCGGTCCCTGCATGGTCGAAGGCCGAATAAGCGCTGGTGTGGTTGTGGGCAGTGGCAGCGACGTTGGTGGCGGAGCATCGATCATGGGCACACTGTCCGGAGGTGGGAAAGAAAGGATTACGGTTGGCGAGCGCTGCCTGATCGGAGCGAATGCAGGTATCGGCATTTCATTGGGCGACGATTGTGTTGTCGAAGCAGGCTGCTACATCACCGCAGGCGCCCGCATCCTTTTGGAAGATGGCCGAGTCATGAAAGCCAAAGAACTGTCAGGCCAGAAGGGTCTGCTTTTTCGACGCAACTCCCAGAGCGGTGCTCTTGAGGTAATCAAACGCACACCAAAATGGGACGGCCTCAACTCTCAGCTTCACAGTTAGGCAGCGAGCGCGAAGAGTTGTCGACAACAATCGTGGCGCGCCAGCGATGTCGTGTTCTGGCCCTCCTGCGGCCTCCGGTGAGGTCTGCGATTGGACTGCTATTGGCGGACAACCAGACATCAGGCGTGGCAGACGGACGTCGCTTTGTTAAGCATGCGGCCCGATCAGAACCGGAAAGACTTTAGCTCGTAGGATGGGTTGAGCCCTCGCGAAACCCATCGCTTTCAAAGGAAGGGATAGATGGGTATCGCTTCGCTCCACCCATCCTACGCGCTATCAAACCAATATTCTTCGCTCGATCGTTCTTAAAGCGGGATGAGACTTGATGGAATTGTCATGCCCGCGCTTGTCGCGGGCATCCACGTCTTAAATCTCAGACAAAACAAAGACGTGGATGGCCGGAACAAGTCCGGCCATGACGAGCGCGTGGTTCTATCTAAGCAAATCGCGCCCTAACGTCCCACGATCTCCGGAATCCTGCCCGCGGGCGGGGTGTTGCGGCTGCGCTGGGTACGGACGATGCCGTCGATGATGGTCATGCTGACGCCGGGCAGGTCGCCGAACTGCACGCTTTCGAGGATGTTCTTGCCGGGCGAATGCTGGGCCTTGTCCATGATGACGAAATCGGCCGAGCGGCCGACTTCGATGAGGCCGCAATCGAGCGCGCGCATCCGCGCGGTGTTGCCGGTCGCAAAGCAGAAGGCGATCTCGGCGGGCACGTCGCCAAGCGAGGACAGCATCGAGACCATGCGCAGGATGCCGAGCGGCTGCACGCCGGAGCCGGCCGGCGCATCGGTGCCGAGGATGATACGGCCGAGATCGCCCATCTCGCGCGCCGTCCGCAGCGTATAGAGCGCCGAACGCTCATTGCCGTTGTGCACGAGCTCCAGCCCGCGCTTGCAGCCTTCACAGATGCAGCGGATCTGGTCGTCGGGCAGCGCGGTATGGCCGCCATTGATGTGGCCGACGACATCGGTGTCGGCCTCCAGCACCACGTCCTTGTCGATCAGGCCGGAGCCGGGGATCGACGGGCCGCCGGTATGGATGGTGCTCTGGATGCCGTATTTGCGCGCCCAGCCGACCATCTTGCGCGCGGTCGGGCCGTCCTTGACGCCGCCGAGGCCGACTTCGCCGAGCAGCTTGACGCCGGCCGCGGCCAATTCCCTAAAATCGTCCTCGACCATCTCGCATTCGATCACCGGGGCGCCGGCATGAACCTTCACGCCGCCCGGCCGCAGCGTCCAGAACGCGCGCTGGGCGAACACCGCCATCGCCTTCAGCCCGACCACGTCGCGGGGACGGCCGGGCATGTGCACTTCGCCGGCCGAGATCATCGTGGTCACGCCGCCGTGCAGATAGCTGTCGATCCAGTTGGTCTGGTTTTGCCGCGGCGTCCAGTCGCCGGCGACGGGATGGACATGGCTGTCGATCAGGCCGGGGGCGACGGTGGTGCCGGCGGCGTCGACGATCGTGGTGGCGCCTTCGCTGTCGACATCCTTGGCGCGGCCGATTGCGGTGATCTTGCCGTTCTCGGCGACGATGGTGTCGGCATCGAGGATCGGCTTCTCCAGGGCGCCACTGAGCAGCAGGCCGATATTGCGGATCACCAGCTTGGTGGGGCCGGTGGCCTGGGGCGCGTCGTGAGCCATGGCAAGTTCCTTATCCTCGATTGAAATCGCTCACGATTTTGAGCGCGCCTTGACGGCCGGATCAAGCTGGATTATTCATTTGTATACTAATGAATTTGGTTGACAACCGGGATTGCCGGATCTCGCTGTCTTTGTCCTCGCACCAGACCGGATCAGACGATGAGCAATTTCAATCACGAGAGCGTCTTGAGCGTCCATCACTGGACCGATACGCTGTTCAGCTTCACGACCACCCGCGATCCCTCGTTCCGCTTCCGCAACGGCGAGTTCACCATGATCGGCCTGAAGGTCGACGAAAGGCCGCTGCTCCGCGCCTACAGCGTCGCCAGCGCCAATTACGAAGACAAGCTCGAATTCTTCTCGATCAAGGTGCCGGATGGGCCGCTGACCTCGCGTCTCCAGCATCTGAAGCAGGGTGATCAGATCATCGTCAGCCGCAAGGCGACGGGGACGCTGGTGATCGACAACCTCGACGCCGGCCGCAACCTCTATCTGATCGGCACCGGCACCGGGCTTGCACCGTTCCTGAGCGTGATCAAGGATCCCGAGACCTATGAGCGCTTCGAGAAGGTGGTGCTGCTGCATGGCTGCCGCCGGGTTGCGGAGCTCGCCTATGGCGAGATGATCACCGAGCATCTGCCCAATGACGAGCTGCTGGGTGAATACATAACCAACCAGCTGATCTACTATCCGACGGTGACGCGCGATCCGTTCCGAAATCGCGGCCGGATTACCGACCTGATTACCTCGGGCAAGCTGTTTGCCGATATCGGCCTGCCACAGCTCGAGGCGGAGCAGGACCGCGTCATGATCTGCGGCAGCCCGGCGCTGGTCCATGACACAAGGGTGCTGCTGTCGGACAAGGGATTCGTCGAGGGCAATCACGGCGAGCCGGCCCAGTTCGTGGTCGAGAAGGCGTTCGCCGAGCGATA
>DASZTN010000203.1:0-25565 GCA_035547995.1 Bradyrhizobium sp. | reverse complement strand
GGCCCGGCGTCGTGAGGCGGGCCCGTGCCGGCGTCGGCACGCATGGGCGATATGCCTAAGATGTGCCCAAGCAGGCAGGTTATGACGTTCTATTCCTGCTCTTTTTCCCGCGCCAAGCGCAAGGCTTTGAGCTTGTCACGGTTGGCGTAGAAGGCGCGCCGCTTTTCCTCGTGCTCTTTCATTGCCAATTCGGCGTCGGCGCGCTGGCGAGCCAACCTTTGTTGGCGCTGCTCCGGCGATAAGCTTTTAAGGGGAACATGCTGCTCGGTCATTAGCTGTTAACGCCGGGAAACAGACGGTGTTCCACCGATCGGGGAATACGGTGTTCCACCGATTGGGAATCAGGAGGTCTGTTCAGACTTTTTAGCAACGAACGGCCGCGCGGAGGGTTGGAAATCGTGGCGCGAAGAAAACCGTCCGGGTCCATGTCCCGGAGAATGCGGCGCCGCTTTTTGCAAGAAATGTAAATGAGGAGGGTGTCATGACCGAACGTGACAACCGGACTGGGAACAGCGTCCACAAAGTAGAACCGAACGGCGTCGAACCCACCTTCTCTGAAGAAGACCTCCAGCGGCAACAATTTGGACCTCGAGGTGTTCCAGGCAAGGCCGATCCCGCGACCATGACCCCGCAGCGGAAAAAGAAGACGCCGGAGGACGTGGATCCGGGCCACACCGCGTGATCACATTGGAGCGACCCAATGTCGGTACAAGCATTTTGGGACACCACCAATCAGCAGCTTGAGGACCGGGGTTACTTCGTCGCGCCTGTGGACGACCTGATCACCTGGGCGAGATCTGGCTCGCTGATGTGGATGACATTCGGCCTGGCTTGCTGCGCCATCGAGCAGATGCAGGTTTCGATGCCAAGATATGACGTCGAGCGTTTCGGTCTCGCGCCGAGGGCTTCGCCGCGCCAATCGGACTGCATGATCGTCTCGGGCACGCTCTGCAACAAGATGGCCCCGGCCCTTCGCAGGGTTTACGATCAGATGCCGGAGCCGCGTTACGTGGTCTCGATGGGATCGTGCGCCAACGGTGGCGGATACTATCACTACTCGTATTCCGTGGTCCGCGGATGCGATCGCATCGTCCCCGTGGACATCTACGTGCCGGGCTGTCCCCCAACCGCAGAGGCTCTGCTTTACGGCCTTCTTCTGCTGCAGAAGAAGATCAGGCGTTCGGGATCGATCGAACGCTAGAAGTGGGCCAAGGGAAGTGTGCCATGGAAAGCATATTCTTCATCGGAGCCTTCATCCTGCTGGTGGCACTGATCTATGGCTCTCTCAGCTATCGTTATCGCGACCGCGCCGCCGAGCGGGCCGGTGACGAAATCGTCCGGGATCGATATCGGCGCGATGAGAGCTAGCCCTGCAATCCGGTTTGCGGGGCTATTCCCTTTTTCATCGGCCGTCCGCGGGACAAAAAGACCCTGTGGATTCCTGTTGAAGGTCATCCCCTCTTCATGGCGGGAGCTTATCCCCTCCGCCAAGGAGCAAGGTGCCGATGATGACAAGTGCCCGCCTTGAAAGCCATGCACGCTTTATGGGGTTTCGCGATTGCCCCGCCTGCGGCGAGACCTTGTTTGCCGCGGAGCATGCCGAGTTCGTCTGTACCGACCATATGATCCTGCGCTGGCGGTGCGACGGCTGCGATCACGCCTTTCAAACGAACGCCAATGTCGGCCGCCACGCTTCGGCGCACGTGGCTTGATTTTGATGAGATTCCATGTCCGTTGAAGCAGGATTTTGGTAACCATATTTTTCGTGACGACCCGATCGATACAATTTGAGTGATCGCTTCAATCGGCGGACAAACGAGTTTTGACACCTTGCGCTCTCGAAGTTGGGAGAGCGCCATGAGTGAAGCTGAATTCGAGCGACTGCTGGATGCCGTGCGGACGGCGGTTGCGCCTGTCCCGCGCGAAAATCCGCCGCTCCACGCGGCGGCTTTCGATCGGTCGCCAAGCGCCGCCAATGATAATCAGCTGGCCTGGGACATCATTCCGTTCCCCGACGACTGGTACGCCGCCTGCTGACCGCACGATAGCCGAGGCAGGTCCTATCCTCGCTTGATTCGACACTGCGGCCGGGCTGCTGCCGTGAAGACGGCGCACGGCTGGGGCATATCCGAATCAAGCCGCTCCGTTGTATCGGTAACCAGGGAATCGACGGGCTAGAAGGTCGGCGCGGATGAAGTCAGCCGCGGCCGCCACTGGCATATCCTCCCGGATGCGACGGCGATGCGGACAGCCTCTACATTACTGATCCTGATTTCGTGCACCGGCTGCGCCCTGTCGCATAAGCCGACTGCCCGGACCTCGACAGCACCTGAGCCGGCCGTTGCATCAAATCCGGCGCTTGCCACTGACATATCGCCGCGCTTCGAATGCAGCGACGGCACGATTTCGGCCTCGCAATCCGACTGTATGGTCGACATGGCGCGTGCGCGGCTGCCACCGGAGTGGAATGATCAAACAGCCACGGATTCCATACCTCACCAAGCGTCCCGATAGGGCCCCCGAAAGGCAGTCCCGTGCTCGATACCGGCTCCATCAAGGCACGATGGCTAAAGCCACAATATTCAATAAAATCAACGAATTGGTATTGGAGGCCACGTCCGGAATTGAACCGGAGTAAACGGTTTTGCAGACCGCTGCGTAACCACTCCGCCACGTGGCCCCACACACGGATCAATACAGAGGCTCCAGCACTTAAGCAACCGCCTCCTCGTTTCCGACGTACAGCAAAAGTTCTCTATAACAGCTTGAACAACCCCGCGGATCCGTTCGGATGATCGCATACCTCAAAGGCATCACTCCCTGGCTAAGGTCGAAAAAAGTCGAACTTGGACTGGGCGTTCGCGTCACGGTGGCCGCCATGGGCGCGTTGGTGGTCGCTTTGGCCCTCGGCCTCAACTTGCCGCTCTGGGCGGTGCTGACGTCCATCATCGTCACCCAAATGAGTGTCGGCCGGTCGCTGAAGGCAACCCGCGACTATCTGGTCGGGACGATTGGCGGCGCCATCTATGGCGGCGCAGTCGCTGTGCTGGTTCCGCATCATGGCGAAGCCGCCCTGCTCTTTGTCCTGGTGCTGGCGGTAGCGCCGCTCGCCTTTATCGCCGCCATCAATCCGAGCCTGAACGTGGCGACGGTGACCGCCATCATCGTGCTGCTGTTGCCCCTCATGAACCATGGCGATCCCCTGGATTCCGCGATCGATCGGGTGCTGGAAGTGACCGTTGGCGCGATCACCGGCCTGATCGTATCGTTCCTGGTGTTTCCCTCCCGCGCCCATAGCCAGATCCGCACCAATGCCGCGCATGTGCTCGAACTCATGGCGGCAGCACTGAAAGAACTGCTGTCGGGCCTTACCCGCGGCCTCGACAATGACGCGCTTCACAATCTGCAGGACGGCATCGGTTCGGCCCTCGTCGGGCTCAACACCGTTGGCGCCGAGGCCGAGCGCGAGCGCGGCGCCAGGCTCTCCTCGGGCCCCGACACCGGACCGTTGCTGCGCACCATCCTGCGCCTGCGCCACGATCTCGTGATGATCGGGCGCGCCAGCGTCGTGCCGTTGCCGGTCGAGCTGCAGGCGCGTCTTGCGGCGCCACTTGCCGATGTCAGCAACGCGATGTCTGATTATCTTAAGGCAATGGCGGCAGCGCTACGGAGCGGCCGCGGCGCGCCGGCGATCTGGCCGGTCCAGACGGCGCTAACAGCCTATGCCGCCGCGGTTGCGAGAGTGCGAAGCGAGGGCTTGACGCGCGGCGTGTCTGGTGACGTCGCCGAGCGTTTCTTCGCGCTCGGTTTTTCGCTCGAACAGATGCGGCAAAACTTAAAGGATCTGGAGCGCTGTGTGTCTTATTGGAGCGAGAAATCCCCCGAGACCGGCGGCGCCCGGCATCAGGCTTAAGTTCGGCGGTCGGAATGCCGCCGGCGGCGATAATCGCGCCTCGGTTTCGGCTTTGGCGCCAGCTCCGGCAAGGCGCGCTGCACCTCGCGATATCTCGCCAGCATCCGCTCGAAACTTGCATGGAGGGTTTCGGCGATGTCCGGCCGCTTCTCCAGCGTCGCAAGCAGCATCGCCGCCGCCTCGATGGTGGAAAGACCGTCGCGCCGCGGCTCGCGCCGCAACTGGCCATAGCGCGAGGGACGCTGCGGGCCAAGAATGACGCGCTGGCACTTCAGCATCCACGGATTACGCCACCACAGCGCCTTGGCCTGACTCCAGGTCCCGTCCAGCAGCACGACCCCTTCGATGTTGTTGAGGATGCCGCGTTGATCGTCCTCGATTTCTCCCTTGCGGTCGATGGCAACCACATCGCTCGAAGTGTCGAGATCGGCGACTTTTGCCGAACCGAGATAAAGCACCGCCCAGCGCGAGGGGTCGGACACCGGCCTTCCGAGCGCCTTGGAGAGGCTGGGCCACGACAAACCGACCCTTACCACGGCATGCTCGAAATGCTGCGCGGTCAGCCGGGCGGTCCCCAGCGCCCGGTCCTGTTCCTGCGGATGCTGCAGGATAAGAAGCGAAATCCTGCTTTCGATCGGCGTAACGCTGTCGCAGATGCACAGCGGCATCGGTTTCTGGCATCGCGGGCAATCTTCCACTGCCCCGGCCGCAGCGCCGCTCAACTCATCCTTGGTTTGTTCCGACATGGGCCGGCTATACGCCGAGCGGTGCACAGCTTCAACCATGCCGCGCGACGGCAGGATCAAGCCGGACTGCACGAGGGGTCCGGCAAGAGGACTTCCATGCACAGCCAGCCCTGTCTCTTCTGTCTTCCTATCCCTTCCATATCGGTTCCGGCTCCAACCCACGCAGCGCAAAAGCCGCTTCCACTTCCTGCGCCCGCGCTCTAGGGTCGATGCCGGATCAAACAACGAACCGGCGAGATTTCCGCCCATGAAAATTAACAACGACGTCGTCGAAGCAATCGGCCACACGCCGCTCATCAAGCTCAAGCGCGCATCCGAGGAAACCGGCTGCACCATTCTGGGCAAGGCCGAATTCATGAACCCTGGCCAGTCGGTCAAGGATCGCGCCGGCAAATGGATGATTCTCGAAGCCGAGAAACGCGGTGATCTCAGGCCCGGCGGCCTGGTGGTGGAAGCAACGGCAGGCAACACCGGCATTGGTCTTGCGGTCGTGGCCAGCGCAAAAGGCTACCGGACGCTGATCGTGATCCCGGAAACACAGAGCCAGGAAAAGAAGGACATGCTGCGGCTCTGTGGCGCCGAACTGGTCGAGGTGCCGGCGCTGCCCTACTCCAATCCCAACAACTATCAGCATGTCGGCAAACGGCTGGCCGACCAGCTCCGCAAGAGCGAGCCGAACGGGGTTCTGTTCGCCGACCAGTGGAACAATCTGGACAATGCGAAGGCCCATTATGAATCGACCGGTCCCGAGATCTGGGAACAGACCGGCGGCAAGGTGGACGGCTTCATCTGCTCGGTCGGCACCGGCGGAACGCTGGCGGGCACCAGCCGCTTCCTGAAGGAGAAGAATAAGAACATCACGGTGGCTTGCGCTGACCCGCACGGCGCTGCGATGTACGAATTGTTCAAGAACGGGGAAGCCAAAGCGACACCGGGCGGATCAATCACCGAAGGCATCGGTCTTGGCCGGGTAACCCCGATTATCGAGACCGCAAAGGTCGACGACGCCTTTCTCATTCCCGACGCGGAAGCGGTGCCGGTGATCTACGAATTGCTCGAACACGAGGGCCTTTGCATCGGCGGCTCGACCGGCATCAATGTCGCGGGCGCGATCCGGCTCGCCAGGCAGCTCGGTCCCGGCAAGACCATCGTGACCATTCTCTGCGATTCCGGAAATCGCTACCAATCAAAGCTGTTCAATCCGCAATTCATGCGCTCGAAGAATCTTCCGGTGCCTGAGTGGCTGGAGCAGCGCAGCAAGATCGACGTGCCGTTCGTGAAGGTGTGAATGGCGAGCAGGAAATGAAATCCTTGCGTCATTCGCTACCGGCCATCCGTCCCCTGCTCACCGCAAGATCTGGCTGAGGAACAGTCTGCTCCGCGCATGCTGCGGATTGGCGAAGAAGTTCGCCGGCGTGTTCGCCTCGATGATCTGTCCCGCATCCATGAAGACGACCCGGTTCGCCACCTCGCGGGCAAACCCCATTTCATGGGTGACGACCAGCATGGTCATCCCCATCTTGGCGAGGTCGACCATGGTGTCGAGCACTTCCTTGACCATTTCCGGATCAAGTGCGGAGGTCGGCTCGTCGAACAGCATGATCTTCGGGTTCATCGTCAGCGCGCGGGCGATGGCTACCCGTTGCTGCTGCCCACCGGACATCTGACCCGGATATTTGTTGGCCTGGTGCGGAATTTTCACCCGCTCCAGGAATTTCATCGCGGTCGCCTCTGCGTCCTTCTTCGGGATATTGCGCACCCAGATCGGCGCCAGCGTGCAATTCTCCAGCACTGTCAGATGTGGAAACAGATTGAAGCTCTGGAACACCATGCCGACCTCGCGGCGGATCTCGTCGACATGCCGCAGGTTCGGTCCGAGCTCGATGCCGTCGACGACGATCTGCCCTTCCTGGAATTCCTCCAGCGCATTGATGCATCGGATCAGCGTCGATTTGCCGGAGCCTGACGGACCGCAAATCACGATCCGCTCGCCGCGCGCGACGTCCAGATTGATGTCGCGCAAGACATGAAAATCACCGTACCACTTGTTGAGGCCGGAAATGCTGACGATGGCGTTCTCGGTCATATCATCCTGCTCAATGGCGGCGATGGGCGTTCAAACGGCGTTCAACGAACAGCGAATAGCGTGACATGCCAAAGCAAAATGCGAAATAGATCATTCCGGCGAAAGCAAAACCCGTGAACAGCGTCGTCGGCGTCGCCCATGCCGGATCGGCGAAGGACGCCCGTAGCGACCCCAACAGGTCGAACAGCGCGACGATCGAAACCAGCGAGGTGTCCTTGAACAGCGAGATGAAGCTGTTGACGAGGCCGGGGATGACATGGCGCAGCGCCTGCGGCATCACGATCAGCGCCGTCGTCTTCCACCACGACAGGCCGAGTGCGCTCGCGGCTTCGCCTTGCCCGCGCGGGATCGCCTGCAGGCCGCCGCGGATCGTCTCGGCGTTGTAGGCGCCGGTAAATAGCGCGATGCCGATCAAGACGCGCACCAGCCCATCGATGCTGAAATTCCCGGGCACGAACAGCGGCAGCATATAGGTCGCGAAGAACAGCACGGTAATCAGCGGCACGCCGCGCCAGAACTCGATGAAAACAATCGAGAACAGCCGGATCAGCGGGATGGTCGCGCGCCGTCCCAGCGCCAGCGCAATGCCAATCGGCATTGACGTCACGATTCCGGTGACCGAGACCACCAACGTCACCAACAGGCCGCCCCAAAGCCTGGTGCCGACAATCGGCAGTCCGCCACGGTCGAGCCCCATCCCTGCGATCACTACGCCGATGCCGGCAAAGGTAGCAAGGCTGACGATCAGCGCGCGCCATCCGGAACGAATGCCGCCGCCGAGGAAGAACAGCAGGATCGAAACAATCACGGTGCTGGCAGCGAAGTCGCTCCATACCGGATGGCTGGACCCCTGAGTGGCATCCCTCAGCCATGTCAGGGGCCAGATCAGGATCGAGAGCGCTGCGCCGAGCCAGCCCACGAGTGTTCCCAAAATGACCAGCACCACCCCGATGGTTCCGATTGCATGGCCTGCAGCGATCAGCGCGTTGCCGGCCCCGGTGATGCTGCTGATGAGGCCCGACAGGATATCCGCGGTCCAGCTCACCGCAAAGCCGCTCAATCCGCCGCCATGCAGCAGAAAATAGGCGACAACCGGAAATGCAAAGAAGAACAGGCCGGCATTGAGTGCCTTGCCCGGCAGTCGCGGAATCAGGAGCGGCACCAGCAACAGCGCAGCGAGAAGGAAGGTCAGATTGACCCGCCACCGCTCCTCCTCCGGGTAAAAGCCGTAGATGAACTGCGTAAACTTCGCCTGCACATAGGGCCAGCAGGCGCCGACGGGGTGACCGGCATTTTCCGCAAGGCACGCATTGCGGTCGTTCCCCTGCCAGACCGCGTCGACCAGCAGGAATTTCAATGCCGGGATGATGGTGAACCACAGCAGCAAAGCGCTGGCGATGGTGAGCAGGACGTTGGTCGGCGAATTGAACAGCCGCGTCCGCAGAAAACCGATGAAGCCCGTGGTTTTCACCGGCGCAGCCCGTTCCGGGATCAGTTCCTGTCGGACGAAAGACCGATCGGCAATATCGCTCATGCGCCAAGGCTCCGGCCGACCCGCCATGCGTAGAAATTCATGATCGCGCTGGTCACCAATGAAATCAGCAGGTAGACGCCCATGGTGATGGCGATGATTTCGATCGCCTGTCCGGTCTGGCTCAGCGTCGTCCCGGCAAAGACCGAGACCAGGTCGGGATAACCGATCGCCACCGCCAGCGAGGAATTCTTGGTCAGGTTCAGATATTGGCTGGTGAGCGGCGGCAGAATGACCCGCAACGCCTGCGGCACTACGATCAGCCGCAAGGTTGCGCCGCGCGTCAGCCCAAGCGACGCGCCCGCCTCCATCTGCCCTTTATGCACCGATTGGATGCCGGCGCGCACGATCTCGGCAATGAAGGCCGCAGTGTAGGTCGATAGCGCCAGCGTCAGGGCCACCATTTCAGGAATGACGCGCGAACCGCCGGCAAAGTTGAAGCCCCTCAGCACCGGGAAATCGAATGAGAGCGGCGCGCCGAACACCAGCGCCGTCAATGCCGGCAAACCGATCAACAGGCCGATTACATACGGCCAGATCGTGATCGGCTCGCCGCTCCTGAACAATCTTCGGCGCGCATAGCTGCGCAGCAGCAACACTGCCGCGAGCGCGACCAGGATGGAAAGAACGAATGCGTCAAGGCCGGGTTTGGCGATTGGCCAGGGAATTACGAGGCCGCGACTGTTGAGAAAGGCGATATTGAACAACGAAATGCTTTGGCGGGGCGCCGGCAGCGCCGCGAGCACCGCGAGATACCAGAACAGCATCTGGAACAGCACCGGCAGGTTGCGGACGATTTCGACATAGGCCCCTGAAATCCGCGACAGCAGCCAGTTCGGAGACAGGCGGCCAAGCGCGACCAGAAAACCGATGATGGTGGAGAAGAAGATGCCGATCACCGAGACCAGCAGAGTGTTCAGGAGGCCGACCAGGAACACCCGGGTATAGGTGTCCGAGCCGGAATACGGGATCAGCGTCTGGCTGATGTCGAAACCCGCTGTATTCGACAGGAAGCCGAAGCCGGAAGCGATCCGCTCCGACTGCAGATTGGTTCGGGCGTTGGCCACGATCTCGTAGCCGATCCAGACGAAGACGGCGAGAAGCAGCAGCTGAAGGGCAAAGCCAGTCCAGCCCGCGCGGCCACCGAGCGCTCGCCGCAGCTTAGCGGCGAATTGCGGCGGCGGGGGACGGGGCTGGGAGCTCATCGCCGGAGGCCTGCAGTGAGCGGCCTGATCAGCGAATGGGCGGCGCGTATTGAATGCCGCCCTTATTCCAGAGCTGGTTGAGCCCGCGTGCGATTCCGAGCTTCGAGCCGGCGCCTACGTTGCGGTCGAAGGATTCGCCGTAATTGCCGACCGCCTTCACGATCCGCACCACCCAATCCTTGGTGAGGCCGAGCTGCTCGCCGAAATTGCCGTCAACGCCGAGCACCCGCTTCACATCGGGCTTGTCCGATTTCGTCATGTCGTCGACATTCTTCTGGGTGATGCCGAGCTCCTCGGAGTCGATCATCGCAAACAGCACCCATTTCACGAGGTTGAACCACTGGGTATCGCCCTGCCGCACCATCGGACCCAGCGGCTCTTTCGAGATGATTTCCGGAAGCACGACGTGATCGGCGGGATTCGAAAGTTTCAACCGCTCGGCGTAGAGCTGCGAGACGTCGGAGGTGAAGACGTCGCATCGACCGGACTCATAGGCCTTGAGGGTTTCGTCGGCGTTGCCGAATGCGATCACCTCATATTTCATATTGTTGCTCTTGAAGTAATCGGCCAGATTCTGCTCCGTCGTGGTGCCGGTCTGCACGCAGACCGATGCGCTGTTCAATTCCAGTGCGGAATTCACCTTGAGCGACTTTTTCACCATGAAGCCCTGGCCGTCGTAATAGGTCACGCCGGTGAAGTTGCCGCCGAGCGAAGCATCGCGCGAGAGCGTCCAGGTGGTGTTGCGCGAGAGCACGTCGATCTCGCCGGATTGCAGCGCGGTAAAGCGGTCCTTGGCCGACAGCGGGACGAATTTGACCTTGGTCGGATCGTTGAAGATGGCAGCGGCAATGGCGCGGCAGACGTCGACGTCGATCCCGGTCCAGTTGCCCTTGTCATCTGGCGAGGAGAACCCCGGCAGACCCTGGCTTACCCCGCAGGACAGCATGCCGCGGTCTGTAACTGCCTTGAGGGTCTGGGCGCTGGCGCCCTGTATCGAAAGAACGGCGGCGAGGACAAGGGTAAAAACCAGAGATACGCATTTCATGGCAAAGCCTTTCAAGGGTCGTCCAAAGTCGTTCAGGACACGTTCGCCTATCGCCGCACGCACCAGACGGGGCCAACCTTGCAAGTTTGCTGCCACAGATGCCAATCTGACAGGCAGTTTCGCGCTCCAGTCAAAGGATGGATCAACGGTCGCGGCAGGCCCCTCAACATGCAGCGACGGAATAGCGCCGGCATCACAGAACGACTGGCGCGCCGGGTCAAGGGGTTGACGGCGATCTTCTGTGTCTTGTTATTAACGAACCCGGCCCTTACCGGCCGCCGCCTAGCTTCCCATCGGGACGGCTGCGGCAAAACGTCTTTGGTGGCGAACAGATGAATTCTTCAGAACACGACCCGCAATCGACGCCGCTGAAAACCGAGACCGCCCTGGTCACTGCGGGACGCGACACCAAGGCCCAGAAGGGATTCGTCAATCCGCCGGTCGTCCACGGTTCCACCGTGCTTTATCCAACCGCGGAGGATCTGCATGCCCATCGCGGCGAATTTCAATATGGCCGCCACGGCACGCCGACGACCAAGGCATTCCAGGAAGCCCTGAAGGCGCTGGAGGGTCCGCAATGTGCCGGCGTCGGCATCGTGCCTTCGGGCCTTTCGGCGATCACCACGACACTGCTTTCCATCCTCAAGGCCGGCGACCATCTTCTGGTTGCCGACAACATCTACCGGCCGTCGCGCAATTTCTGCAACGGCCTGCTGAACCGCTATGGCGTGGAAACCACCTTCTTCGACCCCTTGATCGGCGCCGGCCTGGAGACGCTCTTCAGGCCCAATACCGCTGCCGTGATGGTCGAGGCCCCGGGCTCGCAGACTTTCGAAATGACCGATGTCCGGGCCGTCGCCGAGGTGGCCCATGCGCGCGGCGCCATCGTCATCGACGACAACACCTGGGCGACGCCATTCTACCGTCGCTCCCTTGAGCAGGGCGTCGATATCAGCATCCAGGCCGCCACCAAATATATCGGCGGGCATTCCGACATCATGTTCGGGACGATCTCGGCCAACGAGAAGACCTGGCCATTGGTCGCGGACAGCATCCGCCTGCTCGGCATTTGCGCCGGGCCCGACGATGTCTTCCTTGCGCTCCGCGGACTGCGGACACTTTCGGTACGGCTCGCCCACCATCAGCGTTCCGGGCTCGAGATGGCGCGATGGCTCGCCGCACGGCCGGAAGTATTGCGGGTGCTGCATCCCGGCCTGGAAAGCGATCCCGGCCACGCGGTCTGGAAGCGCGACTTCACCGGCGCCTCCGGCCTGTTCAGCATCGTGCTGAAGCCCGCGTCCCAAAAGGCTGTCGATGCCCTGCTCGACAGCGTCAGGCTATTCGGCATGGGCTATTCGTGGGGCGGTTTCGAGAGCCTGATCATCCCGTTCGATTGCGACGGCTATCGCACCGCGACCACATGGGCACCGGGTGGCCCTTCGCTGCGGCTCCATATCGGTCTCGAAAATGTCGACGATCTCAAGGCCGATCTTGAGCGCGGGTTTGCCGCTCTCAACGCCGCCAATGCTTGAGACGGCGCCGTCGGGCGCTTAATTATGCGGCATCGACCTCGGCTCGGCGGCCGGAAACAGGAACGATGCCGCGCCTAAAAAGGTTGATCCGCGGCGATTTGCCGATAGCCTGATCCTTCGATTCAGATCTGGAAGTGGATGAACATGGGAAGCCTCGTTCTTCTCGACCTGCTGGGCGGCGTTGCGCTGTTGCTGTGGGGCCTGCACATGGTCCACAGCGGAATCTTGCGTGCGTTCGGCCCCGATCTCCGCCTGCTGCTGGCAAAAGCGCTGAACAACCGTTTCACCGCCTTTGCCGCCGGCATCGGCCTGACCGCCGTCCTCCAGAGCAGCACGGCCACAGCGCTGATCACCAGCTCCTTCACTGCAGAAGGCCTGGTCAGCCTGGTCCCGGCGCTGGCGATCATGCTGGGCGCCAATGTCGGCACCACGCTGATCGTGCAAGCGCTGTCCTTCAACATCTCGGCCGCGGCGCCCGTCCTCTTCGTGCTCGGTCTGGTCGCCTTCCGCAGCGGCGCGCGTTCGCGTATCAAGGATCTCGGCCGCGTCTCGATCGGCCTTGGCCTGATGCTGCTGGCGCTGCATATCCTGCTCGACACGCTGGCACCGGCCGAAAACGCACCCAGTGTTCGCGTGCTGATGGGCGCCATCACCGGGGACCCCGTGCTCTGCATCATCATCGGCGCCATCGTCACCTGGGCGGTGCATTCGAGCGTCGCCAGCGTGCTGCTGATCATGTCGCTGGCCTACGCCCAGTTCGTCACGCCCGCCGCGGCGCTGGCGCTGGTGCTCGGCGCCAACCTCGGCAGCGCGATCAATCCGCTGATCGAGGGCGCGCGCCGCGACAACCCGGCGAGCTACCGCCTCCCCGTCGGCAATCTGATCAACCGGCTCGTCGGCATCGTGCTGGTTCTTCCATTCCTGCGGCCGATCACCGAATTCTTGCAGGCCTGGCAGCCTGATCTCGCCAGGATGACCGCCGAATTTCATATCGCCTTCAATGTGGCGACGGCGGTCCTCTTTACCGGCCTGCTCGACACCATGGCGGACCTGCTGGAGAGGTTGCTGCCAAATCGGGTTCAGGAATCCGATCCGTCGCGGCCGCGCTATCTCGACGACAGCGCGCTGGAAACGCCGTCGCTCGCGCTTGCGGATGCCGCACGCGAGACCCTGCACATGGGCGATCTGGTCGAGGTGATGCTGCGCAAGGTGATGGCGGCGATGATGAGCAACGACCGCGCCGCGCTCGACCAGATCGCGAAGATGGATAACAGCGTCGACCGTCTGGACGAGGCGATCAAGCTCTACGTGACCAAGCTGACCCGCGGCAGCCTGGACGAACACGAGGGACGGCGGGCGATGGAGATCATCTCCTTCACCATCAACCTTGAGCATATCGGCGACATCATCGACAAGAATCTCTGCGAACTGGCGGCCAAGAAGATCAAGCACCGTTTTCAATTTTCGCCGGAGGGCGCCGAGGAGCTGTCGGCGTTCCACAAGCGGATCATGGATTCGCTTCGGGTCGCATTCGGCATCTTCATGTCGGGCGACGTCGATCAGGCTCGCAAGCTGCTGGCCGAGAAGACGGCGCTGCGCAACACCGAGCTCGCTGCCGTCGAGCGGCATCTGGAACGCTTGCGCGAAGGTCGGCCCGAGACCATCGAGACCACGTCACTGCATCTGGACGTGCTGCGCGACCTGCGGCGGGTCCACTCGCACATCTGCTCCGTGGCCTATCCAGTGCTTGATGCGGCAGGCGAACTGCCGGTTCATCAGCGCGTCAACAATGACCTCGCCACTTTATCCGCGCATGCGGCCCATCCGGCGCCAACGCTGAAATGACTTACGCGCCGGCGGAACTCTGCCGGCCGGTCAGCAGGATGAAATAGAGGTTGCGGATATAGACCAGGAGCCCGAACGCCTGGCCGGCGATGAAGACCGGATCCTTGCGGTAAAGTGCATAGGCCAGCAGCAGGATGCCCCCGCCGACCGAGAAGAACCAGAACGCCACCGGCACCACGCTTTTACGGGCACGTTCGGAGGCGATCCATTGCACCACGAATCGCATGGTGAAAAAACCTTGCGCCACGAAGCCCAGCACCACCCAGGCATCGAACTTGATGACAAAGACGTCGTGCAGATAGGCGACCAGAGAGTTGAAGATTCCGGTCATCGCGTCACCTCGGTCACAACTGGCGTCGATTTCTTGCGGCGGATCAGCCACCAGACGCCGGCGAGATCCATGATTCCGATCCACAGCCGGTCGAAGAAGCCGTAATTCGAGACGCCGGACCGGCGCGGCCGGTCGACCACGTCGACATAGGCGACCTCATATCCCTCGCGGCGCACCAGCGCCGGCAGGAACCGGTGCAGCCCGTCAAAATACGGCAGCATCAGAAATACTTCACGGCGGAACGCCTTCAGGCCGCAGCCGGTATCCCGGGTGCCGTCACGCAGGATGACGCTTCGCACACCATTGGCGATGCGGGATTGCAGTTTCTTGAATCCGGTATCCTTGCGGCCGACCCGCTGGCCGGCAGCAAGACCAATGCGTCCGCCGCCATTCTCGATCGCCGCGATCAAGTCCGGCAGGAAGGCCGGGTTGTTCTGCCCATCGCCGTCGAGCGTCGCCACGATGGCGCCGCGGGCGGCTCGGACTCCGCTGCGCACCGCGGCCGACTGGCCGGAAGACTTCTCGTGACGAAGTTGGCGCAGATTGCCGCGCTGTTCCATGACCGCCGTGATCCGTTCCGCAGTCGCGTCGGTCGAGCCATCATTGACATAGATGATTTCGTAGGACCATCGGTCACCCAGCGCCGCAGCGATTTCCGCGATCAACGGCGCCACATTCTCGGCTTCGTTGCGCACCGGTACAACAATGGAAACAGCCACGACAGAGTTGTCGGAGGAAACCAATTAAGCACCCGTCGTTTGGGTTGGGACCGGCGGAGCCATGGCGGCCGGATATGCGGCGCCCGCTTTTATGGGGTCGACGCCTCGCGGGCAACCCCTTTGCGGGGTTCGATTCCCGGTCCATACGATATCCCGAGGGGGGCAATCGCGCCGTCATCGCGAATGGCAAACCCCAACCGGCGCACAGCGAACCAATACCGCACCCACATCGCTCCAACCAGCCCGATCAGGGCGCCGCCGACCACGTCGCTTGGATGATGCGCCAGCAGTACAAGGCGGGTACCGGCAATCACCACCGCGTAAATGATCATCACGCCCCTCGCCCGCGGCCATGCTGCGGAAACGGCAAAAGCCAATGCGACGCTCGTGACCGCATGCGCCGACGGAAAGCTGGCATAGGCCTCGGTTCCCGCGAAAGGTACAAAATTGAAGGGATTGGCGTGGCCACCGACAAAGGGACGGCCGCGCCCGACGATCCATTTGATCAGTTCGCCCGCAAGAAGCGGCAGCACTACGGCAGCGAGGAAAAACTCCAAATTCAGACCGAGGCGCAGCAAATGCAATCGCAGCGATCCTTGCAATGCCGGCGTAACCAATGCGACCGCGACCAAGGTCACGACGAGCAAGGCCACGACATTGGCATCTTTTCCGAAGTCGGTGAGAATACGAACCGGCCAAAGCCCGGGAGTGCCGCGCGGCGGCATCAGGGTGATCTCGTAGGCATCCACCAGATACATCAACGCAGTGATCGCGAGGCCGCCGGTTGCCACCAGCAGGATCGATTGCCGGCCTAGTCGGCGGGCCGCCAGCGCCGCACGCGGGTGCGACGCGGGACGCCGCAATTGCGCGGCCGATCGCTGCACCAGGCCGGCGACGCGCATGACATAGCCCGGTGATCCGCCGGCCGGGGCGTTGTCGGGCATCTTACTCCGTACCTTCGGAGCGGAAGATCGAGATCGAGATCGGCCGCCCCTGTGAAATATTATAGCCCTCAACACGGGTTGCGATGTTGTAGCGCAAGCCGATCGCTTCGGCGCGCTGTGCGAAGGCGCGTTCGGAACGCGCTTCAACCAGCGCGAAACGGCAACTGCCGTGGCTTAAAAAGTCTGCGGCCCCCGATCCATCGGTCAGCACCGTCGACGTGCCCGTCATGAACACCAGGCTCGGTTCCTGGAAGCCCGCCGCCGCAGCTTTCGGTCCCACGCACACGACATTGCGCAGCGCGCGCGCCACTTCCGCACTGGGAAACAAAGGCGTCAGCGCCGGCACCACGACGCCATAGACGGCGAAGGCCAGAAACATCGCCGCAAGCACCGCGTTGAGCAGCGAACGTTCGGCGCGGTTATCGTCAAACAGCCACCACGCAAACAGGCCGAAGATCAGCGCCGCGCCGACGAATGGCCAGGCCAGAAATACGGGTTGCCGCGTTACCGTCACCGCGCCGATCACGGCAATGACCGATGTTATTGCGGGGATCGCGAACCACCAGGCCGCGCCACGCCTCAGCCATGACCGCGACAGCACCCGGCGCTCCAGCGCTCCCACGGTGAGGATCGCAATCGGCGGATAAAGCGGCAGCACGTAGTGCGGCAGTTTGGTCAGCACCAGCTCGAACACGATCCAGGACGGCACCAGCCAGGCCAGCAGATATTGCGCGCCGGGCTCGCGCCGGGCCCGCCACACCGCCGGCGCCGCCATGCCGGCCAGCGGCGCGCCAGGCCAGAATGTGATCCAGAACAACAGCAAATAGAGGCCGGGCGGCGCACCATGGGATTCCTGCGCGCCAAGCTTGCTCAGCATGTCGCCGCCGACGGAATCGGCGAAGAACGCATTGCCCGAACGCCAGAAGATCGCAACGAACCACGGCAGCACCAGGACCAGCACCCACATCAGACCCCAGAGCGGGCGCAGCCGCCACAGCCACTCCGCCGAGCGGTCACGGATCGCCAAGGTAGCGATGGTCAGTCCCGCGAACATCAGGATCAGCGGCCCCTTGATGAGAATGCTGGCGGCCACCGCCGTCCAGAAGATCGCCGGCCAGCGCCAGGGGGGATGCTCGGGATCCTCGCCGCGCTGCCAGGACAGGTAGACCCGCGCCAGCGCACCCATCGCCGCCACGACGGTCAAGAGCAGCATGGCGTCGGTCTTGGCGAGCCGCGCCTCGACGCTGAGCAATACTGAACTTGCCAGGAGAAGCGCCGCCAGCACGGCGCCGCGCCGCGTCACGAAGGCAAGCGCGGTCCAATAGGTCAACAGCACTGCGCCAATCGCGCCGATCAGGGACGGGGTGCGATAGACCCAGATCCTGAGCTCGGCTCGTGGCAGGCCCAATGCCGACGCCGTCTTTACCGCTGCCGCCTGCAGCCAATAGATGCCGACCGGCTTCTTGTAGCGCACGTCATCCTGGAAACGGATGTCGACGAAGTCGCCGGTCTCGACCATTTGCTTGGTCGCCTGCGCAAACCGTGCCTCGTCACGATCGATCGGCGGGATGTTGAAAAATCCCGGCAGGAACAACAGCAGGCAGCACAGTACCAGAAATGCGACCGAACGGAGGTGGCGCGCCGTGACGAAGTCGATCACAGCCATCAGCCGATTGCCGGGATTCACCCGGTTCGGTGGCTGTTTCGACTCGCCAAATCGGGGACGGGCATAGGTCTCAACCATCGGTTCCGCATACGCTGAAACAGCTATCGGGACAACCGCTTAGGGCGGCGCTATTGAATTCTGACGACAACTGTGTCCGCGGCGCCCTTGGCATCGATCACGGTCAGGCGGGCAAAGCCTGGGCCGGGGGAATCGACCAGCCGCTGGCGCCGGCTGTCGATTTCGCCAGCGGACATGCCGTTGACCAGCATGGTCATCGGCAGCACGCCACCGGCGACCCTGACAGGTACCGCCGAGAACTGCCCATCACTGGAACCGGAGACGTCGATCCGCGAGCCATTGAGCGGGAACTGGATATGCGGCGCCTGCTCATTGGCGATCCGGACCAGTTCTCCAACGGGACGGAAGCGCCGCAGCGGCAGAGGAAGCGCCGCATTGCTGGCGATCAGCACGCCCCGGGGTGGCCTTGGCAGCGGCATCGGCTGTTTTCCACTGCGGGCGAAGGCATCGAACAGGATCGGCGCGGCCGCCCCGCGACCGATGAGGCCGGGAACCGGCGCTCCGTCCGGGCGGCCAACCCAGACCCCGATGGTCATGCGGCCGTCGAAGCCGACCGACCAGGCATCGCGATAGCCGTAGCTGGTCCCGGTCTTGAACGCGATCCGGTGCTGCAGGGCATTTTCCGGTGGTGGCGTGCCCATCAGCACATTGCCGACCTGCCAGGCGGCCGCCTGATCCATTAGCCGCATCGGCTCGCGCGGCCCTCCCTCGACGTCAACGATCTCGCGAAGCGGCCGCGTGGTGCCGAGCCGGGGGATTCCGGAATAGAGCTGCACGAGATCCTGCAGGGTCACGCCGACGCCGCCGAGCCCCATGGCAAGTCCGGGCACTTCATCCTTTGGCAGGACCAGATCACCGCCCGCCTGTTTCAGCCGCGAGGTCAGCCGGCTGGCGCCGACCCGGTCGAGCAATTCGATTGCCGGCACGTTGAGGGACAATTGCAGCGCCTTGCGCACCGGGACCGTGCCCTGGAAGGTCATGTCGAAATCCTGCGGCGCATAGTCACCGAACCGGATCGGCCGGTCGTCGATCAGGCTTTCCGGATTCACAAAGCCATCCTCGAAGGCGAGACCATAGATGAACGGCTTCAGGGTCGATCCGGGCGACCGGATCGCGCGGGTCATGTCGACCTGCCCTGCCCGGCCTTCGTCGAAATAATCCGGTGATCCAACCCGCGCCAGCACATCGCCGCTTCGATTGTCGACGGCGAGAATGCCGACGGAAATGTTCGGCCCCAACGCGATGGCACGGTCATGCGCCAGCGCTTCGAGCTGTTTCTGCAAATTGAAGTCAAGCGTCAACGAAATGACCGGCGTGTTCTTGATGGTCGAGACGGCCCGATCGGAAGAATGCGGCGCCAGGATCGGGAACGGCTTGCGCATCCGCAGTACCGGCACGGCTTTTGCCGCAAGTGCGTCCTCTTGCGACACCTGCCCCTCTTCGACCATGCGGTCGAGCACCTCATCGCGCGCGATGAGTGCCGCCTCGGGATGGCGATCCAGCCTACGGTTTTCCGGCGATTGCGGCAGCGCTACCAGCAGCGCGGCTTCCGCCAGTGATAGCCGCTTCGGCTCCTTGCCGAAATAAGCGATCGAGGCGGCGCGAATGCCTTCGAGATTGCCGCCATAGGGCGCAAGCGTCAGATAGAGGTTGAGGATCTGATCCTTGGTCAGCTCATGCTCGAGTTCGATGGCCCGGACCATCTGCCGCAGCTTGGCATGGATCGAGCGCCGCCGCCGCGGCTCGATCAGCCGGGCCAGTTGCATGGTGATGGTCGAGCCGCCGGAGACGATATGGTCATGGGTGATCCACTGAAACGCGGCGCGGCCGAGCGCCAGGGGATCTACGCCGTCATGCGAGTAGAAGCGCTTGTCCTCATAGGCGAACAGCAGCTTGAGATAGGTCGGATCGACGTCCTTTGCCTCGACCGGCAGTCGCCAGCGGCCGTCCGGCATGGCATAGGCGCGGAGCAATTTGCCGTTGCGGTCGACGACGGTCAGCGAAACCTGCTGCGCCTTTGCCAGCGGCAGAGGTCCGAGCGAGACGACCCACGCTGCGAAGATGCCGGTCGCCAGCAAGACGATGGCCAGCGAAATGGCGGCGACGAGCTTGATCCGCCGCCATCGGCGTTCGGTCGGCACAGCCGATGCGATGGTTTCTGCAGCGCTCATTTCGCCTGACTCACCTCGACCGTGCCGGTGCCGGTCCGCCCATAGCGTGAGGGATTGTACATATCCTCGACATAAGCCTGCGGCAGCACATATTTGCCGGGCGATACCGCGCGCGCGACATAGGCGACGGTGAACACCGACTTGTCGGTGGCGGCGCGATCGATCGCCGCGGTGAAGCGGTCATCGCGGAATTCGGTGTTCTGCGGCTCCACGCCGTCCTCGATCCAGTCCAGGGTTCCAGCATCGCCCGAAGAGACCAGATGCGGGTTGTCGATTTCAAGCCCCGCGGGCAGATCATCCGAGACCATGATATGGCCGAACTCGGGTTGCGGCTCGGTGATCGTGAGCACGACCGCGAAGCGATCATTCTGCCTGGCCTTCGAGATGTCAGCCGGCTTGCCATCGAGCGTGAAGTAATTGCGCTCGATCTTAAACCCGTTCGAGGCAGGTGGTTCCGGCGTGACCGGCGAGCCGCTCACGGAGACCACGATTTGCACCGGCGTATCCCCGGTATTGGTGATCCTGATTGGCTTGCCCTCGAGTTCGGCAGCCTTGTAGCTGCGGTACATCGCGGCCTTGACGGGCGCCCCGTTGACATCGAGCGCCAGAGGCTCCTTCGCCAGCGCCCGCGCCGCCAGCAGTAGCCAGGCATTTTCCTGCGTCGAGGTGTAAGGCGTCAGCCCGCGGGCGACTTCGACACGCTGGACCGCCTGTGTCAGGGTTGCGTGCGGCGCGTTGCCTTCACTGGCCAGCGAAACCAGCGCCGCGGCATCGCGCAGCTCGCTGCCATAATCGCCGCGACCGAATTCCAGTGTCGGCTTCGGCGAAAGACTGTTCAGTGCCGCCGCATAGGCACGCTCCGCCCTCGCCCGGTCGCCGACCAGCGCCAGCGCTGCCGCCAATTGCGATTTGGCGATGGGGGTCGCGAGGTCGTTCAGCCTGGCGTCGGCGAGATAGCGCAGATCGCCGATCGGGGCGGCACCGTTGCGGGCCAGCACATAGAGCCCATAGGCCAGATTGCGTCCGCCATCCTTCTCTGGCTCGTCGGCATTGACGACGGAATTTCTGATGCGGTCGAGCGCGCTCCTGAACAGTACGTCCGGCACCGCAAATCCTTTCTCGCGGGCGCGAGTCAGGAAATCGGTAACGTAAGCGTCGAGCCAGGCATCATCGCCGCCGGCAGACCATAATCCGAACGAGCCGTTCGAACCCTGCCGCGCCAGCAACCGGTCGATCGAATCCCTGATGCGCTGATCGACCGTGCTGTCCATCGCCAGATGCGCGCCGGCCGCGAGATCATTGACATAGAGCAGCGGCATGGCGCGGCTGGTGATCTGCTCGGAGCATCCATAGGGGTAGCGATCGAGCGCCTGCAGGATGGTCGCGGCATCGAGCGCCGTCGAAAGGCTCGCCGACACTGATACGCTGCCGGTGCCCGGCACCAGTTCGGAGAACATATCCGATGCCAGCGTCAGGCTCTCGCCCTTGGCCAGTGTCCGGATCGAGCGGCGGGCGAGGATTTGCGTCGCCGCCTTGACATCGAGCGTGTAATGCCGAGCGAGCGCCAGCCCGTTCGGTCCCTTGACGCTGAGGTCGATTGCAGCGGTGCCGGTGCCGGCCGCATCGAGCGCCAGCGATATTGAACTGCGCTGCCTGGCGGCGAGCTTCACGGTGGTTGCGGAATTGCTGCCGACCTTGACCGGCCCTGTTGCCTCGACCTTGATCGTGTAGTCGCCGGGCGCGCCTTCGACATTGTCCAGGTCATAGCTCAGGGTGCCGTGATCGCCATTGAGCAGGAAGCGCGGCAGCGTGGTCGTCAGCACCACGGGATCGCGCACCGTGACATCGGTGGTGGCCCGGCCGAGCCTGGTCGCGGTCCACGCCACCGCCATCACCCGCGCGGTGCCGGCAAATTCCGGAATGTCGAAATCGACTTCGGCGGTGCCGTCGGCCGCGACGGTGACGATGCCGGAATAAAGCGCCAGCGGCTTTTGCGTCGGCGGGCTGCCCTGCAGCTCCGCGCCCGCGGAATCGCCGCCAGTCCTGATCTGGCCGCGGGTGCCTTGCATGCCATCGATCAATTGGCCGTAGAGATCGCGGATATCAGTCGTCAGCCGGCGCTGGCCGAGATAATAGTCGTCCGGCGCTGGCGGCTTGTAATTGGTCAGGTTGAGGATGCCGACATCGACTGCGGCCACGACGATCCTGGCGTCTTCGCCGGGACTTAGCCCGCCGAGCCTGACCGGAATCTTCAGCGTCGAGCCGGGACGCACCAGAGGCGGCGGCGACAGGCTGACGTCGAGCGTGCGGGCCCTTTTGTCGATGCCGAACCATTTCAGTCCGATCGCACGCCCCGGCATCCGCTGCGCAGCGGTATCCATCGGCCGGCGCAGCGTCGCCACCACATAGGCGCCGGTGCCCCAATCCTTGCCGATCGGAATCCTGACCTGCGAACTACCTTGCCCGACATCCATGCTTTGCGTGGACAGCAGCCGGTCGCCGATCACATTGACGGTCAGCTTACCTGCCGTGCGCGCATTGACCGACACCGTCATGGTGTCGCCGGACCGATAGTCGGGCTTGTCGATCGAGGTTTCCAATAGATCCGGGGTGTCGGCGCTGCCGTCGGAATACCAGCCGACGTCGAATTGCACAGAAGTCAGCGGTCCGTCGGCATCGGCGGTCTTGACGTCGAGACGATAGCGGCCCGGCGCGGGCTGCAGCGTGACCCGACCCGGCCTGTCGGCGGTCACCGCTAGATCGCCATCGGCGACACGCGTGGTCGATTTCACTGGTTCGTAATCCCAGGTCGAATTCTGGCGGTACCACTGATAATGGGATTCGATTTTCAGCAGCTCGTAATGCAGCCGGTCGAGCGCGAGCTGTTTGCCATCAGGCGAAACGAACACGACGTCGAAGGCGGCCTTGTCGCCCTCCGCGACGTTCTTGTCAGCGAATAACGGCTTCACCCCGATCATTGCGGCCGACGGCGTGACCGGCAGCACCAGCTTGCGCTCGACGGCGCGGCCGCCGGCTTCCGCCATGCGGATGAAGATCTGCACCTCCTGCGGACGCGTCGAGCTCGGCGGCGTGCCGAGGTTTATCGGGAACGTTGCAAGGCCGCTGGCATCGGTCTGTGGCAGGTCCTCGATCGGCGTCCGTTCATTGCTCGAGGTTTCCGTGTCGTCGACACCGAACTGATAGCCGGGATAGCCAGGCCGCTCCGCAGCTTCGGTGACCAGCATGTCGCCTTCGAGCTGCAGATTGGAGGCCGGAGCGCCATAGAGGAAATGACCGTCGACCTTGAGCTCCACCGGAATGTCCGGTTTGATCGCCTTCTCCTTGCTGGATAAGTCGAATTCGATCCGCTCAGGAACGTAATCCTCGACCATGAAGGTGGTCTCGCCGACCGGCGAGGCCTTGGGATCGGTGAACGCCCGCACCCGCCATGTCCCGGCCGGGACGGCTGAATTGAGCGCCACCGCCAGCGTTCGTCCGCCGGCCCCCTGGTCCGGCAGTACGGCGCGGCGGAATTCGACGCCATCCGGGCGCTCGATCACCAGCGTCAGCGGGGTGCCCGGGATGGCATTGCCCTGCCCGTTCCGCAACAGCGCGGTGAGATGCACCGTCTCGTTGGAGCGGTAGACGCCACGCTCGGCATAGACGAAGGCATCGGCGCCGGCAGGCACGGCGCGACCGGCGACGCCGCGGTCGGTGAAGTCGAAAGCATCGGTCTTGAGGCTCAGAAAGGCGTAGTCGGCCTTGTCGCTGGTCACCGTCAATAATGCCGGCGACAGCCCGCCCTCACCGCGCGCCAGCCCCGCCTCGAACAGCACATGGCCGGATTCGTCGGTCTTGCGGGTGGCGAGAATTTCGTTGTTGCGCGCGATCAGGCGCACCTCGGCTTTCGCAACCGCATCAGTCGTCGCCAGTGAATTGACGAACACATGGATGCCGTCATTGCCGGAATAGGCCGCGATCCCCAGATCGGAGACGATGAACCATTGGGTCGCGAGGTCGCCGTCCTCGTCGCTGCTCGGCCCCTTCGGCGCCGCCGTCATCACATAGACGCCCGGTTGCAGATCGCCGATCGCCTGATCGACCGGGAATGCCGTGGTGACCTCCTCGTTGAGCATGGTCGCGGTGGAGAGCTCGCCCGACCACACCTTGACGCCGCGGTCGCTGCCCAGCTCGGAAGATTGATAGGCGTTGAGTGATTGCTGGAAATTGCTGCCGATCACCGTGTTGATCAGGTTTCGGTCACCGATCCTGAACACATCGATCTTGACCGCCGGCGTGTTGACGCTGACCACGGGAATGCCGCGCTGGCCAATGCGCGGCAACACATAGGCGCGCCCGGTGAAGCGAACGAACGGCTTGCGATCACGCACATAGATGTTGAACTCGGCCGATTTCGGCAGCGTCTCCTGCACCGTCGATGGCAACCCGGCGCGCAGATTGATGGTGTAGCGCTCGCCGTGCTTCAGGCCGTCGATGCAGAGCTGCTTGTCCTCCGCCGACAGCGCCGGCTTGTCGGTGCCGGCGAGCGCCACGAACGGGGTGAAATCGGTGCGCTTGGCGAGATCCTCGGAGAACTGGAAGCAGGCCCGCGGCGAAGCTGCGTCGGAATCGACGCTGTAGTCGAGCAGCCGGAAGCCGTGCTCGTCGCGCATCTTCTCATATTGCTCGCGGATATCGGCGACTTCGCGCCGATCGAGCGAGAGCCGCAGCGCATCCAGCGCCGGGCGCCACAGCTTGCGCTCCGAGAGCGCCCGGCCAAGCACTGCGAGCGCATCCGCCTCGTCATTGGCACTGCCGGCGCGCTGGTAGGCGATGTAGGCTGCGGTCGAAGCGCGCTCCAACAGGAAAGTCTGCTCATTGCCGTTGGAAGGCTTGATCTGGAAGATAGTGCGTGCGAGCCGCAGCCAGTTGCTGCCGTCGTCGGGCGAGATCGCGGCGATCTGTCCAAGGATTTGCAGTCCGGTGCGGAAATCATTGCGCCTGAAGGCGGCGTCGGCTTCGGTCCGCAGCGCCGCGCCCGACTTCGAGACTGGTCCGGCCTCGGCCTTGATCTGAGTTTCCAGCTTGATCGCGGAGTCCGCCAGATCATCCCGCCTGAAGGCCTTGTCCGCCGCCTGCGCCGTCGCCATGCCCATGATCAGCAAAGCGCAAAGGGCGACAGCGCGAACCAGACCGGTCATGGTGGAACTCCTTGCAGGCGGAACCCGCATATCGACTCAAAATACGCGAAAAGGGTGACCGACCGATAGCCCAGGGAACAAGACGGCGAAAAGGTCGCAGGGGGACATGGTCTGAAACGGCCTCCACCGCGCCCGCAGGCGGGACGGCTAGGACGAAAAGAGAAGCATGGAACAACCTGCGCCCTGCTTTGTCGAGGGTCGGGCCGAAATGGTTCGGATGGTTTAGGGTTAAAATCGATCTGAACAGGCTTGGCAGCCCAGCGGATTTTTCATATTCGCCATGGTATGAAGATCGGATTACAGGTCACCGAAACGGTCCCATAGCTCAACTGGATAGAGTAGCGGATTTCTACTCCGCGGGTTGCAGGTTCGAATCCTGCTGGGATCGCCACCCCGGTGCCATTTGCGCAAGCCGGGGCGACGTGCAAGGCGCCGGCAGACCGGCTTTCCGGCAGCATGGCTAAGCCAGTTCCGCACCGGCCGCAATAAGCGGCTTTCCGTGCACCGGCCCAGTGTTATTGACCGATGCCAAATCCACCGGATTCGGTGGTT
>DASZTN010000202.1:0-58279 GCA_035547995.1 Bradyrhizobium sp. | reverse complement strand
GAAATTGACCCCGATCTGGTCGCCATTGACCCAGGACAGTTCGCAGCGGCGGTAGGCAAGACCGGTAGACGATAGCAGCAGGAAGAATTCCTTCAGATGCAGCCCCTCGACGGAACCTTCTACCGTAAGCTTCGCGCCGGTCTCGGAGACGTCCTCCAGCTTGCAATCGCGCCGCCAGGTGCCGTCGATACCCATCATATGCGCGGGAATGCCGCGCTCGAAGGTGACGCGGTCGCCCTTTTGGCGCTCTGCTGCCATGATTACTCCGCCCTTAAACTAATCCCCTATTACCGAACGCAGGGGCGACAAAGGTTAAACGGCCGCGAGCTAACACTCGGTAAATTTACTGGTCTGGCGGCGGCACATGGCTGGTGTACCAATCCCGAAACGGCTTGAGCGCCGGGTGCGCCAATGACCGATTGAGGTAGGTCCAGATGCGCGGCTGGTGGCGCAGATATTGCGGCTTGCCGTCGCGGCGGTTGAGGCGAGCGAAGGTGCCGAGCAGCCGGGTGTTACGCTGGGCCGACATGACCGCATAAAGCTCGGCAAAATGGGCCGGATCAAATGCGGTGTCGGCGGCAAGCCGTGCCTTGATGTAGCGCGTCAGCAGTGCCAGCTCGATCTGCTCGGGGACATCGATCCGGGCATCCTGCAACAGCGAGACCAGATCGTAGGCGGCCGGTCCAAGCACGGCGTCCTGGAAATCGATGACCCCGACCCTGGCAATGCCCTGCCGTTCGCCGAGCCAGATCAGGTTGGGCGAATGAAAGTCCCGCAGTACCCAGGTTCTTGGCCCGGCGAGGGCGCGATCGAGCAGGTCGCGCCACATTGCGACGAATTGCGCACGCGCGGCCTCGGTCGGACTGGCATAGCGGTCGGGCAGGTACCATTCCAGCATCAGCCCGATTTCGACCAGCATGGCATCGGTGTCGAAGACCGGGATCGGGTAACCTGCATGAGGCGCCAGCGGCAAGGTCTCGGGCAGGCTGAGGCGATGCAGCCCCGCCAACATGTCGGTCGCGGCCTGATAGCGTTCGAGGATCGGAGCCGGCGGATCGCCCTCGATGAAGCCCGCGCTGCCGAAATCCTCTGTTATCAGGAAGCCCTCTTCGAGGTCGGCTTGATGGATGGTCGGCGCGGAGAAGCCGTGCTCACGCAAACCGTTGGCGATGGCGACGAATGGCCGGACGTCCTCGGCCAGATGCACCGCCGCGCTATAGGATTTGCCGTGATAGATCGCAGGTCCGTCGGGCCGCCGCGGCGAGTTCATCAGGATGAATGAGTCTTCGCCGCGCAGCAGCCGCGCGTAGGAGCGCGTCGAGGCGTCGCCCGCCATGCGCTGGCGCCTGGCGTCTGCATAGCCCGAGGCGGCGAGGAATTGCCGCAGCGTCTGCAATCGTTTCACCTGCCCGGCGGCCTTGCCGTGGCCGGTGATCTCGGCAGCACGGGCGGTTGATCCCAGCGCCGGACGATGGCTGAAGGCAATGTCGATCCGGTCGGATGGCAGCGCGTCGGCGGCGCGCTCCGGCCATTCGATCAGTGCCACCGTGCCTTCCGGCAGCGGCGACAGCCCGATCTCTTCCAGTTCAGTGGAATCGTTAATGCGGTAGAGATCCGCGTGAACCAGCGGGAAGGCCGGCAGATCGTAGGTCTGCGCCAGGGTGAAGGTCGGGCTCGGCACTTCGACCGTGTCATCGCCGGCGAGATAGCGGATCATCGCGCGCGCCGCGGCGGTCTTGCCCGCGCCAAGGTCGCCGGAGAGGGTGATGACATCGCCAGGGCCGATCAAGAGCGCCAGATCGGCCATCAGATGTGCGGTAGCCGCCTCATTTGTCAGCGCAACGGAGAATACGGCGGTGTCGCTCATTCGGCGGCGTCACGGTGCGCGGCCTGATCAAGCGGAAATTCGCACGTGACGGTCGTGCCCTTGCCGACGATCGAATCGACGCGCACCTTGCCTCCGTGAAGTTCGACGAAGGAGCGGACCAGCGACAGTCCAAGGCCGGCGCCACGATGCCGCGAGCCGTTGGAATGACTTTCGAACCAGTCGAACACCTTGTCCTTGACGTCGGGTGGAATGCCGGGGCCGGAATCGGTCACCCGGAATATCACGCTGCGATCGGTGCGCCTAGCGCTGATGGCAATGGCGGCATCCTGCGGCGAGAAGCCGACGGCATTGGCCAGCAGATTGTAGAGCACCTGCACCACGCGGCGTTCATCACCGATGAATGTGCCGATATTGGGATCGGCATCGACCTTGAGCGTGATGCGGTCGGTGGCGAGCCGGTCCTGGATACCTTCGGCGGCGGCTTCGATGGTCTTGCGGATATCGACAGGGCCGAGATTGAGCGACATCGCGCCAGCATCGATGGTGGCGAGATCGAGGATGTTGTTGATGATCGCGAGTAGCGCATTGGTCGACGCGGTGATGTAGCCGAGATACTCGGCCTGCTTGACCGTCAGCGGACCGGTCACGGGGTCGCTCAGGAAATGCGCAAAGCCGATGATCGTGGTCAGCGGCGACCGCAGTTCATAAGACACGTGATGGACGAAGTCGATCTTCATCTGGTCCGCGGTTTCGAGCGCCTCATTGCGCTCGCGCAGCGCGCGTTCGACATTCTCTGTGTCGGTAATGTCCTGGAACGTCAGCATGGTGGCGCCGTCGGGCAACGGCATGGTCATGCAGTCGAGCACGCTGCCGTCCTTGCGCTCCAGTTTCAGCGGCACCTCGATGCGATTTTCGATCGCGGTGACAGCTTCGCGGATGGTCCGCCAGGTCCTGGCATCGTCGAACAGCGGCTTGCACCAGGCTTCGACGGTTTCGATATGCGGCTGCTCCTGCAGCGCCTCGGGCGACAGCTTCCACATCTTGGCGAAAGCCGGATTGAAGAGTTGGGCGCGGCCGTTGCTGCCGAACACTGCAACCGCTTCGGCCAGGCTGTCGAGGGTTTCGCGCTGCACTCGGATCAAACCGTCGAAGCGCCGCGCCAGATCGAGGCTCTCGGTGACATCGTCGAACAAGTAGGTGACGCCGCCTTCCGGATTCGGCGTGGTGACGACGCTCACCGCGCGGCCGTCGGGCAGATACCAGGTGTAATTCTCCGGCTCGATGGCGCGGTAGGCCTCGTGAAGCTTGGCTTTCCAGCCGCGGAAATCCGCCTGCTCCGGCAATTTGCGCGCCGCGCGCAACCGGTCGAGCACGCTGGAATCATCGGGATGATTGTCGAGGAAGGCGCGATCGAGATCCCACAGCCGGCGATAGGAATCGTTGTAGAAGGCAAGCCGTCGCTGGCCGTCGAAGACGGCGACGCCGGACGATAATTGATCGAGGGTGCGGCGATGGGCGTCTGCCATCCGCACCAGCGCCGCACGCAACCCTTCCGCTTCGCTGGCATCGATCGCGATACCTGCGCTGCCACCGTCCATGGCGAGCGCATGGACGTCATAGCTGCGCCGTTCGCCGCCGATCACGATCGGCAACCGCGCGGCGAAGGCGCCCTTGCCGGCGAGCGCGCGATCCATTTCGTGACGGTTGGCGCTGTCAAGCAGTCCAAGATCGCGGTGGATGGCGTCCGACGGGTTTGCAGCCTCGGTCGCCCGAGCATAGGCGTTGTTGGCGAAGCTGAGACGGCCGTTGGCGTCGGTAGCCCAGATCGGCCAGGGTGCGGCAGTGGCAAAGCCGCGCAACATTTCGGTTTCTTCGAGCAGCGCCTTGTGGCGGAGATGGGTCTCGGCCAGTTCCCGCCGCAAGCCGCTGAGTTCGCGAATGCGCACGATCGCCTGGCCGCCGACGGCGCGGCCCATCGCCTCGAATGTGCGTCCGTTCGATGAGGTCAGGTTGAGCAGAAAACTCTCGCCGGCTTCGCGCAGCGCGTCGACGGCATGATCCATTTGCAGCGCCGGCTCCGGAGGCAGCCAGGTGCCGAACGCCAGCACGCGCTGGGCTTGATGCTGGGAATCGGGTGCTGCCAGCAGCGAAGTGTCGCCGCTGATCTGCGGACGGTCGTCGCCGGCGGCCCAGGAGATCAGGATCTGAGGTTCTGCAAACAGCAACGCCCTGAAATTATCAGCCTCGATCTGCAGGCTCTGGACGTTGGAACGCAGACCGGCCTCGATCCTGGCGGCCCGGACGCGGGTGTGCATCAAGAGGATCGCCGACACCACGGTAAAGCCGAGCAAGGCCAGCGCCGTGGTCAGAACCGCGAACTCCTGATGGTTGAGCCCACGAATTCCATCCAATAGCGAAATGTCGGCGGCATGGCCCGACGTGATGGTGGCCAGCATGGCGGCCACGCTGGTGCCGAGCATCATCGTGCCGTTGCGTGCCAATGATGTGCACGACAGCAGCGTCCGACGCATCGACCCGAACACGCCCGACATAGTTTGCCCCAAACCGAAGACCGTAACGCCCGGCCCTGTACCTGCCGTTCGCGAATCAAAAGACAATATCCCCAACGGGACTCGGCCGTTAAGAGTCCAGACCGTGAACGCAAAATGGCGTCGCGAAAAGATGCCCCTCTGCAACAAATCGATGCGATTTTTATGGAACTATGGTGCTTCGAGCAAAGTGAGGCCCGGTTCTGGTTCAATCAGAACCGGAAACGCCTTGGCGAGATGTTAGCGCCCGGTCGAGCCGAAACCGCCGCTGCCACGGTCGGTCGTGGAAAGCGAATCGGTCGGGAGCAGTTCCACGCGACTGACCGGAGCGATCACCATCTGCGCGATGCGCTCGCCTCGGCGCACCAGAAACGTCTCGCTGCCGTGGTTGATCAGAAGCACACAGATCTCGCCGCGATAATCGGCATCGATGGTGCCAGGCGAATTCAGCACCGTGACGCCATGCCTGGCGGCGAGACCCGAGCGCGGCCGGACCTGCGCTTCATGATCATGTGGCAGCGCAATGGAGAGCCCGGTGGGAATCATGGCGTGCTGCCCGGGAGCGAGAAACATCGGCGCCTCCTCGGGCACTGCGGCAAGCAGGTCGAGCCCTGCGGCATGCGCCGTCTGATACGCCGGCAACGGCAGGCCCTTGCCGTGCGGCAATTGCTGGATATCGACCCGGACGCTCATCAGACGTTCTCCGTAGTTGATTCGGCAAGAGCGCCGGCAATCCGCGCCACCAGCCGGGCCGCGACCTCCTCCTTGGTCATCAGCGGCCAGGAGTCGACATCGATTTCACTGCCGTCACGGGTGAGCAGATGAACGCTGTTGCGGTCGCCGCCCATCACGCCGGTGGCAGGCGAGACGTCATTGGCGACGATCCAGTCGCAGCCCTTGCGTTGGAACTTCGCCTTGGCGTTCTCGATCAGATGTTCAGTCTCGGCGGCAAATCCGATCACCAGCCTCGGCCGCCGCTCGCTCAATTTCGAGATCGTGGCCAGGATGTCCGGATTTTCGACGAGCTGGAGCGACGGCACGCCGGCGGCGGTTTTCTTCAATTTCTGTTCGCCTTCGTGGTCAACGCGCCAGTCGGCCACCGCGGCGGCGAAGACCGCGACATCGGCCGGCAGGGCCGTCTCGACTTCGCGCAGCATGTCGCGCGCGGATTCCACATGCTTCACGGTTACGCCGCCGGGATCGGCGAGATCGACCGGGCCGGAGATCAGCGTGACCTTCGCGCCCGCCGCCTGAGCGGCGATGGCAATGGCAAAGCCCTGCTTGCCGGAGGAGCGGTTGGCGATGTAGCGGACCGGATCAATCGGCTCGTGCGTTGGCCCAGCGGTGATCAGCACGTGCTTGCCGGCCAGCGGGCGAGACTGGGGCGGTCGCAGCAGGCGCTCCGCAGCGGCGGCGATCTCGGTTGGTTCGGCCATCCGGCCGACGCCGGCTTCGCCAGCCTCGGCCATCTCGCCGGCATTGGGACCGACCGTAGAGACGCCGTCGCGCTGGAGCTGGACGACGTTGCGGCGGGTCGCGGCGTTGTTCCACATCAGCGGATTCATCGCCGGCGCCAGCAGGATCGGCCGGTTGGCGGCGAGCAGGATCGCGGTGGCGAGATCGTCGGCGTGGCCATGCGCCATCTTCGCCATCAGGTCCGCGGTTGCGGGGGCGACCACGATCAGGTCGCATTCGCGGGCGAGGCGGATATGGCCGGCGTCAAACTCGCTCTCGGGGTCGAACAGATCGGTGTAGACGCGTTCATGCGACAGCGCGCCAGCGGCCAGCGGGGTGACGAATTGCTGTGCCGCTTTGGTGAGGACGCAGCGGACCTGGACATGCCGCTCTTTCAGCCGGCGAATCAGGTCCAGCGCCTTGTAGGCGGCAATGCCGCCTCCGATAATCAAGGTGACGCGGGCCGGCCCGGAACTGACGCCGGGGTAGCCGCCCGGGGCCGTCTCGGTGAAAGAAGGCGGCGGCCGAACGGCATCCGGCGCTTGCGGCCGCGAGGCCTCCCGCAGAATGACGCGCACCTCATCCTCGACCGAGCGGCCGTTTTGCGCTGCGCGAAGCCGGAGCCGGTCGCGGACGGCGTCATCGAGTTTTCGGATCGTCAGATTGGCCATCGCACGCCCCGGAATGACGGCAATGCTATCACCCCTATGAAAGCACTGCAATCACATCTGGCGAATGGCGATCAAAATCCCGATGAAAGTGATCGCGATGATCCACAGCGCTATCGTCCGCCAGCGGTTTTTGCGGACCTCGCTGCGGCCCATCGCAGCAATCGTATCCGGCGACAGGGCCAGCCCTTCGCGAGTCATGGTCTCCAACTGCTCCAGCACCGCGACCGAGCGCGCGACGATGGTCGGCAGGCCCATCAGCACCCGGCCGATCTCACTGGCGCCGGACATTGCGCCCTGGATGCGCCCGAGCGGCCCAAGATTGTGCTCGATCCATTCGCGCACCACGGGGTCGGCGGTCTTCCACATATCGAGTCTGGGATCGAAGCTGCGGGCGACGCCCTCGACCACCACCATGGTCTTCTGCAGCAGGATCAGTTCGGGGCGCGTCTGCATGTCGAACAGGCCGGTGACCTCGAGCAGCAGCGTCAGCAGCTTCGCCATCGAGATTTCTTCGGCGGTGCGGTTATGGATCGGCTCGCCGATGGCACGGATGGCCTGGGCAAAATTCTCCACCGAATGATGGCTCGGCACATAGCCGGCTTCGAAATGCACCTCGGCCACCCGGCGGTAGTCGCGCGTGATGAAGCCGAGCAGAATCTCGGCGAGGAAGCGCCGCTCCTTCATGCCGAGTCGGCCCATGATGCCGAAATCGACCGCAACCAGCCGGCCCTCTTTGTCGAGGAACAGATTTCCCGGATGCATGTCGGCGTGAAAGAAGCCGTCGCGCAGCGCATGGCGCAGAAAGCTCTGGATCACCTTGCGGCCGAGATCCGGCAGATCGACCTGGGCCTGTGCGAGCCGATCGTGGTCGTTGAGCGCGATGCCGTCGATCCACTCCATCGTCAGCACGTTGTGGGTGGTGCGGTCCCAGTCGACCGCTGGCACGCGGAAATCCGGATCGTTGCGGGTATTTTCCGCCATCTCGGAAAGGGCGGCGGCCTCGAGCCGCAAATCCATCTCCATCGCCACCGAACGCGACATCGTGTTGATGACTTCGATCAGCCGCAGGCGACGGGCTTCCGGCGAGTAGATCTCCGCCTTGTGTGCGACATAGAAAAAATCGGCGAGGTCGCGGCGGAAACGTGAGGCCACGTTGGGCCGCAGCACCTTGACCGCGACCGGAATGCGGACGCCGCCACGTTCGATCTCGCCGCGATGCACCTGCGCGATCGAGGCTGCGGCGACCGGCGGACCGAGGTTGACAAAGGCTTCCGCCAACGGCCGCTCCAGCGAGGCCGCAATGACGCTTTCCGCTTCGGCTTGCGAGAACGGCGGCAGACGGTCCTGCAGGCTTTCGAGATCGCGCGCCATCACGACACCGACGATATCGGGGCGCGTGGCCAGGAATTGCCCGAGCTTGAGATAGGCCGGGCCGAGCCGCGTCAGCGCCCGCGACAGCCTTGGGCCGGATTTGGCGCCCTCGCGCTCGACCAGACGCGCGATGCGCAGCGCAAGTTGTCCGGGCGGCGGCACCAGGCTCGGATCGACGACGCCAAACACGCCTTCGCGCGCAAACACGAACGTAGCGCGCGTCAGCCGCGCAATATGCGTAATGGCAGAGATCACAGACGCCAGCCCGAATGCAACGCCACGATGCCGCCGGACAGGCTCTGCCAGGAGACGCGCGAGAATCCCGCAGCTTGGATCATCTCGGCAAAGGCACTCGGCCTGGGAAACTTACGGATGGATTCGACGAGGTAACGGTAGGATTCGGCATCGCCGGTCACGACGCGGCCGAGCGGTGGAATCACCTTGAACGAAAACAGGTCATAGAGCCGGTCGAGGCCCGGCACGTCGACGGCGGAGAATTCCAGACAGAGGAAGCGGCTGCCCGGCCGGAGCACGCGGAACGCCTCGCCAAGCGCAAGGTCGATCCGCGGCACGTTACGGATGCCGAATGCGATGGTGTAGGCGTCGAAGCTTCTGTCGGCAAAGGCCAGTGCTTCGGCATTGCCTTCGACAAAGGCGATCCTGTCGTCGAGGTGGCGTTTGGCGGCGCGGGCGCGCCCGACATCGAGCATGTCGGCGTTGATGTCGCAGACGGTCGCGTGAAATCCCGCGCCGGCCGCTTCGGCGGCGCGAAAAGCGATATCGCCGGTGCCGCCGGCAACGTCGAGCAGCGAAAACGGCGCATCGTTCCTCGGCGGGTTGAGCGCGGTGATCATGATGTCTTTCCAGACCCGGTGCAGCCCGCCCGACATCAGGTCGTTCATCAGATCGTAGCGGGAGGCGACGCTGTGAAAGACGTCATTCACCAGCGCCTGCTTGTCGTCCAGCGGCACATCCTTGAAGCCGAAATGGGTAGTTTGGTCGGGCCGATCCATCAATTCCTCACTTTGTACCTGACCATAGCGCGCCCTCGGCAATGGCGCTATCACGTCAAAGCCACAAGGTGAACGCCGCAAATGCCCGAATTGCCCGAAGTCGAAACCGTCCGCCGCGGTCTGCAGCCGGCGATGGAAGGAGCTAAAATCATCAAGGTGGAGGTCAGGCGAAAGGATTTGCGGTTTCCCTTTCAAAAAGACTTTACCGCCCGGCTGGAGGGCCAGACGGTGACCGGCCTCGGCCGCCGCGCCAAATATCTGATGGCCGATCTCGCTTCCGGCGACGTGCTTTTGATGCATCTCGGCATGTCCGGCTCGTTCCGCATGCTGCGGCAGGGCAAGCGGCATACACCCGGCGAGTTTCATCACCCTCGCAATGAGCACCGCGCCCATGACCATGTGGTGTTTCACATGTCATCGGGCGCCGAGATCATCTTCAACGACCCCCGCCGCTTCGGTTACATGAAGGTCATTCCCCGCAAGGCGCTGGAAGACGAGCCACTGCTGAAGGACCTCGGGCCCGAGCCGCTTGGCAATGAATTCGACGCCGCGATGCTGGCACACGCCTGCGCCAATAAGAAGACCAGCCTGAAGGCAGCCTTGCTCGACCAGCGCGTCGTCGCAGGCCTTGGCAATATCTACGTCTGCGAGGCGCTGTTTCGGGCGCATCTGTCGCCGCGGCGGCTGGCGGCGACGCTGGCGACAAAAGCCGGGCAACGCAAAGGTGTCGCCGGAGGCGAGCCGACCGATCATGCCAGGCGCCTGGTGGCCGCGATCCACGCGGTGCTGAATGAAGCGATCAGGGCCGGCGGCTCATCATTGCGCGATCATCGCCAGACCTCCGGCGAGCTCGGCTATTTCCAGCATTCATTCCAGGTCTATGACCGCGAAGGCGAGAAGTGTCACAGCCCCGGTTGCGATGGTATCGTGCGGCGTTTCACCCAGAATGGCCGTTCGACCTTCTGGTGCCCGAAATGCCAGAAGTGAGTGCGCTATAAGCACGCGTCCCAGGATTCACTATTCTCGTCCCGGTTTGGCGGACGATTTGGTTGCGGCGCGGACGCCGTGTCTTGCAGCCCGAACGGGCGCAACAGAACCGGAAATGTCGCCGATTCGCCGACCGGCTCGTCATGCGAAGGGTTGCCATTGAGCCTGGCCGCGACCCATTGCCAGAGCCGTGAAATCTCGTCGGCAGATTTTCCGCAAGGCGCGTATTCACTGACGGCAAGGCCGGCCCGCAGCGCATCCTGATGATCGTTGCGCATCGCGACGAACGGCTGTGCCAGCACATCGGCGATGTCCGGCGTCGCCTTCCCGCCGAGCGCGGTCGCGGCATCATCGATCCGCTGGCCGCGGATCGGCGTCTGGTTGAGGACGAACGCGAACCGCTTGCCGAAGGCCCGAACGGCGCTCAGCGTCGATGCGCCGGCCTCGATGTCGGCGACGCTGGGCCGCGCCGGGATCAGGCACAAATCGCAGGCGCGGATCGCAGCCGTGGTCGCATCGCTTTGTCCGCCAGCAGTATCGATGATAGCGAGCGTCATGCCGCCGCGGCGGAGCGATTGCAGCCGCGGTTCGATGTCCTCGGCGCGGTAGACCGGTTCGACCAGAGGTTCGGCGACCCCGCGGCGGCTTTGCCAGTTCGACAGCGTGCCCTGCGGATCAGTCTCGACCAGGCGGACAATGTGTCCGTCCTGCTTGGCGGCAAGCGCAAGGCCGATGGCGAGCGTGCTCTTGCCGCTACCGCCCTTTCGGGTGGCCAATACGATCACATCCATCGAAAATCCTTCGGATCGTTTCAGGGCTCCGCGGATACTTCCAGAACTGTGGATCGCGGTCGCGATGCCGAGCGGTTCTCGCTCAGGACGTTCCAGCCCGACCTAAGGGAACGGGTCGCGTCAGCCCGAATCACTGACGACAACGATGGCTAATTATGACAGTTTTTTCTACTCCGAATGAATACCGGAATTTATTTGCGCGGCAGCCGCCCTGGTGACCCAACCCAGATCAGCCGGGCCGCAGCAAATCGAGGAAAGTATCGCGGCGCCAGCGAGACAAACACATCGTCAGCCGGTGAGCGGCAGCCAACCGAAACCAACGACCTCGTCGCGAAGAGTTAACTGGTGAGATGCTTGATCGAAAGCTCGCCCCTGCAGTTAAATCGCGCCGGGCGATGGGAGCGCCAGACCAAGAGGATGCCATGAGCTTAGCCAGGATTGCAGCGTCAGGCGCCATCTTCACGCTGCTGTCCGCCGTTTGCGCGACGGCCAAGCCGATCGCCACCACAGCCGCGACCAATCTGCGTAAACAGCCGGGCACCAAGAGCGAGGTGCTGACGCTGATCCCGAAAGGGACCACGGTCGAAATCGGCAAGTGCAGCAACGGCTGGTGCCGGGCTTCATTGGATGGCCAGGACGGCTACGTCATCGCACAGAATGTCGGCATGACGCCGCTCCGGCGGCGGCCGCGCCATCCACCTGAGATCGTCGATGAGGAAATCGACGGTTACGGCTCACCACCTCCGGCCTATTATGGCCCACCCGTCTATTACGGTTACGACGGCTATGGACCCTATCCCTATTACGGCTATGGCTGGGGTTGGGCCCATTACGGCTGGGGACGCCGCTGGTAATCGGCCTTTTTTACCTTACCTGCGCACGCGGTTCGCGCGCAGCACGGATGCTCTGATGTCCATATCGCCACCAACATCAAGGTTGCCGTCGGCGACGATCTCATGACAAATCGGCAGCTCCATTGAAGCGCAGCCGTAATGAACCACATTTAGTGCGTCTGCGACAACCTCACGGCGGTTCAAGGAAACCTTGGAAGCGGGAAAGACCTGATCATGCTGAGCGCCGATGAACTCGAACGCTATGCCCGCCATATCGTACTGCGCGAAGTCGGCGGCCCCGGACAGCTTGCATTGAAGGAAGCTTCCGTGCTGGTGATCGGCGCGGGCGGGCTTGGCGCACCGGCATTGATGTATCTGGCGGCTGCCGGGGTCGGCCAGCTTGGCGTGGTCGATGACGATACCGTCTCGCTGTCCAATCTGCAGCGGCAGGTCATCCACACCACGCCGGACATCGGTCGCCGCAAGGTCGACAGTGCGGCGGCGCAGGTTTATGCGCTCAATCCGCATGTCCAGTTTGAAGCGCATGCGACGCGGCTCGATGCCGGCAATGCGATGGCGCTGATCGGCGGCTATGATCTCGTGCTCGACGGATCGGATAATTTCGAGACCCGCTATCTGGTCTCCGATGCGTGCTATCTCGCCGCCAAACCGCTGATCACCGCGGCGCTCGGCATGTTCGACGGCTCGCTGACCACGATCCGCGCCCATGAGAGGAATGCGCAAGGCGAACTCAATCCGACCTATCGCTGTCTGTTTCCCGAACCGCCGCCAGCCGGCTCGGTGCCGACCTGCGCGGAAGCCGGCGTGATGGGCGCGCTGGCCGGCGTGATGGGATCGATGATGGCGCTGGAAGCAATCCGGGAGATCGTCGGCTTCGGCGAAGGCCTGGTCGGACGGTTGTTGATGCTGGATGCGCGCATGATGCGGTTTGAGACGCTGCGTTACAGCCGCGACCCGGCCAACCCGCTCAATGGTGATGCGCCCAGCATCACCGATTTGAGCGGGCATCGCTAAAGCGTTTTCGAGCGAAGTGGGCGCCGGTTCGCGTGAAGAAAACGCCTCAGATGAGCCTCATGAGGCGCGTATCTCGCTGTCCATGTGTGCGAGCTGTGATTGCGGGTACCGCTCGCCGGCAGCGGCGCCCGGCGGGAACGCTTTCGCCAGCACTGCGAGGTGCCTGTCCGTCAATTTGACGTCGAGCGCTCCCAGCGCTTCGGTCAGACGCTCGCGCCGGCGCGCGCCGACCAATGGCACGATGTCCTTACCTTGCGCGGCAACCCAGGCGATTGCGACCTGGGCCGGGGTCGCGCCGATCTCAGCTGCGATCGCGCGCAACTGCTCGACCAGATCGAGATTGCGGTCGAGATTTTCGCCCTGAAAGCGCGGGCTCATGCCGCGGAAATCCTTTGCGCTTGCGCGGTCCTTCGACCAGTGGCCGCTGATCAGCCCGCGCGACAATACGCCATAGGCAGTGATGCCGATGCCGAGTTCGCGGCAGGTCTTCAAGATGTCGCTCTCGATGCCGCGGGAGATCAGCGAATATTCGATCTGCAGGTCGGAGATCGGATACGTTGCATGCGCGCGGCGGATGGTCTCGGAGCCGACCTCTGAAAGCCCGATATGCTTGATGTAGCCCTTCTTCACCATCTCACCGAGTACGCCGACTGTTTCCTCAATCGGCACGTTGGGATCGAGCCGTGCCGGACGGTAGATGTCGATCGCTTCGACGCCCAGCCGCTGCAGCGAATAGGCGAGAAAGTTTTTCACCGCCGCCGGGCGGCTGTCGTAGCCGAACCAGTTCTTGTCGGGATCGCGCAGCGCGCCGAACTTGACGCTGATCTGAAGATTGTCGCGGCTCCGCCCGGAGAGCGCTTCACGGATCAGCATTTCATTGTGGCCCATGCCGTAGAAGTCGCCGGTGTCGAGCAGCGTGATCCCGGCATCGAGCGCGGCATGGATGGTGGCGATGCTCTCATCGCGGTCCGCAGGACCGTAGAAATCCGACATGCCCATGCAGCCGAGACCGATGGCGGAGACGGTTGGGCCAGTTGAACCGAGCCTGAGCTTTTCCATGGCAGTTCTCCTTTGAAGATGGCCGGCGAGCCGAGCCCGCGACGGATTGACGGAGAGGGATATACGCCGTCCGGATTGGAGCGATAAGCTGGACAATGACGAATAGCTTGTTCACTATATCGAACAATGGATGAACTGAACCTTCGTGACCTCGCCGCCTTTGTCGCTGTTGCCCGCGCCCGGAATTTCCGTCGCGCGGCGCAGGAACAGCAGGTTTCGGTTTCCAGTCTCAGCCAGCGGCTCCGCGACATCGAAGAGCGGCTCGGGGTGCGCCTGATCAACCGCACCACCCGCAGCGTAGCCCTGACCGAGGCCGGCGAATTATTGCTGTCCCGCGTCGCGCCGGCAATGCGAGACGTCAACGAGGCGCTGGATCAGGTGCGCGGTCTGCGCAGCGTGCCCTCTGGCCGCTTGCGCATCAATGCCCCGCCGCCGGCGATCGACCTGGTGCTGGCGCCGATGGTTGCGCCGTTCCTGCAGCAATTCCCGCAGATCGAGCTTGAGATCGCGGCCGACAGCACCTTCATCGATATCGTCGATGCCGGGTACGACGCCGGCGTGCGTTATGGCGAACATCTGGCCCAGGATATGATCGCGGTTTCATTGGGGCCACCGCAACGCTACGCGCTGGTCGCTTCACCGCAATATGTTGCGCAGCATGGTCGGCCGAAGCAGCCGGTGGACCTGCTCGATCACGCCTGCATCCGTACCCGTTTCGGCAATGGGGTGATGCTGGATTGGGAGTTCGAGAAAGCCGGTCGGGTGATCAAGGTAGCGCCGCCGGCCAAGCTGGTTGCGACCTATCTTGGCCTTGCCATGCAGGCGGCCCATGGCGGTGTCGGCTTCTGGCTGACTTTCGAAGGCTATGTGCGGGAGGCGATCAGAGCCGGCACGCTGGTCAGCGTGCTCGACGATTGGTGTCCTCCGTTTCCCGGGCCGTTTCTTTATTATCCAAGCCGTCGCCAGCTACCGCCGGCGCTCGGCGCTTTCGTCGGCTTCGTCGCCGAATGGCGCAAGCAGGAGCGGCGCAAGGCGGATGTGACCTGAGAGAGCCTGCTCACATCAAGAGATCGACCAGATGCGGGATCAGCGGAATGTCCGCCGCCGGCATCGGATAGTCGCGCAGCCTGTTGGCGCGGACCCAAGCGAGATTCTGCCCCTCGCGAGCCACCACCATTCCTTCCCAGCGCCGGCAGATATAGAGCGGCATCAGGAGATGGAAATTTTCATAGGCGTGACTGGCGAAGGTCAGCGGCGCCAGGCATGGCTCGCTGACGGTGATGCCGATTTCTTCGTGCAGTTCGCGGATCAGAGTCTGCTCCGGCCGCTCGCCCGGTTCGACCTTGCCGCCGGGAAACTCCCACAAGCCCGCCATGGTCTTGCCCTCCGGACGCTGCGCCAGCAGCACCCGCTTGTCGGCATCGACAAGTGCGCAGGCAACGACGAGGGTGAGCTTGAGGTCGGCCATCCGTCAGCGAAGGCTCCGGGGATCAGAGCATGATCCGTAAAAGCGTGAAGCGGTTTTCCGGACAGATCATGCTCGAACGAGATGATATCATGATCTAGGAACGGTAATCGCCGTTGATCGCAACATATTCCTTGGTGAGGTCGCAGGTCAGCACGCGGTCGCGGCCTTTGCCGAGGCCGAGAGCGACCTTGATCTGGACTTTCGGGTTCTTCATCGCGGCCGAGACTTCGTCCTCATCATAGGACGGGTCGCGCGCGCCGCGGGAGGCAACACGAATGCCGTTGAAGGAGATCGAAAGCTTGTCGCGGTTGGCGGGCTCGCCGGCCTTGCCGACCGCCATCACCACACGGCCCCAATTGGCGTCCTCGCCGGCAATCGCAGTCTTCACCAGCGGTGAATTGGCGATCGACATCGCGATCCTTCGCGCCGAGACTTTCGTCGTTGCGCCCTCGACGATGATCTCGATCAGCTTGCGGGCCCCTTCGCCGTCACGCGCGACTTGCTCGGCCAGATCGGCGAGCACGGCCTGGAAGGCCTTGGTGAAGGCCTTCAGCCGCGGATCGCTGGCGCGGCTGATCCTTGGTGCACCCCTGGCGGCAGCAGTGCCGGTTGCAAAGGCCAGCAGCGTATCCGAGGTCGAGGTGTCGCCATCGATGGTGACGGCGTTGAACGTGTCCTCGACGCCGGCCTTGAGCAGCGATTGCAGCGCGCCGGCGGCAATCGGCGCATCGGTGAAGATGAAGGACAGCATCGTTGCCATGTCGGGGGCGATCATGCCGGCGCCCTTGGCCATGCCATTGATGGTGACGGTGGCCTTGCCGAGCTTGACCTTGGCGGTCGCCACCTTGGGGAAGGTGTCGGTGGTCATGATCGCCTTTGCCGCTGCCATCCACTCGCCTGAGGCGGCCTGTTCCGCCAGCGTGCCGAGCACGCCATCGAACTTGGTCGCATCAAGCGGCTCGCCGATCACCCCCGTCGAGGCCAGAAACACCTCACCGGTGCTGCAGCCAAGCGCCTTGGCGGCGATATCGGCCGTCAGCGAGGTGGCCTGCTTGCCGGTCTTGCCGGTGAAGGCGTTGGCATTGCCCGAATTCACCACCAGCGCGCGAGCCTTGCCGCGGGAGAGCTTCGCCCGGCACCACTCGACCGGTGCCGACGGGCATTTCGACTTGGTGAAGACGCCGGCGACCGAGGTGCCTTTCTCCAGGATCGCCAGCAGCACGTCGGTGCGGCCCTTGTAGCGGATGCCGGCGGCCGCCGTCGCGAGCTTTACGCCGTCGATGACCGGCATGTCAGGAACGTCGGTGGGGGCGAGCGGAGAAACGGCGGATGACATCGGCGGCCTTATCGACAAACAAAACAGATCATCATGGCCGGACCCGATTCCGGCCATCCACGTCTATAGCGCCAGTCAATGAGGCTCTTAAGACGTGGATGCCCGGCGCTGGGGGCGCCGGGCATGACGTCAATTACCGAAATCCGGATGCGAAGTCGATTTACTTCTTCGCCGGCGCCATCTTGGAATCCTTGGCCGCATCCGGCGCCGGATTCGCCGCCGGTGCATTGGCGGCCTGGTCCATGCGCTCGATCTTGGCTCCCGCGCGCAGCTTGGCCACGTAATCGGCCTGCGCCTTGCGGGTCACATAGGTCTGGATCTGATCCTTGACCTGATCGAAATCCGGGGCCTTGCGGTCGCGCTTTTCCTCGACCTTGATGATGTGCCAGCCGAACTGCGTCTTCACCGGATCGGAAATCTGGCCGGGCTGCAGCGAGAAGGCGACCTTGGAGAATTCCGGCACCATCTGGTCCTTGGTGAAGAAGCCGAGATCGCCGCCGTCCGAAGCACCGGGATCCTTCGACTTCTTCTTGGCGAGTTCGGCGAAGTCGGCGCCGGCCTTCAGCTCCTTCTCGATCTCCTTGGCCTCGTCCTCGGTCTGGACCAGGATATGGCGGGCGTGGACCTCCTGCTCGCTGGAGATCTGCTTGGCGGCGTCGTCATAGACCTTCTTCATGGCCTCATCGGTGGTCGCCGCCTTGCCCTCATCCCCGAGCAGCGTATCCATCAGCAGCCGGTCGCGGGCGAAGGCGAGCCGCTTCTTGAACTCCTCGCTGTCCGCGATCTTCTTGTCCTCGGCCGCCTTGTCGACCAGCTTCATGTCGATCAGGAACGCCAGCAGGTTCTCTTTCTTGGTCGCGGGGTCCATCTTGTCGAGGCTCGGACCTAGTTCCTCTTCGGCGAGCGCCATGTCGCTTTGGCGGATCTCGGAGCCGTTAACCTTCGCCAGCACTGGATTGGCATCATCGGCACGCGCCGGCGAGCCTGCGAACAGAGCCAGAGCGAGACAGCCCGCCGCAACGGCTGAGGCAAGGCCAAAGCACGGGCCGGTCTTCGTTTCCAGGAACGAGATGGTCATGTAAAATCCTTAAGGGCTGTTTTGAGCGGGCGGACACTCGCCCAATCGCAAGGGCTTGGCAACGTGAAAGTCTGTCAAAATGATGAATTCCCTGACAGCTTGGCATTGTTGACAAGGCCCGGACCCAGCCATATCTCTGCCGAGCCGGGGCGGCGGCAATGGCGTTGTTAGGCTGCGTTTTTGGCCGCTGAGCCCAGGACTGCTGAATTCCCACTCATTTGGCGGATGCTGCCGGATCGGGGCCAGCGCCGCGACGCGTCACGATGAGTTGATAGGTGCCCCGGTGGACCAACCCAAGGCTGCTACGCCGAACCGCACAGACAGGAATTTGGCATGATCGGCGCGCTCGCCCGTAAATTTTTCGGTTCCGCCAACGATCGTCGGGTCAAAAGCTACCAGTCCCGCGTCAATGCCATCAATGCGCTCGAGCCGGAAGTGGCAGCGCTGTCGGATGAAGCGCTGAAGGCGCGTACCGCCGAATTCAAGAAGCAGCTCGCCGAGGGCAAGACCCTGGATGATATCCTGGTGCCGGCTTTCGCCACCGTCCGCGAGGCGGCGAAACGGACGCTCGGCCAGCGGCATTTCGACGTCCAGCTGATCGGCGGCATGGTGCTGCACGAAGGCGATATCGCCGAGATGAAGACCGGCGAAGGCAAGACGCTGGTTGCGACGCTCGCTGTCTATCTCAACGCGCTGGCGGGCAAGGGTGTCCATGTCGTCACCGTCAACGACTACCTGGCCCGGCGCGACTCCGGCTGGATGGGTCAGATCTACGGTTTCCTTGGCCTCACCACGGGCGTGATCGTCCACGGCCTCGACGACGCCGAACGCAAGGCTGCCTATGCCTGCGACATCACCTACGGCACCAACAACGAATACGGCTTCGACTATCTTCGTGACAATATGAAGTACCGCCTGGAGGACATGGTCCAGCGCGGGCACTATTACGCGATCGTCGACGAAGTCGACTCGATCCTGATCGACGAAGCGCGCACGCCGCTGATCATCTCCGGGCCGCTCGACGACCGTTCGGATTTCTACAACACCATCGATACGTTCTTCCCGAGACTTGACAAGAGCGACTACGAGGTCGACGAGAAGCAGCGCACCGTGACGCTGACCGAAGCCGGCATGGAGAAGATCGAAACGCTGCTGCGCGATGCCGGTCAGCTCAAGGGCGATTCACTTTACGACGTCGAAAACGTCTCGGTGGTGCATCACGTCAACCAGGCGCTGCGCGCCCATACGCTGTTCACCCGCGACAAGGATTATATCGTCCGCGACGGCGAGGTCGTGATCATCGACGAGTTCACCGGCCGCATGATGCCGGGACGGCGCTATTCCGAAGGCCTGCACCAGGCACTGGAAGCCAAGGAACATGTGCAGGTGCAGCCGGAAAACCAGACGCTGGCTTCGATCACTTTCCAGAACTATTTCCGGATGTACGAAAAGCTCTCGGGTATGACCGGCACCGCCGCGACCGAGGCCGACGAATTGTTCGACATCTACAAGCTCGAGGTCGTGGAAATCCCGACCAACCTGCCGGTCGCGCGCCTTGACGAGGACGACGAGGTCTACCGCACCCAGAAAGAGAAATATGCCGCGATCCTCGCCGAGATCGAACGGGCGAATGCGCGGCTGCAGCCGGTGCTGGTCGGCACCGCCTCGATCGAGAAGTCGGAAGTGCTGGCCGATTATCTCAAGAAGAACGGCTACAAGCAGATCGATTTCTCCAACCAGGGCGCGATGGAGAAGCTCTACGCTGCGGCGCGCGCCGGCAAACCGGCCAAGCTGTTCGCTGTGTTGAATGCGCGCTTCCACGAGCAGGAAGCCTATATCGTGGCCGAAGCCGGCGTGCCCGGAGCGATCACCATCGCCACCAACATGGCGGGCCGCGGCACCGACATTAAGCTCGGCGGCTCGCTGGAAATGCGGATTCAGCAGGAGACGGCCGGCATCACCGATGAGGCCGAAAAGGCCAAGAAGATCGAGCAGATCAAGGCCGACATCGAGCGCTTCCGCGATATCGTGCTGAAGGCGGAAGAAACCGTCGAGATCGAGCCTGCCAAGGGTTCGAAGCCGGGCAAGACGGTGCGGAAGCCGGGCGGGCTCTACATCATCGGCTCCGAACGTCACGAGTCGCGACGCATCGACAATCAGCTGCGCGGACGTTCCGGTCGCCAGGGCGACCCCGGCCGCTCGAAATTCTTCCTGTCGCTGGACGACGATCTGATGCGGATCTTCGGCTCTGACCGGCTCGATAGCATGCTGACGCGGCTTGGCCTGAAAGAGGGCGAAGCCATCATCCATCCCTGGATCAACAAGGCGCTGGAGAAGGCGCAGCAGAAAGTCGAGGCGCGCAACTTCGATATCCGCAAGAATCTGCTGAAATTCGACGACGTCCAGAACGATCAGCGCAAGGTTATCTTCGACCAGCGCATCGACCTGATGAAGGACGACAGTGTCGCCGAGACGGTGGCCGACATGCGGCACGCCTTCGTCGAGGATGTCGTCACCAAGCATGTGCCCGAGCATGCCTATGCCGAACAGTGGGACGTCGCGGGTCTCAGGGAAGAACTGAATCGCGTCCTTAATATCGACCTGCCGGTCGAGGACTGGGCCAAGGAAGAGGGCATCGCCGACGAGGAATTGCTGTCGCGCATCGAAACCCGTGTCGACGAGCACATGGCGGCCAAGGTGGCGCAATGGGGTCCCGACGTGATGCGTTACGTCGAGAAGACCATTTTGCTGCAGACGCTGGACCATCTCTGGCGCGAACACCTGATCATGCTGGATCATCTGCGCCAGGTGATCGGCCTGCGTGGCTACGGACAGCGCGATCCGCTGCAGGAATACAAGACCGAAGCCTTCAATCTCTTCCAGGAAATGAGTGCGCACCTGCGCGAGGCGGTGACGGCGCAATTGATGCGGGTCGAAATCGTGCCGCCGGAAGAGCAGCAGCCGGTGCTGCCCGCGATGGAAGTGCACAAATTGGATCCCAATACCGGCGAGGACGAGATGGCCTTCGCCAACGCCTCGCTGGTGCCGACCGCCTCCGCCGATCGCGACCCGAAAAATCCCGCGAGCTGGGGCAAGGTCGGGCGCAACGAGGATTGCCCCTGCGGTTCCGGCAAGAAGTACAAGCACTGCCACGGCCGGTATGCGTAAGAAATGCAAAGCCGCGCTGTGGCGTGCATCGGATTCCCTCGTCAGATAACGTGGACGTTCCCCGCCGGTGTCCTCGACTACCTGTCCAGCTGCCCGGAAGGCGGCGCGGCGGTTTTTGACATCCGGATTGCGCTGCCCGCGTTCGCGCAGTGACCTCTGGTCAAACCGACGGCAGGAAGAAGCCCGCTCACTTCACCGCCGTGAAGCGGCTGTCGAATGAATTCGACTGCACGATCGGCTGGGCGCCGGCGACCAGGGAATTCTGAGTAGCGGGTTCGGCGGCGGCCGTTGTTGTCGGCGCTGGTCTGGCGGAAGCCTGCCTGGCCTCCGGCTTCTTCGTTTCGGCATGTGCCGGCGCAAAGCGCTTGGCGAGGATGGTTTTCTTTGACTTAGCCGGACCGGCGGGAGCGACATAAGACGCTGCGGCCGGCGCGGTGCTATCGGCGACGGAGGCCGCACCAAAGCCGGCCTTGCGCGCAAGCCGACCGAAGAAACCGCCGGACGATGGCGCATTCGGCGTGGCGGATGCCATGGTCGTCCGCACCGCAGGCGCCGCGGCTGCGACTGCGCCAACCGGCGCTTCGTCCGGCTGCGCCAGGCTCGGCGGATGCGGCGGGTTGACGTCGGCGGGGATCGTGCCGGGCGCCTTTGAATTCGCCAGCAGCGTCAGATCCTGCCCCGAGCCGCCATCGGAAAGTCCGGTATTGCCGTCCGGCAGCTTGGCGGCAAAGACCTTGTTCATGCCGCCATCGATACCGGTATTCAGTTTCGCGACCGGCGTTCCCTCGGCCACCAGCTTGGCGAATTCAGCATCGTCCCGCTGCTCTTTCTGCTTCACCGCCGCCGCGATATCGTCGGGGATCACATAGGCAGGGCACTTGGCTGAGGCCTCGAACACCGGATCCCTGGTCGCGCCCGGCGGTTTCGCCGCATCGAACACATATTTCTTCTCGCAGAAATCGACCTTCGGCTCGAGCTTGGTCACCTCGAAATCGTCGTTGCCTTCCTTGATCATTCGCCAGAACGGCATGTTCGGATTGTTGCGGTGCCTGGCAAGGTTCGCAGCCGTCATCCGGAACGGATAGGCCTGGAACTGGAAGGCGCGCTGGCCGCCGAAGAAGGCCTCGCGGCCCAGCGCGTAAATCTCAGCGATTTGCTCATCGGTCATGGCGTAACAGCCGCGCGACGAGCAGTCGCCATGCACCATCAGTTCGGAGCCGGTGCGGCCCAGCGCCCGGTCGAAGGCGTTCGGATAGCCGGTGTTGAACGAGAGGTAATAGGCCGATTGCGGATTCATCTGCGCCGGCGAGATCGAATAGAAGCCCTCCGGCGCCTGGCGATCGCCTTCGCGGATCTTCGGACCGAGGTCTCCGGACCAGCGGCAGATCGGATAGGTCTTCAGCAGCGCAAAGTGGCCGGTGCGGTCCTGCTTCCAGACCTCCAGCTCGGCTTCTTCCTTGAACAGGCGGATCAGGATCGGCGATTGCAGATCCATGTTCTTTTCCGCCATCGCGGCAATGAGTTTCGGCGGGACCGGCTGATTGGCCTTGGCGTTGTTGGCGAGCGTAACCCCGTCGCTGTTACAGCCGGCCAACAGCGCGCCAAGACCCAGCGCGGCCGATGTGACGAGCACGCGAACCAGCGAGCGAGAAATCAAGACAAAGCTCCCCACCCAACAGACCCCAACCCGAGCGTTTAAGCCCCGAAGCCATTGACTAAAATATTACCCTTTGGGTCCACCACCCGCAAGCCGAGGGAACGGTGCGGCGATGTGACCTGCCCGGCATGGTCAATAGAGGTTAAACATGGGAGCGGCCTAATTGCGGCCAAAATCCCCAATTTCCAGCCAATACAAGAAGTTGTGACCGGAGGCGCCGCGCGGCACGCGCTCACGCCAGTTTGCGGCCGATATCGAGGAATTTCTGCCGGCGCTGCTGGCGGATCGCTTCCGGGGAAAGGCCGCGCATGTCCTCAAAGGCCTGAACAATGGCCTCACCGGTGGCCGCGATCATGGTCTGCGGATCGCGGTGGGCGCCCCCCGAAGGCTCCTTCAGGATCTGATCGATCACGCCGAAGCGGAGCATGTCCTGCGCCGTGATCTTCATGCTGGTCGCCGCTTCCTGGGCCTTGGTGCCGTCACGCCACAGGATCGAGGACGCCGCTTCCGGCGAGATCACGCTATAGATCGCGTGCTCCAGCATCAGCACGCGGTTGGCGGTGGTGATCGCGATTGCGCCGCCGGACATGCCTTCGCCGGTGATGATCGCGACATTGGGCACGCCGAGCGACAGGCAGGCGTCGATCGAGCGTGCGATCGCTTCCGCCTGTCCACGCTCTTCCGCGCCGATCCCGGGATAGGCGCCGGCGGAATCGACGATCGAGAGCACGGGAATGCCGAAACGGTCCGCCATCTCCATCAGGCGAACCGCCTTGCGGTAGCCCTCGGGGCGGGCCATGCCGAAATTGTGCTTGATGCGGGATTCGGTGTTGGCACCCTTTTCCTGGCCCATCACACAGATGCTCTCGCCGCGGAAACGGCCGAAGCCGCCGATCAGCGCCTCGTCCTCGCCGAACTTGCGGTCGCCGGCGAGCGGAGTGAACTCGGTGATCAGCGCACCGACGAAATCGGAAAAGTGCGGACGCTGCGGGTGGCGCGCCACCAGCGTCTTCTGCCACGGCGTCAGATTGGCGTAGAGTTCGCCGAGCGCCTGCGCGGATTTTTCCTCAAGCCGCGAAATCTCCTCGTTGATGTCGCTGCCGGTCGCGGCAAGGGTACGCAGCTCATCGACCTTGGAGTCGAGTTCGGCAACGGGCTTTTCAAAATCCAGGTAGCTGCGCATGGGATCCGGCATCAAAGCAATATAGAGACGAACGCGTCGAGACGCGAAGCGGCTTCGGGTTGTGTGAAGAAGTTGAGTTTCGTCAATTATTTAGCGCGTGTTCGACACGGATGCGACCGCTCCGAGGAGGCCTGGCGGCGAGCCGCGCAAGCGGGTCATCGCTCTTTCGCGGGAGATGGCGTCCAAGTCAAGGCATCCGGAAGCTCGTGCTTCTTCGGATGCACCGGTGCATCTTGCATAAGGTTATTTTTCCGCCAGCGGATGCAGGTCGCGCACCAGGCTTTTCAGGCGCTCCTCGACCACATGGGTATAGATCTGGGTGGTCGAGATATCGCTGTGGCCGAGCAGCGTCTGCACGATGCGAAGGTCGGCGCCGTTATGCAACAGATGGCTCGCGAAGGCATGCCTCAGCACGTGCGGGCTGACCAACCGTGCCGCGAGGCCCGCCGAGACCGCCAGTTCCTTCAGGTCGCGGGCGAAATGCTGACGGGTCAGATGCCCGCTCTCACCGAAGGACGGGAACAGCCATTTCGACGCCGCGGCGCTTTTCTTCTTTTCGCTCTTGAGCGCATTCATTGCGGCCAAATAGTCGGCCATCGCCTGCCGCGACGCCTCATTCAGCGGCACCAGCCGCTCCTTGTTGCCCTTGCCGCGCACCACGATCATGCGGGCGTCACGGCGCGAGGCCGATAGCGGCAGCGCCACCAGTTCCGATACCCGCAGACCGGTGGCGTAGAGCACTTCGAGCAGGCAATGGAGGCGCAGTGCGCGCAACCGCTGCGACGGCGAGGCTTCCGGCGCCGTGGCAAGCTCCTTGGCCCGTGTCAGCAGGCGATCGACATCTGATATCGACAGCACTTTCGGCAGACCGCGGCCGCGTTTCGGGCCTGACAGAATCGCCGCCGGATCGTCGCTGCGGACGCGCTCGTTGAGCAGGAACCGAAACAGATGTCGCATCGCCGACAGCCGCCGCGCCACGCTGGAGGATTTGAAACCGCGGCTATCGAGATCGGCAAGATAGTCGCGCAGCGACTGGGTCTCGGCTTTGGCAAAACTCTGGCCGTGCCGGGCGAGGAATTCGGAGCAATCGGTGAGGTCGCGTCGATAAGCGTCCAGCGTATTGGATCCGGCGCCTTGTTCCGCCGCGAGCATGTCGATGAACAGGCCGATCAGCTTGGCATCAGAATTCCTGGAACCCATCGTTCGCCGCTATCCCCCATCAAGTGGATGCGCTGCTCTCCTCCCAAAGGAGAGCAGCCCCCGACATCCCCAGAAAACCTAGCTGCTATTTCTTGAGAAATTTGTCGGGCGGGATCGTGACGACGATTTCACGCGGCTTTGGATGGACGAAATTGGCCAGTACGTAGACCACCCCATAGACAATGCCGCAAATGATGGCGACGACCGTCAGGAAGCGGAACAGGCTGGGCATCTGCGAGCCTCAAGCGGCGGATTGGCCACGGAATCATTAGGTTAACGGTGCAGCTGACTACCAACATGTTCCCCGCTCCGTTGCAATAGGTCTGGCAACGGGATCAGCGGGGGTTGTATGGTGGCGGGAACGCGGCAAGTCCGCTTAAGGAAAGAACTTTTAAGGACCGATAATGTCTGAGACCGCCGCGCCGGCGACCACTGGCCCGTCCCGGGAGGCCGAGATCATCTCGGCACTGGGAACGCGTTCGGTTGTGCTGGTGGGCATGATGGGCGCCGGCAAATCGACGATCGGACGAAGACTGGCGGCCCGGCTGCAGCTACCGTTCGTCGATGCGGACACCGAGATCGAGACCGCGCACCGCATGCCAATCCCGGACATTTTCGAGACCTATGGCGAGCCGTATTTCAGGGATGGCGAGGCGCGGGTGATCGCACGGCTGCTCGACGGCGGTTCCGGCGTGATCGCCACCGGCGGCGGCGCTGTCATGCGCGACGAAACACGTGAGCGCATCCGCCACCAAGCCGTCTCGATCTGGCTCAAGGCCGACGCCGATGTCATCATGCGCCGGGTCAAGCGCCGCGCCGACCGGCCGCTCTTGAAAACGGCAGATCCTGCCGCGACCGTCAGCCGCCTGATCAGCGAGCGCGAGCGGTTCTATCAGCAGGCCGATCTGACGATCGCCTCGCGCGACGTGCCGCACGACAGGATTGTCGACGAATGTATCGACGCCCTGCATCGCTGGCTTTGCGGCGGGACTGCCGAGACGATTTCGCCCGATACATTGGACGCCACCGGATGACCGCACCACTGAAACCTTCCGCCTCCACCACGGTCGATGTCGCCCTCGGCGATCGCGCCTATGACATCATCATCGGCCGCGACGTGCTGCAATCGCTCGGCACGCGGATCGCAGCGTTGCGGCCGGGCGTGCGCACCGCCATCGTCACCGACCGCACGGTGGCAAAATACTGGCTGCGGCCGACCGAAGCAGCGCTGTCGCAAGCGGGTATTCCGACCTCCGCCGTGATGGTCGAGGAAGGCGAAGGCTCGAAGAGCTATACGGTGCTCGAAAAGGTGTGCGAAGCTCTGATCGAAGCCAGGATCGAGCGCAATGATCTGGTGATCGCGCTCGGCGGCGGCGTCGTCGGCGATCTCGCCGGCTTTGCGGCGGCCATCCTGCGCCGCGGCGTGGATTTCGTCCAGGTGCCGACCTCGCTGCTGGCGCAGGTCGATTCGTCCGTCGGCGGCAAGACCGGCATCAACTCGCCACACGGCAAGAATCTGATCGGTGCGTTCCACCAGCCGGTGCTGGTGGTGGCGGATACGGCGGTGCTGGACACGCTGGCGCCGCGTCAGTTCCGCGCCGGCTACGCCGAAGTCGCCAAATATGGCCTGCTTGGAGACGAAGCCTTTTTTGGCTGGTTAGAGGCCAATCATGCCGATATCTTCGCCGGCGGCGCGGCGCGCGAGCATGCGATCGCAACGTCCTGCCGCGCCAAGGCGGCAATCGTGGCGCGCGACGAGCGCGAGACCGGCGAGCGCGCGCTGCTCAATCTCGGCCACACTTTCGGTCATGCGCTGGAGGCGGCGACCGGGTTTTCCGACCGGCTGTTCCACGGCGAAGGCGTCGCCGTCGGCATGGTACTGGCTGCCGAATTCTCCGCGCAGCTCGGCCTGATCTCGCCGTCGGACGTGGCACGCATCCAGCACCACCTTGCCGCGGTCGGATTGCCAACCCATCTGCAGGATATCGCCGGATTTTCCCAGGAGGGGCTCGCGGATGCCGACGCGCTGCTGGCACTGATGGCGCAGGACAAGAAGGTCAAGCGCGGTCGCCTTACTTTTATCCTGCTGGAAGCGATCGGCCGCGCCGTCATCGCGCCTGACATTCAGCCGTCGCTGGTTCGTGATTTTCTGGCGCGCAAGCTAGTGTCCCGGTTCTGACATTCGTATTCATGTTGCGGCGGGTTCGTTTACGAATGTCAGAAACTAAAGGGATACTAGCAAAATATGTTTCTAGTGTCCCGAATCCGAAGTTCGCAATCTCTGCGGCGACTACCGGAGCGAACTTCGGATTCGAAAGGACACGAGAAGACTATGATTCTAGTGTGGTTTTAGTTCAGAAGTTCTCTTGAAGGTCCCGCGGCAAAGGCGAAGAGAACTTCTGAACCACCACACTAGTACGGCTTGGGATTTGACATTCGCTGAAAGGACTTGCGGCGCTACTGAAGCGAATGTCAATTCCACCGCACTAGCACAGAAAAACTAAGGGTCCATGCACTGGATTGCGCTTTCGATTGTCATCATTTGCTTATTGGCCTCAGCCTTTTTCGCGGCAAGTGAGACCGCGCTGACCGGCGCCTCGAAGGCCAGCATGTTGCGGCTGTCGAAGCAGGGCAACCGCGATGCCGAGGTCGTCTCCAGCCTGTTCGAGATGCGCGAACGCCTGATCGGCGCGCTGCTGCTCGGCAACAACATCGCCAATATCGGCGCCTCTGCACTGGCGACGGGCATCTTCACCGCATGGTTCGGCGACGTCGGCGTACTCTATGCCACCGGCGTCATGACCGCGCTGGTGGTGATCTTCGCGGAAGTCCTGCCCAAGACCATCGCCATCAGCGCGCCGGACCGGCTATCGCTTCTGGTAGCACGGCCGATGAAGGTGACGGTCTATCTTCTCGGACCGCTGCTGGCGCTGATCGAAGTGATCGTGCGGCTGCTGATGCGACTGTTCGGCATCAAGATCGGCGCCAACCAGCCGCTCCTGTCGGCGACCGAGCGCCTGCGCGGAGCGGTCGATCTCTTGCACCACGAAGGCAAGGTCGAGAAGCAGGACCGCGACATGTTCGGCGGTCTGCTCGACTTGCGCGAGCTCCAGGTTTCCGACGTCATGGTCCACCGCACCGAGATGGTGACCATCAACGCCGACCTGCCGCCGGAAGAGCTGGTGCGCGAGGTGCTGTCGAGCGAATACACCCGGATTCCGCTGTGGCGTGACAAGCCCGAAAACATCGTTGGCGTCCTGCACGCCAAGGATCTGTTGCGGGCGATCCGTAACGCCGAAGGCGACACGTCGAAAATCGACGTGTCGACGATCGCGCTGCCGCCCTGGTTCGTGCCGGAGATGCGCTCGGTATCCGAACAGCTCAAGGCGTTCCGTCGCCGCAAGACCCATTTCGCCCTGGTGGTCGACGAATATGGTGAAGTCGAAGGCATCGTGACGCTGGAAGACATTCTGGAAGAAATCGTCGGCGACATCTCGGACGAGCAGGACGTGGTGGTCGCAGGAGTCCGCGCCCAGCCGGACGGCTCGGTGGTGGTCGATGGCTCAGTGCCGATCCGCGATCTCAACCGTGCGATGGACTGGTCGCTTCCGGATGAGGAGGCGACCACGGTTGCGGGCCTTGTGATTCACGAAGCCCGGTCGATCCCGGAACGGGGCCAGAGCTTCACCTTCCACGGCTTTCGTTTCCGCGTCCTGCGCCGCGAGCGCAATCGCATCACCGCGCTTCGCATCGTGCCGGTGCCACCGGAGGCCGAGATCGAGGAGAAAAAACCGAAGCGGGCGGGGACGTCGTTTTAGCTTTTCTGTAGCATGTTGAGCAAAAGCCCGCCCGGACTTGGGTCCCGGGACGGACACCGGTTCGCGTGAAGAACGCGTGTCAAGAATAAAAGCTGAGGCCGGGTTGTAATTCCGTCACAACCGAAAGGCAGGGGGTTGAACGGCGAACCGCCGCTACTTTCCTCCCGGCGCCTCGGCCTTGATCGCGAGCGCATGGACGGAGCCTGCGAGTTCCGCCGTCAATGCCGAATTAATCATGCGGTGGCGCTCGATCCGGCTCTTCCCTTCGAAAGCCGAAGACACAATATAAATCCTGAAGTGCGTCTCGCCGCCGGGCCGATGGCCGGCATGGCCTTCATGCAGATGTGATTCGTCGACGACGTCGAGATTTTCCGGCGCGAAAGTTTCGCGCAACTTATTGGTGATAGCCTGCTGGACGGGACGGTCGGTGCTCATGGCCGGGCAATACGACCGTGATCGTAATTCGTCAATGGTGTGCCAGGAGTGAGAGTATTCGCAATGTCAAGACTTGAAGCCTTTTGCATTGCGTAGTCAAAGTCAGTCATGCCGATTGATTCATCCAAATTCTTCGATTCCATTCGCATCAAGCCGAACAAGGCGAGCGCGAAGCAGCAGGTGCGCGAGACCACGATCACTTGCGAATGGCCGGACTGCACCAACAAGGGTTCGCACCGTGCGCCCAAGGGCCGCACGCAGGACAACCAGTATTGGCACTTCTGCCTCGATCATGTCCGTGAATATAATCAATCCTACAACTTCTTTTCCGGCATGAACGCCGAGGCCGTGGCGCGCTATCAGAAGGACGCCATGACCGGTCACCGCCCGACCTGGAAGATGGGCGAGAACACCAGCGGCAAGCGCATCAAGGGCAATACCGCCGAGGACCTCGAGGGCGCATCTGACCCGTTCCAGATGTTCAGCGAGCTTAACGGTCGCGGCCGCTGGCGCGCGGGTCAGGGGGCGGGCGCCGAAACCAAATCCAAGTCGGAGCCGCGCAAGGTTTTCAATGCCGAGCGCAAGGCGCTGCAGGTGATGGGGCTGGGTACCGACGCGACGCTCGAGGACGTCAAAGCCAAGTACAAGGCGCTGGTCAAACAGCACCATCCGGACGCCAATGGCGGCGATCGCTCCACTGAGGATCGCCTGATCGAGATCATCAAGGCTTATAATTATCTCAAGACCGTGGTCCGCAGCTGAGCTGACGGCGGTACGCGTTTCGTCGCTCGATCATGCCTTGGGGCGGCTGAACAGCGGACGGGCCACCGGCTCAATCGCATTGCCGCCGCGGCAGCGCCGAATGATCCATGTCGTCAAGGCGACGATCAGGGTGGCGCCGACCACCAGCGGCATCCAATAATGTTTGGCGGCATGACCCAGGCCGATCAACTTGCCGTAACGTTCGAGCGCCGAGACCGCCAGCACGCCGGGCAGCACGTGTATCGGCGCCCACAGCAGGATGGCGACGATATTGACGGGGTAGAAGCGCGCCGGCGGCATATCCAACGCGCCGGCGGTGATCGGCACGAAGGCGCGGATCGGCGGCACAAAACGGGCGAAGAATACCGCCAGCGTGCCCCAGCGGTGAAAAAATGCCGCACTCTGCGCGATCACCCGCGGGTAAGTGGACATCGGCCAGGTGTCGAGGATTTCGCGCTGACGGCGGTGACCCATCCAGAACGCCGTGCCGTCGCCCAGCACCGCGCCGGCGACCGCCGCCTCCAGCACCCATTCGATCCGGAGTTCGCCGCCCGGGATCAGCGCGCTCAGCGCCAGAATGATCGTCGATCCGGGCACTACTGAGCCGATAATCGGAACGGCCTCCAGCAGGGCCGCCAGGAACAGCGTGAGATAGGCCAGCCCGGCATGGGTGGAGACGAAGGCGACCAAGGATTCGACGAATGAGGTCACTTAGATCCTGTGCTGGCGCTACAGCCATATATCCGGCCGAGCATAACCCGTATCCCCGGGAAAAGTGCCCTCCGCTGCTCTCCAGGCCGCCTGCACGGACTAGTCATCCGCAAAAGTATGGCAGGAATTGCAAGGCAGCCTTTCAAAAACCGGACCTGACGCCTATCTTAATGATAAAGCTACGGAACTTTGATTGGCCCCCGGGCTTCTGCCAACCGCTGCTCTCTGCTAGGTTCCTAAAGAGCACCCATCCGCAGCCACAACGCAAAATACGGTTTCGGGATCGCCCGAGACCTCGGAGGACTGATGACGACCGCCGCCACGACCAAAACGCCAGAAATCACCGGCTTGCCCGACATGAAGGTCTCGGTCCGGCAGGTCTTTGGAATCGACAGCGACCTTGAAGTTCCGGCTTATTCCGAAGTCGATCCCCACGTGCCCGAGGTCGACGCGGATTACCGTTTCGATCGCGCCACGACGCTCGCGATTCTCGCCGGCTTCTCGAAGAACCGTCGCGTCATGGTCACCGGCTATCACGGCACCGGCAAATCCACCCATATCGAGCAGGTCGCGGCGCGGCTGAACTGGCCATGTGTACGCGTCAATCTCGACAGCCACATCAGCCGCATCGATCTGGTCGGCAAGGACGCCATCGTGATCAAGGACGGCAAGCAGGTCACCGAATTCCGTGACGGCATCCTGCCCTGGGCGTTGCAGCATAATATCGCGCTGGTGTTCGACGAATATGACGCGGGGCGTCCGGACGTGATGTTCGTGATCCAGCGCGTGCTGGAAGTCTCCGGCCGCCTGACGCTGCTCGACCAGAACAAGGTGATCAAGCCGCATCCCGCGTTCCGCCTGTTCGCGACCGCCAACACCATCGGCCTTGGCGACACTTCGGGCCTCTATCATGGAACCCAGCAGATCAACCAGGGCCAGATGGACCGCTGGTCGATCGTCACCACGCTGAATTATCTCGCCCATGACGAGGAAGTCGAGATCGTGCTCGCCAAAGCGCGTCACTATCGCACGCCGGAAGGCCGCGACATCGTCAACAAGATGGTTCGGCTCGCCGATCTCACCCGTAACGCCTTCGCCAATGGCGACCTGTCGACGGTGATGAGCCCGCGCACAGTGATCACCTGGGCGGAGAACTCCGAGATCTTCGGCGACATGGCGTTTGCGTTCCGCGTCACCTTCCTCAACAAATGCGACGAACTGGAGCGGCCGCTGGTCGCCGAATTCTATCAGCGCTGCTTCAACGTCGAGCTGACGGAATCCTCTGTCAACGTGGCCCTGAGCTAAGGACCAGCAATGTCGTCCCGGACAAGCGGAGCGCAATCCGGGACGAGTAACCCCAAGGCCAGCCCGATGGCGCGGTTATCGCGAAGATTGGGGCTTTCGCGCTCAACGACTTTTTTCTGTGGTTATGGGTTCCCGCCTTCGCGGGGACGACGGTGAGATCAAGATGACCACATCCAATACCAAATTCCGCACTGGATCCAAGGAAGCGCCGACCGAGCCGTTCAAACGTTCGGTCGCCGCCTGCCTGCGTGCGATTGCCAAAAGGCCCGATCTTGAAGTGACCTTTGCGGCGGAGCGGCCCGGCCTTGCGCCGGGCAAGGCCCGGCTGCCCGAGCCGGCGCGCAAGATGACCAAGCGGGATGCTGCGATCGTGCGCGGGCATGCCGATTCCATCGCGCTGAAAATCGCCTGCCACGATCCGAAAGTTCACCGCCGCTTGATGCCGGGCAATCCGCAGGCCCGCGGCGTGTTCGAGGCGATCGAGCAGGCCCGGGTGGAAGCGATCGGCTCGCGCCGGATGGCCGGCGTCGCCAAAAATCTGACCGCGATGCTCGACGATCACTTCCATCGCGGCAAGTATGATGAAATCACCGACCGCGCCGATGCGCCGCTTGCCGACGCACTGGCCATGCTGGTGCGCGAACGGCTGACCGGGCTGACGCCGCCGGCCGCAGCGCGCAAGATGGTCGATCTCTGGCGGCCGATTCTGGAGGACAAGATCGGGCCGCGTCTCGACCGCCTGAGCCAGGCCACCGAGGACCAGGCCAAGTTCGGCGACCTTGTGCACGACCTGTTGTCTGCACTCGATCTCGGTGACGACCGCGATGCGGAAGCCGACGAGGACGAGAATCAGGATGAGAATCCTGACGGCGAGAGCGATCAATCCGGCGCCGAAGGCACGCCCGACAGCGACGCGGCCCAGGAAATGAGCGCCGACCAGGCGCAGGCGACCACCGAGGAGATGTCGGAAAGCGCGATGGAAAGCGCGCAGGCCTCGACCAGCGACACCTTCGACGACGGCGAACTCGGAGAGGACGAGACCCCGGGCGAAGCGACGCGCCCGAACGCGCGCGGGGCCAATGAACCGCGGGGGCCGGAATACCATGCCTTCGCACCGAAATTCGACGAGGTGATCGCTGCCGAAGACCTTTGCGATCATGACGAGCTGGAGCGGCTGCGCAGCTATCTCGACAAGCAGCTGGCGCATCTGCAGGGCATCGTTGCGCGGCTCGCAAATCGGCTGCAGCGTCGCCTGATGGCGCAGCAGAATCGCGCCTGGGAATTCGACCTCGAAGAGGGCATTCTCGATCCTGCCAGGCTGTCGCGCGTCGTGATCGATCCGTATCACCCGCTGTCCTTCATGAACGAGAAGGAAGCGACCTTCCGCGATACCGTCGTGACCCTGCTTCTGGACAACTCCGGCTCCATGCGCGGCCGGCCGATTACGGTGGCGGCGACCTGCGCGGACATTCTCGCTCGAACGCTGGAGCGCTGCGGCGTCAAGGTCGAGATTCTGGGCTTCACGACGCGGGCCTGGAAGGGCGGCCAATCGCGCGAGGCATGGCTTGCGGCCGGCAAACCGGCCAATCCCGGACGACTCAACGATCTCCGCCACATCATCTACAAGGCCGCCGATGCGCCGTGGCGGCGTGCGCGGAAGAATCTGGGCTTGATGATGCGCGAAGGCCTGCTGAAGGAAAATATCGACGGCGAGGCGCTGGATTGGGCACACAAGCGACTGCTGGCGCGGCCGGAGCAACGCAAGATCCTGATGATGATTTCCGACGGCGCGCCGGTCGACGACTCCACGCTGTCGGTCAACCCCGGCAATTATCTCGAGCGCCATTTGCGCCACATCATCGAAGAAATCGAGACCCGCTCGCCGGTCGAGCTGATCGCGATCGGCATCGGCCATGATGTCACGCGCTACTATCGCCGCGCGGTGACCATCGTCGATGCCGAGGAACTTGGCGGCGCCATCACCGAGAAGCTCGCCGAGCTGTTCAGCGAGACCCATGGCGAGGCGCCTGCTCCGAACAGCCAGCGGCGCAAGCTGCACTAGCAACGACATGATCCATCGCGGACCGGGTCACCTCGTCCCCGGCAGCGGCGTCTTCGCCGCGCCGAGGGGCGGCGACGGCTGCGGTCCCGTTGTCTGGAGCCGGCGCAATGGCGTCTCCCCCACATGAAGGCTGAGACTGCGGCACGCCTTGGCCGCCGCCGTTTTCTAAAAGCTGCTACGGCGGGATTGTCGCTCGCGGCCTTGCCCAAGCTGGCGCTGGCGCAGCTTGCGACGGAGTTGTCGTCGAGGCAGCAGGCCCCGAATGACCATTCGGTCGCCTCTCCGGTATCGATCGAGGTCAATGCCCGGCCGATCGGCTCGTTCGATCCGCGTGACCGTTCGCGTGTCCGGTTCGGCTCGCTGCAATATCGCAGTGGCCTGGTGCTGACCTCGAGCTTTCCGGGATTCGGCGGCCTGTCCGGCATCAGGCTCGACAGCAAGGGCCAGCGCTTCATCTCTTTCAGCGACAAGGGGAGCTGGTTCACCGGGCGCATCGCCTATCAGGATAGTGAGATGACGGGGCTTGTCGATGTCGAAGCGGCACCGATGCTCGGGGCTGACGGCCGGCCGCTAGCGGCGCGTGGCTGGTTCGACAGCGAGTCGATCGCGCTGGATGGCCCATTTGTTTACATCGGGTTTGAGCGCGTCAATCAGGTGGTGCGGTTCGATTTCAGCGAGGGCTTTACGCGCTCGCGCGGCGAGATCGTGCCGATGCCGCCGGCAGTGAAGAAGCTTCCGTTCAACAAGGGGCTTGAAGCGCTGGTGATGGTGCCCAGGGGCCTGCCGCTGGCGGGCACGCTGATCGCACTTTCCGAACGCGGCCTCGATGACGACGGCAATCTGGTCGCGTTCCTGGTCGGTGGACCGTCGCCCGGGCAGTTCAGCGTCCGGCGCACCGATCATTTCGATATCAGCGACGCAACGTTACTGGCCTCCGGCGAGTTATTGGTGCTGGAGCGGAAATTTTCGCTGGTCGAAGGTGTTGGCATCCGCATCCGCCGGATTCCGCTCCAATCCGTCGCGCCGGGCGCGCTGGTGGATGGCCCGGCGATTTTCCAGGCCGATCTGGGTTATGAGATCGATAACATGGAAGGCATCGATGCCTTCGTGACGCCGGACGGCGACACCGTGGTGACGATGGTCTCCGACGACAATTTTTCGATGATCCAGCGCACGCTGCTGCTGCAATTCACGTTGGTGGAGTAAGGCTTTTCCTTCGGGGAGCGTGCGTGGCCACGGAACGATTCTTGCAACGAAGCGGCGACTGGAAAAGGAGTTTCGATGAGCAAGTTGTTCCGTGTTTTGTGTATCCTGTCAGGTCTCTTTGCTGCTGCCGCTCATGCGGAAACCTGGCCGTCGCGGCTGATCAAGGCGACCATTCCGTTTGGCGCCGGCAGTGCGACCGACGTGGTACCGCGTCTGGTATTTGATCGTCTTTCCAAAGAACTCGGGCAATCGATCGTAGTCGAGAACCGCCCCGGCGCCGGCGGCACGGTCGGTACTGCATTTGTGGCAAAGGCCGACCCTGACGGCTACAGCATCCTTGCCCATTCCTCGGCGTTGACCATCGCTCCCGCCATCTTTCCGAATCTCAGCTTCGATGCGCGCCGTGACCTTGCAGGGAGTCTGATGATCGGCTCGAGCGCCAATGTGATGATCGTGCCGGCTTCGCGGCCCTGGAAAACCATTCAGGATTTCATCGCGGACGCCAAAGCCAAGCCAGGATCGATCTCATTCGGCTCGGTCGGTATCGGCAGCGCGGTGCATATCAGCGCCGAGAAATTCCGTCTCGCTGCCGGCGTCGAGGCGACGCATGTGCCCTATCGCGGCGGAGCCGAGGTGATTGCCGATCTCATCGCCGGCCGCGTCGATTTCTATTTCTGTCCGCTCGCGACCGCATTGCCGCTGATCAAGGCCGGTCAGGTCCGGGCTCTTCTGGTCTCGACGCCGAAACGCGTCGCCGAATTGCCCGATGTACCGGCCCCGCCGGAAATCGGCTTGAAGAATGCCGACAGCGCGATCTGGTTTGGCGTATTCATGCCGGCAAAGACTCCGCGCGACATCGTCGACAAGTTTCACGATGCTGGAGCCAAGGTACTCGCCGAGCCGGCAATGCAGCAAAGCCTGAAGCAGCTCGGCGTCGATCCACTTCCGATGACCCCGGCCGAAATTGACGATCTCGTTAAACGGGAGACGGCCGCCAATATGGAAGTGATCAAGGCTGCGGGCATCAAGCAATATTGAGCGGGCGCTGTCGTCTGATTAGATTAGATCGGACGGCAGCTTCCTCATTGCATCAGGATCTTCCATGAGCGCCCTGTTTTCTCCGATTCAATTGCGTGGCCTGAAGCTTGCCAACCGCATCATGGTGGCGCCGATGTGCCAGTATTCGGCCGTCAATGGCGAGGCCAATGACTGGCACTTCACCCATATCAACACGCTTGCGCTGTCGGGAGCGGCGATGTTCTGCATCGAGGCGACCGCGGTGGAGGCGATCGGCCGCATCACGCCGGGGTGCCTCGGTCTTTGGAACGATGCCACGGAAACTGCACTGAAGCCGATCCTGGCTTCGGTGCGCAGGCATTCCAGAACGGCGGTAGCGATGCAGCTGGCCCATGCCGGTCGCAAGGCGTCGAGCCATACGCCATGGGATGGCGGACAACTGATTCCGATTTCGGAAGGCGGCTGGCAGCCTGAAGCGCCTTCCGCCGTGCCGCAGAAGGATAACGAGCCGCCGCCAAAGGCGCTCGATATGGCCGGGCTTGCACGCATTCGCGAGGCGTTCGTCGCGGCGGCGAAGCGGGCCGAGCGGCTTGGCCTCGATGCGCTCGAGCTGCATTGCGCGCACGGCTATCTGTTGCATGAGTTTCTTTCACCGATCGCCAACAAGCGTACCGACGAATATGGCGGCAGCCTGCAAAACCGCCTGCGCTTTCCCTTGGAAGTGTATGATGCGGTGCGCGCCGCCTTCCCGGAAGCAAAGCCGCTCGGCGTCAAGGTATCGGCGACCGACTGGGTCGAGGGCGGCTGGGATGTTGCGCAGACCATCGAGTTCGCCAAGGAACTGAAGAAGCGCGGCGTCGACTGGATCGACGTCTCCTCCGGCGGCGTATCTCCGCTGCAGAAAATTCCATTGTCACCCGGCTATCAGGTGCCGTTCGCCAAGGACATCAAGGAGGCGACCGGCGTTACCACGATGGCGGTCGGGCTGATCACCGAACCGAAACAGGCCGAAGAGATCATCTCCTCCGGCAAGGCCGACATGGTCGCGCTCGCCCGCGGCATGCTCTACGACCCGCGCTGGGGCTGGCACGCTGCTGCCGAACTCGGCGGCCAGGTTGAGGCGCCACCGCAGTACTGGCGCTCGCAGCCTTCGACGCTGAAGGAGCTGTTCGGCAAGACCACCTTCGGCGGAAGGTGACGGCGGCTGTTGCGTTCAACCGCGCCCAGACAGGAACCGGGAGCGGAACGCCATCAATAGGTCTGCCGTTCCGTCTCTCGGACGGGCCCCTCCTCGGCCGCTCCCTTGCGGGAGCGATAGAGCGACAGAACGTGTTTGGAGGTCTCGATATTGAGCTTGCGGAAGTCGTTCTTCATCCGCTCCAGCTCGCCGGCAGTGATGCGATAATTGGGCGCGCCGAGAAACAGCAGCGACATCGTCGTCGCCCAGGAGAAATCCAGCGCCTTGGCAAGAATCAGGACCACTTCGCGGTTGCTGTCGACCAGCGAGCGCTCGACCACATCGACCGGCACATCACACAACAGCGACAGCGCAACCGCCGTCTCGTTGAATTTGAGTGAGTGCGCGAATTCGAACACCTTGTCTTCGTTCAGCTCGCCATATTGATGGAGCCTGCTCACCATCCGCTTCGCCGCAAAATAGTTCTTCGAGGCGGGGCCGAACTTGGCGTGGATGGTGCCGGCGACATCGGTGACCACATTGTGGATGAGGTCGCCCATGTCGGGCCGCTCCTTGGCAAGCTTGTGCTTGACCTCGTCGGAAGCCTTGGCGATCAATTGCTGAAACAGATGGCGCGGGATGTCCTTGCGCAGCCCGATCTGCTCGGCGAGGATCGAATCCTCCTCGGATCGCTGCAACAGATGCAGGAAGCCGAGACCGGAAAAACGCGCGCCGTCATTGGCGGCGACGGAGGTGACGACTTCCGGTGATCCGCGCACCACCAGCACATCGGTCACGGCGTCGGAAAGCGATTTCCGTTTCGAAATCGCCAATAGATGCTGCTGGCTCTTGCTGCGCGCATTGGCGATCAGCGTCTTGGTATCGATCCGCTCCGACTGCTGCAATACGGGGCCGGCGACATCGATCGCATCGTCAAAGGCAAGCTTTTTGATGACGGAATACGGCGCGTTGCTGCTCGGCGCCAGTTTGTTCGAAAGCTGAACCCGCGTGGTGAGCTCGATTTCCTCCGCCAGGCGATTGATCACTTCGCCGAAGGTTGCGATCTGGTCTTCGGAATAGCGCCCGGCGATCAGAATATCGGTGGCGTGCCAAAGGGCACGCAGGCAGCTTTCCGGCGTGCCCCGTGACACCGCGTCTTCCAGTTCAGTCAAAAACGAGCTGGTTTCAGCCATCTGACCTGAGCGTGGTTGATCGGTTGATGAATGACTTATTCCCAATGAACTATGTCGCATTCGTGAATATGGCCGTATTAGATCGCCCAGGGTCTCAACGAGTGATGAAGCTGTTTTCCGCGTCCCGGAATCTTGCTTAACGACTGGATAAGGCGATTCTCAAATTTAATGCCGTGTCGGGACCGGATTCGAGCGTATCTGCCAGAACCTCAGTATGCGGCGGGCGTGTTCGGCGGTCATCCTGGCATATTGGGATCGAGCCTTGACCAGCTCATGCAGCGCCATCGAACCGGTCGCAAGCCGGCTTTCCAGGACCGCGCTGACCGTCTCCCAGCCGAGCCCGGCCACGCGGCACGGCACCAGGATGCCGTCGTCACGCAGGCTCTGCATCAGCGGACGAATGACTTCGATGGTGGAATGCGACAACGCGGCAAGCGCCGCCACCGTCTCCTCATATTTGCGCTGGGTGGCGAAGGCGAACAGCTTGGCCTCATTGAGCTCGCCATTCTCGCGTAATAGCGCCACGGTGCGCTTGGCGGCGCTGAAATCATGCACCTTCGCCATTTCGCGCTCGACACCCGAGGACACCGCGGCAATCACGGCGCGGATTTCCTCGAACATGTCCGGCGGTGCCCGCGACAATAGCCGGGCGCGCACTTTTTCGCTGGCGCTGCGCAAGAGCTGATGGCGAAGCTCTTTCGGCAGATCGACGCGGATACCGGTCTGGACAGCGAGTTCCGGATCGGTTTCGGCCTGAGCAATCAGGACGGCGAAACCGGCTGCCGACAGCCGCGCACCGGGATTGGCGACCAGGCGACGGCTCACCGCGGGATAATGGCGGGCCAGCAATTCGTCGGTGACGACTTCCTTCAGCCACCACCGGCCGGAAATCGCCAGCAGATGCGCCTCGCTTTTGGTCTTCGCCAGCTCGATCAGGTCTTCGGTGGCAAGCCGCGGCGATTCAGTCAGCACGGGACCGGCGATGCTGATCTCGTCGTGATCCGCCAGGCGGCGGATCACCGAGGGCGGCGCTTGCGACAAAGGCGCGAGCTGCGTGCTGATTTCGGCGAGTGCGAGCCGGGCGCTGACGTCAGCGACCGCCCGCAATTCGATGGTCTTGATCAGGCGTTCCAGTACATCGTCGAACAGCGCGATCTGCTCGTCGTCGTACTGGCCGGCCGACACCAGGAAGAGATCGGTCACACGCCGTGCGGTCTCGAGGCGCTTCTCCTCGGAGCCCAGACTGATGGCCGCTTCGACTTCGTCGGCGATGGATAAATGAATGGCAGGCATCGCTCGTCCTGAGCGGGTTAAGGGCGCTTCTCGCCAGCCTTCAACATAAGCTTCAGAACTGAATGTTCCGTAAAATTTGAACCTTCCGCGCAAGCTGCAATAAAGGCTGAGAAGCGGCCTACAAAAGCGCGAAGCTGCGGCTCCTGGCCGCTACAGGGTTATTGGGTCAGCGGCGAAGCTCGGCCCACTCTGGGTCTCAACCATTGCGGTCTCAACCATTGCGATGGCCCGGTTGTTCCAGCAGCTGTTGCAATGGTGATGGACATCACACTATGGCTGGTTCGATGGCCGGCTCGGCGGCACGTCCTCCGGCGGCAGTGCGCATGCCTTCGCGCGTGACCCGTGCTACCGGCCTGCCATCCGGGCTGTGGCTGAGCCAGCGGTCGGCGGCGGTGCGGCCGCTTCGATGCAGCTGTGCGATGAAGTTGCGACCGAGATCGGCCGGGCTGCGCTGGGCGAGACCCTCGACCTCGTCTTCCGCTGATAGCCGCGAGAGCCTCAGGCCGCGCAAGGCGGGAGCTGCCAGCGTATCGCGTGCCCATTCGAGCGCAGCCATCTCGGCATTGAGCACCGAATTGGCGGTGATCTGGTCGAGCCGGCGATCGATTGCGGCGTGGGTGACCGGAACGTAGTTGTCGCGCGCCGGGGTCACCTGCACCACCAGCACTTCGCTGCTCTGGGAGTCCTGAACCAGCCGCACCAGCGGCGGATTGGCGCCGTAGCCGCCGTCCCAATAGGATTCACCGTCGATCTCGACCGCGCAATGCAGCTGCGGCGGGCAAGCCGAGGCGAGCAGCGTATCCGGCGTGATCGCCTGGTTGCCGAAGATCTGCAGCGAGCCGTCGCACACCCGCGTCGCCGCGACCAGGAGTTTCGGCGCGGCAGGGTCCTGCAGGGCGGCGAAATTGATGTCCCTTGCCAGCGCCTCGCGCAGCAGATCCGGATCGAACGGATCGGCATGACCCGAACGCAGCGCCGGGCCGAACGACACGGAGCTTCCGGCCGGCGAATAGCCACCGATCAGCATCAGCGACCGAAACGAAGCTTCCTGCATCGTCCGGTCCCAAAACTGCTTCAGCCGCGCGCGCGCCGCCTCGCGGCCGCCCTCGACCAGTCCGCTTACCAGCAGCGCGGCATTGACCGCACCGGCGCCGGCACCGCTGAGAACATCGAGTTGGCAAAGCGGTTCTTCCAGCAGCCGCTCCAGCACCCCCCAGGTGAAGGCCGCAAACGAGCCGCCACCCTGCAGCGCCAGCGACAGCCGGCGCGGCGGCCATGGCTTGGGACCGGTGTCCTGCGTGGCGATGCGCCTGGAAAAGCTTCGCGGATCGAGGGCTGAGATCTGCAACTCCGCCGCAGATGCAAAATGCGGCAGCGCATTTTCGATTGTCGCCCGTTCCGGAACCCGGATCATCTCAGCGACGATCGCGGCCGCTGCCTGTGAGATCTCTGCGACCGAAGTAATTTCTACTGCCGCAGGCGGCTTGGCCTCACCGGCCGTGATCTCTGTTTCCGCAATGCCGCGCGCAGGCTCGCTCGCGGCCATTGCCGGTGCGGCCGTCTCGACGATCTCGGGCGGTTTGGCGGGCACGACAACGCGCGCCTCATCCGGCCAGATCGCGGCGACCAGCCGCTCGCGCATGGTCCGTGGCTTCGTCTCCGCCATTGCCTCGACCGGCAGCGGCACGACAGCCGGCATCGCTGGTTCGGGTGCGGCCTTCTTCGGTACAGCCATCCCTGGCGCAGCCGCTAGCGGTGCCGCGGCTCTGACAGGCGCGGGCACGCTCGTATTCGTCGACCAGATTTCAGCAGCCGATAACAATCCCAAAGCGGCGGACCGCACCGGAGGTGTCGCGAGTTCTGCAGCGCTTCCTGAAGCGGCGCCGTCATGCGCGACCGATGGTTCATTCCCATTCATGTTCGCAACCGTATTAACGCCTTCCGATTCGAACGATGCCACGCCGCGCGGCGCTTCGCCAGAGCGGGACGCGCGTTCCCGCTAATTATCCCGCGCGTTCACGCCACCTGTGTTGATCATGCAACGCACGTCGCCGCATCGACATCGTTCCGACACGGGGTCGCCTTTTTGGCGTTTCCGCCAAGTCATATGGCGAGATGGCTGAAAACAGAGCACACCTCATTCGCTCGGTTTTCAGCGCAGGCCTGACTTCGTGTCAGTGCGTGCCATCCTCATAGGAGGAAATCTCGATCAGGCTGCCGTCGGGGTCGCGGCAGTAAACCGAGCGCAGGGTGCCGCGGGCACCTTGCTTGGCGACCGGTCCTTCCTCGATTGCGATATTGTGCGCCTTCAGATGCGCGACGACTTCGTCCGGCGTGCTGGACGTGAGAAAGCAGAGGTCGTCGCTGCCGGCTGCAACATGGTCGGCCGTGAACCACTCGACCTTATCGGCGTGGCGTGGTCGCACATTGATCTTTTGATGGCCGAACAGCAGCGAAGTGCGCGGAGCCTTGCCTTCGCCGGGGTCGAACACCTGGATCTGCATGCCGAGGATCTTGCTGTACCACTCGGCCGAACGCGCGACGTCGGAAACATTGATCACGAGATGATCGAGCGCGTTGACTTTGACAGGCATGGCTTACCCCTTTTGGCTTATTCTTTGGTCGCGGCCACTCCAACGGTGTCGCACTGGCTGTATCGGCTTTTGTTTGTTACAACGCCTGCACTTACCAGTCCAATTACAATGATACCGGTCGCCAAAGGCGGCCGTCAGGGAGAAGCGAAATGATTTCACGGCGTGCCGCGATGGGCTTGATGACGACGGGCCTTTCTGCGTTGGTCTTGTCGACCCGCGGCGCTTTTGCGCTCAATTATCCAGATCGGCCGGTGCATTTTGTGGTCGGATTTGCCGCTGGCGGTGCCACCGACATTCTGGCGCGCTTGATCGGTCAGCGTCTGTCCGAACGGCTCGGCCAACAATTCGTCATCGAGAACAAGCCCGGCGCCGGCAACAATATCGGCACCGAATATGTCGTCAACGCCAACGCCGATGGCTACACGGTGCTGCTGGTCAACCCGGCCAACTACATCAACTCCTCGCTCTACACCGATCTCGAATTCGACTTCATGCGCGATATCACCGGAGTTGCCGCATTCAACCGGGTGCCCAACGTGATGACGATCGCGCCGGGCGTGCCCGCCAAGAACGTCGCCGAATTCATCGATTACGTGAAAGCCAATCCTGGCAAGGTCAACATGGCGTCTTCGGGCAACGGCACCTCGCTGCATCTCTCCGGCGAATTGTTCATGATAATGACAGGAGCCAAGATGACGCACGTGCCCTATCGCGGCGCGGCGCCTGCGATCACCGACCTGATGGGCAATCGCGTGCAGGTGATTTTCGACAACATGCCTTCGATCATTCAGCACATCCGCTCCGGCGCCTTGCGTGCACTGGCGGTGACGACGGCAGAACGCTCGCCGCAATTGCCTGACGTGCCGACGATCGCGGAAACCGTTCCGGGCTATGAGGCGAGCGCGCTGTTTGGCATGGGCGCGCCAAAAAAGACACCGCCTGAAATCGTTGCCAGGCTGAACCACGAGGTCAACGAGATCCTGACCGAGCCGAACATCAAGCAACGCTTCGCCGAGCTCGGCGGCGATCCGCTGATCAAGACCCCCGAAGAGTTCACCGCGATGATGCAGGCGGAGACCGACAAATGGGGGAAGGTGGTCAAGGCTGCCGGGCTGCGGATTGACTGATCAAGAAGGCCGGGCTCCCGGCCCTGGAGCCTGGTTCTGATGGAAGCAGAGCCAGGCTCGATCAGGGTCAAAGGATTTCTAGCAGCCCCGGCAGATCGAATGGATCATCTGCTCGGCTTTGCGGTCTTCGCGGGCTGCGGCCGGATCGCCCGTCCCGAGCGAAACGCCCACGGGGGCGCTGCCGCCGGAGGACAGCGCTGTTCCCGCCGAGTTGGTGCCGGGCGCGGTCGGAGCGGCCCCGAAAGAGCCGCCGGTCGTGGACGAATGATGCGTTCCCAGGCCGCCGCCTCCGAGGCCACCGCCCATGCCGCCGCGGCTATAGGCGGGCGGCGAGAACAGAGCCGAGAGAACGACACAACCGGCCGCCAATGCCTTTGCATTCATGGCTTGCCTCCGTTTTCAACGGATAACAAGCGGGCATCGGACGCGGTTCCGGGTCCACGATCACAAGCGCGTTCGGCTCGAGCCCGGCCTAAACAGATGGGACGGCCGGCGCTGTGCAACGGCCGTCCCATTAATACTTGCTGCGGTAATTCTCAGACTACGCCGGCTTCGCCTTGGTGAAGACGACGCCCCTGGCCTCGCTGCCAACAGCCGTCAGTACCGCGATCACAATCGCCACCGTGCCTGCGACAATGGCAAGCGCGAAGCCATAGTCGCCGCCATAGCTCGCGGCAATGCCGGCCTGCAGCGTTGCGTTCACCGAGGCAAGCAGATTGCCGAGCTGATAGACGAATCCGGGGAAGGTGCCGCGTGCCGTATCCGGCGACAATTCGTTGAGATGGACCGGCACGATGCCCCAGGCGCCCTGCACCATGAATTGCATCAGGAACGCGCCGACCGCCAGCATCACGGGACTGGCCGAAAACGCCCAGAGCGGGATCACGGGCAGGCTGAGCAGCGAGGCAATGATGATGCAGCGCCGGCGGCCGAAACGTTCCGACAGCGAGCCGAACAGGATGCCGCCGCAGATAGCGCCGATATTGTAGATGATGGCGATGATGCTGACGACATGCGGTTCAAGCTTGTGTTGCACCTGCAGGAAGGTCGGATAGATGTCCTGGGTGCCATGGCTGAAGAAGTTGAACGCCGTCATCAGCACCATGGCGTAGATGCCAAGCTTCCAATGCTGTTTCAACACGGTGAGGGTACCGCCGCGTTCGACTGCGGCTTCCCGGCTCCAGCTCGGCGATTCCGGAACGCTGCGGCGAATGTAGAACACCAGCAAGGCCGGGACGACGCCAACCATGAACATGCCGCGCCAGCCGATATACTGAAACAGCAGCCCATAGACGATCGACGCCAGGAAGTAACCCGTCGGATAGCCGGATTGCAGCAGGCCGGAGACAAAGCCGCGGGCGTGCGGCGGGATGGTCTCCATCGTGAGCGAAGCGCCGACGCCCCATTCGCCGCCCATCGCGATGCCGTAGAGAGCGCGCAGGACAATCAATACCGTCAGGCTGGGTGCAAAGCCCGATGCGAATTCGAGCGCCGAATAGAGCAGGATGTTGACCATCAAGGTCGGCCGGCGGCCCCAGCGGTCGGCGGCACGGCCGAAGATGAACGCGCCAACCGGGCGCATGGCCAGCGTCAGCAGGATGGCCACCGTGACGTTGGCGATCTCCGTGTGGAATTCCGCGGCGATGTCCTTCAATACGAACACCATAAGGAAGAAGTCGAAGGCATCCAGCGACCAGCCCAGGAAGCTCGCCGCGACGACGTGCTTCTGTTCTCTGGTCCAGCCGGATAGTGCTGCAATTCTCATAGGATCGGGCCTCAAACGAAATGACGCGTAAGGCCCAAATGTTTCACAGAATCAAGCGGCTGAGTAGCGTTGTTCCCGGCGGTGATGCCCCGACCTGGTCACATAGCAGTGTGCGGGCCGGTCCGCTTCCGGCGACAATGGCTCAGCGCGCCGATGCCAACAGCCGGCCGCTGTCATCGCCGCGGTCCGCCCTGGTCTGACGTGGCGGCACGGCTTTGGTGCAGACGGTGAGAATTCCGGCCGTCCTGGTGCATTGCCATTCCGTTAACACCGAACTTGCGAATGGCTGCGGCCGGATCAATTTGACGGAAAGAAAAGCACTCGCGCCGGCCAACGCCAAGATTGCAGCGACCAGCACGATCTCCTTACGTGTCCACAAGGTCCAGATCATTGCCCGCACTCCTGTCCTAGCCTTGCCCAGGATACCTGCCGAGGATAGGAGCGAGCACGTCAGGCTCCTGTGAACCGTATCACAATATTGTGGAATTTCGGCCTTTGCAGGCAATGGCCTCGCTGGATCGAGCTGTGGTTAGATCGGAAAAAGCCCGCGTTCATGAGTGGGGGCGGGCGCGCCCGGAGCTTTTACGGTTCTGATTCCACCAGAACCGGGCTCCAGGTTTTTTGTTTGACGCGTTTTCTTCACGCGGACCACTACCTATCCCGGATCAAGTCCGGGACAGGCCTTCGCTCGAAAACGCACCAGCAGAGGGACCACGACGCTTGAACGACTTCACGGCGCCACGCGGCGCTCCCGGAATTCCCCCACGTTGGACCTCGAGCGCGAAAAGCGCGGTCGGCACGGCGGCCCGGGCGGAAAGCCGGATCTGGTTCACCATCAGTCACGGCATACTCAATGAAATCTACGCGCCCCGGCTCGACAGCGCCTGCATCCGCGATTTCGGTTTCATCGTTACGGCAGACGGCTATTTCTCGGAAGAGAAGCGCGCCACCTGGCAGACCGTCGAGATGGTCGAGGACGGTGTGCCCGCGTTTCGGCTGGTCAATACCGCCGTCGATGGCCGCTACCGGATTTTGAAGACCGTGTTCTCCGATCCGTTGCGCGAAGTGGTGCTGCAGCAGATCCGCTTCGAGGCGCTGGTCGGCAAACTGTCCGACTATCAGCTCCATGCGCTGATCGCGCCGCATCTCGTCAATGCAGGTTCCGACAACACCGCCTGGTACGGCAATTTCAAGGGACAGGAGATGCTGTTTGCCGAGGGTCGCGGCACCTCGCTGGCGGTGGCCTCCTCGGTGCCGTGGCTGGCGCGTTCGGCCGGTTACGTCGGCATCTCCGACGGCTGGCAGACCTTGACGCGCGGCCAAGGATTGCAGACGCAGTTCAAGCGGGCGGAGAACGGCAACGTCGCCTTGTCAGGTACGATCGATCTGGCGGCACAGGACGGCAACGCCGTGCTGGCGATCGGCTTCGGAAGCCAGCCGGAAGAGGCGGCGCTGCGTGTGCTGCTCAGCCTGCAGCAGCCGCAGCTGGCGCTGGAGCATTATTGCGAAGGCTGGCGGCAAAAACAGGCCGAATTTCTTCCGCTCGATCAGCCGCGCGACGCCAGCGGCCTCAATCGTTACCGTGTCAGCACCTCGGTACTGGCGACGCATCGCGACGAGGCATCCGGCGCTGTCATTGCCAGCCTCTCGATCCCCTGGGGCTTCTCCAAGAGCGACGATGATCTCGGCGGCTACCATCTGGTCTGGCCGCGCGATCTGGTCGAGACCGCCGGCGGCCAGTTGGCAGCTGGCGCAACTACGGCGGCAAGGGCGGTGCTCGATTATCTCGCCGCAACCCAGGAAGCGGATGGGCATTGGGCGCAGAACTCCTGGCTCGACGGCCGGCCCTATTGGGCGGGCATCCAGATCGATGAAACCGGCTTTCCAATCTTGCTCTATGACATGCTGCTGCGCGCCGGCGCCATCGCGCCGGAGGAGCGCGAACGCTATGCCGGCATGATCCAGAGCGCGGCAGGCTATATCGTGCGTAACGGGCCGACGACGCAGCAGGACCGCTGGGAAGAGGACAGCGGCTATTCCGCCTTCACCATTGCGGTGGAGATCGCAGCTCTTCTGGCCGCTGCCGAAGCCATGGAAGCGGCGGGCCGCAGCGCGATCGCCCGCTATCTCACAGAAACCGCCGATAGCTGGAACGAGCAGATCGACGATTGGGCCTATGCCAAGGACACCAAGATCTCGCGCAAGCTCGGAATCGACGGCTATTACATGCGGATCGGCTTTTCAGCGGGCGACGCCAATGCGCGGTCGCACGGGCTGATTCCGATCCGCAACCGGCCGGACGGCAATGAGGCCATCGAGGCCGGACTTCTGATCAGCCCCGATGCGCTGGCGCTGGTGCGGTTCGGCCTGCGGGCAGCCGACGATCCGCGCATTCTCAACACCGTGACGGCAATCGACGCGCTGCTGCGGCGGGAATTGCCGGCCGGTCCTTACTGGTATCGCTATAACGATGACGGCTATGGCGAGCATGAGGACGGCGCGCCGTTCGACGGCGCGGGTATCGGCCGGTTATGGCCGCTATTGACCGGCGAGCGTGCGCATTACGAGCTCGCGGCCGGGCGACCAGAGGAAGCGCGACGGCTGCTGGCGGCGCTGGAGGCTTCGGCCAGCGCGGGCGGCCTGATCCCGGAGCAAATCTGGGACAGCGACGACATCCCGCATCTCGAACTGTTTCTTGGCCGCCCTTCGGGCAGCGCCATGCCGCTGGTCTGGGCCCATGCCGAGCATATCAAGCTGCTGCGGTCGCTGCGGGACGGCGCCGTGTTCGACATGCCGCAGCAGACGGTGAACCGCTACATCAGAAATACGCCGCCCCCGGCGCCGATCGTCTGGCAGCTCACCTCGAAGGTCGGCCGCATCGCGCCGGGCCGCACCTTGCGGCTGGAATTTCTGGAACAGGCGCTGGTCCACTGGTCGGTTGACAATTGGAAGACGGCGGCGGACAGCCCCACCATCGCGACCGGGATCGGCGTGCATTTTTGCGATCTGCCGATCACATATCCGACGCAGGATGGCGTTATTCGCTTTACCATCTTCTGGCCGAAACAAAATCGCTGGGAAGGCAGCGATTTCCAGGTCGCGATTACCGGGGCGATGTGACGGGCGTTTCGCAGAAATGCGGGAAATGGATCGGACGAGATGAGCGGACAACGACAGATCAAGCTGCTGCTGGCCGATGTCGACGGCACGCTGGTGACGCAGGACAAGCTGCTGACCGATGAGGCGATCGCCGCGGCGCAGGAATTGCGCGAGGCCGGCATCACGCTGGCGCTGACCAGCGGGCGGCCGCCGCGCGGCATGAGCATGCTGATCGAGCCGCTGAAGCTTAACGGCGCGATCGCAGGCTTCAATGGCGGCGTATTCGTCCATCCCGATCTGTCGGTGATCGAGAGTCATCTGCTCGATGAGGATACGGCGAGGCAGACGCTGCAGCTGATCGTCGATCAGGGTCTGGACGCCTGGATCTACACGGAGAAAGACTGGCTGATCCGCGACCCCAAGGCGCCGCATGTGGCGCGCGAGGCATGGACGGTGAAGTTCGAGGCCAAGGTCGTGGAGCAATTCACCGATGCACATCTTGCAGACGCAGTGAAGATCGTCGGCGTCTCCGACGATCTCGGCCGGGTCGCGGCTTGCGAGAAGCTGGCGCAGGAGAAATTGGGCCAGCGCGCCAGTGCCGCGCGCTCGCAGCCCTATTATCTCGACATCACCCATCCCAAGGCCAATAAGGGCACCGTGGTGCTGACGCTGGCCAAGCTGCAGAACATCTCGCCGGAACAGATCGCCACCATCGGCGACATGCCGAACGATGTCCTGATGTTCCGCAAGAGCGGCCTCTCCATCGCCATGGGCAATGCCAGCGATGAGGTGAAGTCGCAGGCGAGCGAGGTCACCGACAGCAATCAGGACGAAGGGTTCGCGAAGGCGGTGCGCAAATTCATCCTGAAGCCGTAACGGATGTCAGCGTCACGGCTTCTCCCTGCACCGGATAGTTTGCAGGAGACATGCGAAGCATTCGATGGAACCGGACGCTTGCGGGAACTCCATCATACCGGCGCACTGCAATCTGTTTCGCGCAGACTGCGTATACTGGTCTGTGCTGCGAAGCAGGAGCGTTCCCGTCAGGCAACCAGCGTATTTCCGACGTGGCCGCGGATCAGCCTGGCAACATCCGCCGCGGGCCTGGCGCCGCTGAACACAAAGCCCTGCATCTCCGTGCAGCCGAGATTCCGCACCAGCTCCTGCTGCTCGGATGTTTCCACGCCTTCTGCCGTGGTGGCCATGTTGCGCGCCTTGGCGATGCTGACGACCGCGCGCACGATGCACGAGGAGGCCTCGGTCTCATCGATATTATCGACGAAGCAGCGGTCGATCTTGATCTTGTCGAACGGAAAGCGCTGCAGATAGCTCAGCGACGAATAGCCGGTGCCGAAATCATCGAGCGCAATCCTGACGCCGGTCGAGCGAAGCTGATGCAAGATTTCCAGGGCGGTGTCGTCATCGCTGATCAGCACCGCTTCGGTAATCTCGAGCTCGAGCCGTTGCGGGGCGAGACCGGAAGCCGTCAGCGCGGAAACGACGTGCAGTCTCAGCGTGCTGCTCCTGAATTGCACCGGCGAGACATTGACCGCCACCTTGATGTCGCAGGGCCATTTTGCCGCCTCGATGCACGCGGTCTTCAGTACCCATTCGCCGATTTCGCCAACCAGGCCGCGCTCTTCCGCGAGCGGAATGAACTCGGCGGGCGAAATGTAGCCGCGGATCGGATGACGCCAGCGCACCAGGGCCTCGCAGCCGGTGATGGTGTTGGTCTTGAGGCTGACCAGCGGCTGGTAGTGCACCTCCAATTGTCCGGCCGAAATCGCCTGCCGGAGATCGGCCTCGAGCTGAAGGCGCTCCTTGATGTGGGCTTCCATTGCCGGCTCGAAGAAGCGGTAAGTCCGCCGGCCGCCGGCCTTGGCCGCATACATAGCGAGATCGGCGTTCTTGAGCAGTTCGTCCAGGCTGGTGCCGTCCTTGGGGGCGACGGCAATGCCGATGCTGGAATCCGTGCTTAGGCGATGGCCGAGACATTCGTAGGGCGCCCGAATCGCCGATTGCAGCTTGCAGGTCAGCGCGTTGAGACGATCATCGTCCATATCGATGCAGACGACGGCGAATTCATCGCCGCCGAGCCGGGCGACAAAACCGTCATGCGATACGCACTCTGCCAGCCTCGCGGCGATCGACTTCAAGAGCGCATCACCCACCACATGGCCGAGCGAGTCGTTGATGCTCTTGAATTCATCGACGTCGATATAAAGAACGGCGAGGCGCCGATCGCTGCCCTCGATCGCCCTCAATTCGCGTTCGAGCTCGTCGCGGAACAACGTCCGGTTCGGCAGATCGGTCAGCGCATCGTAATGCGCCAGATGGGCGATGCGGCTTTCTGCCTGCCGTCGTTCGGTGATGTCTTCGGTGGTCGTCACCCAGCCGCCGTCGGAGGTCGGCTTGTGCCAGAGCTCGATCGAGCGGCCGTCGCTGACATCCAACACCTTCTTGGACACGGTGCCACGGATCGTCTTGAAGAACCTGATGCAGTATTCGTCGACATCCTCGGTGAAGGTCCCGGCGTCCTTGCGGTGCTGAAGCAGGTCGTTCAGGGTGCAGCCAGGCCTGGCGACTTCGCGCGACAGATTGAACATCTCGATATAGCGGTCGTTACAGACCGCAAGGCGCGCCGCCGAATCGAACAGCAGAAGGCCCTGCGACATGTTGTTGACGGCAAAGTCGAGACGCTGCTTTTCCAGGCGAATGCGTTCCTGCGCCGCGCCGTGGAAGGCCGAAAGCTTGTGGATCATCAGCGACACGATGGCAGCAATCACCACCACGCAGAAGGCGGCGACGCCGATCAGGAAGGTCGTCTGCTCGCGCCATGAGGCCAGGGTCGTCCGCACGGTTGCGGTCGCCGAGACTGAGATCGGGAAATGCTCCAGTCTGCGCGAGGCGATCAGCCGTTGCCTGCCGTCGACCGGGCTGGTGATCGTGGTGACGTAGTTGTCCTGCTTGGCGAGCATCCTGGAGAAGACGGGTGCCGTGCTCAGCCGGGTCCCGATCAGTGCGTCGACGTGGGGGACGCGCGCCAGCATCGCACCATGCAGATACATGGAGATGGCAGAATCGTCGGCCAGCGATACCGAAGAAAAAAAGCTTTCGAGCGCGCCGGCATAAAGTCCACGGACGACAACCCCAAGGAACTCATCATGGGGGCCTGATATCCTGTAGGCGACGGCGGTCGTCCATTTTCCGGAGTAGCGCGACCGAACCTGCTCCATCCGGTAGGGCAGGCGGCCGGTGTCCGTCTTCAATTCCTTGAAATATTCGCGATCGGAAATGTTGACGGCCGGCACCGGCCAGTTCTTCGAGGAATTGATCAACTCGCCATTGGCGCCGTAGATGTTGAGACCGGCGACGTCGGTGGTGTTGCTGAGACGGACGCACAGCATTTTGTGCTGTTCGGCGGTGCCCATTTCTGCTGCAAGATCAGATGGGGTCGTGATCCCCCGCGAACGAATCTCGCCGACAATATCCTTTTGCACCGTCACGAAATCGGTGAGCTGCTGGTCGAAATGGCGCGCCAGCATCGACACCGTGTTTTCGAGATTGGTTTCTTCGCTCTTGAGCGTCTGCCTGCGATAATTGTTGACCATCATCGTGGTCACGATCGCGATCACCGCGATCAGGCCAAGACCGCAAAGAATCAGCCACGGCAGGGGGCCACGCCGAAGCCAGGAATGCTCGTGCGTATGTCCGCCGGTGTTGTTGGATGCAGCTATTTTCATGGCGCCCCTGACGCCGAGGATACCGGCGAGACGTGGAGGCGAGGTTAGAAAGATCAGTTACTTGTGAATTAATTTCATCGGCTTCGGATAATTTTCGTCAAGGTAAATGCTGCGTTAAACAGGATCAGCCGTACGACCGCTTCGGCATGTTCCAGACATGCCGAAATCTTCATCAATGCGCGCCGGCACCACCCGCGCCCTTCACCTTGCGTGTCAGCACCACGGCGATCGCGGCCATCACCAGCACCACGCCGAGCACCGCGAAGGTGTCGCTGAATCCCATCACCAACGCCTGCCGTTTTACCGTGTTGCCGAGCGCTATGATCGCCTGCTGATGTGCGGCCGCAGGATCGGGCACGCCGTGCGCCATGAAATAATCGGTCATCGCGGCAATCCGGTCGCGTACTTCCTCGCGGCCGAGCGTCACCGACTGGCCAATGATGTTGGAATGAAACTGCTCGCGCTTGGTGATCACGGTTGCCAGCACCGCAGTGCCAATCGCGCCGCCAAGGTTACGGAGCATGTTGCTGATACCGGATGCGGCACCCGCATCCTGCGGCGCGATATCGCCTGTCGTCACCGAGGTCAGCGGCGTCAGTACCATGGCCTGGCCGATCGCGCGCACGATGTTTGGAATCCAGAGCTGGTCGCCGGCATAATCCGTCGACATCGTCGTGTTCATGAAGCAGCTATAGGCGAAGATCATCAGCCCGATGAAAGCAATGTAACGGGTATCGAAGCGCTTCATCAGTTGCGGCACCAGCGGGATCAGCACGAGCTGCGGCAGACCGGTCCAGGCCATCACCGAGCCGATCTGCTCGGCATTGTAGCCCTGCGCCTGGCCGAGATAGGCCGGCAGCAGATAGACCGATCCGAACAGCGCAAAGCCGACCAGCGTCATGGCAATGGTGCCGAAGCCGAAATTGCGTCCCTTGAGCAGCCGCAATTGGATCAACGGCTTTTCGGTTGTCAGTTCGATCCAGACGGACAGCGCCAGGCTGATGGCAGCGATCACCGCGAGACGCTGGATGAATGGCGAGGAGAACCAGTCGTCCTTGTTGCCTTCCTCGAGCACGGTCTGCAGCGCCGACAGACCGATTGCCATGGTAATGATGCCGGCCCAGTCGCCCTCCCTCAAAAGCCTGAGCTGCAACGGCTGCCGCTCCAGCGTCAGATAAAGCGCGCTGACCATCACCAGCGTCGGGATCACGTTGACGAAGAAGATCGTCCGCCAGCCATAATTCTCGGTGAGATAGCCGCCGATGGTCGGTCCGATCGCCGGCGCAAAGGTGACTGACAGCGCGAAGATCGCCAGCCCCACCGGCTGCTGCGGCTTCGGCAGCTTGGTCAGCACCAGCGTGAACGCCATCGGGATCAGCACGCCGCCGGCAAAGCCTTGCAGTCCGCGGGTGGCGATCATCGACGGCAGATCGTGAGTGAAGGCGCAGGCCACCGAGAACACCGCAAACAGCGTGGCGCTGACGAGCATATAGATGCGGAACGAGAACACCCGGCTCAGATAATCGGTCAGCGGGATGACGATGATCTCGCCGATCAGATAGGACGTCGAGATCCACGAGCCGTTGTCGACGCCGGTGCCGATGCCGCCCTCGATGTTGAGCAGGGAGGCGTTGGTGATCTGAATGTTCAGGATCGCCATGAACGAGCCGATCATCGCCGCCAGCACGGCGATCCAGGTCGTGGTGCTGGCGCGGTTGGGATCGACCGCCGCTTGGTTAGATGTGATGCGCGGGGTCGGCAGCGGGGCTACCGAGGCGGACAGGCTCGGATTGGACATGGCTGGATGCTCCGGAAATCGTCCTCGGTGCCTTGGCGGAAACCGCTGCTTCGCGGATCGCAGATGAGCGCGTCTCGATGGTTGGGATCACCGACATGCCCGGGCGCAATTCGATCGACGAATTGTTGCCGGCGTCGAGCGTGATCTTCACCGGGATGCGTTGCACCACCTTGGTGAAATTGCCGGTGGCGTTGTCGGGCGGTAGCAGCGCGAATTCCTGGCCGCTCGCCGGTGCGATACTGTCGACATGACCATGCACGACCCGGCCGGGGAACATGTCGACTTCGATATCGACAGCCTGGCCTTCGTGCACATCGGTGAGCTGCGTCTCCTTGTAGTTCGCCACGACATAGGCGCCTTCGACCGGCACCACCGACATCAATTGTGTTCCGGCCTGCACATATTGACCGACGCGCAGGGTACGATTGCCGACCACGCCATCGATCGGCGCGGTGATCGTGGTGTAGCCGAGATTGAGCTCGGCCTGATCCTGCTCCGCCTGCGCGCGCGCCTCTGCGGCATTGGCCTGCACGATCTCGGCCTTGAGCAGATCGACCTGCTTCAGCGCGGAGGTCAGATTGGCATTGTCGCGCTCCAGGGTTGCCTGGGCGCTCGCAATGCGGGCCTGCGCCTGCTGTGCGTTCTGCAGGCTGCCGGATCCGGTCGCCGCCAGCTCGGTGTAACGCTTGTTGTCCTGGGCGGCGAAAGTGACGTTGGCCTGGTCGACCGCAATCGTCGCTCTGGCGGCGTTGATGACCGCCTGCTGAACCTCGAGCTGGGCCTGTTTGCTGGCGACGGTCGCCTTGGCGGCCGCCACATCGGCTTTGGCCTGATTGAACGCAACCCGGTAGTCGCGGTCGTCGATCCGCGCCAGCACCTGCCCGGCTTTGACGGCTTCATTGTCGTTCACCAGCACCTCGTGGAGATAGCCGGTGACCTTCGGAGCGATGGTAGTGTTGTCAGCCTTCACATAGGCGTCGTCGGTGGAGACGAGATACTGGCCGACGGTCCAGTAATCCCAGCCATACCAGACCACACCGGCCAGCATGGCAATCGCCGCGCTGGTCATCAGCATCTTGCGAAGATTGAACTTTTTACCGGCGGTCGCCGGCTCTGGCGCGCGGGCTTCGGTCCGGGCGGTGGGCAGTAGGGCCTCTGTCGGGCCGGCGTCGGGAACCAGCGGTTCGGGCCGCAATGTCGTGGAATGGGCGGTCATGGCTCTTATTTCCGTGGCGTGCGCCAGAGCGAGAATTAGGAAACTTGACAGTTTCCAAAATAGGACCAATATGAAAACTGTCAATGGAATGACAGACATCATGTAAAGGCATGGCTGAGGTAAAAATTTCCACCGACCGGCGTTGCCGGGGCCGTCCGCAACTGCGGCCCGATGAGGAGACGCGTCAGATCATCTATGAGGCGGCGCGGCGGGAATTTTCCGCCAACGGATATGCCGCAACCAGTACCGAGGCGGTGGCGCGGCGCGCTGGAATTTCGACCAAGACGCTGTACCGGCTGATTCCGAACAAGGCCGCCTTGTTCGAAGGCATGGTCTCCGACCGGCTCGAGCGCTTTCTAGCCGACGTCAATCTGCGCACCGCTGATCACGTTGATCTCGAGAGTGCTCTCACCGCGGCGCTGATGGCCTGCGCCGACCTGGCGCTGGACAAGGAGGTGATCGGACTTCAGCGCATGGTGCTGCAAGAGACCGGCGCGTTTCCCGATCTGGCCGCGACCTTCTATTGGAACGGCATTGCGCGCACCGCGGAAGCGCTGGCGGACTGGCTGCGCGTGCAGATGAAGCGCGGGTTGATCAAGCTCGACAATGCGGATGAGGCGGCCGGCATGCTGATCGGCATGGTCGCATCGGCGCCGCAGCGCGCCGCGATCTTCGGCGGCCAGCCCCTGCCCTCGCCCAGCGAGATCGAACGCCGCGTTCGCACCTGCGCGGCTTTATTCCTGCGCGGCTGCGCCAGCAAGAACTGATCGATATTCCCGCGCCGTCTTTGTAAGCTACGGCGCCTGACGACAGAGATGCGCGAACCAGACCAACATCATGCTGACGAGCATAAACTCGGCGAACTGATTGTAATCCGCCACCGTCAACTGACTGAAAGCGAATGCCGGCGGCCAAAACATCCACCAGACGATTGGAATTGAAAGAGCGGTCGCGAAGATGCCGCTCGGTACGCCGGCAAAGAAAGAGGCGGCCAGGATCGCCGGCAGGAACGTCCCGAAATAAAAATCAGCACCGAAGTAGCTCAGCAGCATGCGCAGGGCGACCGCAGCCGCGAGTAACGAAAGCGCAAGAGAAAAAGCCAGGACCGACCACGGCCGTAATCCGAACGCCAGCCGTCTACCATAGGGCTTCATTGCCTCTCTACCCCTGATAGGTTTCAATGGGGGTTATATAGCCGGCTTCGAGCCGAAAAGTCCATTTTGTCGCAAGTAATTTAATTGGTCCATGAGCCCCGTTTGACCGATATCCGCCGAATGATCCCGTCGAGCCGCGACAGTAACAGACTCGGGGTCGGCAATGCATTGGCCCCGTGATAACCGACCACAAGGTCAATTGCCGGCACTCGCCCCTGACCGGGCGGTTGACCATCAACCAGGACAGGAAATTTCGTGCATAACGCGGCAGCAGCGCGACAATGGCGCGGCGAGAATGTTTTTTGCCGCGCGGTTGTTGCAGCGCGGGATCGCCCGTTCGAATAAAGAGTGCTGTAGAATTCCAACGCTTTCACGCGAACTCCGCGAATTGAAGTGCAGTCGCCACGGTCGGAGGGCTGTGAGTATGACCCGATCGTGCCGATATCCGCGATGTTGAGCCAGATCAACCGCAGTCCGATGATCGTTTGAAAAGATATGTGGTGCCACGATCGATCCACGGACCATCGTCGGACAGTCATGTCCTCAATATGGAAGGAGCTTCACATGAAAGCGTATTTCATCGGCGGCGGGATCGGATCGTTGGCCGGAGCTGCCTTCCTGATCCGCGACGGCGGCGTTGCGGGAACGGACATCACGATCTACGAACAACTGCCGGTGCTCGGCGGTAGCTTGGACGGGTCACAGCTTCCCGACGGCTCCTATACGCTACGCGGCGGCCGCATGCTGACGACGGATCATTACGAATGCACCTGGGATCTGTTGTCGAGCATCCCTTCGCTGCAGGCCCCCGGACAATCGATCCGCGCCGAAACTGTTGCGTTCAATGCGCAGTACAAGGCTCATTCCCGTGCCCGGCTGGTGGACCACAACCGGTTCAAGGTCGATGTGACGAAGATGGGCTTCACCATGCACGACCGCATGGAGCTGTTGCGGCTGATGGAAACATCGGAAGAAAAGCTCGGCAACAGCCGCATCACCGATTGGCTGTCGCCATCCTTCTTCCAGACGAACTTCTGGTACATGTGGCAGACCACCTTTGCCTTCCAGCCATGGCACAGCGCGGTGGAGCTCAAGCGCTATCTGCACCGCTTCATTAACGAGTTTCCGCGGATCGAGACGTTGGCCGGCGTAAAGCGCACAGTCTACAATCAATACGATGCAATTGTCCGGCCGCTGACGAGATGGCTCGATAAGCACGGGGTGCATTTTGTCCGCGACACCCGCGTGACCGACATGGAGCTCGCCGAACCGGACGGCAAGGTCGCGGTCAAGCGCCTTTCCCTGGATAGAGACGGCAAAGCCAGCGCCGTTGCGATCGACGAGGATGATCTGGTCTTCTTCCAGAATGGCTCGATGACGGATGCTTCGAGTCTCGGCTCGATGACAAGCCCGCCGCCGAAGCTGACCAAGGCGGAGAGCAAAGGCTGGGAATTGTGGGAAAAGATCGCGGCCGGCCGGCCGGAGTTCGGCAATCCCTCGGCCTTCAACAGTTCGATCCCCGAATCCTATTGGGCCTCGTTCACGGTCACCTGCCGCGACCCGAGATTCTTTGACCAGATGGAAGCCTTTAGCGGCAACGTCGCCGGCACCGGTGGGCTCGTCACTTTCAAGGATTCCAGCTGGCTGATGTCGATCGTTCTCTATCATCAGCCCCATTTCGTCGATCAGCCCGAACAGGTCCAGGTGTTCTGGGGCTATGCCTTGCATCCGGACCGGGTCGGCGATTTCGTCGCCAAGCCGATGTCGGAGTGCGGCGGGGCGGAGATCCTGCGCGAGCTCTGCGGCCACCTCAATTTCGATTGCATCGTTTTCGACAAGGCGAGCTGCATTCCCTGCCGCATGCCATACATCACCAGCATGTTCATGCCGCGGCATAAATCCGATCGGCCGCTGCCGGTGCCGACGAATTCGAAAAATCTCGCCTTCATCAGTCAGTTCGTGGAAATCCCTGACGATGTCGTGTTCACGGTTGAATATTCCGTGCGCGCGGCGCAGACGGCGGTCTATCAATTATTGAGAATCAAGCGCCCGGTTCCGGCCATCACCCGGCACGACCAGTCGATCCCGGTTCTCATCGATACGTTCGAAAAGGCGTTCGCCT
>DASZTN010000201.1:0-8635 GCA_035547995.1 Bradyrhizobium sp. | reverse complement strand
CGGCAGGCGCAGCAACGCGAAACGGCGAGGCGCAATCGGCTCATCCTGCATCATGGATCGTCTTCTTGCCGGGGCTCAAGCCTGCTCTTCGCCTGAAAGCTTTCAACATCCGGATCATGGCCCGAAAAAGATGTGATGCGCGGGCTTTGACCCGCGCATCATCGAAAAGAGCTTTCTGCTGGAGCCTGCCGGGCCACGCCCCGGCCATGACAAAGGCTGGATCGCGGATCGGCTGGTCTCACGCCGCCGGTGCGATCCCCGGCGTCGGCTCCGGTGCGGCCGTAGCAGCCGCAGCAGCGGGGGCTTGCTGGCTGGCAATCACGTCGTGCCACAGGCCGGCGATGTTCTGCTGCGTCGCCTGGGTAATGAAGCAATGACCTTCGTTGTCGAAGCCGCAGAATTTCGCCGACGGATCGCCGCGCACCTGCGCCAGCGCCTGGTTGATCGCGTCGAGGCACGCCAGCACCTGACCGATATTCTGCAGGCGGGTGTGATGCAGGATGTTGACTAGGCTGAGCGCGGTCACCGGCGGCCGGCCGTAGGAAATGCCGGGCCGTCCGAGCTCGAAGAACACGTTGACCGCCGGCAATAGTCCCTGGATCTGCGCCAGCACCGCGGCGGTTTCCTCCGGGCTGCAGTCGACCAGATGAGGCGGCTGCTCGGGCGGCGTCACGGCGGCGACCGCACCGGCGCCGTCCGCGATGCCGAGCGCTGCGATCACTTCATGCTCGATCCATTGCCGCACCGGGGCTGGCGCGCTGCGGATCTGGTCCGTCGTCAATGTAATTCCAATCATGGCGGGCTCTCCGTTTGACCGGCGGATGGTAGGAGAGGGCGCGCCAACAGCATTGATACGGATCAAGGGGCCGCCTGTCGGGCAAATCAGTGTCCAGCCCTGCCGCGCAAAATATTCCGCTTCCGCTCCAGCTAAAATCACCTTTATAGCGCTTCTGTCCTGTCCCACAGGAGGGGCGGCTCGCGATCGTCACGAAGCGCGGGGCAGGATGCGATGGACGCGAGCACGTCACCGGACGAATGACGTGACCCGCGGACGGCGAAGTCGTGTGGTCCTGACGCCCCGACGCTGGCGTTCAAGTTGGCGAAGACGCATTCCGCGTCGCGCCGGTGAAGGTGACAACAAAGCCCGGTCGCCTGGGAGAGCGCGAAGGAAACCGTTAAAACCATCGTGCGGGGAATGCCGGATGGTCCGGCCTACCTGTGGTGACTAACTCGTGTGCTTTTTTCATTGCACGCGAGGCTGCGGGTGCGCCGAGCGCCCGGCATTCCCCGCGCCCTCATTTCAAAGGGCGGGATGTTCTTCGAAAAACTCGCGTGTAGCGCGCGGCGGGATCGCAAAGCCATGTCTTTCGCCGTCGTCATTCCGGAGCAGCTCGGCAGGGCGCTGCGATGAAAATCTACTTCGCTGCCTTGGCCGCCTTCGCTGCCGCTTTTTCGATCCGGCGCGACAGCACCTTCCAGTAGGTCGCGGGGCGGAAACGTTGCAGCAGGTCCAGCATGCGGGCGTCGTTGCCGATCAGTATCCGCGGCTCGTCGTTTTCGATGCCCTTGATGATGCGCAGCGCCGCCTGCTGCGGCGTGGTCCTGGCCGCCGCCTCGAAACGCTCGATGGTCCTGGCGCGGCGCTCATTGTCGGTCATGCCGGAGCCGCTGCGGGAATTGCGCGCGATCTGGGTTGCGATGCCGCCGGGATGCACCACCGAGAGCTTGACCGGGCTGTTCGCTGCGTCCAGTTCGTGCCGCAGGCTTTCGGAAAAGCCGCGCACCGCGAATTTCGCGGCCGAGTAAGCACACTGGCCCGGCGGGGCGACAATGCCGAAGATCGAGGAGAGATTGACGACATGGGCGGCGTGCTGAAGCGAAAGATGCGGCAGGAAGGCGCGCGTTCCCCGCACCACGCCCCAGAAATTGATGTTGATCAGCCATTCCATCTGCGCAAGGTCGATCTCGGCGAAGGTGCCCATCAGCGCCACGCCGGCATTGTTGATGAGGATGTTGAGCGTGGGATGGGCGGATGTGGCGGCGCTGGCGAATTCCTCGATCGCCTTTGCATCGCCAATGTCGAAAACATGCGTCGTGATCTTGCGCGAATGCCGGCCGGCGATTTCGGCGGCGACCGCCTGCAGCGCCGCGCCGTCGCGGTCGGCCAGCGCCAGGTTGCAGCCGCGCGCGGCAAGTTCAATGGCGAGAGAACGGCCGATGCCGTTGGCGGCGCCGGTGATGGCGGCGGTGGATCCACGGAGGGCGGTCATCGGTCGTTGGCTCCTGACTTTCATGCCGTGAAAAAGCGGCCGGCATATCCTGCGAAGTTTCCGCGGAGTTGTAGGGACGATCTGCGAAAATGGGAACGGATTTTGCTCATCATTCATGCCTGTCGCAAAAAAATGCGAGGCGAGCCGGGGTGATGCCATTATCTCGTCACCGAAGGCGAAACAAATCAGCAGTTCCTCCCTTAACTTATATTGTCACTGGAACGAACGAATAAGGAAGGTGCTCATGGCACAATCAAAACCCTTCCGCGCAACTGCACTCATTGTTGAAGATGATCCGATGCAGCGGGAAATGATCAGCGTCCTACTGGAAGAAAGTGATTACGATGTCATCCAGTGCGAGAGCGGAGAAGCCGCCGAACTGGTGCTGGAAAGAAATGGCGGAGCCTTGTGGCTGATGATGACCGATGTCCAGCTTGCCGGCTCCATGGATGGCGTTGAGCTCGCGCATGTCGCCAAGCAGCGGGTGCCCGATCTCGGGGTGATCGTCACCTCGGGCAAGCCGCTGCGGCAGGAACTGCCGGAAGGTGCCAAGTTCTGGTCAAAGCCGTGGGCGCCGCTCGATGTGATCCGCGAGGCGGAGCGGATGGCGATGGCCCGCAGCACCAACGGCCATTCCTTGGGGGCGCGGTCGGATTCATGAATACGTGTTTGAAGCCATTGGTGCTTGGCTTTCTGCCCAAATCAGGATTTAGGAAGTCTGTCGGCGCGGCAGGAAGCCTGTCATCGTCCGCGCGAGCTAAATTGTCCGGGGCGGTCTTCCCCGGGCCGACGCTCAAGGCCTGACTAATAAACTCAAGACCTGACTAATAAAAAGGCGGGCACGAAGCCCGCCATTTCCTGAAAACTGATTTGCCCGGCTTTGAGATGCCCGGGCAGAGCGAGGGCTCGACCCGGGCGCGAATTCACTTCTTGGCCTTTTTGGCTTTTTTCGCCTTCTTCGCCTTTTTTGCCTTCTTCGCTTTCTTAGCCATAGCATCCTCATTTGGGTTTAATGGAATGAAACGCGACACGAGGCATGCTCGGCGGAGGGCCAACCTCGCAACATCCTCGGGGAATGATCCCAGCAGATTCGGGGCGCGCTGCCCCGCGCTGTCACGCCTCCGTCATCACGTTATCCACAGTTGTCGTAAGTTTTCCGCCGCGAAGCTAAGAACGAGGTGTCGGCAGCCAGGGCGCGGGAGCTTTTTGAGCGAAAGCCCGTCCCGGACCTGATCCGGGTGGCAAGCCGGCCGGCGTGAAGAAAATGCGTCAAAATAAAAGGGTTTCTGATCCGACCGCCGATCCTTTCATGCTTAACGATCGGCAAATGCGCGCCGGGGTTTTCTTTATCAATTCACAACCAAGCCAAGGAATGCCGCAGTGCGGTCAGACTCCGTTAAGCGGCGACGCTGCATGGTGTCCGTAAGATCACGGGGATGGTCTGGGGTGGGCTGTTAGAAGGGGAGGCGGACCATTGTTCGTTTTGGGTTCGCGATGCTGAACGTTCCGACATTGTGGATGGTGTTCGTCACCAATTTCCTCGCGCTGAGCCTGGTCTGGGCTTACGTGATGCACAGCTATCCCAAATTCGACACCGCCAGATATTGGACCGTGGCGACGGCGATGGCGGCTGTCGGAGCTGCGGTTTCGATGTTCCGCAGTGAGACGGCGACGGCGCCGCTCCCGCTGCTGCTCAGCGCCGTATGTCTGCTGATGGCCGGCCGCTTTGCCGTGATGGGCGTCGCGCGGTTCTATGGCGAGAGAAGCTCCTGGCTGGCGACGGTGCTGATCGTCGGACTGACGATGGCCGGCATGGTCTATTTCATGTTCGTGCACGACGACATGCCGATGCGGATTGCGATCTTTTCGCTGGGGCAGGCGATCTCGGTGGTGGCGACCTTGAAGCTGCTCTGGATCCGCCGCGATGGCCGGAAGAATCCGGGCGCCGGCCTCGCCACGCTGTGCGGCGCGCTCATCCTCGGCATTTATGCTGCGCGCTCGGTCTGCGCGCTGCTCGGCGTCGGCGGGGACGTTTCGATCGTCAGCTTCAATCCGCTGCAGGCGATGCTGATCCTGTTCCTGATCTTCCTGTCGATGGCCTGGAATTTCGGTTTCCTGCTGATGGCGATCGAGCGGCTGCGTAACGAAGTCGCCGACCTTGCGCTGCTCGACGACCTCACCGGCGTCGGAAATCGCCGGCATCTGGTGCAGCGCCTGACCGAGCAATGTGCCAGCTCGATGCGCAGCGGCCAGCCCTTCGCGCTGCTGGTGATCGATCTCGACGGCTTCAAGGGCATCAACGACACTCACGGCCACGTTGCCGGCGATGCCTGCCTGCAGCACTTCACCCTGATGGCGCAGACGCGGCTGCGGCCGGGCGACATGCTGGCGCGCAGCGGCGGTGACGAGTTCTGCGTGGTGCTGCCGAACAGCACCGTGCAGGACGGCGCGATGATCGCCCGGCGGATTCTGGATGTGTGCCGGCAGGATGCCGCGCAATGTGTCGGGGCCGATATTCCGATTTCGGTTTCGATCGGCGTCGCGCAGTGGAGCGGGGACGTCGGCGCATTTCCCGAACGCCTGATCGCGGCGGCCGATCAAGCGCTGTACGATGCCAAGAAAGGCGGCCGCAACGATTATGCGGTCTATGAGGCGACGCCGCCGCTGGTGCCGGATGCCGACGCGGTGCTCGAGCCGGCACTGCCGAAGCCCGCGCAGGTATGAAGGGCGACGACCGCCTCGTCTCTTCGTCCGCTGTCCCCCGCAGCATTGGCCCTTGCCAGAAAGGTCAAATCAGCTGTTGTTATCGGACCGATTGCAAGGTCGATCGGTCGATGTATCCGTCCAGGGAAAAGTATCCTTCAAACACAAAAGCCGGCGTTGCCGCCGGCTTCGAGAGAGCGTTTTCGAGCGAAGTGGATACCAATTCGCGTGAAGCAAACGCCTTAAAACGAAAACCTGGAGCCCGGTTACCGGGCTCCGGTCTCGTCTTGGTCCGCGAGTTAATGCGCGAGTTCGAGCGCCGCTTCCTGCTTGGCGATCGCGCCCTTGACCGCGGACTGCACCTTCTCGAAGGCGCGGACCTCGATCTGGCGCACGCGCTCGCGCGACACGCCGAACTCGCTGGCGAGATCTTCCAGCGTCATCGGCTCGTCGGCCAGCCGCCGCGCCTCGAAGATGCGGCGTTCGCGGGGATTGAGCACGCCCATCGCGCCGTTGAGCGCGTCGCGGCGGTGATCATATTCCTCGCTTTCGGCCATGATGGCTTCCTGGTTGGGCGAGGTATCGACCAGCCAGTCCTGCCATTCGCCGGCCTCGCCGTCGTCGCGGATCGGCGCGTTGAGCGAGGCGTCGCCACCAAGGCGGCGGTTCATGTCGATGACGTCCTGATCCGTCACGCCCAGCCGCTTGGCGATCAGCTGGACCTGGTCGGGGCGAAGATCGCCTTCGTCCAGCGCCGAAATCTTGCTCTTCGCCTTGCGCAGGTTGAAGAACAGCTTCTTCTGGTTCGCGGTGGTGCCCATCTTCACGAGCGACCACGAACGCAGAATGTACTCTTGTATCGACGCCTTGATCCACCACATGGCGTAGGTGGCGAGACGGAAGCCCTTATCGGGCTCGAACCGCTTCACTGCCTGCATCAGGCCGACATTGCCTTCCGAGACGACCTCGGAGATCGGCAAGCCGTAGCCGCGATAGCCCATGGCAATCTTGGCCACGAGCCGGAGGTGGCTGGTGACGAGTTTATGTGCCGCGTCGCGATCATCATGCTCGCGCCAACGCTTGGCGAGCATGTATTCCTCCTGCGGTTCCAGCATCGGGAATTTGCGGATCTCGGCGAGGTAACGAGAAAGGCCGGATTCTCCATTGAGAACCGGTAAAGTAGCTGCACGGGCCATTATTAGCGCCCTCCAGTGGTTCAGGCCCCCGATAGCGGCGGGCCAGGCAGGCGGTCGCTGGGTTAAAGCCGACCGCCCTGCGATGTTCCGCGTTGGGTATTCAACGCAGATGCAACATACACCAAAACCGGGTTGTTTTGGAAGAATGGTGGGGGTCACGTCCCCGTGTGGCTGCCATAACCTCTTGTCACAACAGCGATTTTCCGAGAGCCCTGCGTCATAGCGCCGCTTGCAGTCGGTCTCTCAGAACGGCGAGATCGTCGGGCAGATCAGAGGTCCACTCCAGAATCTCCCCGGTTCTGGGGTGTTCTAGTACCAACAGGTAAGCATGCAGCGCCTGCCGTTCAAGAGCGGTGAGCGCCGCCTGGCTCTCCGCACCCAACCGGCCGGCCTTGGTCTTGAAGTGCGGGCCGTAGACGGCATCGCCCAGCAAGGGGTGGCCGAGATGGGCAAGGTGGACCCGGATCTGATGGGTGCGTCCGGTCTCGAGCTGGCAGGCCAGCAGCGAGGCCACCGGCTTGCCTCCGGGGCCGTTGAAGACTTGCTGGATCTCCCAATGGGTAATGGCGTCGCGGCCGCCCTGGCGGACTGCCATTTTCTCCCGCGCCCGCGGGTGGCGGTCGATCGGCGCGTCGATGGTGCCGCGCTGCCGGTTGGGCACATCCCAGGCGAACGCCAGATAGCCGCGCCGCATCGGCCCGGTGCGGCCATGGTCGGCGAACTGCTCGGTCAGGGATTGATGGGCCCGGTCGTTCTTGGCCGCGACCATCAGCCCGGTGGTGTCCTTGTCGAGCCGGTGCACGATGCCGGGCCGCTTGACGCCTCCGATACCGGAAAGGCTGGCGCCGCAATGGGCGATCAGCGCATTGACCAGCGTGCCGGTCTCATGGCCGGCGGCGGGGTGCACCACCAGCCCCTTGGGCTTGTCGATGACGATGATGTCGTCATCTTCATAGACGATATCGAGCGCGATATCCTCAGCCAGCGGCTCGGCCGGGACGGCTTCCGGCACGTCGATTGTGATCGTATCGCCGGCGGCAACATGATAAGCGGGGTCGCGGATGGGAGCCCGGCCCACGGTGACGGAACCAGCCAGGATCAGCGCTTTCAGCCGCGAGCGCGACAGTTCCGGCTGGCGGACCGCCAGCACCCGGTCGAGCCGCTTCGATCCCTCGTCGCCGCCGACGATGACTTCCAGCCTCTGACCGTATCCCGACGAAAAACCTTGTTCCAAGGAAGAGCCTTTGATGACCGATACCGTTGCGCCCCAACCGACCCCCGAGCAGGCCGCCCTGGTCGCACGGGTGCGGCGGATGATGATGATTGCCGGCCTGACCACGGCGCTCGCGATCGCGGCCATCCTGATTGCCATCGGCTATCGCCTTTTCCATGCCGAGGGAAGCGCGGCGTCCATGGCCGATACCACCGTGAGCCTGCCCAAGGGCGCCCGCATCGTCTCGACGGGCGTCGCCGGCGACCGGCTGGTGGTCACGCTGGATATAGGCGGCGCGACCGAAATCCGCACCTTCGACGCGCGGACGCTAAAACCCGCCGGCCGGCTGAAATTCGCCAATGAACCATAAAGTCGCCTCACCGGCCGCCAAAGCGGCGACGATGCCTTGCAGGAAGCCGATTTCAAGGCTATTCGGTAAGTCACACGCTCCCATCGTCTAGCGGTTAGGACGCGGCCCTCTCAAGGCTGAAACAGGGGTTCGATTCCCCTTGGGAGCGCCAGCCGCGAACTCATCGCTTTGTTTTCCCTTCTATTTTTGTTGATTTCCCCAAATCGCTGGGCCCGGTTTGGGGAGTTTATTCTGGCGAAGCTCATTGAGCATCCTCACAGCACGTTTGTCCTCGCGCTTACTATCAACTTCGCGCGCGTATCGTTCAGCTTCAGCTAGAGTCGTGTGACCCAGCGCTGCCATGGTGTCGCGTGCCGCTCGCGCTGGCGTCGTCATGGCCCGCTGTCACAGCGTGGCGATGCGAGTCATCACAAATCGGGTCGCAATCGCGAGAAGCCGATGGCCAAGTAGCCGTCACCCTTCGAATAATATGACCGGTGCGAACGCTCCGATATCACGAGTAGGAGTTGAAGTATTGGTGACAGGCCACCGAGCACGCGACGCGCGCTCTTCGTGCTGGCTAGGTATTGCGAGTGTATGTTTGGGGGGTCTCGCTGTCGTAGACAAACCCCATGGGTTTCATGGCCCCATCCGCTTGCTTAGCGTAGCGCTGCCATTTAGCGCAGAACCTAAGTTCGTGTGGCTCTCCCATGAAATCAGCGTAGGAAAGAAAGCCGTAAACCCAGAAGGATTCGGTTTCTTCGCTAATTGCAGTAATGTGCGTATCGCTCAAATGGACGTAGAATCTTCCTTGTCCGGTAGGGAGCGTTTTGTTGGGCTCCATGTAAATGCCGGGAGCAAATGGATGCTTGGAGTCAAATCTATAAATGGGATTCGGGGGTAG
>DASZTN010000200.1:0-20853 GCA_035547995.1 Bradyrhizobium sp. | reverse complement strand
CTGCTCGGCTTCTACATCATCGACTGCAATAATCTCGATGAGGCGCTCGATGTCGCGCGGGACCTCGGAGCTGCCAATCCCGGCGGCGCTTATGAAATCCGTCCCGTCGGCGTGCTCAATCCCGGGAGCCTGAAGCCGTGACCGATAGCGCCTGGATCGATGCCGCATTGACTTCGGCACGCCCCCAGGCGGTCGGCGCGCTCCTGCGCTATTTCCGCGATCTCGACACCGCCGAGGAGGCGTTCCAGAACGCCTGTCTGCGCGCGCTGAAGAGCTGGCCCCAGAACGGACCGCCGCGCGATCCCGCCGCCTGGCTGATCATGGTCGGACGCAACGTCGCAATCGACGATCTCAGGCGCAGCCGAAAGCAGGAGCCGCTGCCCGACGACCACGCCATCTCCGATCTCGACGACGCCGAGGACGAAGTGGCCGAACGGCTCGACGGTTCGCAATATCGCGACGACATCCTGCGGCTGATGTTCATCTGCTGTCATCCGGACCTGCCGCCGACGCAGCAGATCGCGCTGGCGCTGCGCATCGTCTCGGGGCTGACGGTGAAGCAGATCGCGCGGGCCTTTCTGGTCAGCGAAGCCGCGATGGAACAGCGCATCACCCGCGCCAAGGCACGGGTCGCCAAGGCCGATGTGCCGTTCGAAGCGCCAGGCGCGGTCGAACGTTCGGAGCGGCTCGCAGCGGTTGCGGCGATGGTCTACCTGATTTTCAACGAGGGCTATTCGGCAGGCGGCGACACCGCCGATATCCGCAAGCCCCTCTGCGAGGAGGCAATCCGGCTGGCGCGGTTGTTGCTGAGGCTGTTCCAGAGCGAGCCCGAGATCATGGGGCTCACCGCACTATTGCTGCTGCAGCATGCCCGGGCCGCCGCACGGTTCGACGCCGATGGCGCGCTGGTGCTGCTCGACGATCAGGACCGCTCGCTGTGGAATCAGCCGCTGATCGCCGAAGGGCTGGCGCTGATCGACAAGGCGATGCGTCATCGCCGCAGCGGTCCCTATCAGGTCCAGGCGGCGATCGCAGCGCTGCATGCGCGCGCTGCCAGACCCGAACAGACCGACTGGGCCCAGATCGATCTGCTCTATGGCGCACTCGAAATCATGCAGCCGTCGCCGGTGGTGACATTGAACCGCGCGGTTGCGGTATCCAAGGTGCGCGGGCCGCAAGCCGGGCTCGAATTGATCGAGCCGCTCGGCGAGCGACTGTCGAACTATTTTCATTTTTTCGGCGTGCGCGGTGCATTCCTGATGCAGCTCGGCCGCAACGACGAGGCGCGCATCGCTTTCGACCGTGCGATTGCGCTCGCCAATACCACGGCGGAAGCGACGCACATCCGCATGCACCTTGATCGCCTGACGCGCGACAGTCGGCCGCAAGATTCGGCAGCAGGGAAATAACGAAAGGGATCGACAGTCCGCGGTTCAGTCACATTTTGTTCGGAGTTTATCTGGGGCTGATGTGGGCAGCATCTGATTGCGGAACCGAAACGGCGCAAGCTGATGTCATTCTCACGGTGATCGTTTCGGGAGAACAGCACTCAACCATCAGGAGGAGAGAACCATGTCGCTCAATCCCTATCTGTTCTATGACGGCAGGTGCGAGGAGGCGTTCAAGTTTTACGAGAAGGCGCTTGGTGGCAAGATCGAAGCGCTGATGACTTACGAAGGCGCACCGGAATCTATGCCGATGCCGCCGGAGTGGAAAAAGAAAATCATGCACGCGATGATGACGATCGACGGCCAGGCGCTGATGGGCTCGGACCCGCCCCCGGCCCATTTTCAAAAGCCGCAAGGATTTGCCGTTTCGCTACAGATCGATGATCCTGCCGAGGCCGAACGCAAGTTCAATGCATTGGCCGCAGGCGGTGCCGTTGGCATGCCCTTCGGCAAAACCTTCTGGTCGAAAGGGTTTGGCATGTGTGTCGACCAATTCGGCATCCACTGGATGGTGAACGTTCCGCAAGCCTGATCACAACGGATGCCGGAACGCGACTGATTATCCATCAGTCGCGTTCCATGATGCTTCGAGAAAGCGCGTCACACCTAACGACAGGTCGGATAAATCGCCGCGAGCTGGCGTCCGCGCAGCAGCAACAGGTGCGAAGACAATCCGCCGCGGCGTTCGATCCAGCGCCGTATCGGCGCCGGATAGGCTTGCAGCACCACTTCGGAAGCTTGCGGTTCGGCATAGATGCGACCGCGCTGATCGATCGATCGCGCGGCATGGAATCCAAGCACGGCGCGTCGCGTGACGCAGATGCGGTTGCTGGGGACGATGCTCAGCACCAGCGTGCAGGCGGAAAGACAGGGGCCGTCGATCACCACGCGCTCGCCGGAATTGCGAAGGCCTTCGAACAAATCGAGGAATGGACCGACTTCTCCGCCAGGGCTGCCGAGGATGCGGATTTCGGCAAGCGCCGGCGAGGCGAGGACAAGCAACAGCGCTGCCACGACACAGATCTTCACGCCGTCTTTCCGCATCATAACGGCTCCCTGGCGTCCGGTTAATCAGGGCAATCAGTCAACCCCAGATTCTATAATCCAAGTGTTGTAATCTCGGCCTTATAATCTAGGTCTTATAATCCAAGTCTTATAATCCAAATGCCATCATCTTAGCTCCTGCAACGAGGCAGGCGCCGGCCGGGTTCCGCTGATTATTGCCTTAAATCGAAGGCCGCGACGCGGTTGATGTCGGCCAGCCGCTGGTCGGCGCTGGCGCCGAATTCCAGGCTGCCGACCAGATCGAGCAGGCGCTGGTAGGCGCGATCGGCGACCGCGACCGGCAACGGCTCTTCATCAAAGCTCTCGACATAGTTGCTCACGATGCCGCCGAGCAGGCGACAGAGCGCGCGCTGGTCGGGGTCGTGCCCGCCCAAAACCTCAAGTTTTTGCTGAAAGCTGCGGTAGGTTCGCAAGCCGTGATGTTGCTGCGACAGCCACGCATACAAGTCGTTCATGTCAGCCTCTTCAAGCAGGAGAAGAAGCTACAGGTTTATACAGCCGGATTGGGCAATCGACAAATGATGTTTTTGTATCAATCCGAGGTCAAATCGATCGAACATGGTCTGCGCAAAGACCTCGCGTCGCCGCCAGGAAAAACCGGTCTTTTTGCTTTTCCGGTCGCGCCTTATCCATTCCGACGCTGACCGCGGAGCGTCGGCAGGCCGATGCCGGCGGCATCAAAGCCGCCGTCGACGGCAAGGATCTGGCCGGTGATATAGCTCGCGCGATCGCTGCACAGGAAGAAGATCGCCTCCGCCAGTTCTTCCTCGAGGCCGTAACGGTTGAGCGGGATCGCGTCATGATAGTCGGCGCGGATCTCGGCGCTGTGCACCGCCTTTGCCATCGCGGTATCGACCGGGCCGGGCGCAACCGCGTTGACGCGAATGCCGAGCGAGGCGAGTTCGACCGCGAGCTGCTTGGTAAGATGCGCAAGACCGGCCTTGCTGGTGCCGTAAGCAGAACGCAGCGTCGAGGCACGGACCGCCGAAATCGAGGTGATATTGACGATCGCGCCGCCGCCATGGTCGCGCATCAGCAAGGCGGCAGCCTTGGTGCAGAGGAACGGTCCGGTGAGATTGACCGCCAGCACCCGGTTCCAGTCCTGATCGGTGGTCTCGAGTAGCGGTGCGAACACCGCGATGCCGGCATTGTTGACCAGCGCATCGAGCCGGCCGAAGCTGCTGTTTACCGCGGCCATGGCAGCGGTGACCGCGGCGGCATCGGAGACGTCGCAATGGATCGCCAGCGTGTGGTCGGGATCATCGAGCGCAGCAACGGCATCGCTGAGCAACTGGCGTTCGATATCGAGCAGTGCCACGGACCAGCCGTCGGCGAGGAAGCGTTTGGCGGTCGCAAGCCCGATGCCGCGTGCCGCGCCGGTAACCAGTGCAGTCCTTCGAACTTTGGCAGTCATTCCATCCGTCCTTCGCAAGGGCCCCAATATGCCGTCAGACAAACCGGAAATGATCCGCGCCTTGTTCGCAGCCTACCTGGCCAACGATCGCAAGGCGGTCGAGGATTACTTCTCGGACGATTTCCATTTCACCAGTCCCTATGACGATGCGATCGATAAAGCCACCTATTTTGAACGCTGCTGGCGCACCAGCGACTGGATCGAGCGGCATGAGATCGAAAGGATCCTGGTCGCGGGTAACGAGGCCTTCGTCACCTATTGGTGCGAGGCCAAGGACGGGAAGAGCTTCCGGAATACCGAATTCTTCGTCTTCGACGGTGACAGGATTGGCCACATCGACGTTTATTTCGGCGCGTCCTATCAGGACGGCCGCTTCGTCAAACAAATTTCATGAAGGAAGTGCGGCCGGCTGCGGGCTGCCGCCGTAGCCGGCCAATTACCTCGGAAAATAATTTTGTTTCCGATGTCGGTGCCGCAAAGCCTCATTCGTCCTGTCATCGAGCGCAGGTCCGATCCGTTCGAGAACCGGCCCGCTGCGCAAACCGTGAGGGAGCGTGACCATGCGATTCATGATGCTGATGATTCCGAAAGGCTATGAAACGGCGGAGGCCGGCACCATGCCGTCTGTCGAGGCCGTCGCGGCGATGATGAAATATAACGAGGCGCTGAAGGATGCCGGCGTCCTGGTCACGCTGGACGGTCTGCATCCGCCATCGATGGGCGCGCGGGTGTCCTTCGCTGACGGCACGCCGGTGGTGACCGACGGCCCCTTCGCCGAGTCCAAGGAAGTGATCGGTGGTTACTGGATGATCGAGGTCGGCTCGCGCGAGGAGGCAATCGCCTGGGCGAGGCGCTGCCCGGCTTCGAACAGCGAGGTCATCGAAATCCGCCAGGTGATGGAAATGGCGGATTTCCCGGAAGACGTCCAGAAGGCCGCCGAGGGCTTCACCGAATTGCAGGGCGCGGCCAGGCGCTGATCACCATCCCCACTAAAAATCCCAATCGAGAGGAATTGCCATGACCCCCACCAATACCTTTCTCGCCGTCTTTCTGGGCAGCAAAACCAGCCCGAAATGGGCGGCCTGGAACGCTCTTGCAGAGACGGACCGGCGCGCCAAGGAGCAGCAGGGAATGGCCGCATGGAAGGCATGGGCCGAAAGGCACCAGGCCGCGATCGTCTACATGGGCGGACCGCTCGGCAAGACCAAGCAGGTCGATTCTGACGGCGTTAAAGACATCAGCAACCAGATGGGAGCCTTCACGGTTGTCCGCGCCGAGTCGCATGAGGCCGCTGCCAAGCTGTTCGAAGGCCATCCGCATTTTGCGATTTTCCCGGGCGAGGCCATCGAGATCATGCCGGTGCTCTCGATTCCGGCCGGCTAGCGCATTGAACCAGCGGCCGCGCCGGTCCATGCCGGTCGCGGGCCAAGGCGGACGCAGCCGGTTCGCAAAAGGCGCCTGGCCGCTTGTTCACCGGCTCTTGTCGTTCACCAGCTCTTGGCCTTCGCCCCTCTGGCTGTGGGCCCCCGGCTCATGTAAAAGTCATTTACATGAGTTGGAACAGCAAACATCACGGCCGTGCCGAGCGCGGCTATCACCACGGCAATCTGAAAGAGGCGCTCTTGCAGGCGGCACTCGACCTGATCGCCAAGAAAGGACCCGCGGGATTTACGTTTGCGGATGCGGCGCGGCTCGCCGGCGTCAGTCCGGCGGCGCCGTACCGGCATTTCCGTGACCGCGACGAGCTGCTGTCGAGCATTGCCTTGCGCGGTTTCGAACAGTTCGAGGCGATGCTGAGCAGTGCCTGGGACGATGGCCGGCCGGAAACGGTTGCGGCCTTCGAGCGGGTCGGCAAGGCCTATCTGGCTTTCGCGCGCGAAGAGCCGGCGTTCTATTCGGCGATGTTCGAATCCGGACTTCCGCTCGATCTCAACCCGGCCTTGCTGACCGCCAGCGAGCGGGCGTTCAGTGTCATTCGTGCGGCTGCCGAACGCCTTGCGGCGCTCGCGCCGCCCGGTATGCCGCGGCCGCCTGCATTAATGATGGCGCTGCATATCTGGTCGATGGCGCACGGCGTGGCCTCGCTGTTTGGGCGGGGCGATGCGGCGCGGCGCAAGCTGCCGATGTCGGCGGAGGATCTCCTTGAAGCCGAGGTGTTGATTTATCTGCGCGGGCTCGGTTTCCCGACAAGTGGTCAGCCGTCCGGAGCCAATGCCGGCGCCGAGCAGAAAGCACCGGCTGGCGCTGATGGATCTGCTTCCGGTCCGTGGGGCAAGGCGAAATAAAATTGCAAAAATAATTCGGAGGGTGCGACTTGTGGCTCGCTTGACAAAAACCCGCGATGGGCTACCTATGTAAATGTTATTTACATTCACAACGGCGTGATGCCGTGATGGAGAGGGAAATGGCCTACACCGCAGAAGCCAATCGATGGCGCGGCCCCGTCGACGAGCCCTACCGGCCGCATTGGAACGTGCACCCAGGTCTGGTGATCGCGACCATCCTCGGCTTCCTGTTCTGGTGGCCGGTCGGACTTGCCTTTCTCTTTTTCACACTCAGGAGCGCGAACATGGGTTGCTGGAGTCATCAGGATCGCTGGCAGAACAAGATGGAGCGGATGCAGTACAAGATGGAACGGATGCGCGACCGCATGGAGCGGGGCGGCTTTCCGTTCGGCGGCTTCCGCGGCTTTGGCCCGCCCTCGAGCGGCAACCGCGCCTTCGACGAGTACCGCATGGAGACGCTGCGGCGGCTCGAAGAGGAACAGCGCGAATTCAAGGATTTCCTCGATCGGCTGCGTCACGCCCGCGACAAGGAAGAGTTTGACCAGTTCATGGCGCAGCACCGCCAGCGCCCGACGCCGCCGAACGATCAGCCGCAGAACTAAGGCCGCCGCGTCTTCAGGTGGGGTAGATATCCCCACATCAAGAAAACGTGTTGGGCCGAGCTAATTAGCCTCAGGTCTAATGCCCCCATAAGCCTGACGGCGCCTGACCGCCCATCTGGTTCAGCCAGATGGGCGGTTTTGCATTTCCCGCGCTGTTCCGGTGCGGCCCGGTTCCGGCCACCCCCGCCCGACTGCCCCCTTTTGACGCAGCCAAAATACCCTGTAGTAACTCGGCCTTAACCATGATTAGCGTCTGGTTAGGGGCGTAAAGACGCGCGGATAGCCCTTGTTTTGACATGTTGGCAGGGAATGCAGGCCCCGGCTTTGGACGGGCCTCCCATGCGACACAACAAGGCTCTCGCGCTGCGCTTACCGCGCGTCTGACGCGCGGCTGTAGAACCGGCAGCGATGCTCCGGGGAAATTTTGGGACAAAATGCGTTGAGAGGATACCGATTATGAATCCGGCCGACGTGGCTCAGTCAGCCTTGCCAATGGCAGCATCCAGTGACGTGTCGCTGATCGCCTTGTTCATGCAGGCCGCCTGGATCGTCAAGATCGTCATGCTGGGCCTGTTGTCCTGCTCGGTATGGGTCTGGGCGATCGCCATCGACAAATTCTTCCTTTATGGGCGCACCAAGCGTTCGATGGACCGGTTCGAGCAGGCGTTCTGGTCGGGTCAGTCGATCGAGGAGCTTTATCGCGCGTTATCGGCCAAGCCGACACATTCGATGGCGGCCTGCTTCGTCGCGGCAATGCGTGAATGGAAACGTTCGTTCGAAAGCCATGCACGCTCTTTCGCCGGCCTGCAAATGCGAATCGAAAAAGTGATGAACGTCTCCATCGCGCGCGAAATCGAGCGGCTGGAGCGCCGGCTCCTGGTGCTCGCCACCGTCGGTTCGGCTGGCCCCTTTGTCGGCCTGTTCGGCACCGTCTGGGGCATCATGTCGAGCTTCCAGTCGATTGCCGCCTCGAAGAACACTTCGCTCGCGGTGGTGGCGCCCGGCATCGCCGAAGCGCTGTTCGCCACCGCCATTGGCCTCATTGCCGCAATTCCGGCGACTATTTTCTACAATAAGTTCACCTCCGAGGTGAATCGGCAGGCCCAGCGGCTGGAAGGCTTCGCCGACGAGTTTTCCGCGATCCTGTCGCGCCAGATCGACGAGCGGGCGTGAGATGGACGGTATGATTGTGAGCAGCGGGGATAGCAGATCATGGCGATGAACATGGCAGGACCGGCGAGCCGTGGCCGCCGCGGTCACCGCCGGGCTGTGATGGCGGAAATCAACGTCACCCCGATGGTCGACGTCATGCTGGTGCTCCTCATCATCTTTATGGTGTCGGCGCCGCTGCTCACGGTCGGCGTGCCGCTCGACCTGCCGCAGACCCAGGCCAAGAGTCTGGAGCAGGACAAAACGCCGCTGCAACTTTCGGTCAATGTGAAGGGGCAGATTTTCATCAATGATACCGAAGTCGCCTTCAACGAGCTTATACCGAAGTTGAAGGCGATTACGGATGCCCGCGGCGGCCTCGATGAGCGTATATTCATGCGCGCCGACAAGAAGGCGGACTATGGCACCGTGGCCAAGGTGATGGGGCTGTTGTCCGGCGCGGGCTTCAAGCGCCTGGCGCTGGTCACCGAGGTGGATCAGGGGACCTGACGAGTGAAGGTGAAGGTCGACAAGACACTCCTTGCGTCTGTGGCCCTGCACGTCCTCGTGATCGGCTGGGGCCTGATCTCGTTCTCGTCCAAAGCCTTCGAGTCGAAGCCGGAAGAATCCTTGCCCGTCGACATCATTTCTGCCGATCAGCTTGCCCATGTCATGGCCGGCTCGAAGACGGGAAAGAAGGAAAACCCCAAGCCGCTGGTGGAGAAGGTCGCCGAGGCCAAGCCGGTGGATGACGATGCCGTCGGCAAGATCAGCGACAAGCCTCCGATCGTGACCGACACGGCGCCGGCACCGCAGCCCAAGCCGGAAGAGAAGCCGGTCGAGAAAAAGCCTGAAACGCCAAAGCCGGTTGCCGAAAAGCCGAAGGAAGAGCCGAAGCCGGTCGAGAAGAAGCCCGACCCGCCGAAGATCGATCCGATCGCGGAAGCCCTGAAGAAGGAAGAGAAGAAGCCGCCGCCGAAGCCGCAAACCCAGGCGGCGAAACCGCCGCCGCAGCAGAACAAGCCGAAGGACCGGGTGTTCGACGAGACCAAGATCGCGGCACTGCTCGACAAGCGCGACCCGACCCGGCAGGCGGTGACCGGCGATACGCTGAACTCCAATGCTTCGCTCGGCCTGTCGCGCGGCCATGCCGCCGACAATTCCGCGACCTGGGGGGCGATGTTCAAAGCCCAGGTCAACCGCTGCTGGAAAAAGCCGTATGGCGGCCTCGAATCCCAGAACCCGCAAATCGTGATCGATATCAGGTTGAGGCGGGACGGCACGCTGGAAGCGCCGCCGGTGCCGGAAGGCACGCCGGCTACGCCGTTCCTTCGCGTCTATCAGGAAAGCGCCCTGCGCGCGATCATCGAGTGCCAACCCTACAACCTCCCCCCTGCGTTCTTTGATGAATGGAAATATTTCGGGGGCTTGTTTAAGGACGACGCGTGATGTGCGTTTCAGCGGGGCGCAGCCGCAACACGAAGCCAGCAACATGACCCAAAAAGATGGATTCCGTAACATGACGTTCCGCCCCGACCGCCGGCAGATCCTCGGCGGAATGGCTTCGCTTGGCGTGCTGGCAGGCAGTGCTCACACCGCTCTTGCCCAAGGGCCGAAGATCGTGCCGATCCCGGGCGGAGAATTCCAGCCGATGCCGATCGCGATCCCGAATTTCGTGCCGGGTACGCCATCGGACGGCGATGTCGGCGCCAACGTGACGCAGGTCATCACCAACAATCTCAAGCGCAGCGGTCTGTTCGCGCCGATCGATCAGGCCGCGTTCATCGAGCGGATCACCAATATCGACGTGGCGCCGCAATTCCAGAACTGGCGGACCCTCAACGCCCAGGCGTTGGTGACGGGACGCATGACCCGGCAGGGCGACGGCAGCCTGAAGGCGGAGTTTCGCCTGTGGGACGTCGCCACCGGGCAGCAGCTCGCCGGCCGCGCCTATTCCACCGCGCCGGAATATTGGCGGCGCATTGCCCACATCATCTCCGACCAGATCTATGAACGGCTGACCGGCGAGAAGGGCTATTTCGACACCCGGATCGTGTTCGTCGACGAAAGCGGGCCGGCGCAGCATCGCGTCAAACGTCTGGCGCTGATGGACCAGGACGGCGCCAATGTCCGCTACCTGACGCGCGGCGCCGATCTGGTGATAACGCCCCGCTTCTCGCCGTCGACCCAGGAAATCACCTATATGGAATTCGGTCAGGGCGATCCCCGGGTCTATCTGCTCAACATCGAGACCGGGCAGCGCGAGGTTGTCGGCAATTTCCCCGGCATGTCGTTCGCGCCGCGCTTCTCGCCCGACGGTCAGCGCGTCATCATGAGCCTGCAGCAGGGAGGCAATGCCAACCTGTTCGTGATGGATCTGCGCTCGAAAGCGACCACGCGGTTGACCGACACCCCGGCGATCGATACGTCACCTTGCTATGCGCCGGACGGGTCGCAATTGTGTTTCGAATCCGATCGCGGCGGCAAGCCGCAGATCTACATCATGCCGGCAGCCGGTGGACAGGCGCAGCGAATCTCCTTTGGCGACGGCACCTATTCCACGCCGGTGTGGTCGCCGCGCGGCGACTACATCGCTTTCACCAAACAGTTCAGCGACCAGTTTGCCATCGGCATCATGAAGCCGGACGGGTCGGGCGAACGCATCCTCACCTCCGGATTCCACAACGAAGGACCGACCTTCGCTCCGAACGGGCGGGTGGTAATGTTCTTCCGCGATCCGGGCGGCGAGTCCGGACCTTCGCTGTTTACCATCGACATTTCCGGACGAAACGAATTGAAGGTCCCGACCCCGAGCTATGCGTCCGATCCGGCCTGGTCGCCGCTATTGTCCTGACGAACCTGGGCCGCGCGTCGGATTTGGGCGTGCGGGCGCGGTCATCCCCCGGGCAATTCTTGCCTAGCTTGTTGATTCGATGGGGGGAATCCTGTCGCTGGATGCCGGAGACAACGATCCGGTAACGATATTCCCTCAGAAAGGCTTCATCTGCCACGGGTAACAGTACGTACCTCGCAGGGACGGTGTGTGCAGCCCCAATGCAGTTTGTCGATCAAAAGGAAAGAGCTGACGAGGAAGAGCAGTCCCCACTGCTCTATGCGGCATTGGTCGACTCCATGTGCCAGAATTTCTGGCCGATCTTTATGGGATCGATCTGCGCCGGCGCGGCCGCCGTGATGACGGCGCTCAAAACCGGAAATGTCCTTCTGTGGCCGTGCGCATTCTTGATCGTCAGCATCGGCGCGTTCCGTGCGTTTCAGATGCGCAAATACGAACGCCGCACGACTGAGTTGACCTACGCCCAGGCCAAGGAGCTGGAGCCGCGTTATCAGATGGCCGCGCTGGTCTATGCGGGCGTCCTCGGCGTATGGTGTTTCATCACGATCCTCGGCAACGACGATCCGATCGCACATATGATGTGCGTGGCCGTGACGATTGGCTACACCGCAGGCGGTGCGGCTCGAAATTATGGCAGTCCAAAGATCATCGTGCGGCATATCTTGCTGGCGTGCGGGCCGATGTCCCTCGCCTTGGCAATCCACGGCGGTCCATATTACCTCGGTCTTGCTGTTCTGCTTGTATTGTTCTTCGTTGGCCTTCGCGGCATCAATCTCAGCCTGCACGCGATTTTCGTCAAAGCATTGACCTCGAGCTTTAGAGAGGCCGCGCTGGCGGGACAATTCGACACCGCGCTCAACAACATGCCGCACGGACTTTGCCTGTTTCGCGCCGATGGCAGCCTCGCGGTGATGAATCATCGTTTCAGCGAAATGATGAATCTGCCGGATGATTTTGCGCAGCAGGGCGCCAGCGCGTCTGACATCATCGCGGCTTGCGTGAAGGGCGGATCGATCTCGGATGAGAGCGGCAAGATGATCCTCGCCGAAATCGAGAACACGCAGGCGCGCAACATCGTTACCACTGATCCCGACAGCGACCGGGGGCGGTCCCTGTCATGGACGTTCCAGCCGATGAGCGGCGGCGGCGGCGTCGTGCTGCTCGAGGACATTACCGAGCGGCGCAACGCCGAAGCGAGGATCAGCCACCTGGCACGCTATGACGAACTGACCGCGCTGCCCAACCGGCTGAACTTCCGCAACGAGATCGGACGCTTGCTGTCGATTCAGCAGGATGGCGAGCATCTTTCGGCGTTGTTGTTCGTCGACCTCGATCAGTTCAAACAGGTCAACGACACGCTGGGGCATCCGTGCGGCGACGAATTGCTGCGGGCAGTGGCGGAGCGGCTGCGTGGCATGCTGCGCCCCGAAGATTTTGTCGCGCGCTTCGGCGGCGACGAATTCGTGGTGTTTCAGCAGAATATATCGTCGCCGGAAGACGCTGCCGGGCTGGCGCGGCGCATCGTCGACCGCCTGAGTGAACGCTACAAGATCGACAGCCATCTGGTCGAGATCGGCGCCAGCGTCGGCATCTCCCTGACATCCCCGGGCATCAATGCCGATACCTTGTTGAAGAATGCCGACATGGCGCTTTACCGCGCCAAGGCCGACGGGCGCGGCACCTTCTGCTTCTTCCGTGACGAGATGGCGCAGATCGTCGAGGCGCGCCGCACCATGGAGCTCGATCTGCGCAAGGCGCTGGCGAACGAGGAATTCGAACTGTACTACCAGCCGCTGGTCAACCTGAAGACAGGGCGGATTGCCACCTGCGAAGCGTTACTGCGCTGGAACCATCCGTTGCGCGGCACGGTTTCGCCGATCGATATCGTGCCGGTCGCCGAAGACATGGGTCTGATCATCGATCTCGGTCGCTGGATTCTGCGCAAGGCCTGCATGGAATGCATGAAATGGCCGAACGATGTCAGCGTCGCGGTGAACTTCTCGCCGCAGCAATTCCATCAGCGCGACGTGATGAGCGAGGTCCGTTACGCGCTCGAGGTCTCAGGGCTTCCGGCCGACCGTCTTGAAATCGAGATCACCGAATCATCGTTGCTGCGCAACACTCAGCTCACCCATGACGTGCTGTCCCAGCTCAGCGCGATCGGCGTGCGGATCTCGCTGGACGATTTCGGCACCGGCTATTCCAGCCTGAGTTACCTTCATAACTTCCCGCTGCAGAAGGTGAAGATCGACCGGTCCTTCCTTGAGGGCATCGATACCGACCGGCCGCTGACGCTGCTCCGCGGGGTGGCCCGGCTGTCTGCCGATCTCGGCATGTCGGTCGTGGTCGAAGGCATCGAAACCAACGACCAGCTCGAGCTGATCAGTGCCGATGGGACCATCACCGAGGCCCAGGGCTATCTGTTCAGCCGGCCGGTGCCGGCGCTACGCATCCGTCAGCTCCTGAACGCCTCGCATGGCCGCCATCTGCTTGGCGTGCAGGTGCCGGCGCGGCCCTCGAGATCGTTCGCCTGACCGTTCGGTCCGGTCCGGCAGACGGAAAATTAGCCTCCTTTTTCCTTGGTATTCGGCAAATCCCTGCCGCAGCCTGATCCGGGTGAATGGCAGCTCGCCCGAAGGGGATGGCGCCCGGTCCGATTAACCCTAACCTCGACGCATCTTTGCAAATTTCTTAAGGAGCTGTTAACGTACTTTAAGCGCGCATAAGTTGTTCAGGGCATTAAGGAGTACCGCGTGGGGACAGCGGCTGAAATATCCAAACCAATTCCCGCGCGCAGCCCAAGCCTGCTAAATCAGGTGGATTACCGTCTGGCGCGGACTCCGGAGGAAAAAGAGGAGATCTACAAGCTCCGCTATCGCGCCTACCTGCGCGAAGGGGCTGTTGCGCCGTCAAGCGAGCAACGCGTCATCGACCAGTATGATGAAGCGCCCAATGTCTGGACCTTCGGCGTCTATCTTTATGGTGAGCTCTACAGTTCGGTCCGGATCAGCCTGCTGACATCCGAATGGCGGATGTCGTGCTCCGCCGAGATTTTCGGTGAAATCCTGATGCCGCGCCTGGACCGCGGCGAAGTCATCGTCGATCCGGCGCGGTTCGTCGCCGATCCCGACAAGGTCAGACGGCTCCCGGAACTGCCCTATCTGACGCTGCGCCTGGCTTACTTGGCATGTGAATATTTTGATGCCGATGTGGGGCTCGCGATTGTTCGTCCCGAACATCAGGCATTTTACCGCCGCGTGTTCCTGCATCAAACCATCGCCGAGCCGCGCTATCTGCCTGGTCTTCTCAAACCCGTCGGATTGATGGCGGCTGATTTCCCGAAGTTGCGGGAAAAGGTTTTTGAACGTTACCCGATGATGCGATCGACCGCCTTCGAGCGGCGCATGCTCTTTGAACGACCGGAATTGCATCTTCCTGTGGCAGATCGGCTGGTCTCTTCGATTGTTCCGAGCTCATAACCGGTTCCGGCAATACAATTGAGGCCGATGTAATCGGAGCCAACCGACGGGTGGCTTGGCCCTGTCCTGGGTTCGGAACATAAATCAAGCGGTTCCGCTCCTGTCCCGGAAAGAATGAGCGGACGGCTCGAACCTAATTCGTTTCAAACTAGTCACACTCTGATCGAATGCGACGGCTCCGGCCGCGTCACCGCTTGCTTCCACCCTCACGCCACATTTACAACCCATTAACCATCGCGGTCGCTTTTCGCCGTTTGGGGGCATTTGATCGGCCTTGGCAACACCCCGTCAAGGTTGACGGAACGTTCGCTTAACCAACCCCCTGTAGACCGGATGGACTAGCAAACCTGAGCGTGGAGGCTCCGGAATGAAATCTCAGATGCGTATCCTCCAGGGACTGAAGCTGGCGGCGGTACTCGCCGTGGCGTTGTCGATGGGCGCTTGCGCGAACAAGAATTTGGGAGCCGGTGGATTGGCCAATGCGGCGGTCCCAGGCAGCCAGCAGGATTTCGTGGTCAATGTCGGCGACCGCGTGTTCTTTGATAGCGACCAGACCGATCTCAGCCCGCAGGCGACTGCCACGCTCGATAAGCAGATTCAGTGGCTGCAGGCCTATCCGCGCTATACCTTCGTCATCGAGGGGCATGCGGACGAACGCGGCACCCGAGAATACAACATCGCGCTCGGTGCGCGCCGTGCCCAGTCGGTTCGCACTTACATGGTTTCGCACGGCATCAATCCGTCCCGGATGCGGACCATCTCTTACGGCAAGGAACGCCCGGTCGCGGTTTGCAACGACATCTCCTGCTGGGCGCAAAATCGTCGTGCCGTTACCGTTCTGGATGCGAGTTCCTAAGGTTCGTTCATCTTCATGAATGGATATTGCCGGCGCCTTCGGGCGCCGGTTTCGTTTTAATAAGTACCTCCAAATGGCTATTTGTCTCAGTCACATTTTTGGCGTACTCCGTCTCTCAATGTAGTCTGCTTCCGATGTCACGTCGGCTTCGTCGTCAGGACAAAATGTCATCCAAATTCCATAGAGTTACGTGTGCCGTGGCATTCGCCGCGCTGCTCGCGCTTGGTCCGCGATCGTTCGCGCAATCGGATGATGGCGATCCGGAAATGCGGGTCGAGCAGCTCGAGAACCAGCTGCGGCAGCTCACCGGCCAGAACGAGGAGCTGCAGCACCAGAATCAGCTCCTTCAGGAACGTTTGCGCGCGCTGCAAGGCGGTGCACAGCCCGCAGGCCCGGTTGGCGGGTCTCCGGCGGGACAGCAGCCAAGTGTCGCTGCGCTTCCGCCGCCGCAGTCGACACCGGCCTATCAGCCGCCGCCCCAGCAGGGTTACCAATCAGGCTATCCGCAGCAGCAGGGCGGCGCTCCCGCACCGATCTACCAGACGGAGGCTCCGCAGGGCCGGCCTCGCGGCGATGCCTTCGACCCCAGCCAGGATCCGAATGCCCCAGGTGTGCCGCGTCCGCTGGGGGGAGGCCGGATGCCGATCGAAAGTGGCGGCTATGGCGGACCGCCTCCGAGCGGAAACCCGTCTTCACCCGGCCAGCCGCTTAACCTCGGTTATCCCGGGGCTCAGTCATCGGCGAATGCCGACGCCGGAGGCAGCGGTCTTGCGACCTTGCCGCCTTCGTCGTCCCCGCGAGACGAGTTCGATCTCGGCATCGGCTATATGGAGCGCAAGGACTATGCGCTCGCCGAGCAGACGATGCGGAATTTCATGCAAAAATATCCCAGCGACCCCTTGGTCGCGGATTCGCAATATTGGCTGGGCGAAAGCCTGTTCCAGCGCCAGCAATATCGCGATGCCGCCGAAGCCTTTCTGGCAGTGACCAGCAAATACGACAAATCGGCCAAGGCGCCGGACGCGCTGCTCCGGCTCGGGCAGTCGCTGGCGGCGCTGAAGCAGAAGGATGCGGCCTGTGCCGCCTTCGGCGAGGTGACGAAGAAATATCCGCGCGCTTCGAGCGGCGTCAAAGCGGCGGTGGATCGCGAGCAGAGGCGGGTCAAATGCTGAGCGCTCCGCGTCCTTGCGAGCGCAAGCGAAGCAATCCAGGATAAGGGCAAAGGCCCGGATTGCTTCGTCGCTTCAACGCTCCGCAATGACGGCTTTACGATTCAGCTAAAAGCTATCACGCTTGGTCTGGTTCTTCGGACGTGTTGGTCCTCAAAACTCGTCTGACGCGTTTCCTTCAGGCGCAGCGGCAATGCCATGCCCGACGACGATCATTCGGTAATTTCGGCACAGGACGCGAAACGTCTGTTCGCGGAATGGAAAGATGCGCCGGCCATCGTGCTTGCGGTTTCCGGTGGTCCGGATTCGGTGGCGTTGATGTGGCTGGCGGCGCGCTGGCGGCGGAGCCTGAGGCGTGGGCCGCGCCTTGTGGCCGTCACCGTCGATCACGGCTTGCGCAAGGAGGCGGCCCGCGAGGCGCGCGAGGTCAAACGGCTCGCCCAGCGCCTCGATCTGCCGCACCGGACAATGCGCTGGCTTGGTGACAAGCCCAAGACCGGATTGCCGGCGGCATCGCGCGCCGCACGCTACAGATTGCTGGCGCAGGCGGCGCGTGCGTGCGGCGCCACCCATATCCTCACCGCCCATACCCGCGATGACCAGGCTGAGACGGTGCTGATGCGAATGCTCCGGGGCAGCGGCATTGCCGGTCTTGCCGCGATGGCGCGTCAGTCCGAACGCGGCGGCGTATTGCTGGCTCGTCCCTTCCTGCAGGTTTCCAAGGCGCAGCTTGTCGCGACGCTCAAGAAGGCGAAGATCGGATTCGCCGTGGATCCCACCAATCACGATATGAATTTCACCCGGCCAAGGTTACGCGCCTTGATGCCGACCCTCGCCGCCGAGGGCGGCGATGCCCGCAACCTGGCGAGGTTGGCAGCGAGGCTGGCCCGGGCCAATGCGGCGGTCGAGGTGCTGGCTGACGGCGCTGAGCGCTATCTCGCCTTGAAGGCCGGCGTCGCTTCGGCGCAGCGACGGGACGTCAGCGTCTTTGATTTCGAGGCTTTTACCGGCCTGCCGGAGGAGATCAGGGTCCGGCTGTTGCAGCGTGCGATCAACCGGCTCGGCCATGAGGGGCCGGCGGAACTCGGCAAAGTCGAAACGCTGCTATCGGCGCTGGATCAGAGCGGAGCAATCAGGGGCAAGGCAACGAGCAGCAGGAAAGCGCGGCCGAAATTGAAGCAGACCCTCGCCGGAGCCTTGATCAGCCTGGCGGACGGCCGTATCTGCATCGAGGCCGCGCCGCCACGCCGCCGTGGCAATTGAGCCGGGGTAGGCTGGAAGCTGTCGTTGCCCAATACCAGCTAAGAACCTTTAACCACCCCGGAAAACACCGGTTTCGGCGTCATTATTTGAACCGGAAACGCGCTAAAATGCGCTAAATAGTCCTGCGTAGTTCCCTTGGCATTGACCGGGGCGAGACATAAATTGGACGGTGGTCGACCAGAGGATTCCCTCGTGTCTACCCAGACCTACTGCCAAGGACACAAGGCCGCGATCCGCGCGACCACGAAGGAAGATCAATGAACGCCAATCTGCGCAATTTCGCCCTCTGGGTTATTATTGTCTTGCTGCTGTTGGCGTTGTTCACGCTCTTCCAGAATCCTGGCCAGCACGCATCCTCACAGGACATCTCATTTTCGCAGCTTCTGACTGAAGTCGATCAGGGCCATGTCCGCGACGTCGTGATCCAGGGACAGGAGATTCACGGCACCTTCACCAACGGCTCGAGCTTCCAGACCTATGCCCCGAACGATCCGACGCTGGTGACGCGCCTCTACAACGGCAAGGTGCAGATCACCGCGAAGCCGCCCGGCGACAACGTGCCGTGGTTCGTGTCGCTACTGGTATCCTGGCTGCCCTTCATCGCGCTGATCGGCGTGTGGATCTTCCTGTCGCGCCAGATGCAGGGCGGCGCCGGCAAGGCGATGGGTTTCGGCAAGTCACGCGCCAAGATGCTGACGGAGGCCCATGGCCGGGTGACGTTCGAAGACGTCGCCGGCGTCGACGAAGCCAAGCAGGATCTGCAGGAGATCGTCGAATTTCTGCGTGACCCCGGCAAATTCCAGCGCCTGGGCGGTCGGATTCCGCGCGGCGTACTGCTGGTCGGTCCTCCCGGCACCGGCAAGACGCTGATCGCGCGCGCGGTCGCCGGCGAAGCCAATGTGCCGTTCTTCACCATCTCGGGCTCCGACTTCGTCGAAATGTTCGTCGGCGTCGGCGCAAGCCGTGTCCGCGACATGTTCGAGCAGGCCAAGAAGAATGCGCCCTGCATTATCTTCATCGACGAAATCGATGCGGTCGGCCGTCATCGCGGCGCCGGTCTCGGCGGCGGCAATGACGAGCGCGAGCAGACGCTGAACCAGTTGCTGGTGGAGATGGACGGCTTCGAGGCCAACGAAGGCGTGATCCTGATCGCGGCGACCAACCGGCCCGACGTGCTCGACCCCGCGCTGCTGCGTCCCGGCCGTTTCGACCGCCAGGTGGTGGTGCCGAATCCGGACGTCGTCGGCCGCGAGCAGATCCTCAAGGTTCACGTCCGCAAGGTGCCGCTGGCTCCCGATATCAACCTCAAGACCATCGCCCGCGGCACGCCCGGCTTCTCCGGCGCCGACCTGATGAACCTCGTCAATGAGGCGGCGCTGACTGCGGCGCGGCGCAACAAGCGCATGGTGACGCAGGCCGAGTTCGAAGAGGCCAAGGACAAGGTGATGATGGGCGCCGAGCGCAAGTCGCTCGTCATGACCGAGGAAGAGAAACTGCTGACCGCCTATCACGAGGGTGGTCACGCCATCGTCGGCCTCAACGTCGTTGCGGCCGATCCGATCCACAAGGCCACGATCATCCCGCGCGGCCGTGCGCTCGGCATGGTGATGCAATTGCCGGAACGCGACAAGCTGTCGATGTCGCTGGAGCAGATGACCTCGCGGCTCGCCATCATGATGGGTGGTCGCGTTGCCGAGGAGCTGATCTTCGGCCGCGAGAAGGTGACCTCCGGTGCTGCGTCCGATATCGAGCAGGCGACGCGGCTGGCACGGATGATGGTGACTCGCTGGGGCCTGTCCGAAGAGCTCGGCACCGTGTCCTATGGCGAAAACCAGGACGAGGTGTTCCTGGGGATGTCGGTGTCCCGCACGCAGAACGCGTCCGAGGCCACCGTCCAGAAGATCGATTCCGAGATCAAGCGGCTGGTCGAGGAAGGCTATAACGAGGCGACCCGTATCCTCACCGAAAAGCGCGCCGATCTCGAGACCTTGGCCAAGGGCCTGCTCGAGTTCGAGACGCTGACCGGCGACGAGATCACCGATCTGCTCAAGGGCAAGAAGCCGAACCGTGAATCGGTGCTGGAGCCGAGCACGCCGCGCGCCTCCGCGGTGCCGCCAGCCGGCAAGCCGCGCCCGCGTCCCGATCCGGATCCCGGCCTCGAGCCGCAGCCGCAGGCTTAGTTCACCGAATTGGTCTTTGATAAAAACGTGGCGGAAACGCCGCGTTTTTTGCGATCTGGGTCCGGAGTGGAGACCGGTTGACGTCAAGAAGATGCGTCAGCCGATCCTGTGCAGCGCATTGTCTGCAAGCGTGGATCGATATGCGCTGGGTCAGTCGCCGCGCGCTTGTGCCGGAGGCTTTCGCTCGATGCCGGTCGCGAGCAAGCCCTTCGATGTTGGCCCGACTACAAGTCGCGTGGGGCATATCCAGCTTCAGATATCGATATTCAGGTCTTCAAAAAGAATCTTGTCATTTGGCCTGAATAATTGTTCAGTTCTTTATAGGGACTATCTGTTGTTTAAATCATCAAGACGGCGCCGCCCGGCCGAGCCATTCGGCCTCGCGCGCGGGGGTGAGAAACGCGTCATGGTTTATCGTCGAACCCATCAGGTGGTGAAACGGCTCGCGGCACGGCGAAGCGCCATTTTGGCAGCGGCACGCCATGCGGCAGCGGACGGGGGCATGGCGGCGGTCCAGATCGCGCCGGTAGCGGTCCGGGCCAATGTCGCGGCCGGGACCGTCTACCGCTATTTTCCCTCCAAGGCGGACCTGATCTCCGAACTGATCGCCGATGTCTCGCGCGATGAATTGGCGGCGATCCGCCGCGCGGCCGATGCGGCTCCGGGACCTTCCTCGGCGCTGGCTGCTGCCGTCACCACGGTTGCGGTACATGTGCTGTCGCAGCGAAAGCTTGCCTGGGGAATTCTGGCCGAACCCGTCGATGTCGATGTCACCGCGTCGCGGCTCGCAAGTCGGCGCGAGATTGCCGGCGAGATCGCAGGCAGGATCGAGGCTGCGGTGCGTGCCGGGCATCTGCCGGCGCAGGATAGTGCTCTTGCCGCCACCGCATTGCTCGGCGCCTTGCACGAAGCGCTGGTCGGGCCGCTGGCGCCCGAGAACCTCGACGATCCCGCCAAACTGCGCGACACCGTTCAGACCGTCACCTTATTGGCCTTGCGCGCGGTGGGCGTGATGGACGCACGCGCCCGCGGCCTTGTGGTGCAGGCGACGACGCCGGCAAAGGCGATGGCGGGGGCGTAAAGCCGGAT
>DASZTN010000199.1:0-8840 GCA_035547995.1 Bradyrhizobium sp. | reverse complement strand
CCGACTTCGCGCATGTACTTGGTCGAGAAGTTGGAGTGCATGCCCGAGCCGTTCCAGTCGGTGTCGCCGAGCGGCTTGCAATGCCATTCGATGTCGACGCCGTATTTCTCGGTCAGACGCATCATCAGATAGCGGGCCATCCACATCTGGTCAGCGGCGGTCTTGGAGCCCTTGCCGAAGATCTGGAATTCCCACTGGCCCTTGGCGACTTCGGCGTTGATGCCTTCGTGGTTGATGCCGGCGGTGAGGCAGAGGTCGAGATGCTCTTCGACCATCTTGCGGGCGATGTCGCCGACATTGCTGTAGCCGACGCCGGTGTAATACGGGCCCTGCGGCGCCGGATAGCCGCTTGCCGGGAAGCCGAGCGGACGGCCGTCCTTGTAGAAGAAATATTCCTGCTCGAAGCCGAACCAGGCGTCGGCATCATCGAGGATGGTGGCGCGCTTGTTGGACGGATGCGGGGTCTTGCCATCGGGCATCATGACTTCGCACATCACCAGTACGCCGTTGGTGCGGGCGCCGTCCGGGAAAACCGCGACCGGCTTCAGCACGCAATCAGAGCTGTGGCCTTCGGCCTGCATGGTCGAGGAGCCGTCAAAGCCCCACAGCGGAAGCTGCTCCAGCGTCGGAAACGAAGCGAATTCCTTGATCTGAGTTTTGCCGCGCAGATTCGGCACCGGCGTATAGCCGTCGAGCCAGATATACTCGAGCTTATACTTGGTCATTGAGCCTCTCATATTGACGATGCAAAAGGTGGAGAACCGGAGCAGTTGACGGCCCCACACCTACCCGGCCGTCGTTGGCCGGGTCGTTACCAAGCATTTAATGTGCCAATCCGCCGCAGTGCGGCGGTCCGCTTTCCACTGCGATGCACCTGCCCCGGCCGGTGGATTTGCGGGTGCGGCATAGAAGCGCGGCTCGATCCTGTCCGATGACAGTAAATCCCCGGAATTGCGCCCGATTCTGCAGCAGCGACGAGCTGGCCGGCCGCGGGTGCTGAAGGACGCGGCATCCTTCGGCAATATACGCCAAAACTTCCGCTGATCTCGGCAACTCCTGCAACCGCTCACGCGTTAATCAATCGCTTGCTGCCTCCGGTAAGGCAAAACCAGAAATGCCCATAAAATAGGCCAACAATGATTTTATTTTCGGCAGTTGCGCTGCCTCGGGGCACCGACGATATCGGATTCGGTAACCATCCGAGAATGAATCGGGCGCAGCATGAGCCCCAACGCCCTCTGCGAGAGGTGCTTCGACAATCGAAGGAGAGGAAAGACAATGGCTACGAATTTGCATCGGGGGTCGGCCAAGATCTACCAATTCCCGGCCGGGGGTCGCGCGGCTCTCGGCGGACGTCGTTATGGAGAGAACAGGTCGGCGGACGATCTGGCGGCATCTCCGATAGCCGAGGCGGCTGACTGCAGCGAAAGCTGGTATCACGAAGCGGCTATCCGCGAGGCCAAGCCGACGTGGGAGCACTGATGTCAGCATCAGCCTGGCGGATGGATGCCGCCATCGGAAAATCAGCGGAAGCGAAAGAAAAAAGGGTCGAAACGAAATCGTTTCGACCCTTTTTGTTGCGGCGATGCCTTGGTGCGACGATGCCGGCGGACCTGCCGCCCCTATCAGGCAGCGGCTTCCATCTCGGCGTCGAGATCGGCGATCACATCCTCGAACGCCGAAATCGCCTGCTGAACTGCCGCAATCTGGATCAGCTCCCAGCCCGTCACCGGGCCTTTGCGGTTTTGCAGCGCGACCACCAGATCCCGCCGCTGTTCCTTGAGCTGGACAAGTGGCAAACCGTGATCAGGCAAATGTCCCATCATGATATTCCGACCCCGTGGTATTAGACGGCCGGACCATAGCGGATCGGCTCTGCGATCCCATTACAAAACTCCGACAAATTTTAACGACCCGGATTCAGCCGGTGATGCTCTGCACCACCGGAGGCGCCGCCGTGATCGCCTGGCACAGCGCCTGGGAAACCCGGCGCGTGCTCCAGTCGCTCTGATGCAATTTGTCGGGATCGGTGGGATCGAACATCCAGTCGAGCCCGATGTCATTGTGCACGTGCCAGTGCCGCATCAGCGCCCAGCGCCGGAACAGGTTGACGCCGGCCTTTTCTGCCGCCGCCGCGATCAGTGACACCATGCGCTCCGAAGCCTCCGCCTTGTCGTCAAACAGCATCGCCGGCGTATATTGCGGATCGATCAGGAGAACATCGAACGGATGTGGGCGCAGCCGTTCGAGACCTTCGGCGATCTTCTCTGCAACTTCATCGAGGTTGTAGTTGTGAAATACCGCGTTGGTCCCGACCTGCCAGATCACCAGCGACGGCCGCTCGGCGAAGATATCGGCGTCGAAGCGTTTCAGTTCCTCGATCGCTTCTTCGCCGCCCCTGCCGCGATTGAGCACGTCGATCTTGGGATTCGGATATCGCCTGGCCGCATATTCGACCCGCAGATACATCTCCAGCCAGTGCGGATAAGGCACGACGTCTCCCCTGCCCGCCGTCGACGAGGATCCCATCGCCACGGCCCTGACCGCGGTATTGCCGGATAACGCACGGATGAAATGCGGGAACGGATGGTGAAGCGCGATCAGCTCAGCGGGAATGTCGCCGTCGGAAGACGTATCGGTCATTCGAACACCTGTAGCGGATATCTGGCCGCACATTTGGCCGCCAGAGCGCATGACATTGCAAATGAATTTCTGTTTGAATTTTCTTGGCAGTATTTCTTTGGCAGTATTTCTCTTGGCGGTGGAGTTTTGAGGGTATCATCCACCGCGCTGGCATGGAGGTCTGTCATGGACGGAAAAGTCATCATCGTGACCGGCGCTTCGGGGGCGCTGGGCAAAGTGGTCGCCCAGCAGGCGGCGTCCCGCGGCGGGCGCGTTGCTGGCATCGATCATGCGCCCTCGCAAGCTGCGGTCGAGACCAACAGGATCGAGCTTGGCGGCGTCGATCTCACGGACGCCATGCAGGCCAAAAAGGCGGTCGATGCCGCGCTTGCGCATTTCGGCCGGCTCGACGTGCTGATCAACATCGCCGGCGGTTTCGCCTTCGAGGCGGTGGCGGAAGGCGACGCAAAGACCTGGCAGCGCATGTACGCACTCAACGTGCTGACCGCGCTCAACGCGACCCAAGCAGCGCTGCCACACCTCTCGGCCTCGCCGGCGGGCCGGATCGTCAATGTCGGCGCGATGGGCGCGCTGCAAGCGGGTGCCGGCATGGGACCTTATGCGGCGTCCAAGGCCGGCGTGCACCGCCTCACCGAGGCGCTTGCGGCCGAATGGAAGGGCAAGATCACGGTCAATGCAGTGCTGCCGTCGACCATCGACACGGCGGCCAATCGCGCCAGCATGCCGAGAGCGGATTTCCGGAAATGGGTCACGCCGGAAGAACTGTCGAACGTGATCCTGTTCCTCGCGAGCGATGAAGCGAGCGCCATCACCGGCGCGCTGCTGCCGGTGAACGGACGCGTCTAGTGTTCCCGGACATGGCGCGATCACGCTGCGCCAATTCGGCTGGACTCCATCTTCGGTTAGACTCCGCCATTGAGTCGCGGCATTCGCCGCTGGAGCCTGACCATTGGAAACCGAACTCTATCTGCCCGTCAAACGCTTCCTCGAGAAGCTCGGTTTCACGGTCAAGGGTGAGATCGGCGGCTGCGATCTCGTCGGCCTCAGCGGCGACGATCCGCCAATCGTCGTGATCGGCGAGCTCAAGCAAAGCTTCAATCTTGAGTTGATACTGCAGGCCGTGGACCGCGCCGGCGCCTGCGACGAAGTCTGGCTCGCCGCCAGACTATCGGCGCGCGGCAAGGGACGCGAGAGCGACGCGCGCTATCGCAATCTCTGTCGCCGGCTCGGCTTCGGCATGCTTGCGGTGACCACCGCCGGCGACGTCGAGGTGCTGGTGAAACCGCCGACGGCCAGCCCCCGCCGCAATCCGAAGAAGCGCTCCCGCCTCGTCAGAGAGCATCAGCGGCGCAAGGGCGATCCCGTGCTCGGCGGCAGCACGCGCGCGCCGATCATGACGGCCTATCGCCAGCAGGCGCTGGCCTGTGCTGCGGCGTTGTTGCAGGGACCGCGACGGGTGCGTGATCTGCGGCCGGACATTCCGGACGCGCCGAAAATCCTGCTGCATAATGTCTATGGCTGGTTCGATCGCGCCGAACGCGGTGTCTATGCCCTGACTGAAGCCGGACACGCCGCCCTGAAACGCTGGCCGCAGCAGTCCTTGGAAATATCTGATGTCCTCGATTCGAGGCCATGACGTCGATCGATGATGTCCGGTAAACAACAAGCCGTGAAAATTGCCAATGCATGGCTGTGTTGCCATGTGACTTTCATATTGCAATGCAACATCTAGGCTTTTAGGAAGTGCCGCATCAAAAGTGAGGCCCCGATGAGCGAAGACTGGAATACGAAATATGGACCCCGGCGGGTGCGGCGCGATCCGCCGACGCTGGACGAAGCGATTTTCGCGGCCATCGGCATCACCGACGATATCGAAGCTCAGGCCGAAATCGCGGCATCATTGATGGGCATGCCGCTGGACGAGGTGCTGGCCGAGGTGAAGAAGGTCGCGCGCAGCACGGCCCGCTCCACCACCACGCGTGTGATCGCGGGTGAGCAAGGCGCTCAACGTTCGGTCGTGGTCGAGCGACGCGTGGTCCGGAAATTCGGTAACGACAAGCGAACCGGCACCTGAAGCCGGGTTCTCGAGGTTGCTTGTTTCGAGACATTTCTTCCCGCGGCCCGGTTTCAATTCCGGATCGAGTCCGGGGGCAGGTTCTTCGCTTAAAATTCGACAGTTCAGCCGGCTGGCGCAATCGTCCGGCTGATCCTCCGACCCGCAGCATACGGCGTGAGTGCTCTTGATCAGGCCGGTCGGCCCCAGCCATATATCCGCAACAGCATCTCCCAATAGGCGCGATTGAATCCTGCGATCGCGCGTATAACACCGATCATGCTTGCAGCCGGGCTGGGTACGGCTTCCTCCCGGCGCTGTTCGGCAAGATCGATCGTCCCGGTGGATTCGCCATAGCGAAACGACAGGTTCGCGCCGAACTTGTGGGCCAGCGCGCGCATCGCTTCGTTCTGTGAGCCCGTGGTGATCCGCAAGCCGCGGTAGCCGCGTGCATGCGCTTCCGCGATCAGCTTGCGAAACAGGATGCTGCCGACGCCACGCCGCCGCAACGGCACTTCAACGCTGAACGCGACCTCCGGCTGCGCATCCCGGGATTGCTCCGGCGGATGAAGTTCCGCCGCACCGCGCACCACGCCGTCTTCAAGATAGGCGATGACGACGGTGCCGTCGTCGGCGCATTTCCCGGCATAACGTTCGATGAAATCGTCGTCCACGAAGCCATGGAAGCGATCGTAGCGGCTGGCCCGGTCGAGCCGCAACAGATGGTCACGTAGCAGCAACTCTTCCCGCCGCCGCAAAGCCCGGACGGTGCCCCTGGCAAGCGGCGAACCGGCGGTGTCGTCCATATCTCAACTCCTCTCAGATAACCCTCGAGGAGGCGTCGAATCCCTAGAAACCGGATATTGTGCATTGCAGCATAAAATGCAAGTGGGCAGCTTCGCGGCCGCCATGCCGGATGGTTAACGTGCGGATACGCCTGTCACAGCACCATCTGGGTCTGCGTGACGATCGCGACCAGCTTGCCGTCCTCGGTCTCCAGCCGCGTCTGCCAGACCTGGGTGCGCCGTCCGCGATGGACGGGTGTTGCGGTGGCGATCACAGCCGCCCCTTCTTCGGCGCCGCCGATGAAGTTGGTCTTGCTCTCGATGGTCGTCGTGCCCTTGGCGTCCCCGGGCAGATTGATCACCGTCGCCGCGGCCCCGACCGAATCCGCCAGCGCCATCACCGCTCCACCATGAATCCTGTGATCGAGGGTACACAGATCGGCCCGCACCAGCATCCGCGCCACGACCCGATCCTTTTCGGCCTCGATGAAGGTCACCCCCATCAACTCGGCGAGCGGCATTTTCAGCGATTGGATTTTCTCGAACGATGTCACGGCTCCGCCTCCCTGTTCCCATGGGCGCGGAATGAAATCATGACATTGTTCGGCTGGGCAATGACGTATGGGGTAAGGTCCTTCGATCGCAGAAGCGAAAGGGCCTGCCTATAGCGGGACGTTCAGCGGCGTGGCGGTGACGTGATGCACCGGCACTCGGAAGGATTCGCCATAATAAAAGATGGCCAATCCCATCATCGCGAGCAGCAGGATCATCACAGCGAGGTTGATGTGCTCGGGACTGATTCCGCCCTTGTGGAGATGAAGTCTCATTGTTAGCCCTCCCTTTACAGAACGGCTTGAGATCAATAGCCGCAGGATGCGCCATGTTCCGCGCGTGTCCAGAGATTTCCTTGATGCAACGCAACAGATCGTCGCGCATGCGCCAATTTCCTCCCCGCCGCATCGTCTGTCTCACCGAAGAAACGGTCGAGACGCTGTACCTGCTCGGCGAACAGGACCGCATCGTCGGCGTATCCGGCTATGCGGTGCGCCCGCCGCGGGTCAGGCGCGAGAAGCCGCGGGTCTCGGCGTTCGTCTCAGCCGATATTCCGAAAATCGTGGCGCTGCAGCCCGACCTCGTGCTCGCCTTTTCCGATCTGCAGGCTGCAATCGCTGCCGATCTCGTCCGCGCCGGCCTTGCCGTCCATGTCTTCAATCAGCGCGATGTTGCCGGCATCCTCGCCATGATCCGCACCCTCGGCGCGCTGATCGGCGCGGCCGGTCGCGCCGATCAATTGGCAGCCAGCTTCGAGCAACGCCTTGCCGCGATGTCTGCGAAGCTACGGCCGCTGCCGAAACCAAGAGTCTATTTCGAGGAGTGGGACGATCCCCTGATCAGCGGCATCGGCTGGGTGTCCGAACTGATCGAGATTGCGGGCGGCGAAGACGTCCTGCCGCAATTGCGATCCCGCCCGGCCGCCAAGGACCGGATCGTTTCGCCCGAAATGGTGCGCGACGCCGCTCCGGATGTGATCCTTGCCTCATGGTGCGGCAAGAAGGTCGTGCCGGACAGGATCCGGCAACGACCGGGCTGGAACGAGATTCCAGCCGTGCGTAACAACCGCATCATCGAGATCAAGTCGGCGCTGATCCTGCAACCCGGCCCCGCCGCGCTGACCGATGGCCTCGATGCGATCGAGGCCGCGCTATGGCGCCAGCCGAAACAGCGATCGTAAGTCTGATCGTCATCGCCTGCGGCAAACGCGAAGCGCTTTACGCAAGGAAGCCGAGCGACGGAGCCATCCACCCGCTCCCCCGATCGTTTCCGGACTGCTTCGCTTCGCTCGCAGGGACGCCGTGTGGACCTAGGCCTGTTCCACCCCGCACCATTCGGCGATGAACAACGCGGTCGCCTTGGTCGATTGCCGCAGCGACTCCAGCTCGACATATTCGTTGAAGCCATGCATTGCCGCGCCGCTGGCGCCGAAGCACAGACTAGGAATGTTGTAGTTCAGTCCATAGAACCGGGTGTCGGTAAGCGCGGTGAACACGAGGTCCTGCACCTCACCGCCATAGACGGCGGTAAACGCCTTGCCGAAGGCGGCTTCGGGTGCGGCGGAATCCTTCAGCTCATAGCCCTCCGACAGGAAGCCGGACCATTCCACGCTCGGCGGATTGTTCGAGAGGAAACGATGATCGCGCGCGGCCGCCGACACGCAGGCCAGAATCTCGTTCTGGCAATCGGCAATCGACCAGCCCGGCAGGACCGCGATCCGGCAATCGACATCGCACCACGCCGGCACGCTGGAAGCCCAATCGCCGCCCTTGATGATTCCCGGGTTGAAATTGATCGGATGCGTCAGCGCCTTGAAATGCACGTCGCTTTTGGCGCGCTCGTTCCATTCCGCCTCGAGCTTCTCGAGCGCGTGGATCAGGTGATAGGCTGCCATGATGGCGTTGGAGCCGGCGCCGGCCTCGAACACATGGACAGGAAAGCCGCGCACCTTCAGGCGAAACCAGATCACCCCAACCTGCGAGCGTACCATTTTGCCGCCGGTGGGTTCGGGAATGAAACAGGCATCGGCACGATAGCCGCGCTGCAAGGTCGAGAGCGCGCCGACGCCAGTGCTCTCCTCCTCGATCACCGACTGGAAATGAATCCGCGCCGTCGGCTTCAACCCGGCCGCCTTGATCGCATCAAGCGCATAGAGCGCGCCGATGGTGCCGGACTTCATGTCGCAGGCCCCACGGCCGTACATCCGGCCATTCTTCACCACCGGCGAAAATGGCGGCGTCTCCCACATGTCGAGCGGTCCGGTGGGGACCACGTCGCAATGGCCCTGCAGGATCAGCGACTTCCCGCTGTTGTTCGACGGGCGGTAAGTGCCGACCACCGTGCGCGCCCTGGAGAAATCATGTTCGATCGGACCGAAGCCGCGCAGCTCCTTCAAATCGTCGACGTCGATGTGCCAGTCGTCGACCTCGTAACCGCGCTCGCGCAGGAGGTCACCGATCATGTCCTGGCACGGGCCTTCCGCGCCGCGCGTCGAAGGGATCGCGACAAAATCGCGCGTCGTCGCCAGCTGGGCGTCGAAATTGGCGTCGACGGCATCGAGGATTTTGCGGCTGGTATCGGCAACATTCATGTCTTCACTGCCCTGTCATTGCTCTGGCGTTTTCGAGCGAAAGCCTGTCCCGGAGGTGATCCGGGATCGATACCGGTTCGCGCGACGAAAACGCGTCAGGATAAAGCCGGTATCGCGACGATCGCACCGGACGATCAAATCATACTTTGTCCTGATTTGCAGGTCCTTGGAGGCGGCTTTCAGAATCGCGCCGGCGTCAATAAAGTCGCGCATCTGC
>DASZTN010000198.1:0-9068 GCA_035547995.1 Bradyrhizobium sp. | reverse complement strand
CCCCCGACAGATCGGCATCTATGCGAGTCCGACTTTGCAGAACTTGGCTGTCAGCGTGTCCTGGTCAAACGGCTTCACGATATATTCGTCTGCGCCGGCTGTGATCGCGGTCTGGATATGGTCGATGTCTTTCTCCGTGGTACACATGATAACTATCGGTTTTTTGCCGTTGTCATGCCCACGCAGATGACGCAGGAATTCGATTCCGGTCATCACAGGCATATTCCAATCCAGCAGAACCACGTCGGGCATCTGCTGCTCGCAGGCCACGACAGCCACTTGACCGTCGCCCGCCTCGTCGACTGCGAAGCCCAGGGCTTCGATGAAACGTCGTGCGACCGTACGCACGACGCGAGAGTCGTCCACAATTAAGCACGTTCTCATTTCGGGCTCCGAATACAGTATGAAAACTCAGGCGGAGACAACGCGGTTTCTGCCATCTTTCTTCGCCTGATAGAGCGCTGCGTCGGCGCGCTTGACCCATTGCGCAAGCGGTTCGCCGGGCTCGTAGCAGGCGGCGCCGATCGACACGGTAAGTGGGCAGATGGCCTCCTTGGCGTTGCGCGGGGCAAATATCCTCCGTCCTACCGCTGTTCTGATATTGTCACCCACGTGCATGGCCGCGTCGAGCGATGTGCCGGGCAGGATCACGGCAAACTCCTCGCCACCATAGCGCGCGGCGCAATCCTGCCCTTTGACGGTCTGCGTGAGCGCGGCGGCGACGAGCTGAAGCACTTCGTCGCCGGTCGCATGGCCCCAGGTATCGTTGACCTTCTTGAAGTGATCTATATCGACCAGCAGCAGCGACAGATCATCGCCGCTGTTCATGGCCTCGCCGCTCAAGGTCTGCAGCGACATATCGAAATATCTGCGGTTCGCAATCCCTGTCAGACTGTCCGTCGTGGCCTCGCGCCGAACGTCCTGCAACGTTCGCTCCAGCGCGTTGATCTTGTCGGCGGATCGCTTGAGGTCGAGGCCGAGCTGCTCGCTATTCCCCACGATTTTGCTGGTTTTTTCGACGAGAGAATCGATCAGATCCGCCAAACAGCTCACGTTGGCGAGGAACTGCGTCGAGATATCGTCGATCGTCGCGCCGATGCCGTTGGCATCGCTTTTGGCTTTCTCCACGAGGTCAAGGACCGTCTTCAAGGTTTCCCTGGCGCGTATGGAGGTGTCGCACAGCCCCATATCTACGATCGGGGGCGTGAAGAACCGGCGATGCAACTCATCGAGCGTTTGATCGTTGATCGAACAATTATTGGAGATGAGCACGTCGATCATTCGCGTGAGATCAGCGTTTTCACCCGAGTGATAGGCATACCAAACCGAGAAATTGGAGGGAGTCTGCAGTACGCCATGCGCCTGCATGGACATCATTGCTGACTTGGCCTGGTTGCCGACCTGCACTGCGCCGCTAAATCGCATGTTTTCATTCCGTCCAAAACATCCGAAGGCCAATCAATAGCAATCCTAGGTAGCGAGAGTGTCGACTTGCTATGGCTCATACAAACGAATCCACTATGAAGCTTAGCCATTTGCTAAGCGATCACCTCAGATCGTATGGGTGTCCGAAACCGGCGATTATGTTTGACCAGCTCCCTGCGACGGATGGTCGGAGGGCCGCGTGCGAAGAGTTTTCAAGCAAATGGTGCGAGCAAGGATGAAGCTGTAATCGGATGATGAGGCCTGGCACGGCCTATTCAAACGACACACCCATATGCATCTCCTTGCGCCAGATAACATGGCATTGGAAATGCAGGTCATCGGCGGGGACAGCAAGTGTGAAACGATCAGGGATACCGGCCACGCTCGGCACATCCAACGCTGCGCCTGCGGTCGATAGATCCCTGACCATACAACTGAAAGCGCCGCCGCCGAACTCGATTATTCCAGGTTTCCGCACGACGCGGCGTGGCGTAGCTCGCTTGTCCATAGCTGCAAAATATCGCCCAGACTTGAGAAATTGATGAACGTTCTCGCCGGCTGGCGCCCTCTCACGGTCATACTTCGTTAACCGACAAGCACGTCCGGATCTGCAACAATGGAAGCCGGATCAATCGATGCGCAAGCCCGATACGCAGGCCGCGTAAGGCGCGAAGCTTTCCGGCAAATCGCGCTACGGAGTGCCCGGCGTGGCGGTCCAAGTCTGTGAGTTCACATCTCGAATCGGTGTTCGCTCTTGCGCTGCTGTTGGCGGACAAGCGGACATCAGGCGTGTCGGGCTGAACTAATTTGATGAATACGCGAGCCATTCTGATTCTGATTGAATCAAAGCGGGCTTTGGATTCTTGTGACACGTTTTCTTTGCGAACCGACGGCCATCCCGGACCCTAGGCCGGGGCGGCTTTGGCTTGAAACGCTATCTTCTCACGATCGATCCGGAGCGGCCGATCAGCCGTGCCAGCTGTTTGAAGCGGCTGCTGGCGCGATCGGCGACCAGATCGACCAGCTGGTGCTCGAACACCAGCGTCAGCTTGCGGCCGTCGCTGCGGAAGTGGGTCGCGGGCAATACGCCCGGGCGGGCGGCCGAGACCAGATGCGCAACGCGGAATGCCGCACCGAGCACGCGCGCCCGCTCGACCAAGTGAACAGGCACCAGGTTTCGGACATCGGCCGGCGGTTCGTTCTCTTCGCTCAGGCCGGCATAACGGTAGAACACCGACAGCGCGACGAACGCCCTGCCTTGATGGGTGACGGCGCCGAAATTTCCATGGGTGATGAGATTGAGCGTCTGCTCGCCGCGATAGTCCGGATGCATGCGCCATCCGATGTCGGACAGCAGGCAGGCGGCGTGACGCAGGCGGCGTTCCTCGTCGGTTTCCCTGAGCTTGGCGACCCGGACCAGGCGATCGGTCCAGGCGATCAGCTCCTGCGCGTGGCGCGCCGACCGCGACAGCAATTCGTTGAGGTCCTGTGCTGCGCAGAGCAGGCCGTCCTTGGCGCGCTCGGTCTGCGGCAGCATTTCATAGAGCAGGCCTTCGCGCACGCCGAAGGTTGAAAATACAATGGTCTTCGGCCGCGCCACGCGAATGACGTATTCGAGCACGAGTGCCGCATAGGCCAGCAGCGGCCGCCGCGCATCGGCAACGACCTCGATATTGGCGAGCATGCCGGTCGATGCGAGGCGGCGCAGGCGCCGGGTGAAATCGAGCGCATCCGCAGCCGGAATCGAATAGCCGTGCATCACATGCAGCGGATAGCCGCTCTGGATGATGTGAATGCGGGCCAGCGCACGCCAGGTGCCGCCGACCGCGTAGAAGGTACGGCCGCGGCCCGCCTTGAGATGGGCAACCGAGGAGAGATCGGTCTTCACGATGCGCTCGGCGCGCTTCAATGACTTGTGCGAGGTATCCTGCAGCGCGAGGCTGCCAAGCGGCAGCGTCACGCCGCTATGGACGCGGTTGCCGCGCACGTCGATCAGTTCGAGCGATCCGCCGCCGAGATCGCCGACGATGCCGTCGGGATTATGGACGCCGGACACGACGCCGAGCGCCGAGAGTTTTGCCTCGCGCGGGCCGGACAGGATCTTGATCGAAACGCCGATGATGCGTTCGGCCTTGGTGATGAAGTCAGGCCCGTTGCTGGCGTCGCGGCAGGCGGCGGTGGCGATCGCATGAATGCGTCCGACCTTCTGCACCCTGCACAAGGCATGGAAACGCTTCAGCGCGGTCAGGGCTTTCTCGACGGCGTCCTTCGCCAATAGCCCGGTACTTTGGACCTCGCGGCCAAGGCCGCACAACGCCTTCTCGTTGAAGACGGTCACGAGGCTGCGCGCCATCGCCGCATAGACGACGAGACGGACCGAGTTCGAGCCGATATCAATGACCGCGACGCTGGGCTCGCGCTTGCGCGGTCTCTTCACCACGAAGGCTCCCGATCAGGATTGCTGACGTTCGTTTCGGCGCGTGAGGCGGCGCGGCGAAGATTCCTTGAGCGACTTTCCACGGCCGGACAGACTCGGATTCGTCATGAAGTAGTTGTGCAGATTGAACGGCTCTTCGCCTTTCGCGGCCTTCATACGCGTTGACGATCCATCCGGCAATAATTGCCAGCTCTGCTCGGTGTCCTTCAGGTTGGCGACCATGATTTGTTCGAGAACCTGCTGATGCACCGTGGGATTTTGCAGCGGACAGAGAATCTCGACACGGCGGTCGAGGTTCCGCGGCATCATGTCGGCGGAGGAGATATACACAGCCGCTTTCGCGCCCGGCAGGCCCTGACCCATGCCGAAGCAATAGATTCGCCCATGTTCGAGGAAGCGGCCGATCACCGATTTGACGCGGATGTTTTCCGAAAGTCCTGGTAATCCGGGACGCAGGCAGCAAATGCCGCGCACCACCAGCTCGATCTGGACACCGGCCTGCGATGCCTCGTACAGCGCATCGATGATGTCGGGGTCGACCAGCGAATTCATCTTCATCCAGATCGCGCCCGGCTTGCCGTTGCGGGCATGGCTGGCCTCGCCCTCGATATGTTCGAGCATGCGCTTGCGCAGCGTCAGCGGCGATACCGCCATCTTTTCCAGATCGCTCGGCGCGGCATAGCCGGTGATGTAGTTGAACACGCGCGCCGCATCGCGTCCGATCGCCGGGTCGGAGGTGAAGTAGGACAGGTCGGTGTAGATGCGCGCGGTCACCGGATGGTAATTGCCGGTGCCGGTGTGAACGTAGGTGGTGAGGCTGCCGCCTTCGCGCCGCACCACCATCGACAGCTTGGCGTGGGTCTTCAATTCGATGAAGCCGTAGACCACCTGCACGCCGGCGCGTTCGAGGTCGCGCGCCCAGCGGATGTTGGCCTCTTCATCAAACCGCGCCTTGAGCTCGACCAGCGCGGTGACCGATTTTCCGAGCTCGGCTGCCTCCGCCAGCGCCCGCACGATCGGCGAGTTGTTGGAAGTGCGATAGAGCGTCTGCTTGATGGCGACGACGTCGGGGTCGCGTGCGGCCTGCTGCAGGAACTGCACGACGACGTCGAAGGATTCGTAAGGGTGATGGACGATCAGATCCTTTTGCCGGATCGCCGCGAAAATATCGCCGCCATGATCGCGGACCCGTTCGGGGTGACGCGGCACATAGGGCGTGAATTCGAGGTCGGGACGGTCGACGCGGGTCAGCTGCGACAGCTCGTTCATCGCCAGCACGCCGTCGACCAGGAACACTTCGTCGTCTGAGGTGGCAAGCGCGTGCTGGACGAAGATGCGCAGCTCCTCCGGCATCTTGGCTTCGATTTCGAGCCGGATCACCGATCCGCGCCGCCGCCGTTTCAAGGCGGTTTCGAACAGGCGCACCAGATCTTCGGCCTCTTCCTCGATTTCGAGTTCGGAGTCGCGGATGATGCGGAACGCGCCCTGGCCCTTGACGATATAGCCCGGAAACAGGCGGGCGATGAACAGGCCGGTGGCTTGCTCCAGCGTGATCAGCCGTACCGAACCGTCCTTGCTCGCCGGCATCCGGATGAAACGGTCGATCTTGCCGGGCATGCGGATCAGCGCGTTCATCGGCTTGCCGTCGGATTCCCGCACCAGATGCAGGGCGATGGTGAAGCCAAGGCTCGGAATGAACGGGAAGGGATGTGCCGGGTCGATCGCCAGCGGCGTCAGCAGCGGGAAGATGTTGTGGAGGAAATGATCCTCGATCCAGGTCCGCTCGCTTCTGGTGACGTCGCGGCCGTCGACGAGCACGATGCCGACCTCGGTCAGGACGTTGCGCAGATCGCTCCAGATCGCCTGCTGATCGGTGGCGAGCTCCGAGACCGTCCGGTTGATCAGTACGAGCTGTTCCGAGGGCGTCAGCCCATCCGGGCTGCGCTCGGTGATGCCCTCGCGGACCTGGGCCTTGATGCCGGCGACGCGGACCATGAAGAATTCATCGAGATTGTTGGCGGAAATCGACAGGAACCGGACGCGCTCGAGCGCGGGATGGCCGGGGTTGACCGATTCCTCCAGGACCCGGCGGTTGAAATCCAGCCAGGACAGCTCGCGGTTGATGAAGCGTTCCGGGCTGTCGGCGATCGAGGCAAGGGCGACGGCCGGTTCTTCTTTTTCTTTGATTACAGTGGCTTGCGTGGATTCCATCAGATTTCGATCCATCTCAAGACAGGCCGATAAGGGGGCTCGGCGAATGGTTCCTGGCCTTGTTACACCTAAGAGATTGCATCAGTATTGAGGGCCGCGCCGGTCGTGCCGTCAAGGCGGGAGCGGGGGTTGAACCTAGCGCGCGCGCAGCAGTTCGGCCGCCAGCGCCCGGGTGATCGGCCGGCCTAGCCTAAGCGCCTCGGTGTCGAGAAGTTCGACGGCCTGGCGCGCCGCGGCGTAGGAGCGCTCGATCCGGTTGGCGAGCAGGCCGACCACGCTTTCATCGACGACCAATTGGCGGTCGGCGCAGAACTTGACGATCAGGGCGCGAAACAGCTGATCGTCGGGCGCCAGCAGCGATATCGCCGGAATCGCGCGCAGCCGCGAGCGCAGGTCGCGCAGCTCGACGGCAAGCGCGGCGGGTTGTTCGCGCGTGGTGATCAGGACGAAGGCGGCATCCTCCCGCGCCAGATTGAGCAGATGGAACAGCGCCCGTTCGTCGAAAGCGGACGGCTTCAACTCCTCCACGACCAGCGCGCCGGTCGCCAGCGCCGCCGGCACATCCTCCGCCGTCAGCGCGTGGGCGCTGGTGATGCGGGCGCCGGCCTGCTCGGCCCAGATCGCGGCGAGATGGCTCTTGCCGGAACCTTCCGGTCCGACCAGCAGCATGATCCGGTTGGGCCAATCCGGCCAGCTATCGACCAGCGCGAGCCCGGCCGCATTGGCCGGCCCCTCCAGGAAATCGTCGCGGCCAAGGCTTTCAGCGTGCGGCAACGCCAATGCAAGCTGACGGGGCGGTACGCGGCTTGCCACGCAGTCCTCACTCCATGCGGTGATCAAATCTCTTCGTTTGGGCATGATCTTTTCGGAAAACCGGTATCCACTTTTCCGGATCATGCTCGAGAGCCGGCTCCCGCACGTCAGCTCGCTTCGATCGTGCTCATGTGCCGTGCCCACTCTACGAGATAGAGTGACACCGAAACCAATGTAAAGACCGTTACGAAACCCATCAGGATCAGGTCGTAGGGCGACGCATTGAAGCCGAAGCCGACGGAGGCCAGCACCAGCGCCGCGAACAGGACCTGCGCCACCGTGTTGAGCTTGGACACCATCAGCGGCTTCATCGGTATAGGCTTGCCGAACAACCATGACACAATCACGGCGCCGACGATCATGATGTCGCGCGAGACCACCAGGATGACGATCCAGCGCGGGATCGCGCCCCAGATGCCGAGCGCCACGTAGATCGAAACCAGGAGCGCCTTGTCGGCCAGCGGGTCGAGCAGGGCGCCCAGCTCGCTCGACATGTTGAAACGCTTGGCAAGGAAGCCATCGACCGCATCGCTGATTCCGGCGGCGAGGAAGATGGTGAACGCGATCTCGAGCTGGTTCGATGCGATGGCCCAAACGATGAACGGCACCAGCAGGATGCGGGCCAGGGTAATGATATTCGGAATGCTCACGCGGCGTTTCCCGGCTGCCGGTCCCGGCTGTTCGTCAGCCGGAACCAGTTCCTGCCTAGATAGTACACACCCAACAGCCTTGCGAGCCATTGCACGCGCGGCAATTCCGACGTAACCAGCCCCATCATCGGGAATTAGGCATGATCGACCGCAAGAACGGGCTTACTTACGCAGATTCGGGCGTGGATATCGACGCCGGCAATCGCCTGGTCGACCTGATCAAGCCGATGGTTCGTGCCACCGCGCGCGCCGGTGCCGACGCCGAGATCGGCGGATTCGGCGGGCTGTTCGACCTCAAAGCGGCCGGCTTCAGGGATCCGGTGCTGGTCGCGGCGACCGATGGGGTCGGCACCAAGGTCAAGATCGCGATCGAGACCGGCCTGCATGACGGCATCGGCATCGATCTGGTCGCGATGTCGGTCAATGACCTCGTCGTTCAGGGCGCCGAGCCGCTGTTCTTTCTGGATTATTTTGCCTGCGGCAAGCTCGACCCGGAAGCCACCGCGGCGATCGTCGCCGGCATCGCCGAAGGCTGCCGGGAGTCCGGCTGCGCGCTGATCGGGGGCGAGACCGCCGAGATGCCCGGCCTCTACAAGGACGGCGACTACGACCTTGCCGGCTTTGCGGTCGGCGCCGCCGAACGCGGCACGCTGCTGCCGCGACAGGATATCGCAGCCGGCGATGCGGTGATCGGCCTCGCTTCGTCGGGCGTCCACTCCAACGGCTTTTCGCTGGTGCGCAAGATCGTCGAGCGCTCCCGGGTCAGCTTTGATGCGCCGGCGCCGTTCTCGCCGGTCATGACGCTGGGCGGCGCGCTGCTGACGCCGACGCGGCTTTACGTCAAGTCGTGCCTGCGCGCGATCCGGGAAACCGACGCGGTCAAGGGGCTGGCCCACATCACCGGCGGCGGCTTCACCGACAACATTCCGCGGGTGCTGCCGAAGCATCTCGGCGTCGGCATCGACCTTGCGCGCATCCCGCTGCTTCCGGTGTTCAAATGGCTGGCCGAGCAGGGCGGCATCGCCGAGCTCGAGCTGCTGCGCACATTCAATTGCGGGATCGGCATGATCGCGATCGTGAAACCCGATGCGGTCGACCAGGTCACCAGCGTGTTCGCCGAAAGCGGCGAGAGCGTCGTGCTGCTCGGCGAGGTGATCAGCGCCGGCAGCGAGCATCACCGCGTGGCCTATAACGGCCATCTCGACCTGGCGCTGTGAAGCCATGAAGCGCCGCGTCGCCGTTCTGATTTCGGGCCGTGGATCGAACATGGCCGCGCTGATCGAGGCCGCAAAGGCGACTGACTTCCCGGCCGAGATCGCGGTGGTGGTTTCCAATCGCGCCGACGCCGGCGGGCTGGCGGTCGCCAGCCAAAGCAACATTGCAGTCGCAACCGTCGAAAGCAAACCGTTCGGCAAGGACCGCGCCGGGTTCGAGGCCGCGCTGCAGGCCGTGCTCGACCAGCACGAGGTCGAGCTGATCTGCCTTGCCGGTTTCATGCGGCTGCTGACGGCGGAGTTCGTGCAGCGCTGGTA
>DASZTN010000197.1:0-59674 GCA_035547995.1 Bradyrhizobium sp. | reverse complement strand
GCTCGGCGCAACCCATGAGGCCAAGGATCTCGAGAGCCTCGCCAGTGGCATCAGGATCGTCAATCCGATCATGGGCGTGCCGTTCTGGCGCGACGACTGTCAGGTCAAGGCGGAGAAGGTCGTGGTGCGTTTCGAGGAGGGCCAGCCGGTCGCGCTGAACGGCCAGACCTTCGCCGATCCCGTTGCCCTGTTCCTCGAAGCCAATGCCATCGGCGGTCGGCACGGGCTTGGCATGAGCGACCAGATCGAGAACCGGATCATCGAGGCCAAGAGCCGCGGCATTTATGAAGCCCCCGGCATGGCGCTGCTGCACATCGCTTATGAGCGCCTGATCACCGGCATCCATAACGAAGACACCATCGAGCAATACCGGATCAGCGGCCTGCGCCTCGGCCGGCTGCTCTATCAGGGCCGCTGGTTCGACTCGCAAGCGCTGATGCTGCGCGAAACTGCCCAGCGCTGGGTGGCACGTGCCATCACCGGAGAGGTGACGCTCGAACTGCGCCGCGGCAACGACTACTCGATCCTGAACACCGAGAGCCCCAACCTGACCTATGCGCCGGAACGGCTGAGCATGGAGAAGGTGGAGGATGCAGCGTTCACGCCGGCGGACCGCATCGGCCAGCTCACCATGCGCAACCTCGACATCACCGACACCCGCACCAAGCTGGGCATCTACTCGCAGACGGGCCTGCTATCGATCGGGGAAGGCTCCCAGATCTTCAAGCTCGACAGCGACAAAAGCTGAGACGCGGGGCCTCCAGCGTCATTGCAAGCGTAAGCGAAGCAATCCAAGACTTTCTCCGTCGGGTGCAGTCTGGATTGTTTCGTCGCTTTCGCTCCCTTGCGCAAACGCTTGTCACAGGCAATGACGAGTTTGTCCGGCCTTATAGCTTGATCGGCGAAGCTTCAGCCGATCTTCGTCGCGCTGTAGGCCGTCGTGACGTAAGGCATCGTCACCGTCGTCCGCCCCGCAAGCGACGGCTCGGCGGCAATCAGCGCCCGCACCTGGGCGACCACCTTGGCTTCCTCCTCCTTCGGCAGCGCGGCGATGAAGGAGACCGTGCGCGCCCGGTTGACGATCACGTCCTCCGGCGAGCCGGTGTGGCCATGCGGAAAACGGACTTCCTGCAGCGGACCGATGCCCTCGAAGGGGAATGCCTTTTTCCAGGCGCCGGAGGCCTGACGCGGTACGTCGCCCTCGTACGCGTTGACGATCCGTGCGACCTCCTTGACCCAGGCAACGCTTTCGTCGCGCACGTTCCAGATCAATCCGAGTTTGCCGCCCGGCTTCAGGACACGATGAATTTCGCGCATGGTCTCCGTGGTCGCGAACCAGTGGAAGGCGGTGGCACAGGTCAGAGCGTCGACGGACGCGTCCGGCAACGGGATCGCCTGGGCGGTGCCCGCGAGCGCCTCGACGTCCGGGAACGACGCGCTCAGTTTCTGTCGCATCTCCGCTACCGGCTCGACTGCGATCACGCGGGCACCGGTCTTGCGCAGATAGGCGGTGAACTTTCCGGTGCCGGCGCCGAGGTCGACGACTACTTTTCCCGGACCGAGGTCGAGGTTTCCACGCAGCCAGCCCAGGATGTCATCGGGATAGTCGGGGCGTCCCCGGACATAGGCATCGGCCTTGGCCGCATATCCATCCGCTGCGGCTCGATGAACTGCATCCGTTGCGCCACTCATGTTTTTTCCCCTTGATTGTTCCGACGTGGCCGTGCCGACAGGTCCCGTTGCTCTGAAGCTGTCCATCACAACCCGTTCCGATGACGGCGTTATAGCGTTTTGAGCAGGCTGGATACCGGCCGCGTAAAGAAAACGCGTCGGAAGCCGGTTCTGAGTCGACCAGAACCGGAAAGGCTTTAGCCACGACAAAATGGCCGGGATTTCCCGGCCATTTTCGTTTGCGGCGCCCCTTATCGCGGCGGTGGGCCGGGTGGCAATGACGCCGTTCCGCCGTCGAGCAGCGGAGTGATGCGGCGGACCGTGACGCGCCGGTTGAGGCGGCTCGGACCGTCGGTCTGCTCCTTCGGATATTGCGAGCCGTAGCCTTGGGTGACCAGGTTTTCGGCCGGCACGCCGAATTGCTGGGTGAGCAATTCGGCGGCCGCTTCGGCGCGCCGATCCGACAGCGACAGGTTGTCGGTATCGTTGCCCACCGCATCGGTGTGGCCCTCGATCAGGAACACTTCGCGCGGGTTACGCTGGATCGCGCGGTTGAGGCCATCGGCGATCACCTGCAGCTTCGCCGCCTGGTCGGGGGGAATGTCCCAGGAGCCGGTGTCGAAATTGATGGTGTCGAGGTCGATGCTCGGCATCAACAGCCGCACGCCGGGGCTGTAGCGGATTTCGTCGAGCGTATAGCGGCGTTCGATGCGATCGACCGGCGGCGCCTCCATGGTGTCGTAGATCAGCTCAGGCGGCGCCTCCGCCGCATCGACGATGTAGTGATCATAGGGGATGCGGATGGTCGGCGGCGGCAGATCGACGTAGAAGCCGCCGACCGCGCGCGGATCGCGATAGGAGTTGTCGATGATGATGACCTCGCGGCCATCCCGCCCCCTGCGGATCCGGCGCAGCAACTGGCCGTCCCTGCCGACTTCCGTGATGATCTGGCTGCCGTCGGGGCGCATCACGATGGTGCGGTTTTCGCCGCCGGCCTGCTCGGTACGGATATCGCGGGCGCCATAACGGAAGCGATCGAGTTCGTTGTGGCGGATGAATTCCTGACCGCCGGGATCGCGGACGATGACCCGGCCGGGCTCGGTAATCACGGTGCGGCCGCCTTCCTGGACCTCGTGGCGCTGGTTGCGGAAATCATCCAGCCGCTGCGGTCTTTGCGCCGCCGCCCCCGGGGCGATCGGTTTCAATCCCTGGGCGGGCGCCGGTGCCGTTGGCAGCGGCGTTGCAACCGATGGCGGCGGATGACGCACGAATGCTGCGCCGCCGGGAGGAGCCCCGGGCGGCCGTCCAGCCTGTTGTCCCGCGGGAGCTGTTCCCGGAGCAGCAGGCGCTCCCGGCCGGACGGCGTTGGGTTGGGCCGCCGGCGCTGCAGGTTGCTGGGCTGCCGGTGCAGCGGCGGGATGTTGTTCCGTCCTCGTTGGAGGTGCTGCCGAAGGTGCGGTCTGGGTTTGTGGCGCAGGAGCGGGCGGCGGTTTGACCGCGTTCGGCGCGGGAGCCGCGCCTGGAAGGGTCCGTCCGCCGGGAACTGGCCGCTCGCCTGGCCGCTGACCTGGAGCCGTCCGCTCCCTGGGCTGCATGGCTGGCGGCGCGGTCGGCGCCGCCGGTGCCTTGGGCGGTTGCGCCGCGGCCGGCGGTGTCGGGTGTGTCACCTGCGGCTGGGCGTGTGGCGGTGGCGCGGCCGGCGGCGTCGGGCGCTGCGGCGGAGCTGCGGTCGGCGGCGCTGCTTTTGGTTGTTGCGGGGGCCGCGGCGGGGCGCCGGCAGGGGGCGCAGGATGCTGCGGAGGTGCAATATGGGGCTGCGCTCCGGGCGCCCTTGGAGGTGGGCCCTTCGGTGCCCCCCGGGGCGGCTGCTTCTCCTTTTCCTTCTCATGACCGGGCTCGCCTTGCGCCTGCGCTATGACAACGGGCGATGTCTGCGGATAGGAAGCCGCGCTTGCGAACTGCATCGCAGTCAGAGCCGTCGTAGCAAGCAGCACGAGACGAAACTTTGTCATGATGATCCAAATCCTCCCGGAGATTTTCAGTAACGAATGGTTCGGCGGGACTGAATCAACAATCAGCCATTGGGCCGGAGTGTGGCGGGCGTAAAAACGGAAATGTTTTTATTTCGCTGGAACAAGGGCTTGACCATGCAGCCCGTTCATCGCGCATTCAGGAGCGAGTTCGGTCGGCAGGTTGCTGCGCCGATTAATCGGTGGCGGGATTGGGGGCGCCGGGACCCGGCGTTCCAGGTACTGGCAGTTCGTCGGGCAGTTGTCCCGGCAGTTCGTCAGGCTGCGGCGGCGCGCCGGGTTCGCGCACCGGTGGCGGCACTTCGGGCTGCGGATTGCCCGGCGGATCCTCGCGGGGAGGCTCGGTCGGCGTGCCCGGTGTGGGCGAGGGGACTTCGGGAGGTTCGATCGGTTGCATCTACATCGCCATTGATCGCGCGATACGGCAACGACATCGATGCCGCGATGTTCCGTGAGGGGGACTATGCCGGTCATCTCCCGCTGGGGCAGACCGCCTTGATGTTGTGGCCGTCGGGATCGAAGACGTGGTTTGCGATGCCGGCTATTTTCTCACCAGAAGGGTGTTGCTGCGGGTCTTGCCGGTCGCGGCGTAGCCGCGCGCGAGCATGTCGGCGATGCAATCGTCCAGCCATTCATCTTGCGACAGATGTTCGATCACGACCGCGCCCGGCCATAGCGACGCCGGCGCTTCCTTAAAGAAGCCGGTGAGGACACGGTCCTCGAAGCCCTCGACATCGATCTTCAGCGTATCGACGCGGGCAATATTCGCCTCCTCAAGGATTCGCTGCAGCCGCCGCGATGGCACCTTGATGGCATTGCCGGTGCGCTCGCCGCTGACGATGTGGCTGGCGCCGAGATTGTCGCCATCGGTCTCGATCAGCAGTTCGCCATCGGCGGGACCGGCGGCGGCAGCGACCAGGATCACCTGGCCGAAGCCGGACGCGGTCCGGTTGAAGGCCAGTCGCGCATGGGTAACGGGATGTGGCTCGATTGCGATCACGGTGCCGGAAGCGCCGACGTGACGCGCCAGCGCCATCGCGTAGGTGCCGACATTGGCGCCGACATCGATGAAGACGCCGCCAACAGGCGTATGGGAGCGCAGAAAATCCAGCTCCTCGATGTTGTAATCGGGATTGAACAGCGCGCCGCGTTCGGTGGCGCTGAGCTGGTGGTAGAAGCGGAACGATGCGCCCTGATAGTGGACGTCGACGGGACCGGCGCGAAACAGATTGACCAGCCGCGACATCATCGGACGGAACGCGCCCCGCTTCAGCCGCGAGCGCCGGGCCAGCGAAATGATCGCCTGCTGCGCGGCATTGGGCGCAAAGGCGCCGAACGGCGGCGCAGCCAGATCGTTGGCTGCAGCACCGGCTTTACCGGTCGGGAGCGTCGAAATCGTCAAGGTTCCTCACATCTCCAGCGGGGCTTTACCCGAAGCGGCGCATGCATAACCGGTTTTGCCGGCGACTCCAACGCCGGACCGGGCAGGCTTTCGTTCCAAAAACGCCGGCGCGGCTTACTCGGCCGCCCCGCGCTTCAGGACGCGCCACCGCGCGACCTTGTGCAGCACGCGGGTGAGCTGATCGACGGAATAGGGCTTTTGCAGCAGCTCGAAACCGTAGCTGCCATGCTGCGACAGCACCTGGCTGTAGCCGCTGGTGAGCACCACCGGCAGATCGAAGTGCCGGCGGCGGATTTCCTGGGCGAGGTCGATGCCGCTCATGCCGGGCATCACCACGTCGGTGAACACCACGTCGAACCGGCCGGCATTCTCGCTCAATGCAGCGAGCGCTTCAGCGGCGTTGCCGACCAGCGTGGTGGCGTAGCCGAGTTCGGCCAGTGCATGCATCGCGAAGGCGCCGACGTCGGCATTGTCTTCGACCATCAGAACCGAGATGCCCTGGCCATCCGCCTGTGGCGCGTCCTCTGCCGGAGCCTGCTGCGGCCGGTCGTCGTCATTGACCCGCGGCAGATACAGCGTGAACCGGCTGCCCTTGCCGAGTTCGCTTGCGACCATCACCTCGCCGCCGGACTGCTTGGCAAAGCCGAAAACCTGCGACAGGCCGAGGCCGGTGCCATGACCGACTTCCTTGGTGGTGAAGAATGGTTCGAAGATCTGGCCGAACTGCTCCTGAGGAATGCCGACGCCGGTGTCCTCGATCGAGACCGCGACGTAGCCATTGGGGCGATCCACGCCGCCGGACGAGCCGAGCAGCTGCGAGGTCGGGCGCACCGTAATGGTGAGCCGTCCCTTGCCGGCCATGGCGTCGCGTGCATTGACGACCATGTTGATCAGCGCCGTCTCGAACTGGCCGGCATCGGCATTGATGAAGCAGGGCCGATCCGGAATGTTGGTGACGATGTCGATCTGCGCCCCCACCAATGTCCGGATGATTTCGGTGAGCGCTGTCACGCTTTGACCGACGTCGAATACCTCCGGTTTCAAATTCTGTCGGCGCGCGAAAGCGAGCAGTTGCGCGGTCAGCTTGGCGGCGCGGGCAACGGTATCGGAGATCGCGTCGACGTAACGCTGCCGGCGTTCTTCGGTCAGGTTCGGCCGCCGCAGCAGGTCGGCGGAGGAGCCGATCACCGTGAGCAGATTGTTGAAGTCGTGCGCGACGCCGCCGGTCAACTGACCGAGCGCTTCCAGCCGCTGGCTGTGCTTCAATGCCTGTTCGGCCTCCAGCCGTTTGGAGGCCTCGGTATAAAGATGGCGGGTCCGGCGCCACGCCAGCAGCAGGAGCAGGAATAACAGCGCCGTGGCCGGGGCGCCGAAAATCAGATGCTGGCTCATGGTTTCGAGCCAGCGTGCGCGGATTGCCGATGTCGCAAGGCCGGCGCAGACATAGATCGGGAATTCGGCGAGCTTCTGATAGCCGACGCGGCGTTCGATGCCGTCGATCGGCGAGGTCACGGTGACCAGGCCCGTATCGGGATTGGCCGCGATCTTCTTGCCGATCGGGCTGTCGCCATCGATATGAACGTCGCTGCCGCCGACCGGGAAGCGGGCCAGCACCGCGCCATCGGAGCGGCCGAGCGCGAAAAAGCTCCCATCCTCGTGGCCGATCCTTGCATAGAACTTCTCGAAATATTCCGGGAGCACCGAAGCCTGGATCACGCCGGCGAAGCTGCCGTCGTCATGTTGCCGACGGCGGCTGACGCTGAAGAACGGCGCGCCCTGATAAGGCGGACGCGGGGTCAAGACCTGGCCGATGAATATCCCGGCATCATGCGCGAGCTGGGCCTTGAAATAATCGCGGTCGGTGAAGTCGATATCGGGCGCCGGAAATTCGAGGCTGTTGGCCAGCGCCCGGCCATGGGCGTCGAAGATCCAGGCCGACTTCATCTGCGGCAACGCCGCGACCAGCTGCTTCAGCCGCGCATGGAACGCCTCTTCGCGGTTCTTGATTTCCTGGTCCGGAATCCCGCGCGTCATCTCGTTGATTTCGGACAGGCTGCGGTCGATGGTCTCGAACACCTTCAGCGCGTGTTCATGCGCCACATCGAGCGTCCGCTCGATCTCGCGGTCAGCATTTTGCCGGGTCGAGACGTAGGAGACGGCTGAAGCAAAGACAAAGAGCGCCATGGGAAGGGCGAGCGCTGCCGCCATCATCCATTGCAACAGTCTCAGCGATTTGCGTTGCTCAGCCTGCACGGTCGCTCCGACTTTTGCGGTCGAGCTTACTTTAAACCCTGGCTGTGAACAAAGTAGAACGCGCGGGTGGTGATCCCTCCCCGCTGGCGAAGGGTTAACGTCACCCTTTCCATGGCATTTTCAAACGAAGCCTGCCCCCCGCTTGATCCGGGACGGATAGCGGACCCGCGCGAAGTCCGGCCCGGATTGATCGGACCAAAGGCCTTAGATCTGCCGCTCGACCATCTTGAGCTTCAGCTCGGCGATGGCCTCCGAGGGGTTGAGGCCCTTGGGACAGGCTTTCGCGCAGTTCATGATGGTGTGGCAGCGGTAAAGCCGGAACGGATCCTCGAGGTTGTCGAGCCGCTCGCCGGTGGCTTCGTCGCGGCTGTCCTTGACCCATCGGGTGGCCTGCAGCAGCGCGGCCGGGCCGAGGAAGCGCTCGCTGTTCCACCAATAGCTCGGGCACGAGGTCGAGCAGCAGGCGCAGAGAATGCACTCGTAGAGACCGTCCAGCTTCTCGCGGTCCTCGTGGCTCTGCTTCCATTCCTTCTGCGGCGTCGGCGTCGTGGTCTTCAGCCACGGTTCGATCGAGGCGTATTGCGCGTAGAAATTGGTCAGGTCGGGGACGAGGTCCTTGACCACCGGCTGGTGCGGCAGCGGGTTGATCTTGACCGCGCCCTCCTTCACGTCGTGCATCGACTTGGTGCAGGCCAGCGTGTTCTGGCCGTCGATGTTCATGGCGCAGGAACCGCAGACGCCTTCGCGGCAGGAGCGGCGGAAGGTCAGGGTCGGGTCGATGTGATTCTTGATCCAGATCAGGCCGTCGAGAACCATCGGGCCGCAATCATGGATATCGACGTAATAGGTGTCGACGCGCGGGTTTTTGCCGTCGTCCGGATTCCAGCGATAGATGTTGAACTCGCGCGTCTCGGTGGCGCCGGCCGGTTTCGGCCAGGTCTTGCCGCCCGTAATCTTCGAGTTCTTCGGAAGTGCGAATTCAACCATCTGTCTCGCCTTTATTCCTGTTCCCGCCATTGCCGGGCTCCCCGGCAATCCATTCTCTTTTTGAGGATGGATGCGCGGGTCGGGCCCCGCGCATGACAAGTAAATTTAGTACACCCGCGCCTTCGGCGGGATGTACTGGACGTCATTGGTCATGGTGTAGTCGTGCACCGGGCGGTAATCGATCGTGGTCTTGCCGTTCTCGTCGATCCAGGCCAGCGAGTGCTTCATCCAGTTCTTGTCGTCGCGGTCGGGGAAGTCCTCGCGCGCATGGGCACCGCGGCTCTCGGTGCGGTTCGCCGCCGAGTCCATCGTCACTACCGCCTGCACGATCAGATTGTCGAATTCGAGCGTTTCGACCAGATCCGAATTCCAGATCAGCGAACGGTCGCTGACCGAGATGTCGCTGATGCCGCTGTGCACCTTGTGGATCAGGTTCTGGCCTTCCTGAAGCACTTCGCCGGTGCGGAACACCGCGCAATTGTTCTGCATCACATGCTGCATGCTGTCGCGCAGCTTGGCGGTTGGCGTGCCGCCCGCGGCGTGACGGAAGTGGTCGAGCCGGCCCAGCGCCATCTCGGCCGAATTGGCCGGCAGTTCCGGCTGCTTGCCGTTGGCAGCCAGCTTCTCGGCGCAGCGCAGCGCCGCAGCGCGGCCGAACACCACGAGGTCGATCAGCGAGTTGGAGCCGAGGCGATTGGCGCCATGCACCGAGACGCAGGCGGCTTCGCCGATCGCCATCAGGCCCGGCACCACGGCATTATCGTCGCCGTCCTTCTTGGTCAGCACTTCAGCGTGGAAATTGGTCGGAATGCCGCCCATGTTGTAGTGCACCGTCGGCACGATCGGAATCGGCTCGCGGGTAACGTCGACATTGGCGAAGATCTTCGCCGATTCGGAAATGCCCGGCAGCCGTTCCTGCAGCACCTTGGGATCGAGATGGTCGAGGTGCAGGAAGATGTGGTCCTTCTTCTTGCCGACTCCGCGGCCTTCGCGGATCTCGATCGTCATCGCGCGCGAGACCACGTCGCGCGAGGCGAGATCCTTGGCCGACGGTGCATAGCGCTCCATGAAGCGCTCGCCCTCGGAATTGACGAGATAGCCGCCCTCACCGCGGGCGCCTTCGGTGACGAGGCAGCCCGAACCGTAGATGCCGGTCGGATGGAACTGGACGAATTCCATGTCCTGCAGCGGTAGCCCGGCACGCAGCGCCATCGCGCCGCCGTCGCCGGTGCAGGTATGCGCCGAGGTGCAGGAGGCATAGGCGCGGCCATAGCCGCCGGTCGCCAGGATCGTGGTCTGGGCGCGGAAGCGGTGCAGGCTGCCATCATCGAGCTTCAGCGCGATCACGCCGCGGCAGACGCCCTGATCGTCCATGATCAGGTCGATGGCGAAAAATTCGATGTAGAACTCGGCCGAGTGGCGCAGCGCCTGGCCATACATCGTGTGCAGCATGGCGTGGCCGGTGCGGTCGGCAGCGGCGCTGGTGCGCTGCGCCTGGCTCTTGCCGAAATCGATGGTCATGCCGCCGAACGGCCGCTGGTAGATCTTGCCGTCCTCGGTGCGCGAGAACGGCACACCCCAATGTTCGAGCTCGTAGACCGCATCCGGCGCGTTGCGCACCATGTATTCGATCGCGTCCTGGTCGCCGAGCCAGTCCGACCCCTTGACGGTGTCGTACATGTGCCAGCGCCAGTCGTCCGGATGCATGTTGCCGAGCGAGGCGGAGATGCCGCCTTGCGCGGCGACCGTGTGCGAGCGGGTCGGAAACACCTTGGTGATGCAGGCGGTACGCAAGCCGGCCTCGCTGCAGCCGACCACGGCGCGCAGGCCTGCGCCGCCGGCGCCGACCACCACGACATCATAGGTGTGATCTTCGATCGGATAGGCTTTTCCGTTGGTGGCGGGGCCGCTCCCGTTGGCGGCTTTGCCGTTGCCCTGACCAGCCATGGGCTAAACTCCAGACGACAGTTTGAGGATCGCGTAGATCGAGGCCAGGGCCACCGCGATGCAGAAGAAATTGTTCGCCATCACCGCGGCGATTTTCAGCACCTCGTTATGGACATAATCCTCGATCACGACCTGCATGCCGATTTTCATGTGCCAGGCGCTGGCGATGATGAACAGCAGCAGGATGATCGCGATCGGCGCCGAGCCGAGGATCTGCGCCGCCCCGGCCTGGTTGCGGCCGAGCAGCATCATTACCACCACGATCACGGGCACGATCAGCAGCACCATCGCGACCGCGGTAACGCGCTGGCGCCAGAAATCCGACGTGCCGGAATGCGAGGCGCCGAGATTGCGCACCCGCGCCAGCGGCGTCCGCATCGATCTGGCAGCAGCAGGCTTGGCGGCTGAGGAATCTTGCGCGCTCATCGGCCGCCTCCAACTACGTATGCGATGATCCACAGCAGCACGGTGAGCGAGATGCCGGCGATCAGGGCGCCCCAGGTCAAGGCTTCGCGCTCATTGGCCTTGAAGCCATAGCCGAGGTCCCAGACGAAATGCCGGATACCGCTGCACAGATGATGCAGCAGGGCCCAAGTATAGGCGAAAACGATCAGACGCCCGATGAAACTCGAGGTGAAGGCCTGGACATTGGCATAGGCGCCGGGGCCGGTCGCGGCCGCGATCAGCCACCAGGCCAGTAGAAGCGTGCCGAAATACAGGGCAATGCCGGTCGCCCGGTGGATGATGGACATCGCCATCGTCAGGGTCCAGCGATAGGTCTGAATATGCGGCGAAAGCGGGCGTTCGATCCTGGCGGTCATTCGGCGACTTTACGTTTGGTGGGCCAGCATGAGGGCCCTTCGGGGATCGCAGTAGATGAATTCTATTTACGAACTCGAAACAGTGAGCGCAACGACGAAATGCCTCGAAAACGAACTGCCGTTCATTGCTATAAGCGTGGTAAACCAAGCTAATTAGCGGGCTTGGTATACCAGAGCGAAATGGATTGTCGAAAGAACGAATCTATGTTCGCATTTTATTTGGTTTGGTCTGCGTGCCAGGGGAACCGGCCTTGAGCGGATCGCCGTGTCGCCAGTTCTCAACCAGATAATCCACGAACATCCGGGTTTTTGGCGAGGCCAGGCGGGACGGCTGGAACACCAGATTCACCGCTGCGGATGGCGGATCGTGCTCGGCCAGGATGTGCTGCAGGCGTCCGGCCTCGATCTCGCTGGCAACCTGCCAGGACGGCACCCGGGCGATGCCGGCGCCTTCCTTCGCCGCCGATACCAGGGCATCGAGGCTATTTACCCACAGCCGGGCAGGTACCCGGATTTTGCATTTCGTGCTGCCGGCTTCCATGAAGCGCCATTCGCCGGCGCCGGGCGTATCCGAGAACACCAGACAGTCGTGAGCGGTGAGATCGCCTGGCCGCTGCGGAATGCCGCGGCGCTGGAGATAGCTGGGGGAAGCGCAGACGATCATCTTCAGATCGGTGAGCCTGCGCACGATCAGCTGCGAGTCCGGTAGCCTGCCGACGCGCAGTGAAACGTGGATGTCCTCCTCGATCAGGTCGACCGCGCGGTCAACCAGCAGCAGATCGACCGAAAGCGAAGGGTGGCGGCGCAGGAATTCTGCCAGCAGCGGCGCGATCAACAGCCGTCCCATCAGTGTTGGTGCGCTGACGCGAAGCCGCCCCGACGGCTCGCGCTGCCCGGAAGAAAGCGCCAGTTCGACTTCCTTCAGTTCGCCGAGCACGGATTTCGCGCGGTCGTAGAGCAGGCGTCCGTCATCGGTGAGCGACAGCCGGCGCGTGGTGCGCAATAGCAATTGTACGCCGAAATGCGCCTCCAGCGCCGCGATCTGCCGGCTGACCGAGGTGAGCGAACTGGGAATGGCGCGGGCGGCGCCGGACAGGCTGCCGGCTTCGACCACCCGGACAAAGGTTGTCATTGCCGCAAGCTGATCCATGGCCAATTCTTCCGAAAAGCGGGAGGTTGTCTACTAATCTGCGCTCATACTCCCCGAAATCGCAAGGGTGTAGACAGGCCGGAGCCGGACCGCGGCGGCGAATCCGGCGTCAGCGAGGGGTCGCGGAATGAGCGGACTTGATGTTGCCGAACTGATCAGGCTGGCGGTGCTGCTGGTTGCGGTCGGTGCCTTGTCGGGATTTCTCGCCGGCCTGTTCGGAATCGGCGGGGGCGCCATCCTGGTGCCGGTATTTTACGAGTGTTTTGAGCTTGTCGGCGTTCCGCTCGAGGTGCGGATGCCGCTCTGTGTCGGCACCTCGCTCGCCATCATCATTCCGACTTCGATCCGCGCCTACCGTGCCCATCGGGCGCGCGGCGCGGTCGACATGAAAACCCTCAAGGCCTGGTGGCTGCCGGTCTTGATCGGCGTCATCGCCGGCAGCGTCATTGCGCGCTATGCGCCGGAGCGGCTGTTCAAGATCATATTCGTGGTGGTGGCCTATTTGGCCGCAGCGCGTCTGTTGCTGCTGCGCGAGGGCTGGAAGTTTGGCGATGACATGCCTCAGGGGCCGCTGATGAAAATCTACGGCCTCGCCATCGGCCTGTTGTCCACGCTGATGGGTATCGGCGGCGGGCTGTTTTCAAACCTGCTGATGACTTTTTACAGCCGGCCGATCCATCAGGCCGTCGCGACTTCGGCGGCGCTGGCCGTGCTGATCTCGATTCCCGGCGCGCTCGGCTATGTCTATGCCGGCTGGCCGGTCGCCGCGCATTATCCCGATGTGCTGGCGCTGCAGGTGCCGTTTGCGCTCGGTTATGTCTCGCTGATCGGAGCGGTGCTGGTAATGCCGACCACGCTTCTGACTGCGGGTCTCGGCGTCCGCGTGGCGCACGCAATGTCCAAGCGCATGCTGGAAGTCGCCTTCGGCGGCTACCTGCTCATCGTCGGCAGCCGGTTTGCCGTAAGCTTGCTAAGCGGGCAGTGAGGTTATTCGGTTAGTCAGACCGCGCCTCGCTGTCAGCGCAGCGCTTCATTTCGCCTTGGTGTAAATATCCTTATAGGTATCGCGCAGAATATTCTTCTGCACCTTGCCCATGGTGTTGCGCGGCAATTCGTCGACGACGAATACGCGCTTCGGCATCTTGAACTTGGCGAGCCGGCCTTCGAGCGCCCCGAGCACCGAGGCCTCGCTGACGCCGGCATCCTTGTGGCAGACCACCACCGCGGTGACGCCTTCGCCGAAATCGGCGTGCGGCACGCCGATCACGGCGGATTCCACCACGCCGGGCATGGCGTCGATCTCGGCTTCGATCTCCTTCGGATAGACATTGAAGCCGCCCGAGATCACCAGATCCTTGCCGCGGCCGACGATGTGCACGTAACCCTTGTCGTCGATCTTGCCGAGATCGCCGGTGATGAAGAAGCCGTCGCCCCGGAATTCGGCCCTGGTCTTTTCCGGCATCCGCCAATAGCCCTTGAACACGTTCGAGCCCTTGACCTCGATCATGCCGATGGTCTCGCGCGGCAGTTCCTTGCCGGTCTCGGGATCGGTGATGCGCACGGAGACGCCGGGCAGCGGATGGCCGACCGCGCCGGGCACCCGCTCGCCCTCATAGGGATTCGACGTGTTCATGTTGGTTTCGGTCATGCCATAGCGTTCGAGCACGGCGTGTCCGGTGCGCGCCTGCCATTCGCGGTGGGTGTCGGCGAGCAACGGCGCCGAGCCCGAAATGAACAGCCGCATATGCCCGGTGGTTTCGCGGTTCAGCGCAGGGTTGTGCAACAGGCGCGTATAGAAGGTCGGCACGCCCATCAGCACGGTGGCGCGCGCCATCAGCTTGATGATCAGGTCGGCGTCGAATTTCGGCAGGAAGATCATCGACGCCCGGGCAAACAGCGTGACGTTGCTGGCCACGAACAGACCGTGGGTGTGATAGATCGGCAGCGCGTGGATCAGCACGTCCTTGTCGGTGAAGCGCCAGTAATCGACCAGGCTGAGCGAATTGGATGCGAGATTGTCATGCGTCAGCATCGCCCCCTTGGAGCGGCCGGTCGTGCCTGACGTGTAGAGGATCGCGGCGAGATCATCGCCGGCGCGCGCAACGGTTGCGAACTCCGTGCTCGCCTTGGCCGCGGCGTCGGCGAGCGATCCCTTGCCGTCGGGTCCGAGCGTCATCACCTTGGCGCCGACCTTTGCCGCAATCGCCGTGATGCCTTGCGCCTTGGACGGGTCGCACACCACCACGCTGGGCTCGGCATCGGTGATGAAATATTCGAGCTCGTTGAGCGTATAGGCGGTGTTGAGCGGCAGATACACTGCGCCAGCGCGCACCGTCGCAAGATAGAGCACCAGGCCTGTAACGGATTTCTCGGTCTGCGCGGCGACACGATCGCCCGGCTTGACGCCGTTTTCCACCAGCACATTCGCTATCTGCCCGGCGCGGGCGATCAGATCGCCATAGCTGATGTGCTCGCCGTCGAGGGTTTCGATCGCAAGGCGGGCCGGATCGTCCAGGTTGTCGAACAGGCGCGAAAACAGATTGGCGTTCATGGTGGTTTTCTCAGGTGCGTTCATGCATCATTGCCGTGCGGTTGTATCCGATCGGCCGCAATATCTTACGGCGTCCAATAGCAAAAACGCCCTTCAAAAAGCAACGGAGACAGTTTGCATGACAAATGGCGGGAAACGCGTGGCCTGGGTGACGGGCGGTGGCAGCGGGATCGGCGAGTCCGGGGCGGAATTCCTGGCGGCGGACGGCTGGACGGTGGTGGTCTCGGGCCGCCGCAAGCAGGAGCTGGATCGGGTAGTCGCCGATATCACCCGGAAGGGCGGCAAGGCCGAGGCGATCCCGCTCGACGTCAGCGACAAGGACGAGGTCAACAAGGCCGCCGAACAGATCCTGGCCAAACATGGCCGCATCGATCTTCTGGTTAACAGCGCCGGCATCAATGTGCCGAAGCGCAGCTGGGCGCAGATGGAACTCGAAGGCTGGGACAGGCTCGTCGAGATCAACCTCAACGGCGTGTTGTATTGCATGCACGCGGTGCTGCCGGCGATGCGCAGGCAAAAGGACGGCTGCATCATCAACGTGGCGTCCTGGGCCGGTCGTCATGTCTCGAAAATGCCGGGACCTGCCTACACCACGACCAAACATGCAGTGCTGGCGCTGACGCATTCCTTCAACATGGACGAATGCGTCAACGGCCTGCGCGCCTGCTGCCTGTCGCCGGGTGAGGTTGCAACCCCGATCCTGAAGCTGCGGCCGGTGGTGCCGAGCGAGGCCGAGCAGGCGAAAATGCTGCAGCCGGAAGATCTCGGCCGCACCATCGCCTTTGTCGCCGGCATGCCGCCGCGGGTCTGCATCAATGAAATCCTGATCAGTCCGACCCATAATCGCGGTTTCATCCAGACGCCGGCGAACCGGGATTAACCTTCGAAATTGCCCCCCGGGCATCGTGGCGAGCCGGGTTGCCGGCTCGCTTTTTTGTGAACGCGGTTGGTTCGCTCGCATCGATCGCGCGCCGGTGTCGCAGTAACGAAGCTCCGGCTTCCGGCGTATAACAGGCAGAACGAATTTTTTGAGATGGAACAGCCATGTCCAGCCTGGCGATCAGTGACGAGCACAGTGCCCCGAAGGCGAAAGTGATTCAGCCGGCCTGGGTGCGGATCATGCACTGGATCAACGCGGTGGCCATCGTGCTGATGGTCATGTCGGGGTGGCAGATCTACAATGCCTCACCGCTGTTCAGTTTCTCTTTTCCGCCTTCAATCACGCTCGGCGGCTGGCTCGGCGGTGCGCTGCTCTGGCATTTCGCCGCGATGTGGCTGCTGATGGTCAACGGCCTGCTTTACCTGATTTTCGGCTTCGCCACCGGGCGCTTCGCCAAGAAGCTGCTGCCGATCAGCCCGTCCGGCGTGATCGCCGACACCAAGGCGGCGCTGACCTTCAAGCTGTCGCATGACGATCTCTCCAGATACAACCAGGTGCAGCGGCTGCTTTATGCCGGCATCCTCGTAGTCGGCGTAACAATCGTGCTGTCGGGGCTTTCGATCTGGAAGCCGGTGCAGTTTCAATATCTGACCGCGCTGTTCGGCGGCTATGATTTCGCCCGCTACGTCCATTTCGCCTGCATGGCGCTGATCTGCGCCTTCCTGGTAGTGCATGTCACGCTGGCGATCCTGGTGCCGAAAAGCCTGCGCGCCATGATTATTGGCCGCTGAGACGCTCGGAGGAGAATCCATCATGGGCCGCAAACGCTCCTTTCTGATCCCCGGCGTCGACAAGAAGCTCCTGATCAAGGACGCCACCAGGCTGATGCCGGAACTGACGCGCCGGCGGTTCATCGCCGGGGGCGCCAGCATCGGCGCCCTGACGCTGCTCACCGGCTGCGACGTCTCCGACAGCGCCACGGCGGAAAATCTGCTGGCGCAGATCTCGAAGTTCAATGACTTCGTGCAGGCGCGGATTTTCAATCCCAACACGCTGGCGCCGACCTATCCCGAAAGCGACATCACCAAGCCGTTCCCGTTCAACGCCTATTACGATCTCGATGATGCGCCCGATATCGACGGAAAGGATTGGAAGCTCGAGGTTCGCGGCCTCGTCGACAACAAGAAATCGTGGACGCTGGATGAGCTCTACAAGCTGCCGCAGGTCACCCAGATCACGCGGCATATCTGCGTCGAGGGCTGGAGTGCGATCGGCAGCTGGACCGGCACGCCGCTGCGCGATTTCCTCAAACTGATCGGCGCCGACACCCGCGCCAAATATTGCTGGTTCCAATGCGCCGACAGCGACGGCTACAACTCGCCGCTCGACATGGAAACCGCGCTGCACCCGCAGACCCAGATGAGTTTCAAATTCGCGGACCAGATATTGCCGCGCGCCTATGGATATCCGATGAAGATCCGGGTGCCGACCAAGCTCGGTTTCAAGAACCCGAAATATGTGATCTCGATGGAGGTCACCAACGAATACAAGGGCGGCTACTGGGAAGACCAGGGCTACAATTCGTTCAGCGGAAGCTGAATGCGGCCAAGGCCGTCGTGCCGCCTTGCCAAGGCCGCCCGGGCGCTTTAGCACTCCCGGTCACAACGAAACGTCATGGCCGGGCTCGTCCCGGCTGTCCGCGTCCTGCCTTGTCAGGGCTCAAAGACGTGGATGCCCGCGACCGGCGCGGGCATGACCGTGGTGACGAGGTAACTGATCATGGCGACCCACAAACTGCTGCTTCTCCCCGGCGACGGTATCGGCCCCGAAGTGATGGCCGAGGTCGAGCGCCTGATCGGCTGGCTCAGCGCCGAAGGCATTGCGCGTTTCGAGACCGAAAAGGGCCTGGTCGGCGGTGCGGCCTATGACGCGCATCAGGTCTCGATCAGCGAAGGCGACATGGCCCGGGCGCAGGCCGCTGACGCCGTGATCTTCGGCGCGGTCGGTGGCCCGAAATGGGACGGCGTGCCGTATGACGCGCGGCCGGAGGCCGGCCTGCTGCGCCTGCGCAAGGATCTCGGCCTGTTCGCCAATCTGCGCCCGGCGGTGTGCTATCCGGCGCTGGCCGAGGCCTCCAGCCTGAAGCGCGAGGCGGTCGAAGGCCTCGACATCATGATCGTGCGCGAGCTTACCGGCGGCGTCTATTTCGGCGAGCCGAAGACCATCACCGATCTCGGCAACGGCCAGAAGCGCGCCATCGATACCCAGGTCTACGACACCTACGAGATCGAGCGCATCGCGCGGGTGGCGTTCGATCTGGCGCGCAAGCGGCGCAACAAGCTGACCTCGATGGAAAAGCGCAACGTCATGAAAACGGGCGTGCTCTGGAACGAGGTCGTGACCCAGGTCCATGCCCGCGAATACAAGGACGTGCAGCTCGAGCACCAGCTCGCCGATTCCGGCGGCATGAACCTGGTCAAATGGCCGAAGCAGTTCGACGTCATCGTCACCGACAATCTGTTCGGCGACATGCTGTCCGATATCGCGGCGATGCTGACCGGTTCGCTCGGCATGCTGCCGTCGGCGTCGCTCGGCGAAATCGACGCCAAGACCAGGAAGCGCAAATCGCTGTTCGAGCCGGTGCACGGCTCGGCGCCGGATATTGCGGGCAAGGGACTGGCCAATCCGATCGCCATGCTTTCGTCTTTCGGCATGGCGCTGCGTTATTCCTTCGACATGGGGGCCCTCGCCGACAAGCTCGATGCGGCGATCGCAGCCGTGCTGGCCAAGGGCCTGCGCACCGCCGATATCAAGTCGGAAGGCACCAAATCGGTCTCGACGGCCGAGATGGGTGAAGCGATCCTGAAGGAATTGCAGGCGCAGCACGCCTGATCTTTCGTTATCGGCGCGCTTCTTTTGGCAAATAACTTTTGGCAAATAAAATGCCCGGCCAAGCCGGGCATTTTCGTCAGAACGGGCCGCTCTGAGAGTTCTCAGTACAGCGGGAAGCTCCGCGAATAGCCGCCCATGTCCGACGGCGGGTTCAGCGGCTGGCGATCGATCGGCCGGTTGTTGTTTTCACGCGCGAAAGAGGGATAGCCGACCTCCGGCGGGAAGGCGTAGTCCGTGAATTTACGGTCGCCAGGGAGCACCTCGGTGCCGGCGTCAAGCCAGGAGCGCTTGGTGATGAAAACGCGGGTATGCGGTCCCTGCTGAATCACCACGTTCGGACCCTTGCGTCCGTAATCGACATGGCCGTTCCTGTCGTATTTCAGGCTGGTCGGCTGCGCGCTGGCCGCTGTCAGGCCGCTCACGGCAATCACGGTCGCGGCAAATGACACCGCAAACGTGCTCGCGGCAGGGAATTTCCAGGTCATCATGTCCTCTTGGGGTCCGGCAGGCGCCAATCCGATTTGCACGCCAGTCTAGCTGCCGCGGGCAGGTCGCCACAAGGTCAATCGGGCCACACTGGCCGACATAATGCAGGGTCAAGACGAAAAACTTGCATGGAAACCAGCGCCTTGGCCGGGATTCCGGCCCGAGCCCCGGTGAAAGCGCATCGCCCAAATGCGATAGCTGCAGGATCGTCCGGTCCCCGGAATCGGGAGACCCCAACGGTCTGGCAATTGCCGGCACGTCAAGCGATCGCGTCCGTGCATCTCTCGGACATGGGCCGTTGTCCAAGCCTTGTCTAAGTCTCTGTTTCGCGGGAAAGATTTGCCGATGTCGGGACGCGAATGCCAGTCATGGCTCTGCAGGCGATGGCACTATTCGCCCCATCAGCCGATGCGGACATGGGATGCGGAGATGGCAAGTAACCGGCGAGAGCACCAAATAGCATCAAATAGACGGTGAGATGGCCTTCACCGGACAGCCGGCCGCACCTCGATTCGCGCTGGCCGAAAGGCAACGGCCGGATGCCGTCGCCTCGGTCTAAACGTTGTATTAACGGCGTTTCTCGCATAGAAGCGCAGCTCTTCCTTTTTTCCGCTGCGGGCGGGCAGGAGGCATTTCCTCTCGGAGAGTGAACGATGGGTTACAAAGTCGCGGTGGTCGGAGCGACCGGCAATGTCGGTCGGGAAATGCTCAGCATTCTCGACGAACGGAAATTCCCCGCGGACGAGGTGGTGGCGCTGGCCTCCCGCCGCAGCGTGGGCATCGACGTGTCCTACGGCGACAAGACCCTGAAAGTCAAAGCGCTGGAGCACTATGACTTCTCCGACGTCGATATCTGCCTGATGTCGGCGGGAGGATCGGTGTCGAAGGAATGGTCGCCGAAGATCGGTGCCGCCGGCGCGGTCGTGATCGACAATTCGTCGGCCTGGCGGATGGATCCGGACGTGCCGCTGATCGTGCCCGAGGTCAATGCCGCCGCGGCCGCTGGCTTCACCAAGAAGAACATCATCGCCAACCCGAACTGCTCGACGGCGCAGCTCGTGGTCGCGCTGAAGCCGCTGCACGACAAGGCGGTGATCAAGCGCGTGGTGGTTGCGACCTATCAGTCGGTCTCCGGCGCCGGCAAGGACGCGATGGACGAATTGTTCTCGCAGACCAAGGCCGTCTACACCAATGACGAGCTGATCAATAAGAAATTCCCCAAGCGTATCGCCTTCAACGTCATCCCGGAGATCGACGTATTCATGGAGGACGGCTACACCAAGGAAGAGTGGAAGATGATGGCGGAGACCAAGAAGATCCTTGATCCCAAAATCAAGCTGTCCGCGACCTGCGTGCGTGTACCGGTGTTCGTCGGTCATTCCGAAGCGGTCAATATCGAGTTCGAAAATCCGATTACGCCCGATGAAGCGCGCAACATCCTGCGCAATGCGCCGGGATGCCTGGTGATCGACAAGCAGGAGCCCGGCGGCTACGTCACGCCATACGAGGCGGCCGGCGAGGACGCGACCTATATCAGCCGTATCCGCGAGGATGCGACGGTCGAGAACGGTCTCGCGCTGTGGTGCGTGTCGGATAATCTGCGCAAGGGAGCGGCGCTCAACGCGATCCAGATCGCGGAAGTGCTGATCAACCGCAAATTGCTTACCGCCAAGAAGAAGGCGGCCTGAGCAAAGGTCAAGCAGGGGGCTGGATTGCGATGAGCGAACAACCGGCTCCCGACCGGCCGCGTTCGCCGCTGGCGCGGATCGAGGGGGGAATCGAGAACCTGCTGTTCAACAGCCGCTGGTTGATGGCGCCATTTTATCTCGGCCTCGTCATCAGCCTCGCCGTGCTGCTGCTGAAATTCCTGATGATGCTCTGGGAGTTCATCGAGCATGCGGTGGGTGCCAAGGAATCCGACATCATCCTTGGCGTGCTCGGCCTGATCGATGTTTCCCTGACCGGCAATCTGATCCTGATCGTGGTGTTCTCGGGTTACGAGAACTTCGTCTCCAAGATCGATCCGGGCGGCCATCCGGACTGGCCGGACTGGATGACCAAAGTCGATTTCGGCGGCCTCAAGCAGAAACTGATGGCCTCGATCGTTGCGATCTCCGCAATCCAGGTCCTGAAGGCCTTCATGAATCTGGACAGCTCCTTCGACGCCCAGCGGATGGGCTGGCTGGTCGGCATCCACCTGGTGTTCGTGGTCTCGACGCTGATCCTGGCGCTGTCCGACCGCTGGGGCAGCGATCACGGAGGTGGCGAATAGGGAGCGGCGAAGAGCGAATGGAAACTTGCCCTACTTGCCATTCGCCACTCCCTATTCGCTCTTTATTCGCCCGAACTCCTTCGCCACCCGGTCGAGCACGAACAGCGCGCCTTCGGCAACGCCGAAATAGGCGCCGTGCAGCAGCAGCTCGCCGTTTTCGACCCGCGTGCGGACGAACGGGAAGGTCATCAGGTTTTCGAGCGAGCGGAAGACCGCAGCCTTTTCGATCCGCGTGACGAAATCCTGCATGGTCTCGTGGCTGCGCTGCTCGACAACCTCGCCCGGCTTGATGAACATCGCCATCCATTTGCCGATGAAGTCGCCCGGCGACAGCGGCTCGATCTTGTCGATGAAGGCGCGAATGCCGCCGCATTGGGCGTGGCCGAGCACCACGATGTGTTTTACGCGCAGGACCGAAACGGCATATTCCAGCGCCGCTGAAACGCCATGAGCGCCGCTGTCGGGCTGATAGACCGGCACCAGATTGGCGATGTTGCGCACCACGAACAATTCACCGGGACCGGCATCGAAGATCACCTCCGGCGACACCCGTGAATCGCAGCAGCCGATCACCATCACCTCGGGCGATTGGCCGCGCTCCGACAGTTCGCGATAGCGCGACTGTTCCGTCGGCAGCCGCTGGGTCGCGAAGGTCCGGTAGCCGTCGAGCAATGCTTTAGGAAAGGATTCCATGGCTACGGCTAATCATAGGCTGGTGGCGGGGACAAGACTTTCGGGCAGCGAGGCGAAATGATAGGGCATGATCGGGCTGCAAGGGTAATGGTTTTCCCGTCGTCCAGCCCGAATGGTAGAGTGCATTAATTCATTCCCCAGCCTCTTTGATCCAAGGGAACCAAGCCGATGATCCGTCCGCGCCGCAGCCTGCTTTTCATGCCGGGATCGAATGCACGGGCGCTGGAAAAGGCCCGTAACCTCCCCGCCGACGTCATCATCCTCGACCTCGAGGATTCCGTGGCGCCCGACGCCAAGCCGCTGGCGCGCGAGCAGATCGCCGACGCCATTGCCGCCAAGGGCTTTGGCAAGCGTGAGATCTGGATCCGCACCAACAGCATCGACACGCCATGGTGGTCCGATGATGTGGCGATGGCTGGCCGGGCGCGGCCGGACGGCATCCTGGTTCCCAAGGTTTCCAGCGTCGAGGATCTCAGCGCAATCGGTGAGCGTCTCGCGGCGGTCGATGGTGCCGGCTCGATCAAGGTCTGGGCCATGATCGAGACCGCGCGTGCGGTGCTGCATGCCGACGCGCTCGCCGGCGCCTCGCGCGATCCCAGGACGCGGCTTGCCGGATTTGTGTTTGGCCCGAACGACATCGCCCGCGAGACGCGGATCCGCATGCTGCCCGGGCGTGCCGCGATGATCCCGATGATCACGCATTGCATCCTGGCGACGCGGGCGCATGGCCTGGAAATTCTCGACGGGCCCTATAGCGATTTCAGCAATGTCGACGGCTTCGCGCAGGAATGCGCCCAGGCCCGCGATCTCGGCTTCGACGGCAAGACGCTGATCCATCCCGGCCAGATCGCCGCCTGCAATGCGATCTTCACGCCGCCGGAGGAGGAGATCGCCTATGCCCGCAAGGTGATCGCCGCTTTCGAGCAGCCCGAAAATGCCTCGCGCGGCGCCATCAATATCGACGGCCGGATGGTGGAGCGGCTGCATGCCGAGATGGCCCGCCGTACCATCGCGATCGTCGACGCTATCGCCGCGATGGGACACTAGCCCGTGTGATTCTTCTTCCCTTCGCCCTTGCAAGGCAGGGGTATCGCATATGGGGGAAGAATCCGATCAGGCAGCCTCCTTGCGGCCATCCTTCGAGACGCCCGCCTATGGCGGGCTCCTCAGGATGAGGATCCTTTCGCGGCAAAATCTTGGAACCTCATGGTGAGGAGGCGCCGATGGCGCCGTCTCGAACCATGAGGCCCGACGCTATCACGACCGAAAGGTTCACATGCGATTACCTGGCCTTGCAAGAGGAGAGAGGGAAGTCGCGCGCTCCGTCTCGGTTAAGCGCCAAACCGCTCCGTCGCCCAGGCATAAAGGCTGCCTGGAATCGGCGGCAGCTTGCCGCGGCCCTTCGGCGAGATGTGGAATCCGGTGATGTCGGGGTCGGTGATCAGCGGTGAAAAATCCGACGGCTCGAAAAACCGCTTCGGCTCGGAGTGGACCGCATAGAACGATTTTTTCGGCAGCACATATTTCAATTCGCCGGCGCGGCGGGCGAGTGCGGTCAGCGCCGCCGGGCCGAAGATCGCCACCCGGATGTTGGAAACGCGGTCCGATTTGCCGACCAGCCGGTGCAGCGCGAAAGTCACGCGATGCCCGAGTGACAGCCAGTCCGGTGTCAGTTCGTCCTGCTTGATCAGATTTTCAAACGCGACGACGATCGGATCATCGGGCGGAAAATACAGTACGGAATTGCCGATCATCCGCGGCCGTTCCCAGGCGAAGTAAGGTTTGGCCGGATCGATCTCGACCGGCCTCAGCAGCAATACGTCGGCGTCGAGCCAGAGGCGAGGATGCCCGGTGCGCTGCGCCATCAGGCGGATGCGGAAGAAATCGCTGAATTGCAGCGTGGTCCAGTCGCGCCAGGAGCCGTCCGGCTGCGGCGGGCGAAGCCGCTCGGAGAACGAAAAAGGCAGCACCGCTTCGGCCTCGGCATTGCCGACGCCATCGGGCAGTCCCGGCAGCGGATCGAAGCTGTAGACGGTGACCTTGTGACCGGCGGCGAGCTGGGATTGCAGACAGACCAGCCGCAGCGGGTCGAGCGGGCCACGCCAGAAGGTGACGACTTCGGGCCGCATGATTGCGTCACCTGATGAAGGCAGAAGCCATGAAAGAAAAATACACGGAGCCTCTGTTCCGGTTGAGCAAAGGCCTTTCAGCGAGAAATCAGGCCCGGAATCACGCCCACGCGCGTTCGGCCTTGGCCTTGGCCTCGTAGGCGTCGATCGAGGACTTCTTCTCCATCGTCAATCCGATGTCGTCGAGTCCGTTGAGCAGGCAGTGCTTGCGGAACGGATCGATCTCGAATTTCACCTTGCCGCCGTCGGGGCCGCGGATCTCCTGGTTCGGCAGATCGATGGTCAGCGTCGCATTGGCGCCGCGTTCGGCATCGTCGAACAGCTTGTCGAGATCTTCCTGCGACACCCGGATCGGCAGGATGCCGTTCTTGAAGCAGTTGTTATAGAAGATGTCGCCGAACGAGGTCGAGATCACGCAGCGGATGCCGAAATCGAGCAGCGCCCATGGCGCATGTTCGCGGCTCGAGCCGCAGCCGAAATTGTCGCCCGCCACCAGTATCTTGGCGTTGCGGTAGGCCGGCTTGTTGAGGATGAAATCCGGGTTCTCGCTGCCATCGTCCTTGTAGCGCTGTTCCGAGAATAGTCCCTTGCCAAGGCCGGTCCGCTTGATGGTCTTCAGGTACTGCTTCGGAATGATCATGTCGGTGTCGACATTGATGATCTTCAGCGGTGCTGCGACGCCTTCCAGCGTGGTGAATTTGTCCATGGCTCGATCTTTATGGCTCGATCTTTACGGTTCGATCTTTGTGGTTGTGATGTTCAGCGATCGGCTGCAATTCGCCCGCCAAGATGCCAGCGAAATTGCAATTGGTAGAGGCTTTTAACCCGATCGCGGCCGCTATTCCAAGGATTAATCTGGCAAACGGCCGATCCGGGCAGGAATCCAACGGCCAATCCGGCGGGAGCCCGGCCAGGCCCTATTCGGGGCCGGCCTCGATCCGTTCCATATCGTCGTCGGACAGACCGAAATGGTGGCCGATCTCATGGATCAGCACATGGCGGACGATCTGGCCAAGCGTCTCATCGTGCTCGGCCCAGTAGTCGAGGATCGGCCGCCGGTACAGCCAGATCATGTTCGGCAGCCGCGCCACGTCGCCATGGCTGCGGAACGGGATTCCGACGCCCTGGAACAGGCCGAGCAGGTCGAACTCGCTCTCGGCTTCCATTTCGTCGAGCACTTCGTCGGTCGGGAAGTCATCGACATGGATGACGAGGTCTTCGCTCAGGTCGCGAAAGTCCTTGGGCAGGCGCTGAAAGATTTCATGCGCCATGGTCTCGATTTCGGCGAGGGAAGGGGCTTTGGCAGATGTCCACATGACATCTCTGTAGCGTGGCTTTCACACATATGCATGACGAATTTGGTGCTGGCGTGCTGTTGACGCGGTCGCAGCAATCGGAGACCGTAGGCGGCAAACGCGGGTGGGCTTCGATGAGATCGATCGGGACGATATTATGGATCGCGCTTGTGATCGGGTTGGCGCTGCCGGCCGCCGGCACCCGGGCGCAGACCGCTTCCTCCACTGTCACGATTGCGCAGGCGACGCTTCCGTCCGACCGAGCCGACAGGCCCCGCCACGTGCAGCGGCCGTTACGGCGCGTGCCGATCTATCCGCCACATCAAGGCGTGCCTGAACAAGGCATCTATCCCTACTACAATCCGGGTCCGAATGCGGTGCGTGACTGCGTTGCAAACTACGTGCAGGAGGCCCGGCCGAGCGGGACGGTGATCGTGCCGCGGATGCATTGCTATTGGCGGCCCGGTTAGGGCTTACCGTTCTGATTGGATCAAGCCGGGGCAGCTTTTCGTAAAGCGGTATAACCTCGGTGTAACAGCACGCAAATTTTGCAACGGCAGGCGGAACCGGATCGATCGCTCCGGTATTAACGCCGCGGCGCAGGTTGTTCATTCCTCACTCACGTCGCGATCTCTAGCCACGACCTGCGTTGCGCGGGGGCAACTGACGGCTTCAGTCTACTCGGCGCAGACGTGACATCCAGGAACGATTGGAGAAGACCCATGAAGGTGACCAAAGTTCTGGGGCTTGCGGCCGTGGGCGCATTGCTCATTCTGGCCGCTCCCACTCAGCAAGCTCAGGCGATGTCGCTGAGCAGCCCCAGCGCCGCCGCTGCGGCCCAGGATGGCGCGCCGCAGATCACCCAGGTTCGCTGGCATCATCACTGGCATCCCCGTTGGCACCGTCACTGGCATCGCCGTTGGCACCGCTGATTGCGCCGCCAGTACGCATGATCGAACAGGCTCGCGAGATGCGGGCCTGTTTTTTCGATTATCTGGTTAGCTCCGGTCCCGGAACGTCGCAAAGGCGCGACGCATTCATGAGGGGTTCAGTTCGCTCTTCTTAGGCTGCGTAGCTGGAGCGAAACGAACGCGCCGGGAGCCGGGCGCAGGCCTCGAAGCTTCCGTCGCCGATGCCAGGGAGACGTTCATGAAGAGGATGTTGTTGTCCCAGCGCAGCCCGGTCCGCCGCCTGGGCCTTGCGGCGGCTGCATTGCTGATGATTTCGTTGGCCTCGAACCCACGTGCGGAAGCGATGTCGCCGATCACTCCAGGAATCAATCCAGCTGCTACCCAATCAGGGACGGCTGTCCCTGATGGAAGGATGATCCAGGTCCGCCATGGTGGCGGCGGTTTTCACGGCGGTGGTGGCTTTCATGGTGGTGGTGGCTTCCACGGCGGCGGATTTCATGGAGGGGGATTTCATGGTGGCGGTTTTCGGGATGGCGGTTTTCATGGCGGCTTCCGCGGCGGTGGATTCCATGGTTTCCACGGGGGTGGATTCCGTGCTTTCCATGGCGGCGGCTTTCATGGCGGCGGTTTCCATCATGGTGGCTTGCACTATGGCGGATTCCACCGTGGCTACCGGTTCTACGGCCATCGTTTCCGCGGCCATCGTTTCCACCGGCACTTCTATTATGGACCGCGCTATTACTACTACCGGCATCACCGCTGCCGGATCATCTGGACCTATTACGGTCCGCGCCGCGTCTGCTACTGGCACCGGTGGCATCACTGGGGAATTCCATTCCCGTTCTTTTAGAGCATGATCCAGAAGTGAAACCGGTTTTCTGAAAAGATGCTCAAACGAAGAGATCAGATCATGATCTGATTGCAGCATTGAAACGGATTGGGCGCCCGACCGGCGCCCGATTTGTTTTGCGAAAGCTGCTATAATATTTTCGAGCGATCCGGGATGTGACCGTTCGGTTGGAGGAAATGCATCAAAGCAGCATCGGATGCCCGGTTCTGATCCAATCAGAACCGATCAGGCTTGGTCGCGTGACGCTGGATCATCCGCGGTCCCAGTCCTTGAACTTCCAGGACCGGAGTTTCCATGGCGTCAGCGTTTCCATCCGCCACTGTGTCCACCGCTCCGGCGGCCAATGGCTGAGGCGTGACGTTTCCTTGACAGCGGGCTCAACCGCGCGCGGAGCGAACCGGCGCCGCCGCTGACGCGTCGCCTCGCTGATCATATCGACGAATTCGGGCTTATCGGCCATCGCACACACTCCGTTCACGATCCGATCAAGTCGGATCATGATTCGATCTTTTTCGTTGAGCATGGTCTCTTCGAAAAACCGGTAACCACTTTTCCGGATCATGCTCGAGCGAAATGCCTCGCCTTCACGATGGCAGAGTGTGCGCGCCGATCTTTAACGGCCGGTTTCCAGAACGCGTCGAGTTGAAGCGAGAGCGGCGGTTAGCGCCACTCCCTCACGTCGACGAAGTGGCCGGCGATTGCCGCCGCCGCCGCCATCGCCGGAGAGACGAGATGGGTGCGGCCCTTGAAGCCCTGGCGTCCCTCGAAATTGCGGTTCGAGGTCGAGGCGCAACGTTCCTCCGGCGACAATTTGTCCGGGTTCATGGCCAGGCACATCGAGCAGCCCGGCTCGCGCCATTCGAAACCGGCCTTGACGAAAATCTTGTCGAGGCCTTCGGCTTCCGCCTGCTCCTTCACGATGCCGGAGCCCGGCACGATCATCGCATTGACGTTGGCGTTGACGGTCTTGCCCTCGACGATCTTCGCCGCCGCGCGCAGATCTTCGATACGGCCGTTGGTGCAGGAGCCGATGAACACGCGGTCCAGCTTGATGTCGGTGATCCTGGTGCCGGCCTTCAGGCCCATGTAGCTCAGCGCACGATGCTTGGAGATGCGCTTGGCCTCGTCCTCGATCTTGTCGGGGTCCGGCACGAGGCCGGTGATCGACACCACGTCCTCGGGCGAGGTGCCCCAGGTCACGATCGGCGGCAGCTTGGCCGCGTCCAGCCTGATCTCGTGATCGAAATGGGCGCCATCGTCGGAGCGCAGCTTCTCCCAATAGCGCATCGCCGCATCCCAGGCCGCGCCTTTCGGCGATTTGGGCCGGTCGCGCAGGAAGTCGAAGGCCTTGTCGTCAGGCGCCACCAGGCCGGCGCGGGCGCCGCCCTCGATCGACATGTTGCAGACCGTCATGCGGCCTTCCATCGACAGCGAACGGATCGCCTCGCCGGCATATTCCAGCACATAGCCGGTGCCGCCGGCGGTGCCGATCTCGCCGATGATGGCGAGGATGATGTCCTTCCCCGTCACGCCTTCCGGCAATTTGCCGTCGACGGTGACGCGCATGTTCTTGGCCTTCTTCTGGATCAGCGTCTGCGTCGCCAGCACATGTTCGACTTCCGAGGTGCCGATGCCATGCGCCAGCGCGCCGAAAGCTCCGTGGGTCGAGGTGTGGCTGTCGCCGCAGACGATGGTGGTGCCGGGCAGCGTGAAGCCCTGCTCGGGGCCGATGACATGGACGATGCCCTGGCGCTTGTCGAACTCGTTGTAATATTCGACGCCGAATTCCTGGGCGTTCTGCGCCAGCGCCCGGATCTGCTCGATGCTTTCCGGATCGGGATTTGGCTTGGTGCGGTCGGTGGTCGGAACGTTGTGGTCGACGACCGCGAGCGTCTTTTCCGGTGCGTGCACCTTGCGGCCGGTGGCGCGCAGACCTTCGAAAGCCTGCGGCGAGGTCACCTCGTGCACCAGATGGCGATCGATATAGATCAGGCAGGTGCCGTCAGCGGCTTCGTGGACCAGATGATCGTTCCAGATCTTGTCATACAGCGTGGTCGGTTTGGACATGAGCGTCAGCTCCAGGGAAATAGATTATGAGCGGTTCAGCCGCGGCTTGCGCGCGAGCAGGCGAAGGGGCGGCGCGGATCAACGCGCCTTGCTAAGCTCTGAGGTCGCCGAAGTGGCAAAGCGCCCGAAGAAGCGGCCGGGCAGGCGCGAGCGATCGTCGATGATGATCCGCTCAACGCGTCGGCAGGTCTTGCTGGTCTGATCTAGAACCATTCTGAATATCTAACACAGCGTCTGCGGCTGCGACAATCAAACGATGGGCGGCAGCTTCACCCGACAGACATAGGTGTGGTGCAGCAAATAAAAAGCGCGGAGCCGAAGCCCCGCGCCCTTGTCCGTATTCAGGTCCGTTCGGACGCGATTACTCGCCGGCAGCAGCGGCCTTGGTGCGATCCGTCTTCTCGACGATGCGGGCCGACTTGCCGCGCAGATTGCGCAGGTAATACAGCTTGGCGCGGCGCACCTTGCCGCGGCGCACCACCTTGATCGAGTCGATCATCGGCGACATGATCGGGAACACGCGCTCGACGCCTTCGCCGTAAGAAATCTTGCGCACGGTGAAGCTCTCATTGAGCCCACCACCGGAGCGGCCGATGCAGACGCCTTCATAGGCCTGCACGCGGGTGCGGTCGCCTTCAACGACCTTGACGTTGACCACCAGGGTGTCGCCCGGCGCGAAATCCGGAATCTCCTTGCCGGCGGACATTTTATCGAATTGCTCTTTTTCGAGCTGCTGAATCAGGTTCACGGTGAAATCTCCATCGGCGGCGCGCCCAGCCTCGGTTCAGCGGGCTGCGCAAACGTCCATCTATCCTGCCATCAGTTGCGGATTTGGCCGCTCGTATAAGGCAAAGGCGCGCGTTTGTCACCCGTCTGTCGTTTTTTTTGGGCGATTTTGGCTGGAACGCTGATTCGGCTGCGCCGCCCACAAATCCGGCCGCCTTGCCCGGGTCAGGGCTTCCGCTTCCGCCCGGCGCCAGGCCGCGACCTTGGCATGGTCGCCGGAGAGCAGGATTTCCGGGATCGGCTGCCCCTCGAAGGTCTGCGGCCGGGTATATTGCGGATATTCCAATAATCCGTCGGAAAAGCTCTCATCGGCCCCGGATTCCTGCTTTCCCATCACCCCCGGCAGCAGCCGTACGCAGGCATCGATCAGCACCATAGCGGCGAGTTCCCCGCCGGACAGCACGTAATCGCCGATCGAGACCTCTTCGAGCCCGCGCGCCGCGATGACGCGCTCGTCGACCCCCTCGAAGCGGCCGCAAACGATCAGCGGCCCGGGACCGGCGGCGAGTTCCGCGACCCGCGGCTGGGTCAATGGCCGACCCCGCGGGCTCATCAGCAGGCGCGGCCGGTCCTTTGCCGTACCTGGAACCGCATCCGCCGCGTCGACCGCCGCGGCCAGGATGTCGGCGCGCAGCACCATGCCGGGACCGCCGCCGGCCGGCGTATCGTCAACGCTGCGATGGCGGTCGGTCGCGGAATCCCTGATGTCCCGGGCTTCCAGCGACCATAGCCCGGACGACAGCGCCTTACCGGCAAGGCTCACGCCCAGCGGCCCCGGGAACATGTCGGGAAACAGGGTCAGGACGGTGGTGCACCAGCGCGCGGAAGGAGCCATGACTATCCTGTTACGGTACCACGGCGGTGAGATCGAGCCCCTGCATCAGGCTTGCGGCCTCGACCGCGCGCCTGAAATCGGCCAGCGCAAACGTGGTCACGACGATTTTGGAAAGGTCGAGCAGGCCTTCGGCGGCAAGCCTGGCAAGCTGGCCTGGCGCAATCCGCTCATACATGAACTGGCCGACGACTTCCCAATCGTTCGCCAGCATCTCGCGGAACGACAGCTCCAGCGGCACCTCGGCGCTGCCCATGATGACGAGCCGCCCGCCACGCTTCAGCGCGCGCAACGACGACAGGGTGGTCGAAGTGCTCCTGGCGCTGCCGAGCAGGTCGAGCGCGACATCGGCGCTGCCGCCACTGGCGTGGCGGATGATAGCCGCGTCCTTGGCCGCATCGCCGCTGACGACGGCGGGAATGACGCGCGATCCCAGCGCATCGCGCAACGCCTCCAGCGCATCGGCCCTTCGCCCGACGGCGACCACGCGCGCCGCGCCCATTGCGACCGCCAGCAATACCGCGCCGGAGCCGAAATAGCCGGTGGCGCCGTTGACGATGATGGTATCGCCGCCGCGCAGGCCTGCGCGCTGCAGGCCGCCGAACGGCACGATCAGCTTGGCAAGACCGATCAGCTCGGCCGCAGGCCGGTCGTCGAGTCCGTTGAGCGGTGTCACGCAGGCTGCCGGCCAATGTGCAACCTCCGCAAACACGCCGTCACGCCAGCGCGCCTGCAATGCAAATGCTTCGGGTGTCGTCACGGTGGCGGTAAGGCCGATCAGGATCTGCGGCGGCTCGGAAACGGGTACGTCGCCGCGCAGATGCGGGCTTAAGAACACCCGGTCGCCGCTCTGCACATGCGTGACGTTTTCGCCGGCCGCGATCACCCGTCCGATGGCGTTGGTGCCGGGTACGAACGGCATCGGCGGCAGGCTGTAGGGCACGGTGCCCGACAGAACCTTGCCCATATAGGACAGCACCATGCCGGCCTCGATCGCGACCAGTACGCCGTCGGGGGCGGGCTGTGGTGTCTCGACCACATCGAAACGCAGATCATTATGGGCGTGCAGTCGCCAGGCTTTGTGGGTGTTTGTCATCACTGCCGCTCCCATGCGTCGTCCAGGCCTTGAGCCGGGACCCATAACCACTGCTGCTTATGTTGTGCGATGCTGAGGCGCTGTCGAGTACCAAAAATCGATGCCGGTGGTCACGGGTCCCCGGCTTCGCGGGGACGACGTGGAGGTGTCAGGCGGCGTCGGGATCGTCGCCTTCGATTTCCCCTTCGATTTCCTGGGGCAATTCGATCACCACCCGTCCGCCGGCGAGATCGACCGTCGGCACCACGGCATTGGTGAAGGGCAGCAGCAGGGTGGCGCCTTCCGGCGGCGCAATCTCGATGATGTCGCCGGCACCGAAATTATGGATGGCGACGACGCGGCCGAGCGGCCGGTCCGCCGTCGTGATCGCGGCGAGCCCGATCAGGTCGGCATGGTAATATTCGTCGTCATCGGTCGCGGGCAGCCTTTCGCGCGCGACATAGAGCTCGAGACCGTTGAGCCGTTCGGCGTCGTTGCGGGTGGCAATGCCCTTCAAGCTCGCGACCAGATGATCCCTGGCCTCGCGGACCTGCGTGACCTCGAACTGGCGGCTGCCGTCCTTGGTCGAAAGCGGCCCGTAACGCATCACCGCGAGCGGGTCTTCGGTGAAGGTCCACAGCTTGACCTGGCCGCGCACGCCATGGGCCGCACCGATGCGGGCGACGCAAATCTGCTGCGGCATCAGCGGGCCTCATCCTTATGCCGCAAGGCACGGCAACCGCCATGCGTCCCGAAACAGGAGGCCCAATTCACGCGCGAACCTTAGGCCTTGGCGGCGGCTTCGGCCTGCGCCTTGCGTTCCTTGCGCGGCACGGCCTTTTCCGGGTTGTTGCGGGCGGCGCGCTTGACGACGCCGGCGGCATCGAGGAAGCGGGTGACGCGATCGGACGGCTGTGCGCCCTTGGCGAGCCAGGTCTTGACCTTGTCCATGTCGAGCTTGAGCCGGCCCTCATTGTCCTTCGGCAGCAGCGGATTGAAATAGCCGAGGCGCTCGATGAAGCGGCCGTCACGCGGAAAGCGCGAATCGGCGACGACGACGTGATAGACCGGGCGCTTCTTGGTGCCGGCACGGGAAAGGCGAATAACGACTGACATTTGGTTCTCCTGAGAATGGTTTGATTTGCGGTGTTCAGTTAGCTCGTCATTCCGGGGCGCGAAGCGAGCCCGGAATCCATAACCACGATCGGGAGTATGGATTCCGGGCCCGCGCGAAGACGCGCGTCCCGGAATGACGAGACGGGAGAGCTTTGCTGGCTCCTCATTTCTTCTTCCCCGGTCCCGGAAAGCCGCCGAGGCCGGGCAGGGTCGGCTTGCCGCTGAGGCCGGTAAGGCCGGGCAGATTCGGCAGGCCCGAACGCAAGCCGGGAGGAAGATCTTTCGGCAGCGCGGGCATGCCGCCGGGGCCAGCACCGCCCGGCATTTTCTCCGCCATTGCCTTCATCTGTTCGGGCGACGGCATGCCGCCGCCAAAGCCCATCGCCTGTGCGATGCCGGCGAGCGGGCCGCGCTTGCCCGAACCCATGGCCTTCATCATGTCGGCCATGTTCCGGTGCATCTTGAGCAGCTTGTTGACGTCCTCGACCTTGACGCCGGCGCCGGCGGCAATGCGCTTCTTGCGGCTGGCCTTGAGGATGTCAGGGTTTTTGCGCTCGTCGCGCGTCATCGAATCGATCACCGCGACCTGGCGCTTGATGATCTTGTCGTCGATGCCGGCATTGGCGATCTGGTTCTTCATCTTGGCGATGCCGGGCATCATGCCCATCAGTCCGCTGATGCCGCCCATATTGGCCATCTGCATCAACTGCTCGCGCATGTCGGCCAGATCGAACTTGCCCTTGCGCATCTTCTCGGCGACGCGGGCGGCCTTCTCGGCATCGATATTGGCGGCGGCCTTCTCGACCAGCGACACCACGTCGCCCATGCCGAGAATGCGGCCGGCGATCCGGCTCGGATGGAAATCCTCCAGCGCATCGGTCTTTTCACCAGTGCCGATCAGCTTGATCGGCTTGCCGGTGACCGCGCGCATCGACAGCGCGGCACCGCCGCGGCCGTCGCCGTCGACACGGGTCAGCACGATGCCGGTGAGGCCGACGCGCTGATCGAACGAGCGCGCCAGATTGACGGCGTCCTGGCCGGTAAGGGAATCCGCGACCAGCAGTACTTCATGCGGATTGGCGGTGGCTTTGATGTCCGCCGCCTCGCGCATCATCTCTTCGTCGAGCGTGGTGCGGCCGGCGGTATCCAGTAGCACCACGTCGTAGCCGCCGAGCTTGCCGGCCTCGAGCGCGCGGCGTGCGATCTGCGTCGGCTGCTGGCCGGCGACGATCGGCAGCGTCTGGATGTCGAGATCGCGGCCGAGCACTGCGAGCTGTTCCATCGCTGCCGGACGGTAGACGTCGAGCGAGGCCATCAGCACCTTGCGCTTGTCGCGCTGGGTCAGGCGGCGGGCGAGCTTGGCAGTGGTCGTGGTCTTGCCGGAGCCCTGCAGGCCGACCATCATGATCGCCACCGGCGGCACGGCGTTGAGGTCGATGGTCTGTCCGTCCGAGCCGAGCGTGTTGACCAGCTCGTCGTGAACGATCTTGACCACCATCTGGCCGGGGGTCACCGACTTGACCACGGTGGCGCCGACCGCCTGTTCGCGGACGCGCTCGGTGAAGCTGCGGACCACCTCGAGCGCGACGTCGGCCTCGAGCAGCGCGCGGCGCACCTCGCGCATCGCGGCGTCGACATCGGCCTCACTGAGCGAGCCGCGGCCCGTCAGACGGTCGAGAATACCACCAAGCTTTTCCGACAGACTGTCGAACAATGGCTTCGTCCTGTATTTCCAAACACGTTTACGCCCGAGGGCGCATCGCGCTGTCGGGCGTTGACCTCCGGTCTCATGGGCCGGTCGGCGGGTCGAAAAGAACGTCTTTCCGATTGAGTGGCGGGGTTAAACCCCTCCGGGGTCGGAAAGTCAAGGAAACTCGCCGAAAGGGAGCATTTAGGTGGGCGGGGCCAACCTGCCAAGACCTTGCCGAAAGCCGTTTTTCCGGCGCCAATCGGCTCGTGAAGCCTATCCCGCGGCGTTTTCGGATTGACCCATGACCAGCTATGACGGCCCCATCTCCGACCATTTCGATGGCCTGCGCTTTTTTGATCCCGACGGCGCTCCGCCGAAGACGTTCCGCGAGGTGCTGCGCTGGCAGTTCGATCGGAGCAGGCAGCGTGCCAAATGGCCGGATTGGGTGCCAAGCCCGCATGCGGATACTCCGCCGCCACGCGTCGATGGCGGCAGGGTGCGGTTCTCCTTTGTGGGACATGCGAGCTGGCTGATCCAGACCGCGGGCCTCAACATCCTCATCGACCCGGTCTGGTCGGAGCGGGTCTCGCCGTTCCGCTTTGCCGGGCCGAAGCGCCGCAACGATCCCGGCATTGCGTTCGATGCCCTGCCCGAAATCGATACTGTGCTGGTCTCGCACGGCCATTACGACCATCTCGATGTCGCGACGCTGTCGAAGCTCGTCGCAAGATTTTCGCCACGCCTGATCACGCCGCTCGGCAATGACGTCACGATGCGCAAGGCCGATCGCGCCATCAAGGCCGATGCGTTCGATTGGCATGACCGCGTCGAACTCGGCAATGGCGTCGCGGTGACCCTGGTGCCGACGCGGCACTGGTCGGCGCGCGGCCTGTTCGACCGCAACCGGGCGCTATGGGCGAGCTTCGTGCTGGAGACGCCGGCGGGTAAGATCTACATCGTTTGCGATTCCGGTTATGGCGATGGCACGCATTTTCGCAAAGTCGCCGAAACCCACGGCCCGCTGCGGCTTGCGATCCTGCCGATCGGCGCCTATGAGCCGCGCTGGTTCATGCAGGACCAGCACATGAATCCGTCAGATGCGGTGAAGGCGCTGGCCGATTGCGGCGCGGCACAGGCGTTGGCGCACCATCACGGCACGTTTCAACTCACCGACGAGGCGATCGATGCGCCGGCGATGGCGCTTGGGGAGGCGCTCGACGCGGCCAACGTGACGCGGGAACGGTTTATGGTGCTCAAGCCAGGGCAGGTGTTTGAAATCTGACGTCGTCCCGGACAAGTGAGCGTAGCGAACGCGATCCGGGATCCATAACCACAGCTGCTTATGTTGAGCACGCCGGAGGCTGCGATCGTCGCAATAACGATATCCCGTGGTTATGGGTCCGCGCCTCCGCGGAGACGACGTCTCGCAGTATTGCCGCCGAGCCGCTTACTGCCCCTGCTTGATCGCCCAGGAGACATTTACCGTCACCGACAGCGTCTCCTGGCCGGGCGCGACCGGCGTTGCCGCCATTGGCGCGCCGACCATTTTGGCGCGGAACATGGGCATGGGCGCGGCGCCGCCCTCGGAGATGCTGATTGGCGCGCCGAGCGTAACGCCCGTGGCCTTGGCGTAAATCTCGGCCTTGCGGCGGGCATCGGCGATCGCCTGCGCGCGGGCATCATCAAGCAGCTTCGATGCGTTTGATACGGTGAAATTGATGCCGCCGATGTCGGTGGCGCCGGCCGAAACCAGCGCATCGATCGTGGCGGCGACCTTGCTGATGTCGTGCAGCCGCACGGTCACCTGATTGCTGGCGCGATAGCCGGTCACCGTCGGCGGATTGTGGTTGGGCGCATATTGCGGCTGCAGCGACAGCCGCGAGGTCTGAACGTCCCTGTCCTCGATGCCGGTGCCCTTCAGCGCCACCAGCACCTTGGCCATCGCCGTGTTATTGGCCTCCGCTGCCTCGCGCGCGGTCCTGGCGTCGGTGGTCGTGCCGGCCTCGATCTCGGCCCGGTCCGGCGGCGCCGAAATCGTGGCTTCTCCCGAGACGGAAATCGACGGCGGAAAATCGCTCTCGGCCAGCGCCGGCGCGGTAAGCAGCGTGCCTGCGACGAGCGCAGCAAGGATCGCGTGATGTTTCATAGTCCTCACTTCAACGGCACATAGACATTGATCACCAGCTTGTCCTCTTCGGTCTTCAGGGGGTCGGTGACGTATTCCTCGATGAAGGTGTCCTTGGCTTCCTGTTTCTTTTCGTCGAGGTAGTTGGTGATCGCCTCGTAGGTGTTGTCCATGTTGTCGTAAGAGCCGCGATGGACGAATTTCAGCGACTTGCCTTCGGGCGATTTGCCCATGCTCATTCCCTTGGCGAGGTTCTTCGGCTCCTGATCGACAGGAATTTCGGCCATGTAGGTAAAGCCGGAATCGTCGGTCGACGTATAGACGATCATCGGATTGCCTGACGGCCGGATGCTCTGCTTGTCGAGCAGGTTTGAGAGCGCCTTGAACGAATCGATCAGGGTGTCGAACGCCGAATCCCAGGTGGCGCTGCCCTTGAGGATCACCACCTGCTTCGGCTCCAACGTGATCTCCTCACCGAACGGATCGGCAGTCTGCGTGGCCGGCGGTGGCGGTGGCGCGGGGGTCTGGGCCGTCGAGGGCATGTCGGCCGGAGACTTGGTCTCAGCCGGCGGCGGAGCAGGGGCGGCTGGTGCGGTGGGGGGCACGGGGGTGGTGGAGGGAGAGGGCGCCGCCGATGGGGCAGAAGGCGCCGGTGACTGCGCCCGCACCGCGGCGATGTTCAGCGAAATCAGCGCTGCCGGGACCAGCGCGACCATGACAAGGCCAAAAGACTTCAAGCGATTCATTCGGTATTCTCCGTCCCCCAAGAGCGCGATCTCCCCGCCCACGCGCAAGCTATCCCGACCGGCGAAAACGCCGTTATTCCTAACACGCTGGTCCGGTGTTCGTCCCATGACAGATATGTCATGGGCCCCCCGCGGCGGATACTGGCCAATCCGGCATCATTGGCCATATAAGGCAGGCATAAATCGGGATATTTCATGAGCGCGCTCGCCAATCACGCATTTGCCAAGATGAACGGCATCGGCAACGAGATCGTCGTGGTCGATCTGCGCGATGCGCCGGGCGCGGTGACGCCGGAGGAGGCGCGCGCGATCGCTTCGCCGGCCGGCGTACCCTATGATCAGCTGATGGTACTGCAGCCGCCGCGGCTTGATGGCACCGAGGCGTTCGTCCGCATCTACAATAATGACGGCTCGGAGGCAGGTGCCTGCGGCAATGGCATGCGCTGCGTGGTGCGGCGGCTGTTCGAGAAGACCGGCCAGACCGCAGTCACCTTCGAGACCCGCGCCGGGCTCTTGAATTGCTGGCAGGGACCGGCGCCGGACCTCTACACCGTCGACATGGGCGCGCCGAAATTCGGCTGGCAGGATATTCCGCTGGCCGAGGAGTTTCGCGACACCCGCTATATCGAGCTGCAGGTCGGGCCGATCGATGCACCGGTGCTGCATTCGCCTTCCGCCGTCAGCATGGGCAATCCGCATGCGATCTTCTGGGTCGACGATGTCAACGCCTATGACCTTGCCCGCTTCGGCCCGTTGTTGGAAAATCATCCGATCTTTCCGGAGCGCGCCAACATCACGCTCGCCCATATCACCGGTCGCGATCACATCACGATCCGCACCTGGGAGCGCGGTGCCGGCCTGACCAAGGCCTGCGGCTCGGCGGCCTGCGCCACCGCGGTCGCCGCGGCGCGGCTGAAGCGCGCCAACCGCACCGTCAACATCTCGCTGCCCGGCGGCGATCTGTCCATCGAATGGCGCGAACGCGACGACCATGTGCTGATGACGGGAACGGCTGATTTCGAATACGAAGGCCGCTTCGATCCGGCACTGTTCGCCAGCGTCGCCTGAGGCGCGCGATGAGCGTCGAGATCGTCACTTTCGGCTGCCGGCTCAATGCCTTCGAATCCGAAGTGATGGCGCGCGAGGCGGAAAGCGCCGGCCTTGGCGATGCAGGGATTGGCGATACCGTCATCATCAATAGCTGTGCGGTGACGAACGAGGCGGTGGCGCAGGCGCGGCAATCGATACGCCGCATCAAGCGCGAGCGGCCGGACGCGCGCATCGTTGTCACCGGCTGCGCGGCGCAGACGCAAGCCGGTATGTTCGCTGATATGGCCGAGGTCGATCGCGTGCTCGGCAATGATGACAAGATGCGCGGCGCGGCGTGGCGTACGACGCGCGCTTTGTTCGACACCGTCAAGCCATTCGGCATCGACGAAAGCGAGAAGATCGCAGTCGCCGATATCATGGCGGTCAAGGAGATGGCGCCGCATCTCGTCCCCGGATTCAAGGCCGGGCTGCCGCGGGTATTCGTTCAGGTGCAGAACGGCTGCGATCACCGCTGCACCTTCTGCATCATTCCTTTCGGGCGCGGCAATTCGCGCTCGGTGCCGATGGGCGCTGTGGTCGAGCAGGTCCGCACGCTGGTCGAGCGCGGTCATGCCGAGATCGTGCTGACCGGGGTCGATTTGACCAGCTACGGCGGCGATCTGCCGGGTACGCCGAAGCTCGGCCAGCTCGTCAAGCAGGTGCTGCGCCATGTGCCGGATCTGAAGCGCCTGCGCATCTCGTCGATCGACTCGATCGAGGCCGACCGCGACCTGCTCGACGTGATTGCGGAAGATGCGCGACTGATGCCGCATCTGCATCTGTCGTTGCAGTCCGGCGATGATATGATCCTGAAGCGGATGAAGCGCCGGCATTCCCGCCAGGATGCGGTCGAATTCTGCGTGCAGGTAAGGCGGCTGCGGCCCGACATCGCGCTCGGCGCCGATATCATCGCCGGCTTCCCGACCGAGACCGAAGAGATGTTCGCGCGATCGCAGGATCTGGTGGATGAATGCGGTCTCACCTTCCTGCACGTCTTTCCCTATTCGAAGCGGCCGGGCACGCCGGCGGCGCGGATGCCGCAGGTCGCAGCCGAAACCATCAAGGATCGCGCCAGGCGATTGCGCATTGCAGGCGAAGCGGCGCTGCAGCGGCGGCTTCGGTCCGAGATCGGCACGATGCGCGAAATCCTGATCGAAAGCGCAGTGCAGGGCCGCACCGAGCATTTCCTGCCGGTTGCAATCAGCGGAGCAACGCCGGGGTCAGTGCGGCGGCTCGCGATCAGCGGGCACGACGGCGCGCGATTGATGGTGTGAGCAAGCAAGCTCCGCGGTCAGCTGTCATTGCTGTGACCAGTGTTATTCCCGTTCCATCCGCAGGCCTTGAGCCGCTCGTGCATGTGTTCCGGTGCGGGCGCGGTGACGCGCACCGGTTCCTTGTTCCTGGAAATCGGGATCACGATCTCGCGCGCGTGCAGATGCAGGCGCGGCTCGCCGAATCGCGGGCCGCTGCCGTAGATGTTGTCGCCGACGATCGGCCAGCCCATTTCGGCCGAATGCACGCGCAATTGATGGGTGCGGCCGGTCACCGGTTCGAGCGCGAGCCAGGTTTCGCCGTTCCCGCGTCCCAGCACCTTCCAGGTCGTGATCGCCTTCTGGCCTTCCGGATCCGGCTTCTGCCACCAGCCACGTTCGGCATTGCGGCGGCCGAGCGGCATGTCGATGACGCCTTCGTCTTCCGCAGGACCGCCTTCGACCACGGCCCAATAGGTCTTGGAAATCTTGCCATGCTTGAACAACAGGCCGAGCGAGGCGGTCGCCTTGCGGTGGCGGCCGAGCACGAGACAGCCGGAGGTGTCCTTGTCCAGCCGGTGCGCCAGCACCGGCGGCCGCGGCAGGCCGAACTTCAAGGCTTCGAACGAAGCCTCCAGATTAGGGCCGCCCTTGGGGCCGCGGTGCACCGGCAGTCCCGCCGGCTTATCGATCACCAGCATCAACCCGTCGCGGTGAAGCACACGGGCCAGGATTTCTTCGGCCGTGAGTTCGGGAACATCCATCAGCGGTCAAGACTTTCGTTTGCGAGGTGAAACGGCTAACACAGCCCCCGCATGAGCGACAGCACCGAAGACAAACCCAAATTGAGCTGGTGGCGACGGCTTTCCGCCGGGTTGAAGCGTACCTCGACCTCGCTGGGCTCGGCCGTGGCCGATCTCGTCACCAAGCGCAAGCTCGACCGCGCGATGCTCGATGACATCGAGGACGTGCTGCTGCGCGCCGACCTTGGAACAGAGGTCGCCATGCGCATTGCCGATGCCGTCGGCACCGGACGCTACGACAAGGCGATTTCGGCCGATGAGGTCAAGGCCGTGGTTGCGGCCGAGGTCGAGAAGGTGCTGTCGCCGGTGGCGAAGCCGCTTCCCATCGATGCGGCGCGGAAGCCGTTCGTGATCCTGGTGGTCGGCGTCAACGGTTCCGGCAAGACCACCACCATCGGCAAGCTTGCCGCGAAATTTTCCGCCGAGGGCCGCAAGGTGATGCTGGCGGCCGGCGATACGTTCCGCGCCGCCGCGATCGAGCAGCTCAAGGTGTGGGGCGAGCGCACCAAATCCCCGGTCATTGCCGGCGCGCAAGGTTCGGATTCCGCAAGCCTTGCCTTCAACGCGCTGACCGCGGCCAGGGAGCAGAAGCTTGACGTGCTCCTGATCGATACCGCCGGCCGGCTGCAGAACAAGGCCGAGCTGATGAACGAGCTGGAAAAGGTCGTTCGCGTCATCCGGAAAGTCGATGCGACGGCACCGCATGCCGTGCTGCTGGTGCTGGATGCCACCGTTGGGCAAAACGCCCTGTCGCAGGTCGAGGCGTTCCATCGTATTGCAGGCGTGACCGGACTGGTGATGACCAAGCTCGACGGCACCGCACGCGGCGGCATCCTGGTTGCGCTTTCGGAGAAGTTCAAACTGCCGGTTCATTTCATCGGGGTTGGCGAAGGCATCGACGATCTCGCACCGTTCACGGCGTCGGATTTCGCCAAGGCTATAGCCGGAATTGAAAACTAAAATCTTCCTTGTCATGCCCGCCGTCGGGTCTCGCCTCTGGCGAGCCAGATGACGGGCTCCGGCGGGCATCCAGCAGGCCGCGCCGCCGATGGGAAACGAAACGCCACGGAATACTGGTCATCCGCTCTGGCGGATGATGACGGCAACACAGGATATGAAATGGATAAGACCCAGCCGCATCCGCTGTTCAAACTGGCGACCGAACTCGGTCCGCTGATCGTGTTTTTCGCTGCCAATGCCAAGTTCCATCTGTTCGTGGCGACCGGCGCGTTCATGGTCGCGGTGGTGGCGGCCATGATCGCGTCCTATGTGGTGACGCGGCATGTGCCGATCATGGCGCTGGTGACCGGCATCATCGTCCTGGTGTTCGGCACGCTGACGCTGGTGCTGCATGACGAAACCTTCATCAAGATCAAGCCGACCATCATCTATGGCCTGTTCGCCCTGACCCTTGGCGGCGGGCTGCTGTTCGGCCGTTCCTTCATCGCGATCCTGTTCGACCAGATGTTCAACCTGACGCCGACGGGCTGGCGGCGGCTAACCGCGCGCTGGGCGCTGTTCTTCCTGGGGATGGCGATTTTGAATGAAGTGATCTGGCGTACCCAGAGCACGAATTTCTGGGTCGCCTTCAAGGCCTTCGGCGTAATCCCGCTGACGATGCTCTTTGCGATCATCCAGATGCCGCTGATCAAGCGCTACCATCTGGAGCCCGCCACGCTGGAAGCCAGCGAGGCCGAAGCCGGCGATGTGAGCAAGGGCTGATATCCGCGTGATTTATTAACGCGGTCATTCCGGGGCACGCGAAGCGTGAACCCGGAATCTCGCGCTACAATCTCTGGATTCCGGGTTCGCCCTTCGGGCGCTCCGGAATGAGGTTCCCCGCTACGACCCCGCTTTCAGCGCCTTGTCGATCTGCGCCTTCAGCACGGTGTCAATATTGTCTGGGGTGATCGGGCCGACCAGCTTGAAGAGAATCTTTCCCGAGCGTCCGACCACGAAGGTCTCGGGCACGCCATAGACGCCCCATTCGATCGCGGCGCGGCCATTGCCGTCGACGCCGACAATGCCGAACGGATTGCCGTAACGGCCGAGGAAGCGCCGGGCGTTGTCGGCGTCGTCCTTGTAGTTGATGCCGACGAGCTGGATCCGCTTGTCCTGGCCGAGCGCGGTCAATAGCGGCGCTTCGTCATGGCATGGCACGCACCAGGAGGCCCAGACGTTGACGACGCTGACCTTGCCCTTGAACGCGGACGGGTCGAGGCCCGGCACCGGCTTGTCATTATTGACCAGGCCTTGCAGCGGCGGCAGCGGCGTTTGCGGCGCCGGATGGCCGATCAGGGCCGACGGGATCAATGACGGATCGCCGCTGCGCAAGCCGAACCAGAACAGCACGGCAAGCCCGACAAAGGCGGCCAGAGGCAGCGCCATCAATAGAGCGCGCAGCGCGGGTTTTCGCGGCGGCGATGCAGGAAGTGGAGCGGTCGCGGAAGTGGTGGTGCGGTCGGTCATTTCGTATCCACCGCGCTGCGTCCGGAGCGGCGGGTGACGCCGCTGGCCTCGAGTTCTCGCAGGCGCTCCCGCAGGCGCCGATGGTCCATCATGATCCAGACGATGAGGAACAATACGACGAGCGCGGCGATCCCGTAGGATGTGAGGATGAAGGGCGCGTAGCGGCCGAGCGACATCGGATCAGGCCGCGCGTCGCTGGCTGGCCTGCATCATCTGCAAGGCGCGAACCCGCCGGCGCAGGATTTCGTTGCGCATCGCGGCAAGGTGCAGCGTGATGAACAATAGCGAAAACGCCAACGCCATCACCATCAGCGGAATCAGGAAGGCGCGGTCGAGCGTCGGTCCGCCCATGCGGAACACGGATGCCGGCTGATGCAAGGTGTTCCACCAGTCGACCGAGAATTTGATGATCGGCAGGTTGATGGCTCCGACCAGCGTCAGCACGGCGGCAGCCCGCGCGGCGCGCGAGGGATCCTCGACCGCGCGCCACAATGCGATCAGGCCGAGATACATCAGGAACAGGATCAACACCGAGGTCAGCCGCGCATCCCATTCCCAATAGGTGCCCCACATCGGCCGTCCCCATAGCGAGCCGGTGACGAGCGCGAGGAAAGTGAAGGACGCGCCGATCGGTGCGGCGGCCTTGGCGGCGACGTCGGCAAGCGGATGCCGCCATACCAGCGTGCCGAGCGCGGCGACACTCATGACCGCCCAGACGAACATCGACAGCCAGGCATTGGGGACGTGGATGAACATGATCTTTACGGTGGCGCCCTGCTGGTAGTCGTCAGGCGCGGTCACCGATTGATACAGGCCGATCGCCAGCAGGATCGCGGTGGCGCCGGCCAGCCACGGCAGGACGCGCGCTGTCAGCGCTAGGAACCGGGTGGGGTTGGCGAGCTCGGTCAGCGTCATAGGCATCCTGATAGTCGCGGCCGGGCTCGCAGGCAATTGGTCGTGCATCGCAATTCCTTGATTGAACCCCGTTGATCCAGGTCCGATCGATCCAGGCCCCGATTAATCCAAACCTTATCAGTCCAGGCCCTGGCGCAGGCTGGCGGCTGCGGCAAAAGGTCCGATCACAAAGCTGGTCAGTGTCAGCGCGCACAGGATCGAGAACGGCGTTCCGAACGACAGCGATCCGGAGATCGCGGCTTCTGACGCCGCGACGCCGAAAATGAGGACTGGAATCGAGAGCGGCAGCACCAGCACCGCGAGCAGCAGGCCGCCGCGATGCAGCGTCACCGCGAGGGCCGCGCCGATCATGCCGGTGAAGGTCAGTGCGGGCGTGCCGACCAGAAGCGTAAGCGCAACGGCCAGAGTCGCGCCGAGATCAAGGTTCAATAGCAGCCCCAGCACCGGGGTGGCGACGATCAGCGGCACCCCGGCGGCCAGCCAATGCGCCAGCGCTTTGGCCGCGCAAGTGAGTTCCAGCGGCGTCCGGCCCATCACGACCAGGTCCAGCGAGCCGTCCTCGTGGTCGGCGGTGAACAGCCGGTCGAGCGTGAGCAGGCTCGCCAATAGCGCCCCGAGCCAGAGGATCGCCGGCCCGAGCCGCGTCAGCAGCGCAAGGTCGGGCCCGATCGCGAACGGCATCAGCACCACCACCGTCAGGAAGAACAGTACGCCGATCAGCGCCCCGCCGCCGACGCGCAGTGCAATACGGATGTCCCGGCGGATGATCGCGGCGAGGGCGGTCATAAACCACCTCCGATCCGCAGCTCCTTTGCGGCCACGCCGAGTGGAGTGTGGGTGGCAGCGATCACGAGCCCGCCGCGCGCGAGATGGTCGTTGATCACCTCGACAAACAGGGCCTGTCCGGCCACGTCCAGCGCCGAGGTCGGTTCATCGAGCAGCCAGATCGGCCGCCGTGCTGCGAGCAGGCGGGCGATTGAAAGCCGGCGCCGTTGCCCGGCCGAAAGATAGGCCGCCGGCAGATCCATGGCATGGTCGAGCCCGACTGCGGCCAGGCATTCCGCGGCGTCGCGGACCTCGCCGCCGAGAAAATCCCGCCAGAACGACAGGTTCTCCAGCACCGACAGCGCCGGCTTCATGGCGTCGCGGTGACCGAGATAATGAGCCTGATCGGACAGGGTCAGCTCGTCCTCGCCCCCTTCCAGATCGAGCGATCCGCCGGCGGGAAGAATCAGTCCGGCGATGAGCCGCAGCAGCGACGTCTTGCCGGCACCGTTAGGGCCGGTGACGGCCAGCACTTCGCCGGAGCCGATCTCGAAATCGAGATCGGAGAACACTTCGCGTCCGCCACGTACGCATCGGACGGCGCGTCCCAAGAGCCGCAATTCGAGCTGCATTTTGCTTCTCAACGGCCCTTCGGGAAACTATCGATGGAGCCTGCAGATTCCGGGTGATGCATCGCTGCGGCGCGCTTGTCGATATGGCAGTGCCACTGGAAAGATTCTAATAAGGTTCTATAAGCCGGAACCTGATGCAGCACATGATCCGGCGCCGCAAGCCGTTAAACTCGTGGCGCAGATTGCGGTGTAATGATACCTCGCCGGGTACAACGAAGAAACTGGGATTGCCTCACATGACCTCTCTCGACAGCTTCAAATGCCAGAAGACCCTCAAGGTCGGAGGCAGGACCTATGTATATTACAGCCTCGCCGTCGCCGAGAAGAACGGTCTGAAGGGGATTTCCAAGCTGCCTTATTCGATGAAGGTGCTGCTGGAAAACCTGCTGCGCAACGAGGACGGCCGCACCGTCAAGAAGGAAGACATTCTCGCGGTCGGGAAGTGGCTGAAAAAGCGCAAGCTCGAGCATGAGGTCGCGTTCCGTCCGGCGCGGGTGCTGATGCAGGATTTCACCGGCGTGCCGGCCGTGGTCGATCTCGCCGCGATGCGCAATGCGATGCAGAATCTCGGCGGCGACGCCGAGAGGATCAATCCGCTGGTGCCGGTCGATCTCGTCATCGATCACAGCGTGATCGTCAACTTCTTCGGCGACAACAAGGCTTTCGCCAAGAATGTGGTCGAGGAATACAAGCAGAACCAGGAACGCTACGAATTCCTGAAGTGGGGCCAGAAGGCGTTTTCGAACTTCTCGGTGGTGCCGCCCGGCACCGGCATCTGCCACCAGGTCAATCTCGAATATCTGGCGCAGACGGTGTGGAGCAAGAAGCAGAAGATGACGGTCGGCAAGAAGACCGGCACCTTCGAGGTCGCCTATCCGGACACGCTGGTCGGCACCGATTCGCACACCACCATGGTCAATGGCCTCGCCGTGCTCGGCTGGGGCGTCGGCGGCATCGAGGCGGAAGCTGCGATGCTCGGCCAGCCGCTGTCGATGCTGCTGCCGGAAGTGGTCGGCTTCAAGCTCAAGGGCCAGCTCAAGGAAGGCGTCACCTCGACCGACCTCGTGCTGACGGTGACGCAGATGCTGCGCAAGCAGGGCGTGGTCGGAAAATTCGTCGAATTCTTCGGTCCCGGCCTCGACCATCTCTCGGTCGCGGACAAGGCGACCATCGGCAACATGGCGCCGGAATACGGCGCGACCTGCGGCTTCTTCCCGATCGATGCCGCGACCATCGACTATCTCAAGACCTCGGGCCGCTCCCCGTCCCGGGTCGCGCTGGTCACGGCCTATGCCAAGGCGCAGGGCCTGTTCCGCAGCAACAAGTCGGTCGATCCGGTGTTCACGGAGACCCTGACGCTCGATCTCGGCGACGTGGTGCCGTCGATGGCCGGCCCGAAGCGCCCTGAGGGCCGGGTGGCGCTGCCCGCGGTTGCCGAAGGCTTCGCCACGGCGCTGGCTGGCGAATACAAGAAAGCGGATGATGCCTCGAAGCGCTACCCGGTCGAGAACCGCAATTTCGATCTCGGCCATGGCGATGTGGTGATCGCCGCGATCACCTCCTGCACCAATACCTCCAATCCGAGCGTCCTGATCGGCGCCGGCCTGCTGGCGCGTAACGCCGCGGCCAAGGGCCTCAAGGCAAAGCCCTGGGTCAAGACCTCGCTCGCCCCCGGCAGCCAGGTGGTCGCCGAATATCTCGCCAATTCCGGACTGCAGGCCGATCTCGACAAGGTCGGCTTCAACCTGGTCGGCTTCGGCTGCACCACCTGCATCGGCAATTCGGGTCCGCTGCCGGAAGAGATTTCGAAATCGATCAACGACAATGGCATCGTTGCCGCCGCGGTGCTGTCGGGTAACCGCAACTTCGAAGGCCGCGTCAGCCCGGACGTGCAGGCGAACTACCTGGCCTCGCCGCCGCTGGTGGTGGCTTACGCGCTGGCCGGCACGGTGACCAAGGACCTCGCGGCCGAGCCGATCGGCGAAGGCAAGGACGGCAAGCCGGTCTATCTGAAGGACATCTGGCCGACCACGAAGGAGATCAACGCGATCATGAAGAAATTCGTGACCGCGTCGATCTTCAAGAAGAAATACGCCGACGTGTTCAAGGGCGACAGCAACTGGCGCAAGATCAAGACGGTCGAGAGCGAGACCTATCGCTGGAACATGAGCTCGACCTATGTGCAGAACCCGCCCTATTTCGAAGGCATGAAGAAGCAGCCGGAACCGATCGCCGACGTGGTCGATGCCCGGATCCTGGCGATGTTCGGCGACAAGATCACCACCGACCATATCTCGCCGGCCGGTTCGATCAAGCTGACCTCGCCGGCGGGAAAATTCCTCAGCGAGCACCAGGTGCGGCCGGCCGATTTCAACCAGTACGGCACGCGGCGCGGCAATCACGAAATCATGATGCGCGGCACCTTCGCCAATATCCGCATCAAGAACTTCATGCTGAAGGGTGCCGACGGCAACATTCCGGAAGGCGGCTTCACCAAGCACTGGCCTGACGGCGAGCAGATGTCGATCTACGACGCCGCGATGAAGTATCAGGCCGAAGGCGTTCCGCTGGTGGTGTTCGCCGGCGCCGAATACGGCAACGGATCGTCGCGCGACTGGGCCGCGAAGGGCACGCGTCTGCTCGGCGTCCGCGCCGTGATCTGCCAGAGCTTCGAACGCATTCATCGCTCCAACCTCGTCGGCATGGGCGTGTTGCCGTTAACCTTCGAGGATGGCGCTTCCTGGTCGTCGATCGGGCTGAAGGGCGATGAGACCGTAACTATACGGGGCCTGCAGGGCGATCTGAAGCCGCGGCAGAAGCTGACGGCGGAGATCGTGTCCAGCGACGGCTCGCTGCAGCGCGTGTCGCTGCTGTGCAGGATCGATACGCTCGACGAACTCGAATATTATCGAAACGGCGGCATCCTCCAGTACGTGCTGCGCCGGCTCGCAGCCTAAGACCAATTGCGGTAGAAGGCTCACTGCGAAGTGAGTAGCGAGTGACAAGGAGGCGGCCTATGAAGGACCGCCTCCTTTCCTTAAGGCTGGTCCAATCAGGTAGCGCGGCACAAGAAGAAACAGCGACGGTGCGGGAAACTCCCGTTTTTCCTTATGACGACGATAACGGCTTGTAACTCCATTTCGCGATGGTCCGGTGCGCTGGGCATCTTCGCGATTATCGCGATCGTTCGCCCGGTACATGCCGATCCGCGTGCGGTCGTTGAGCTGTTTACCTCGCAGGGCTGTTCGTCCTGCCCGCCCGCCGACAGGATTATCGGCGAGCTCGCCAAGGATCCGTCGATCATCGCGCTGAGCATGCCGATCGACTATTGGGATTATCTGGGGTGGAAGGACACGCTGGCTGATTCGCGCTTCAGCGCCCGCCAGAGAGCCTATTCGCATATGCGTGGCGATCGTGAGGTCTACACGCCGCAAGCCATCATCAATGGCGAAGCGCATGTGGTCGGCAGCGATCGCGCCGGCATCGAAAATGCGATCGATAACACCGAAAAGCTCGCTGGAATCATGTCGGTGCCGGTCTCGATGACGGTGACCAACCGGCAGATCAACGTCTCGGTTGCCGCCAGCAAAAGTCCGGCCGCGACGCATGGCGAAGTGTGGATTTGCGCGCTGTCGAAGGCGATACCGATCGCGATCGGGCGCGGCGAGAATCGCGGCCGCGAAATCACCTATCACAACGTGGTGCGTAATCTCTTGAAGGTTGGTGACTGGAACGGCACACCAGGAACCTGGAGCGTGCCGCTGGAAAACATCATGAGCCGCGAGGGCGTCGATGCTGCTGCGGTCTATCTGCAGGACGGCAACCGCGACAGGCCCGGTCCGATGCTGGGGGCGGCCTACACGTCGCTGCATTAAGGTCGCTGCCTTAATTAGGTGAGACGACCTTAGGCAAGGCGGCTGTCAGCAAAGAAATTAGTTGGGATGCTGTTCGGTTCTGATGCGGATCAGAATCCGAAGCTGCGCTCGATTGTTTTGACGCGTTTCTTTAGGCGACCAGAAAACCACCTTGCTCGAAAGGTCTCGATTTTCCGAATGCGCGATTCGGAAGCGGCAGAGGCCCTGTCGTATTCGTCGTGCCGCAAGCGGGTCTCTGCTTCGCTCGGCAACCTTGCGGTTGCCGTGTACTGCGCTGCCTTGGGCGACCGTCTCAGCCGTTGCCAAGTCCTTGGAGTAAAAAGAAAAAGAAGCACAAAAGAAAAAGGACCAACTCTCGTTGGCCCAGTATGGGGATAAACTAACCTGCGAATAGGCCCGATCCCGACGACCCCGGGGGGCTGGGGGCTGAGGAATCCGGTGCCGAAAGGACCGGGCCAACGCAGGGTTAGCTTGTCGCAAGCGAGCCGGGCGGTCGATGGGCGGAAGTGGGGCGGCATTATGAATTCCGCTAACGATCCCGTGACGGCTTGTCGCGTTTTCTCTTAGATGTAGGGCGGTGCGCTCTCCTGACATTCGCTGCGATTCAATCGGGACCAGCTTTTTGTTTCGAGGTATTTCTCCCGGCTCGGCTGCTCGAAAACAGGCTATGGCCGCCGCGATGGCCTCTTGCAGATGCCGGCTGGCGGCGCGATCATGTCGTTCAGATGACAGGAGAAGCCGCATGACCCTGATTTCGGAGGATGCCGATCCGAGTGAGATGCGCGCAGCGGCGCGCAGCAACACCGCTGCAGGAGCTAGCCCTAACCGGGTGACGTTCAATCGTTTCGAGCTTAATCGTATCCTCAATTTATATGGGCGGATGGTCACCAGCGGCGAATGGCGCGACTACGCCATCGACTTCCTGAAAGACCGTGCGGTGTTCTCGGTGTTCCGCCGCGCCTCCGAAGTGCCGATCTACCGGATCGAGAAGGATCCGCGGCTGGCCCGCAAGCAAGGCATGTACAGCGTGATTTCGGCGACCGGCCTGATTCTGCGCCGTGGTCACGAGCTTGATCGCGTGCTGCTGGTGATCGATCGCAAGCTTGCGGTCGTATAGTCAGGCTTGCGCTTCCGCTGGCACGGTGGTGCCGCCTTCGCCAAGCGCGAGCTGCATCATCACGGTGTCGAGCCAGCGGCCGAATTTGAGCCCGACATTCGGATGCGTTCCGATCATCTCGAAGCCACAGCGGGTATGGAGCCCGATCGATCCGGCATTGGCGGAATCGCCGATGACCGCAATCATCTGCCGGAAGCCGCGCGCCGCGCATTCGTCGATCAGCCTTTGCATCAGCTTCAGCCCGATGCCGCGGCGATGGATCTGAGGGTCGAGGTAGATCGAATTCTCGACCGTGAAGCGATAGGCGGGCCGCGGCCGGTAGGCGCCGGCATAGGCATAGCCGACCACACGGCCTTCCAGCGCGGCGACAATATAGGGGAAGCCGCCGTCCGCCAGAGCTTTGAACCGCCGGGTCATCTCCGCAAGGTCGGGCGGGATCAGTTCGAATGTTGCGGTGCCATGGCGGACCGCCTCCCCGTAGATTTCAGTCACGACGGGAAGGTCGGCCTCCGTAGTGGGCCTGATTTCAAGAGGTGCCATGGCGCGAGCTTATTTTTGCCCGTCGCAAAATAAAAGCCCCGGCGTTGCCGCCGGGGCCGTGATCTGGACGACCGGTCTACGCGGTCAGTCGCGCTGGCCAAGCAGCTGCAGCAGCAGCGTGAACAGGTTGATGAAGTTCAGGTAGAGCGACAGGGCTCCCGTGATTGCCGCACGCTCCGCCACGTCGCCGCCGGCCGAGGCATAGCCGTAGATGTAATCATTCTTCAGCCGCTGGGTGTCCCAGGCGGTGAGACCGGCGAACACCAGCACGCCGACCACTGACACCAGGAACTGCAGCGCGGAACTTGCCACGAACAGGTTGACGAGGCTCGCGATGATGACGCCGAACAGGCCCATCAGCAGGAACGATCCCATCCCGCTCATGTCACGGCGCGTGGTGTAGCCATAAAGGCTCAGCGCACCGAACGAGGCGGCGGTGATGAAGAACACCCGAACGATCGAGGTGTGCGTGTACACCAGGAAGATCGAGGATAGCGAAACGCCCATCAGCGCCGAGAATACCCAGAACAAAAGCTGGGCGGTCGAAGGCGCCAGCCGGTTGATGCCGGCCGAGATCGCGAACACCATGATCAGGGGCGCCAGGATGAACAGCCACTTCAGGGGGCTGACGAACATGGCATAGCCGAACGGCGTCAGGAACGAATTGCCGATCCGGGCGGCGGCGCCCGACGGGTCGGTGGTCACGGCGGCCATATAGACGCCAAGCGCGGCAAAGCCGGTGATGGCGAGGCCAATGGTCATGTAGTTGTAGATGCGCAGCATGTAGGCGCGCAGACCGGCGTCGACGGTCGCGGCGTCCATGCGCCCGGCGGCCCGGCCGAAGGGAGAGGCATAATTGCGGTCTAGGTCCGACATGGTCGAATTCCCGTTGTTAGTCCGGCAAGGCCGCAAGGGTCTGCGGCGCCGGCTAGAAATCTATCCCAGATACCACCATTTGCTGACATTACTTTTTCGTCATCAAACTGGCGTCTGACCCGTTTGGTATGTGGGAAACTAACACATTCGCTGCAAGCTTCCACGCGCGGCTGAATGTCGCCCTACCGCGTATTGCCCGCTAAAATCGCGTTAACGTTGCGACAGGCGCCGCTTCAATTTGTCACAAATTCCGCAGTACCGACGCGGGCTTGCGATTGAGCGCGAGCAGCGTGCCGGCGAGCCCCAGCCCTACCGTGACAATAAGCGCCGCCAGCACCACGATCACGGCGCTGCCGGCCTGCCAATTGAAGCTCAGCGTCATCAGCCGCGTCACGATCAGCCAGGCCGCCACCGAGCCGGCGATCACGCCAAACACGGCGGTGGCGAAACCGATCATCAGATATTCCAGCGCATAGGCACCGAGCAGCCGTGCCCTGGTGGCGCCGAGGGTCTTGAGGATGACGGCGTCGTAGACGCGGTGGCGGTGCCCGGCGGCGAGCGCCCCGCCCAGCACCAGCACGGCGGAGATCAGGGTGATGGCGCTGGCGCCGCGGATCGCCAGCACCAGATTGCTCACCACCGCGCCGATCGTCTCCAGCGCCTCGCGTACCCGCACCGTCGTCACCATCGGAAACGCCTGGGCGACCGATTTGATGATTTGCCCGTCACCGGCGGGATTGGGGTGGCGCTCCGTCAACGTGGCGATATGGGTGTGCGGCGCGCCTTTGAAGGCGTTCGGCGAGAATACCAGCACGAAATTGATGCCAAGGCTCTGCCAGTCCACGGTCCGCATGTTGCCGATGGTGGCGGTGATGTCGCGGCCGAGCACGTTGACGACGATGGGATCGCCGAGCTTCAGCCCGAGCCCGTCGGCGATCTTCTTCTCGATCGAGACCAGCGGGGGGCCGTCATAATCGGGGCCCCACCATTTGCCTTCGACCAGTTTCGATCCCCTCGGAATCTCGCCGGTATAGGTCAGGCCGCGGTCGCTCTGCAGCACCCATTCGGAGTCCGCCGAGGCGTTGAGGTCTTCCGCCTTGACGCCGCGGGCGGAGACGATGCGGCCGCGCAGCATCGGCACGTCCTCGATGGTGGATTGCGGCATGGTCTGCTTGAGAAAGGCGCCGAAGCGCTCGGCATCGTTGGCCGGGATGTCGATAAAATAGAACGAGGGCGCGCGATCGGGCAGCGCTGCCAGGAACTGCCGCCGCAGGGTGCCGTCGATCTGCGTGATCGTGACCAGGACCGCGAGTCCCAGGCCCAGCGACAGCACCACCGAGGGGGTCAGGGCGCCGGGCCGATAAATATTGGTGATCGCCAGCCGCAGCATGGTGATGCCGGTCCGCGGCAGCCGCCGCGCCAGCGCCATCAGCGCTGCGGCGACGCCGCGCAGCACCACGAATACGGCGATCGAAGAGACGACGAACACGGTTGCGATCCGCTTGTCATAGGCAAGCCCGATCGCCACCGCGATCAAAAGCCCAACCACCACCGCCATCAGGGCAAGATAGCGCCAGCGCGGGCGGCGGCCTTCGCTGGTAATGGTTTCGCGGAACAGCGCCGCCACCGGAACGTCGTGTACGCGGCCAAGCGGCCAAAGCCCGAAGGCGAGCGCGGTGAGCAGGCCGTAGATGAAGGACAGCAGCAATTCGCCGGGATGCACCGAGGGCACCACCGGCAGCGGCAGCAGGCCGCCGAACAGGCCGACGATGACAAATGGCAGCGCCGCTCCGATGGCGAGCCCGATCACTGAGCCGGTCACGGCAAGCACGATCACTTGCGTCAGGTAGATGGCGAATACGTCGCGGCCGGTGGCGCCGACGGCCTTGAAGGTGGCGATCACGTCGTTGCGCCGATCGATGTGGCTCTTGACCGCATTGGCGACACCGACGCCGCCGACCAGGAGCGCGGCAAGCCCGACCAGGGTGAGGAACTGGGTGAAGCGGCTGATGGTTCGCTCGAGCTGCGGCGAGGCGTTGTCGCGCGAACGGATCTCCCAGCCGGCCTGCGGCAATGCCGTCCGCGTGTCGTCGATCAATTGGCGGATGGCGGCATCGCCGGCAGCGTTGTCGGGCAGTTTGACGCGGTACAGCCAGCGCACCAGGCTGCCCGGCTGCAACAGCCCGGTTGCGCGCAAGGCCGCCTCGCTGATCAGAAAGCGCGGACCGAAGCTGAGGCCGGCGGCCAGCCGGTCCGGCTCGGCGTCGACGATGCTGCGTATCTGGAACGTCGTGTTGCCGACGGTGAGGCGGTCGCCGATCTTCAGGTCAAGCCGCGCCAGCAAGGTCGCGTCAACCGCCGCGCCAAATGCGCCATCGCGCTCGGCGAGCACATCGGCCAGCGGCCTGTTCGGGCTGAGCGTCAATTCGCCCAGCAGCGGATAGCTGTCGTCAACGGCCTTGAGTTCGACCAGTGCGAGCTGGCCGTTAGCGGCGCGGGCCATCGCCCGCAGCATCGCGGTGACCGAGACCTTGCCGCGCGTGCGCAGGAAGGCGACCTCGTCCGGCTTGGCCTCGCGCTGAATCAGCGAGAACGCCACATCGCCGCCAAGCAGCGTACGGCCCTCATGCGCCAGCCCCTCATTGAGGCTGGCGGCGACCGAGCCGACGCCGGCAATCGCCATCACGCCGAGCGCGATGCAGGCGATGAAAACGTAGAAGCCGCGCAGCCCGCCACGCAATTCGCGCAAGGCGTAACGCCAGGCGAGCAAGGCGCTATGGCCCGAGGCGGGGAGGGTGGCGGACCCGGAGACCATGCTCATGAAGCGGCTTTGTGGTCCGTGGTCTGGCTGTCGATGCGCCCGGAACGAAGCCGCACCACGCGATCGCAGCGATAGGCGAGCGAGGTATCGTGGGTCACCAGCACCAGCGTCATGCCGCGTTCGGCATGCTTGGTGAACAACAGATCGACGATCTGCTTGCCGGTGGCCTCATCGAGATTGCCGGTCGGCTCGTCCGCGACCAGGATCGCAGGGTCTGGCGCCAGCGCGCGGGCCAGCGCCACCCGCTGCTGCTCGCCGCCGGACAGCTGCGTCGGGTAATGATGCAGGCGGTGGCCGAGGCCGACGGATTCCAGTTCCTTTGCCGCGCGTTCCGCAGCGTCCCGGTTGCCGGCCAGCTCCAGCGGCACCGCGACATTCTCCAATGCGGTCATGGTCGGGATCAGGTGAAATGACTGGAAAACGATGCCGATCTGGCGGCCGCGAAACCGCGCCAGCTCGTCCTCATCCAGCGCATTGAACGACGTGCCATTGACCACCACTTCTCCGCTGTCAGGACGTTCCAGTCCCGCCATCACCATCAGAAGCGTGGATTTTCCCGAACCCGATGGGCCGATCAGGCCGATCGCCTCGCCCGATGCCACACTGAGGCTGATATCCTTCAGGATATGGACACGCGCGGCGCCGGTGCCTAGCGAGAGATTGACGTTCGAGATCGAGATGGTGTCCGGCGTGAGGCCGGCCAGTGACGAGGGTTCGATGAGACTGTCCATGGTTCGGTCATATGGCACTTCCGCGGCCCCGGTCGAGGGCCGAACGCGGTCGCTCGTGCACATAGTCGTGTTGATTATGGCCTTGATGACAGCGGGCGCCGGATTTGCCCAGACGCCCGCTGCCGGGACCGAGAAGCCGATCAAAGTGGTCGTGCTCGGCGACTCCTTGAGCGCCGGCCTCGGCTTGCCCGGCTCCGCGGCGTTTCCGGAGCAGCTGGAAAAGGCCTTGAAAGCCAAGGGGATGAATGTCGACATCAGCAATGCCGGGGTGTCCGGCGACACCAGTTCCGGCGGCCGGGACCGGCTGGACTGGTCGGTGCCCGACGGCACCGATGCCGTGATCGTGGAGCTGGGCGCCAACGACGCGCTGCGCGGCATCGACCCCAAGATCACCCGCGCTGCGCTGTCGGACATCCTGACCAGATTGAAGGCGCGCAAGATCGCGGTGATGCTGTGCGGAATGGTCGCACCGCCGAACAACGGCGCCGATTATGCGGCACAGTTCAATTCGATTTATCCGGATCTGGCGAAATCCTTCGGGGTTCCGCTCTATCCGTTCTTCCTTGAAGGGGTGGCTGCGGACTCCAAACTCAACCAGGCCGACGGCATGCATCCGACGGCGGAAGGGGTCGAGGTGATCGTGAAAAACATGCTGCCCATGGTGGAGGCATTCCTGGGCGCAATTCCCAGCCAACGCAGTTAAATAAATAAGGTCAACGCTAAGATTACCGTCGGTTTTTCCCTAACCTTGAGGACCCGTTAACGCCGCATGCTTCGCAGAGTCACATAACTACGGTAAAAATCGTATCGGTGATTCGTCACCGGGTTGTTTTCAGGTGTGGGCTTCCCAAGCCTGCGCCTCCGCATCGAGGATTGTTGCGATGCCTCGTCTGTTCACTGGACTGGAAATTCCCCCCGAAATCGGCCAGACCCTTTCCAGCTTGCGTGGCGGCCTGCCGGGTGCACGCTGGATCGATCCGGAAAATTACCACGTCACCCTGCGCTTCATCGGCGACATCGACGGTGTCTCGGCCAACGAGATCGCCTCGATGCTGTTCCGGGTCAACCGCAAACCGTTCGAGGTCACGGTGCAGGGGCTGTCGAGCTTCGGCGGCCGCAAGCCGCGCGCGGTGGTCGCCAGCATCGTGCCCAGCCGGCCGCTGATCGAGCTGCAGGCCGAACTGGAGCGGATGATGCAGCGGATCGGGCTCGATCCGGAGGGACGGAAATTCACCCCGCATGTGACGCTGGCCCGGTTGCATGACGCCTCAAGCCAGGACGTCGCGGATTATCTCTCGGTCCGCGGCTATTTTCCGAGCAAGGTGTTCACCGCCGACCGGTTCGTGCTGTTCTCGGCACGCGCTTCGACCGGCGGAGGTCCCTATGTGGTCGAGGATTCCTACGCGCTGAGCGCGTAATGCGCCCGCGCCCTCGCGAATGAAGCGAAGGCGGGGTTTGCCGCGGCCTGCGTGTCCGCATAGCTCCAGCCCCAATTCACGGCTTGCAATTTTCGCAAGGCTGGGGCGGAAAGGTGGGCATGCACGCCGCCAGCCCGCCCAATTCCTTCCGCGACCAATATCAATCCCTGATTACCTCCGGTGCGATCGAGCCGGATGCCGCACAGGCAGAGGCCGCTGAAGCGTTCGCCGCACTCGAGGAGCGGCTTGCCGCCTACAAGCCGGCGCGGAAGCAGGGCCTGCTCGGCCGGCTGTTTGCCGACAAGAAGAATGGCGGGCCGCCGCGCGGTCTTTATATTTATGGCGAGGTCGGGCGCGGCAAGACCATGCTGATGGATCTGTTCTTCCAGCACAGCCAGGTCGAGCACAAGCGGCGCGCCCATTTCCACGAATTCATGGCCGAGGTGCATGAACGCATTTACGGCTTTCGCCGCAGCATCTCGCGTGGCGAGATGGCTGATGGCGATGTGATCGCGCTCACCGCGGCCGCCATCTTCGACCAGGCCTGGCTGCTTTGCTTCGACGAATTCCATGTCACCGATATTGCCGACGCCATGATTTTGGGGCGGCTGTTCGCAAAGCTGTTCGAACTCGGCACGGTGGTGGTGGCGACATCGAATGTCGCGCCCGAAGACCTCTATAAAGGCGGCCTGAACCGGGCGCTGTTTCTGCCATTCATCGCACAGATTTCCCAGCATATGGACGTGCACCGGCTCGATGCACGGACCGATTTCCGGCTGGAGAAGCTTGCCGGGGTTAAGATGTGGCTGACGCCGGCGGACCGCGCGGCCGATGCCGCACTCGACAAGGCCTGGGCCAGGATGACCGGCAATGCGCCGTGCAAGCCGCGCGACATATCGATCAAGGGCCGCAGCCTGCGCGTGCCGTGCTCGGCCAATGGCGTAGCCCGGTTTCCATTCGCTGAGCTGTGCGAAAAGCCGTTGGCCGCGTCAGACTATCTGCGGCTGGCGCACGATTATCATACCATTCTGATCGACCATATTCCGGTGATGGACCACGCCCAGCGCAATGCCGCCAAGCGGTTCATCTCGCTGATCGATACGCTTTATGACAATGCCGTGAAGTTGATGGCGTCGGCGGCCGCCGATCCGATGTCGCTATATGTGGCGAACGAGGGCATCGAGGCCAACGAATTCAAGCGGACGTCATCGCGGTTGATCGAGATGGGCTCGGAATCCTACCTGGCGCTGCCCCATGGACGTAAGGATTCCGAGGCCAGCGGCTCGACCACCGGCCTGGTGGAGACGTAAGGACCGTCTCCGGACGGGGCTGTATACCAGGTCTGCCTCGGCGCCATCGAACCGGCCCGACAATTGGGCAGGGACCCGGCTTGAACCCGTCAGTCGAAAGGGATAACCACCCACTCAAGTCTCTTCCACTTTCCGTTTTACGATCAGAGGACAGATTTCCATGGCGCGCGACAAGATTGCTTTGATTGGCTCCGGCCAGATCGGCGGTACGCTGGCTCATCTCATCGGCCTGAAAGAGCTTGGCGATGTCGTGATGTTCGACATTGCCGAGGGTGTGCCGCAGGGCAAAGCACTCGATATCGCGCAGTCCTCGCCGGTCGACGGCTTCGATGCCAGCCTGACCGGCACCAATTCCTATGAAGCGCTGGATAACGCCAAGGTCTGCATCGTCACTGCCGGCGTGCCGCGGAAGCCGGGCATGAGCCGCGACGATCTTCTCTCGATCAATCTCAAGGTCATGGAGCAGGTCGGGGCCGGCATCAAGAAATATGCTCCCGAGGCTTTCGTCATCTGCATCACCAACCCGCTCGACGCGATGGTGTGGGCGCTGCAGAAGGCCTCCGGCCTGCCGCACAAGAAGGTGGTCGGCATGGCCGGCGTGCTGGATTCGGCGCGGTTCCGCTATTTCCTTGCCGACGAATTCAACGTTTCGGTCGAGGACGTTACCGCTTTCGTGCTCGGCGGCCATGGCGACACCATGGTGCCGCTGGTGCGCTATTCCACCGTGGCCGGCATTCCGCTGCCGGATCTGGTCAAGATGGGCTGGACCTCGCAGGCCCGCATCGACGAGATCGTCGACCGCACCCGCAATGGCGGCGCCGAGATCGTCAACCTCCTGAAGACCGGCTCCGCCTTCTATGCGCCGGCGGCATCCGCGATTGCGATGGCCGAGAGCTATCTGCGCGACAAGAAGCGCGTCATGCCCTGCGCCGCCTATCTCAATGGCGAATACAATGTGAAGGACATGTATGTCGGCGTTCCCGTCGTGATCGGCTCGAAGGGCGTCGAGCGTATCGTCGAGATCGAACTGGCCGGCAAGGATCGCGAGGCCTTCGACAAGTCGGTTGGCGCTGTGCAAGGCCTGGTCGATGCCTGCAAGAAGATCGCGCCCGATCTGCTCGGCCGCTGATTGCGACGCTAGCGTCTGGAGAACGTCTAAATGAACATCCACGAATACCAGGCCAAGGCGCTGCTGGGCGAATTCGGCGTGCCGATCTCGAAGGGCGTGCCGGTGCTGAAGGCCTCCGATGCCGAAGCCGCAGCCGGGCAGTTGCCCGGCCCGATCTGGGTGGTGAAGAGCCAGATCCATGCCGGCGGCCGCGGCAAGGGCAAGTTCAAGGAAGCCTCCGCCGGCGACAAGGGCGGCGTGCGCATCGCCAAGTCGGTGGCCGAGGTCGGCGAATTCG
>DASZTN010000196.1:0-10649 GCA_035547995.1 Bradyrhizobium sp. | reverse complement strand
ATCCGCGGCCGCACATCGGAACAGCGTGATGTCCGCCAGCCTGCCCTGCTCGATCGCACCGAGCTCGCCGGATCTTCCGAGAGCCATCGCAGCCCTCGCCGTCGCCATTTCAAGCGAGATTTCCGGCCCGGCAATCGTCGCGTCCAGGCGGAACGTCTTGCAGCCGCCCGAAAACAGATAGAGCTGACGGGCGATATCGATGTAGTTGCTCGCCATCGCCGAGCCCGAACCGAGGGTGACGTTGGCGCCAAAAGCGAGAAGTTCCGGATAGCGGCCCTGCTCGAGCGCTCCGGTCCCCAACCGATGCGACATCGAAGGGCAGCAGGCCACATTGGCGCCGCTCTCCACCAAAGTCCGCAGATCATCAGGCCCGGTCCAGCCGGCATGCGCGACGATGGTACGCGGACCGAGCAGCCCCAGCTGCCGCAGCCGCTGGATTTCAGTCATGCCGGCATGGATGCGGGAATAAACCGCCTCATCGCGCGACGCCCCGGCTCCGACGACCACCGCCAGCTTGCGATCGGCGGCGATCGCCGCCAGCGCCTTGCCGAGCTCGTCCGAACAGCCGGTGAGCCAGGGAATGGCGATGCAGGGAGCGACGAGCTTCTGCCCCATCGCATCGATCGCCGAAATGCTGGCCTGCACGCGATCCAGCACACCCTTCAGGTCGAGCCGCTGCACCGATGGCGCATAAGACCCCATGGCGGTGTCGTAAACGTCTTGCGCCGCGAACCCGACCAGCCCCCGCAATCCCTGTTGTGCAGCGATGGCGGCGATCTCCCCGGGGAAACGACTGCCGGCGTCCACGAAGAACGTGGATCCCGCACGGACCATCTCCATGCAAAAATGCTGCGCAGCCATCCTGGCATCGTCGGCCGTCAGCGCCCCTTCATAACGGCCGACCCGGTTGAGCCGGTATTCGGGAATGTCGCAGAGATCGCCGAGACCGCGCCCGAGCTGCTGAACGACCGCAACCGAGGTGTCGATCAGGCCGGGAACGGCAATCAATCCCTTTCCGTCGATGACCTCGCCGCCGCCCGGCAGCGGCTCGCCGGCCTTTCCCACCGAAACGATGCGATCGCCATCGACGACGATACGTCCGCTGCTGATGATCCGGCGCGCCGAGTCGACGGTGAGGATCCAGTCGAGATTATCGATGATGATCATGACCGCCGGTCCTTCAGCAACAGGGCCATGGAGATCGGGTCGCCGGCCCCAGTCCCGATCTGGCGGCGATGTTCAAGCCATGGCTCTGGCACTCGGCCAGCAGCGCCCGTTCATCGACGAACTTCACCTCGCGACCATCGACCAGGATCCTGCCGTCGACGATGACCGTATGAGCTCCACCCCTCGCGCTATGCACGAGGTTCGAAAGCGGATTATGCATGGGACGCCATTCCGGCCGCATCGTATCGAATGCGACGATGTCCGCCTTCTTGCCGACCTCGATCGAGCCGATCTCGTTCTGCTTGTCGATCGCGATCGCGCCGTTGATCGTAGCCATTTCAACCATCTGCTCCGGTGGAAAGATGAATGCGCTGAGCCTGATGGAGCGCATTGCGCCGGCGCCGACATTCATGAGACGAACCATGTCCATGAAGTTGGAAGACATTGCAGAATTGCAGCTCAAGGATACCGTCACTCCAAGCTCGGCCATCTCCGGGAATTTGCCGTGCACCTGGTCACCCATCGCGATGCGGTAGGAAGACGCGGGCGTGTGCGAAATCTTGAACCTGTATCGGCGCGCCAGTTCGATTTCCCTGGGCGAGGCCCACCCCATGTGGATCATCACCATGTTGGGACCGAGGACACCAAGCGCCTCCAGACGCTCGACGTCGCTCGCGCCCGACGTCAAACGAGAGGCAACCACCTCGTCGCGGGATTCAGATGCATGCATCACGATCCCGACGCCATATTTATCGGCCAGCGCGCGCGTACGACGGCACAGCTCATCGGAACAGCCGGCGAGAATACGTAACGCAAACCACGCATCCAGCCGGCCGTCGCAGCTATTGCGATAGGTGACGACGGTCCGCTCCGCTGCGGCCATCGCCTCTTCGAGCGTTTCACGGAACATGGCGCGGCCCGGCATGTCGCCGATCGGCGTTCGATGCACATCAAACGCGGTTCGGGAGATGACACCACGCATTCCCGTCTCCGCCACGGCACGCGCGGTCTCGTCGGGAAAGTAGCTGCTCGGGTCGAGGAAGCAGGTGGTCCCGGCCTTGATCAACTCCATCTGGCACAGCTTCGCGGCCAGATAGGCCTCGTGCGCAGTCAGGGCCGATTCATATCCGTAGAGCCGCTCAAGCAGCTGCTTCGGCAGGTCGCATTCGTCGGCCAGGCCTCTGCCGAGCTGTTGGGTGTTGTGCACATGGGTATCGACAAAGCCCGGAGCGATCAAAAGACCGCTTCCGTCAATCCGCCGATCGACCGCAACGTCGGAAGAAAGCTCACTCGCCGGCCCGACATAGGCGATGCGATCGTCTTCGATCAGGATCGATCCGGAGCGCAGGAGACGCCGCTTGGCGTCCACCGTCACGATCCAGTCCGCATTGTCGATCAATATTCGCATCGCGTCCCCGTCGGTTCGGCCTAACGGGAGCAACCTTCATGCCAATCCGGCCGGCTGCGACGAAATGCGGGTATACGGACTATTTTCCGGCTTTGATTGGCCGAAGGAGGAATGCCTGATACCGAAACCGTCAGTATACCTGCATATTTTCTGACCAATAGGCCGCGTTTTATAGGCATCCGGGCGATGTCGGCATTGTGAACGGACCGGCGCTTCCATCGCGGCGATCCTGCGCTCCAGCGCCGCTGTGCAGGGGCGATGGATCCGCATCTGCCGTCAGCGGCGAGCCGGCATGGACGTCCTGTGTATGCTTTCCGATGAAGAGGCTGCTCCGCCGTATTCAGAGTCCGAACGACGGGCGTGTGGAATGCTCGCGAATGTCGCCGACCGGGTTAAGGTCGTCGCTGGCCACAGGCTTCCGGAGTGGAGCCGCTCAGACCAAATGACAGGCCACCAGATGCCCGTCCTCGGCCTGCTTCAGTTCAGGGGCCGTTCGCGAGCAGTCCGGCCTGGCCTTGGGACAGCGGGTGTGAAAATGGCAGCCCGCGGGAGGGTTCAGCGGACTTGGCACATCGCCTTGCAGACGAATTCTGCTGCGCTTCACCTTTGGATCGGGCACCGGCACAGCGGAGAGCAGCGCCTGCGTATAGGGATGTTGGGGGTTTCGATAAAGATCGCCCGCCTTGGCCAGCTCGACGATGCGTCCGAGATACATCACCGCTACGCGGTCCGAGATATGTTCCACGACCGAGAGATCGTGGGCGACGAAAAGATAGGTTAGTTGCAGTTCGCTCTGCAGATCCTGCAGAAGATTGATCACTTGCGCCTGAATCGATACGTCCAGCGCCGAAACCGGTTCATCGCAGATGATGAGCTTCGGTTCCACCGCAAGCGCACGCGCGATCACGATGCGCTGGCGCTGCCCGCCGGAAAATTCGTGCGGATAGCGGCGCATGTGCTCGCCCTTCAATCCGACCTTGACGAGCAGGCTCGCTACGCGGTCCTCCCGCTCCTTGGCCGAGGAAGCGAGTTCGTGAATGATCAATGCTTCGCCGAGGATGGCGCCGATGGTCATGCGCGGATTGAGAGAAGCGAAGGGATCCTGGAACACGATCTGCATCCTGCGCCGCAAGGCGCGCAGATCGTTGCCGCCGAGGCCCAGCACGTCCTGCCCCTCAAAGGCGACCGCACCGGAGGTGGGCTCGATGAGGCGCAGGACGCAACGGCCGGTGGTGGATTTGCCGCAGCCGGATTCGCCGACCAGCCCGAGCGTTTCTCCGCGGTCTATCGTGAATGACACGCCGTCCACCGCATGGACGCGCCCGACTTCGCGCGACAGCAGGCCGCCGTGAACGGGAAAATGCTTCTTCAGATTGGTGACACGCAGCAGGGGCTCGCTCATGGCGCCTCTCCCAAATGGCAGGCCATGCGATGGCCGGGCGCGATCTCGCGCAAGACCGGTTCCAGCTCGATACAGCGGCTCATGGCATGGCGGCAGCGTGGCGCGAAGCGGCAGCCCGGAGCGGGATTGATCAGGATCGGAACCGAGCCGCCGATGGCCTCCAGCCGCGCCTTGTGGTCGCTCTCCAGGTCGATACGTGGAATGGAGCGGATCAGTCCCTGCGTGTAGGGGTGGCCGGGCTGCTCGAACAGCCTGTCGACACTGGCCTCCTCGACGACCTTGCCGGCATACATCACCACCACGCGCTGTGCGGTCTCGGCCACCACGCCCATGGCATGGGTAATCAACATCACAGCCATGCCGAAGCGGTCCTTCATGTCCTGCAACAGGTCGAGGATCTGCGCCTGGATGGTGACGTCGAGCGCGGTGGTGGGCTCGTCGGCGATGACAAGTTTGGGCCTGCAGGCAAGTGCGATGGCGATCATCACGCGCTGGCGCATGCCGCCCGAGAACTGGTGCGGATAATCATGCACGCGCGCTTCCGCATTCGGAATCTGCACCAGCTTCAGCATCTCGATACTGCGGGCGAGTGCGGCCTTCCGTGGCAGCCCCTCGTGGCGCCGCAGGCTTTCCGCGATCTGCTCGCCGACCGTCAGCACCGGGTTGAGCGAAGTCATCGGTTCCTGAAAGATGAAGCCGATCTCCTTGGCGCGGACCTCGTCCAGTTCATCGCTGGTGAGCGGCACCAGATCGCGGCCCTCGAAGATGATCTGGCCTGCGACGATGCGGCCCGGGGGCATCGCGATCAGCTTCAGGATCGACATTGCGGTGACGGTCTTGCCGCAGCCGGACTCCCCTACCACACAGAGCGTCTCACCCTTGTTGATGGTGATGTCGACGCCGTCGACCGCCTGAACGATCCCGTCATCGGTGGCAAAGTGGGTCTTCAGGCCATTTATTTCAAGCAGGGGCATCATCAGATCACCCGCCGCGCATCGAGAGCGTCGCGCAATCCATCGCCTATGAAATTGATGGCCATCACCGCGATGAAGATCGCCGCCCCGGGAAACAAGGCCCAATGGGCGGAGATATCGAGATAGTCCTTGGCGTCATAAAGCAGGCGCCCCCAGGTCGGGGTATCAGGCGGAAAGCCCAGGCCGAGAAACGACAGCGTCGATTCGGCGATGATCGCGGCGGCGACATCGATCGTTCCGGCAATGATCACCGGACCGAGCGCGTTGGGCAGGATATGGCGAACGACCTGCCTGACGGGACTGGCGCCGATCGCGCGCGCGGCTTCGACGAATTCCTTTTCGCGCAGCGAGAGAAACTGGGCGCGCACCAGGCGGGCGACCGGCATCCAGCGCAGTCCACCGATCACCAGCACGACGAGGATGAAAATGCCGCCCACGGGACCGAACACGGCCTTGAGCCGGTCGCGAAACAGGTAGATCAGCAGCAGCAGCAGCGGCAATTGCGGCAGCGAGAGGAAGAGATCGGTGAGCCACATCAGCGCATGACCCAGCGCGCCGCGCGACATGCCGGCGAGCGCACCGACCAGCGTGCCGACAATCACCGAAACCATCATCGCGGCGAGGCCGACCGCGAGCGATATCCGGCCGCCATAGATCATGCGGGCAAGCAGATCCTGTCCCAGATCGTCGGTGCCGAACGGATGGGCCAGCGAGGGTCCCTGAAGAGTGGCAGCAAAATCGATATCGTTGATGGAGACATGCCAGAAGAAAGGACCGAACACCACCGCAGCAACCAGAGCGAGGAGCAGGACCGCACTGATCATCGCGAGCTTGTGGCGGCGATAACGTCGCCAGGTTTCGCGCCCAGGCGAATAGGTGCGCCGCTCAACGGAGGGAGATGCGAGGGTCAAGCCAGCCATACAGGACATCCGCAATGAGATTGAAGAGGATCACAAGGCAAGCGAATACGAAGGTCACGGCCATCACCACCGGCGTGTCGTTCGAAAGCATGGAGGAGATCAGCAGCGAGCCGATGCCGGGAACGCGGAAAATCTGCTCGGTGACGATGGCTCCGCCGAACACAACGGGCATCTGCAGCGCGATCAGGGTGACGACCGGAATCATGGCGTTGCGCATCACATGCCTGAGGATCACCCTCCTCTGCCCCAGGCCTTTGGCACGGGCGGTCGTAACGTAATCGAGACGGATCACGTCCAGCATGGCCGAGCGCACGAATCGGGTCATTGACGCGGCCTGAAACAGGCCGAGCACCATGACGGGCATGATCGCCTGCCTGATCTCCTCGCCAACCCAGTTGATTCCGGTCGCATTGATGTCAGTCGTATAGACCAGCGGCAACCAGTCCAGTTTCACCGAAAAGACCAGGATAAACAGGATGCCGGTGAAAAAAGTCGGCAGCGAAAAGCCGACAAAGGCGAGCGTATTGACGACCTGATCGAATACTGAATACGGCTTGGTAGCGGCAAGGACTCCGACCGGAATCGCAATCAGCAGCGCCAGTAGTTGCGCCGAGCCGATGATATACAGCGTGGTCGGCAGCCGCTGGAGGATGAGCGTGTCGACGTTGATGCGGCTGACGAAGGAAAAGCCCCAGTCCCCCTGCATCATGGCCACGAGCCAGTGCAGGTAGCGGAGATAGATCGGATCGTCGAGCCCGAACTTGGCCCGCAGCGCAAGGGCCACTTCGGGCGGGACATTTGGATTTGTCGCCAGATCCGAGAAGGGATCGCCGGGTGCAAGCGCCAGGACCGCGAACAGAACGAACGAAATGCCAAGCAGGCTCGGAATTGCGATCAGGAGGCGACGCAGGATGTACTGGCTCATGAGGCAGTCCCTCGATGCCCGCCGCTATGCCTCCCGGTACCAGTCGAACAGATTGTCGGTTTCGTTGGCCCAGCCGCTGATCACCGGCCGCAGCGTATTGGAAGCCGCTTCCACCTTCAGCCGATGCATCGCCGTAATGAAGACGGTGTCCTGCCACATCAGGTCGTTGCATTTGATGTAGAGCGCGGCGCGCTTGACCGGATCGGTCTCGGCATCCGCCGCATCGATCGCATCGTCATAGTCCTTGTTGACCCAGCGCGGAAAGTTGGTGCCCTGCCACTTGTTCGCTTTGGTCGCCACATAGCGGGAATGGTAGCGGCGCATATGCTGGGCCGGGTCGGGCTGGCTCATCGGGATCTGGAACATCTCGATGTCGGCGTAGAATTTTGCGTAGGTGTCGGGATTGGCGACGTCGGACGAGAAGAAGACCGAAGCCACGACCGCTTTCAGTTCCACGTCGATGCCGGCTTTCTGACAGGCCTGCTTGACGATGGCCTGGGTTTTCTGGCGCGGGCCGTTGATCGAGGTCTGGTAAACGATCTTCAGCTTCTTGCCGTCCTTTTCCCGGACCCCGTCCGCGCCGGCTTTCCAGCCGGCCTCCTCCAGCATCTTGGCAGCCTTGTCGATATTGAACTCCCAGGAGGTGTTCTTGGAGACGAATTTTGGCGGCCCGTTGAGGAAGTTGGCGCTGGTGCGGCCCGCGCGGCCATAGATGGCGTTCTTGATCGTGTCGCGGTCGACCAGCAGCGACAGCGCCTTGCGCACTGCCGGATCGGAGAACAACGGATGTTTGGTCTTCATCGAGGAGCGTTCGCCGTCGACCTCGACGTTGGGATCGGTGAAGTTGAGCGCAATGAACTCGGTGTCGCCGCCGACGGCGTAGATGGTCTTGCCCTTGCCGCCTTTTTCCAGGCGCAGCAGCACGTCATCCTCCACCTGGATGTTCCAGGCGAAATCATATTCGCCGGTCTGGATCACCGCCCGCGCCGCCGAGACGGCGTCGCCGCCGCCCTTCATCTCCAGCGAATCGAAATAGGGACGGTTCGGCATATGGTAGTCGGGGTTGATCACGCCGCGAACGAGGTCTCCGGGCTTGAACTCGACGAACTTGTAGGGGCCGGTGCCGACAGGCGCGAGATTGGTGGGCGCCTCGCGGGATTTCGATCCCTTGTATGGCTCGAACAGATGTTTCGGCAGGATCTGGCCGGCAGATGCGCCGACGAAAGCATCGGCCCAGAACGGAGTGGGTTTGGGAAACAGGATGCGGACCGTGAGGTCGTCGACCTTCTCCACCGTGATGTCGCGGTAGACGCCGATGGTCACCGTCGCGGTGGCGGGGTCCTTGGCGTATTCCCAGGTGAAGACCACGTCGTCGGCGGTGAAGGGCTTGCCGTCATGCCATTTGACGCCGGGTTTCAGCTTCCAGGTCACCGACTTGCCGTCGGCCGCCAGACCGCCATTCTGGGTCGATGGGATTTCGGCTGCGAGAACCAGCTTCATGTTGCCGTCCGGATCCCAGCAGGCCAGCGGCTCATAGAAGATGCGGGAGCCGTCCTGGTCCTTGGTGCCGGTGGCGAAATGCGGATTGAGCAGGGTTGGCCCCTGCCACCAGAGCAGTTTCAACGGGCCGCCGCCGCCGCGTTTGGTCGGCTTGTAAGGCGATGGGCTCTCCGCCATGGCGACGCCGCCGACGGCCAGAAGCTGCGTGGCCATCGGCGCGGTAAGGCCAAGACCAATCATGCGCTGAATGAAGGCGCGGCGATCCATGCGACCGTCCTTCACCCCGTCGATCATCGTTCGCAATTCACTGTCCAGCATTGGTCCGCCTCTTCTGGTTCAGGCGGCCACATGCCGCCGCGCAAAATGTCCCGGGGCGTAAGATGGCACACTGAACGCCCCCGAGGTCAACTTTAGCGATGATCTGACGCCATAGGACTATGGTCGATGCTTAGGCAAAAGGGCTTGTTTGGCGCACACCGCTTCGGCAGGCCCTTGCTATCCGTAGCGCCAAAGCGCGGTCCAAGGCGCATTCCGCTGCAAAAACTTTGTTCACTGGAATCGAGGATCAGGCCACGGACATGTCGAGCGGCGGTGCAATATTGTCCGGCAGCGGACTGACATAGGGCGTCCGCCCGGTGCGCTTTTCGAGGTCGGCCTTGGCCGCGGCAATCAACGCCGGCTGCGTCAGCGCCTCGATACCAATCCCTGCCATGGCCTTTGCCGCCTGCACCATGGCCTTGTGGGCGGCCGGGCTCTTGCCCTGCGCGACGACCTGCCAAGTGTGAAAGGGGGTGCCGATGGCGACCGTCGGCGCATGGACCTGAACCGTCGGGACGACCCAGCTGACATCGCCCACGTCGGTCGAGCCGACCAGAGGATTGCGCTTGGCGTCGAGCGGCACGAGGAAATCGGCCAGCGGGCGATCCGTCGGATCCATGCCGATGGCATAATAGACGGAAGCGATGTCCTTCTCGGTCAGGGTCGCACGAATCTTGCCGGCGAAATCCTCGTCCTCGGCATCGAAATGCGGCGGTCCCAGTTCCTCCATGATGCGGTGCAGCGCTTGCTCGAGCGGGGTGTTGGGCAAGATATTGGAGACGGCGGAGACGACCCGCATCTCGACCTGTGTCTCGGTCATCAGCGCCGCGCCTTGCGCGACCTTGTGAACGCGCTCGACCAGTTCGCTCATGCCCGGCAGATCGCGAGCACGGATCGAATAGCGGACGCGGGCGCGCGCCTGCACGACATTGGGAGCAATCCCGCCGGTCTCGAGAACGGCATAATGTATGCGGGCGTCGCTCGGCATATGCTCACGCATGTAGTTCACGCCGACATTCATCAACTCCACCGCATCCAGCGCGCTGCGGCCGAGATGGGGCGAGGCGGCGGCATGCGACGTTCGTCCGGTAAAGATGAAATCGGCGCGCGTGTTTGCCAGCGACGGCGTTACCGCCACTTCCCAGAAGCTGTGCGGATGCCAGCTGACGGCGATATCGACATCATCGAAGGCCCCGCAGCGCACCATGAATGCTTTCGCCGCGCCGCCTTCTTCGGCCGGACAACCATAATAACGCACGCGTCCGGGCGCCTTGTGTTCGGCAAGCCAGTCCTTCACCGCGGTGGCGGCGAGCAACGCGCCCGAGCCAAGCAAATTATGGCCGCAGCCATGACCGTGGCCTCCGGTTTCCACCGGGCGGGCCTCCGCCACTCCCGCCTCCTGACTGAGACCGGGCAGTGCATCATATTCGCCGAGGAAGGCAATCACCGGCCCTCCCTGCCCCCATTCGCCCATCACCGCGGTGGGAATGCCTGCGACATTTTCAGTGATGCGAAAGCCCTGATGGCGCAGCTCGGCGAGGTGTTCTGCGGAGGAACGAGCCTCCGTGTAGCACACTTCGGGCATCGCCCAGACGTTGTCGCTCAGGCTGATGAAACGAGCCTTGATCGCATCAACTCCACGCCAAATGTCGCTGCGGTTGTCCATTTCTGAGATCCATTATCCATGTGAGACCGGAATCGGTATCACCTTAGGAACAGACAGCCAAGCGCCAGACCGAAGCATCGAGCCAACTGGCTTTCATTTCGCCAATTTGCCTAAAAGCCGGACTGAAGGGCGACGAAAGTCATTCATTTTCGCGAATTTTTGGTGCCGATATGCTTAGAAGCTTAACGGAACGGCGGGAGGGATGGACTCGCGGAGCGACGGCACTCGTCGCCCCCGGCATCGATCCGAATATGATTTCGGCCATATTAGTTGCTGGAGGTCATTAGTTGCTGGAGGTCCGAGCGGGCCGACCAGATCATGATCTGATCAAGTTGAATCAGATCATGATCTCATCTCTTTGTTTGAGCA
>DASZTN010000195.1:0-21163 GCA_035547995.1 Bradyrhizobium sp. | reverse complement strand
CTGCAAAGCCTGAAACTGCGGAAGCGGCGCCAGCAGCAGCTCCTGCGACCGAAGCCCCGAAGGAGGGCGCGTGACATGGATGTGAAGGTCACCACCCTTGATGGCGGCGACGCCGGATCGGTCACGCTGTCGGATGCGATTTTCGGTCTGGAGCCGCGCGCCGACATCATCGCCCGCTGTGTGCAGTGGCAGCTCAACAAGCGTCAGGCCGGCACGCACAAGACCAAGGGCCGCGCCGAGATCTGGCGCACCGGCAAGAAGATGTACGGGCAGAAGGGCACCGGCGGTGCCCGTCACGGCTCGGCCCGCGTGCCGCAGTTCCGTGGCGGCGGCCGTGCCTTCGGTCCGGTGGTGCGTTCCCACGCCACCGACTTGCCGAAGAAGGTGCGGGCGCTGGCGCTGAAGCATGCGCTGTCGGCCAAGGCCAAGGACGGCGGTCTCGTGGTGCTGGACAGCGCCGAGGTGAAGGACGCCAAGACCAAGGCGCTGCTCGGTCATTTCTCCGGCCTTGGCCTCACCAATGCGCTGATCATCGACGGTGCCGAACTGCATAACGGCTTCGCCGCGGCGGCCCGCAACATCCCCAACATCGACGTGCTGCCGATCCAGGGCATCAACGTCTATGACATTCTCCGTCGCCAGAAGCTGGTGCTGACCAAGGCGGCGGTCGATGCGCTGGAGGCGCGCTTCAAATGAAGAATATCGATCCGCGCCATTACGACGTGATCGTCGCTCCGGTTGTGACGGAAAAGGCGACGCTCGCCTCCGAGCACAACAAGGTTCTGTTCAAGGTCGCGAGCAAGGCGACCAAGCCGCAGATCAAGGAAGCCGTTGAGAAGCTGTTCGACGTCAAGGTGAAGAGCGTCAACACGCTGGTTCGCAAGGGCAAGACCAAGGTGTTCCGCGGCAATCTCGGTTCGCAGTCGGACGTCAAGCGGGCGATCGTGACCCTCGAAGAGGGCCACCGCATCGACGTCACCACCGGACTCTAAGGCGGTACAGCGATGGCATTGAAAACATTCAACCCCACGACCCCGGGCCAGCGCCAGCTGGTGATGGTCGATCGTTCGGCGCTCTACAAGGGTAAGCCGGTCAAGACATTGACCGAGGGCAAGCTCGGCAAGGGCGGCCGCAACAACACCGGCCGCATCACCGTGCGTTTCCGCGGCGGCGGCCACAAGAAGGCCTACCGCACGGTCGACTTCAAGCGCGACAAGGTCGACGTTCCCGCGACCGTGGAGCGGCTGGAATACGATCCGAACCGCACCGCCTTCATCGCGCTGATCAAATATGCCGATGGCGAGCAGGCCTATATCCTGGCGCCGCAGCGTCTGGCCGCGGGCGACACCGTTGTTGCCGGCAGCTATGTCGACGTCAAGCCGGGCAACGTGATGCCGCTCGGCAACATTCCGGTCGGCACCATCGTTCACAATGTCGAGCTGAAGATCGGCAAGGGCGGCCAGCTCGCACGCTCGGCCGGCACCTATGCCCAGATCGTCGGCCGCGACCAGGATTACGTCATCCTGCGCATGAATTCGGGCGAGCAGCGCCTGGTGCACGGCCGTTGCCGCGGCACCATCGGTGCGGTGTCGAACCCGGATCACATGAACATCTCGATCGGCAAGGCGGGCCGCACCCGCTGGCTCGGCTGGCGTCCGCACAACCGCGGCGTCGTCATGAACCCGATCGATCACCCGCATGGCGGCGGTGAAGGCCGCACCTCGGGCGGCCGTCACCCGGTGACCCCGTGGGGCAAGCCGACCAAGGGCAAGAAGACCCGGTCGAACAAGTCGACCGATCGATTCATCCTCCTAAGCCGCCACAAGCGGAAGAAGTAAGGAACGCCGGACATGGTTCGTTCAGTCTGGAAAGGCCCGTTCGTTGAAGGCTCGCTGCTCAAGAAGGCAGATGCCGCCCGCGCGTCCGGCCGTCATGACGTGATCAAGATCTGGAGCCGCCGCTCGACCATCCTGCCGCAATTCGTCGGCCTGACGTTCGGCGTCTACAACGGACAGAAGCACGTGCCGGTGTCGGTGAATGAGGAAATGGTGGGGCACAAGTTCGGCGAATTCTCGCCGACCCGTACCTTCCATGGCCATTCGGGCGACAAGAAAGCCAAGAAGGCTTGAGGATTAAGCGATGAGCAAACCAAAGCGCGAACGGAGCCTCGCCGATAACGAGGCCAAGGCGGTCGCCCGGATGCTGCGGGTGAGCCCGCAGAAGCTCAACCTGGTCGCGCAGATGATCCGTGGCCGCAAAGCCTCTGCCGCGCTCGCCGACCTGCAGTTCTCGCACAAGCGGATCGCGGTTGACGTCAAGAAGTGCCTGGAATCGGCGATCGCCAATGCCGAGAACAATCATGATCTCGATGTCGACGATCTGATCGTGTCGGAAGCGCATGTCGGCAACGGCATCGTGATGAAGCGTTTCGCGCCGCGCGGCCGTGGCCGTTCGGGCCGTATCTTTAAACCGTTCTCGCAGCTGACGATCGTGGTTCGTCAGGTCGAGGCCGAGGCGAGCGCTTAAGGGAGCGCGGGAGAAAACGATGGGTCAAAAGATCAATCCGATCGGTCTGCGTCTTGGCATCAACCGGACCTGGGATTCCCGCTGGTTCGCGGGCAAGGCCGAGTACAGCAAGCTGCTGCATGAGGACGTCAAGATTCGCGAGATCCTGCACAAGGAGCTCAAGCAGGCGGCCGTCGCCAAGATCGTGATCGAGCGTCCGCACAAGAAGTGCCGGGTGACGATCCATTCGGCGCGTCCGGGCGTCGTGATCGGCAAGAAGGGCGCCGACATCGACAAGCTGCGCAAGCGCGTTGCCGACATCACTTCTTCCGATGTCGTCATCAATATCGTCGAGATCCGCACGCCCGAGCTTGACGCCACCCTGGTCGCCGAATCGATCGCGCAGCAGCTCGAGCGCCGCGTCGCGTTCCGCCGCGCCATGAAGCGGGCGGTGCAGTCGGCGATGCGCCTTGGCGCCGAAGGCATTCGTATCAACTGCTCCGGCCGGCTCGGCGGCGCCGAAATCGCCCGCATGGAGTGGTACCGTGAGGGCCGCGTGCCGCTGCACACGCTGCGTGCCGACGTCGATTACGGCGTGGCGACGGCGTTCACGACCTTCGGCACCTGCGGCGTCAAGGTCTGGATCTTCAAGGGCGAGATCCTCGAACACGATCCGATGGCCCAGGACAAGAGAATGGCCGAGGGCGACAGCGGCCGTCCGCGCCGCGACGCGGCTTGAAGCGAAATAGAAGGTTTGAGGGCGTAAAGCCATGATGCAACCAAAGAAAACGAAGTTCCGGAAGGCGCATAAGGGCCGTATTCACGGCGTCGCGTCTTCGGGCGCGACGTTGTCGTTCGGTCAGTTCGGTCTGAAGGCGATGGCGCCCGAGCGCGTCACCGCCCGCCAGATCGAGGCCGCACGCCGCGCGCTGACCCGTCACATGAAGCGCGCCGGCCGCGTCTGGATCCGCGTGTTCCCGGACGTGCCGGTGTCGAAGAAGCCCGCCGAAGTGCGCATGGGCTCCGGCAAGGGTTCGCCGGAATTGTGGGTGGTGCGGGTGAAGCCGGGCAAGGTGCTGTTCGAGATCGACGGCGTCAACACGCAGACCGCGCGGGAAGCGCTGACGCTGGCCGCCGCCAAGCTGCCGATCAAGACGCGCTTCGTCGAGCGCATTGCGGAGTAATGATCATGGCCGAGATGAAAGTCGCCGACATCCGCGCAATGAGCCCCGACCAGATGGAGGACGCGATCCTCAATCTGAAGAAGGAGCGCTTCAACCTGCGTTTCCAGCGCGCCACCGGGCAGCTGGAGAAGACCTCGCGGCTGCGTGAAACCCGCCGCGACATCGCCCGTATCAAGACCATCGCTGCCGAGCAGCGCGCGAAGAAGAAGTAAGAGGCCGGATATGCCGAAACGTATGCTTCAGGGCGTGGTCGTCAGCGACAAGCAAGCCAAGACGGTGGTGGTGCGCGTCGATCGCCGCTTCACCCATCCGATCTATAAGAAGACGATCCGCCGTTCGAAGAACTACCACGCCCACGACGAGAACAACGAGTTCAAGCCGGGCGACACCGTGTGGATCGAGGAAAGCAAGCCGATCTCGAAGTTGAAGCGCTGGACCGTGGTCCGGGGCGAGCAGAAGAAAACGGCCTGACGCCGACCCGGCTTTGGCCGGAATGCAGTCAGGGAAATTTTGAGCGCAAAAAAGCGCAGAAAGAGGACGAGGTGCATCAATGATTCAGATGCAGACCAACCTCGACGTGGCCGATAATTCAGGCGCACGCCGTGTCATGTGCATCAAGGTGCTTGGAGGCTCCAAGCGCCGCTATGCCACCGTGGGCGACATTATCGTTGTGTCGATCAAGGACGCGATCCCCCGCGGCAAGGTCAAGAAGGGCGACGTGATGAAGGCTGTCGTGGTGCGGGTCCGCAAGGACATCCGCCGTCCCGACGGTTCGGTCATCCGTTTCGACCGTAACGCGGCGGTTTTGATCAACAACCAGGCCGAGCCGGTCGGCACCCGTATCTTCGGGCCGGTGCCGCGCGAGCTGCGTGCCAAGAACCACATGAAGATCATCTCGCTTGCGCCGGAGGTGCTGTGATGGCTGCCAAGATCCGCAAGGGTGACAAGGTCGTCGTGCTGAGCGGCCGCGACAAGGGCCGTACCGGCGAGGTGTTCGAGGTGCGTCCAGCCGACAACACGGCATTGGTTCGCGGCGTCAACCTGGTGAAGCGTCACCAGAAGCAGACCCAGAACCAGGAGGGCGGCATCATCTCCAAGGAGGCGCCGATCCATCTGTCGAACATCGCCTATCTCGGCAAGGACGGCAAACCGACCCGTATTGGTTTCAAGATTCAGGCGGACGGCACGAAAGTACGCGTCGCCAAGAGCTCGGGAGCAGAGATCGATGGCTGAGACCGCTTATGTGCCGCGCCTGCGCACGGAATATGACCGCAAGATCCGCGGCCGGCTGACCGAACAGTTCGGCTACGCCAATGCCATGCAGGTGCCGCGGCTGGACAAGGTCGTGCTCAACATGGGCGTCGGCGAATCCGTCAACGACCGCAAGAAGGCGGAAACGGCGGCTGGCGAGCTGTCGCTGATCGCCGGTCAGAAGGCGATCGTGACCTATTCGCGGGTGGCGATTGCGACCTTCAAGCTGCGCGAGAACCAGCCGATCGGCTGCAAGGTCACGCTGCGCAAGGCCAAGATGTACGAGTTCATCGATCGCCTGGTGAACATCGCGCTGCCGCGCGTACGCGACTTCCGCGGCCTCAACCCGAAGAGCTTCGATGGCCGCGGCAATTATTCGCTCGGCATCAACGAGCACATCATTTTCCCCGAGATCGATTTCGACAAGACCGGGGAATCGCTGGGCATGGACATCACCGTGTGCACCACCGCGCGCACCGACGACGAGGCGCGTGCCCTGTTGACCGCTTTCAATTTCCCGTTCCGGCAGTGAGACGCTGATCAGCCTCTCAAACGCGGAAAGGTAAGGAGCCAAGCATGGCAAAGAAGAGTTCGATCGAGAAGAACAACCGGCGGATGCGGATGACCAAGAACGCTGCCGCCAAGCGCGCCCGGCTGAAGGCGATCATCGCCGACAAGCAGAAGCCGATGGAAGAGCGCTTCGCGGCGACGCTGAAGCTCGCCGAGATGCCGCGCAATTCCTCGGCAACCCGGATTCGCAACCGCTGCGAAATGACCGGCCGCCCGCGTTCGGTCTACCGCAAGAACAAGCTTTCCCGCATCGCGCTGCGCGAGCTCGGGTCCAAGGGTATGATCCCCGGGCTCGTGAAGTCGAGCTGGTAAGGAGGGTCGGAAGAATGTCAACGCACGATCCGATCAGCGATCTCATCACCCGCATCCGCAACGCGCAGATGCGCTCCAAGTCCAAGGTCTCCTCGCCGGGCTCGAAGATGCGCGCCAACGTGCTCGATGTGCTGAAGGCCGAGGGCTACATCCGCGGCTACGCCAATGTCGAACATGCCAACGGCCGCAGCGAGCTTGAGATCGAGCTGAAATATTTCGACGGCGAGCCGGTCATTCGCGAGATCGAGCGGGTGTCGAAGCCGGGACGGCGGGTTTACGCCTCGGTGAAGAACCTGCCGCGCGTGAACAACGGGCTCGGCATTTCGGTGTTGTCGACGCCGAAGGGAATCATGGCTGACCACGATGCGCGCGAGGCGAATGTGGGCGGCGAAGTTCTCTTCACGGTGTTCTGAGAAGGGATAGAACGATGTCACGTATTGGCAAAAGGCCGGTGACGATCCCGTCCGGTGTTACCGCGACGGTCGACGGTCAGACCGTGAAGATGAAGGGGCCGAAGGGCCAGCTTCAGTTCGTCGCCCATGACGACGTCGAGGTGAAGTTCGAGAACGGCCAGATCAAGGTCGCTCCTCGGGTCAAGACCAACCGCGCCCAGGCGATGTACGGCACCGCGCGGGCGCAGGTCGCCAACCTCGTCAACGGCGTCACCAAGGGCTTTGAGAAGAAGCTCGAGATCACCGGCGTCGGCTACCGCGCCGCGATGCAGGGCAAGAACCTGCAGCTCGCGCTCGGCTACAGCCACGACGTGGTCTATCCGGTCCCGGAAGGCATCACCATCAGCGTGCCGAAGCCGACCGAGATCACGGTTGCGGGCATCGATCCGCAGCGCGTCGGTCAGGTTGCCGCCGAGATCCGCGCCTATCGTCCGCCGGAGCCCTATAAGGGCAAGGGCGTGAAGTATGTCGACGAATTCATCTTCCGCAAGGAAGGCAAGAAGAAGTAACGGAGCCGGCGATGTCGAGAATGAAAGTCACGAATGCCCGGCGCAAGCAACGCGTGAGGCTGTCGTTGCGCCGCACCGGAGGCGGACGTCCGCGCCTGTCGGTGTTCCGCTCGTCCAAGCATATCTACGCCCAGGTCATCGACGACCTCAAGGGCGAGACGCTGGCTTCGGCCTCGTCGCTGGAGAAGGCGATGCGCGAGAGCGGCAAGACCGGTGCCGACATCGACGCTGCGAAAGCCGTCGGCAAGCTGGTCGCCGAGCGCGCGGTGAAGAACGGCGTGACCGAAGTGGTGTTCGACCGCGGCGGTTACCTCTATCACGGCCGCGTCAAGGCGCTGGCAGATGCAGCGCGCGAAGGCGGACTCAGCTTCTGAGATTTGGCTTCTAACGATTGGTTTGAACGGATACGGGAACAGAGGCCAAGGCCTCCTGGAGATTGGAAAACACCATGGCAGGTGAACGCGAACGCGGCGGACGCGAACGGAGCAGGGAGCGCGAGGAGCGCGACAGCGAGTTCGTCGACAAGCTCGTCCACATCAATCGCGTGGCGAAGGTCGTCAAGGGCGGCAAGCGCTTCGGCTTTGCGGCGCTGGTCGTGATCGGCGACCAGAAGGGCCGGGTCGGTTTCGGCCACGGCAAGGCGCGCGAAGTTCCCGAGGCGATCCGCAAGGCGACGGATGCCGCCAAGCGCAATTTGACGCGCGTGGCGCTGCGCGAGGGTCGTACGCTGCATCATGATATTTTCGGCCGTCACGGTGCCGGCCGCGTCTACCTGCGTGCCGCTCCGGCCGGTACCGGCATCATCGCCGGCGGCCCGATGCGCGCGGTGTTCGAGACGCTCGGCATCCAGGACGTGGTCGCAAAGTCGATCGGCTCGTCGAATCCGTACAACATGGTTCGCGCCACCTTCAACGCGCTGAAGCATCAGGATTCGCCGCGCTCGGTGGCGGCACGCCGCAACATCAAGGTGTCCACGCTGCAGTCGCGCCGCGTCGGCGGCGACGCCGAAGCGGTGGCGGAATAACAATACGCGCTTAATCAGCGCCTTTCGGAGTTAAGATGATGGCCAAGGCCGCAAAGACGATCAAGATCGAGCAGATCGGCAGCTCAATCCGCCGCCATCACTCGCAGCGTTCGACGCTGATCGGCCTCAAGCTCAACAAGATTGGCCGGGTCGCCGAGCTTCAGGATACCCCTGAGGTTCGCGGCATGATCGGCAAGGTTCAACATCTCGTTCGCGTCATCGACGAGAAATAAGACAGGGGCGCGATCCAGCCCGACGGCCCGCATCGTCGGGAGGCGGGTACCGGCTTTCGGTCGTGATCATGCTCTTAAGACAAAGGAACTAAACCATGAAGCTCAGCGACATCGCCGATAATCCCGGTTCGCACAAGAAGCGGATGCGCGTCGGCCGCGGCATCGGTTCAGGCAAGGGCAAGACCTCCGGCCGCGGCGGCAAAGGCCAGACCGCGCGTTCGGGTGTGCGCATCAAGGGCTTCGAAGGCGGCCAGATGCCGCTGCATCGTCGCCTGCCGAAGCGCGGCTTCAACAACATCTTCCGGCTGGAATTTGCCGAAATCAATCTCGACCGGCTGCAGCAGGCAATCGACGCCAAGCTGATCGATGCCAGCGAGACCATGAACGCGGAATCGCTGGTGAAGGCCGGCGTGCTGCGGCGCGCCAAGGACGGCGTGCGGCTGCTCGGCCGCGGCGAGATCAAGGCCAAGATCAACATCGAAGTGCATGGCGCGTCGAAGTCCGCCGTCGAGGCGGTCGAGAAGGCTGGCGGCACGGTGAAGATCCTTAAGCCGGCCAAGGCCGAAGCAGGCGAAGCGGCGTAACATCTGCGTCATCGTCCGCGGCTTGCGGGCGATCTACACGATTGAACGATGGACTTATCGAAGCCGAGCACCAAATAATGTCCGGCGTCTGCCGAATGTCCCGCCGGGGCGTCGGCGCAAGGGGCGGCGGGAGAAAGCCACGACATGGTCTCAGCAGCAGAACAACTGGCCGCAAATCTTAATTTCGGCGCCTTTGCCAAGGCGGACGAGCTGAAGAAGCGCATCTGGTTCACGCTGGGCGCGCTGCTCGTTTATCGGCTCGGCACCTACATCCCGCTGCCGGGCATTGATCCCAACATCTGGGAACAGGTGTTCAAGACCCAGGCCGGCGGCATCCTCGGCATGTTCAACATGTTCGCCGGCGGCGGCATTCACCGCATGGCGATTTTTGCGCTGAACATCATGCCGTACATCTCGGCATCGATCATCATCCAGCTCCTGACCACGGTGTCGCCGCAGCTCGAAGCCCTGAAGAAGGAAGGCGAGGCCGGCCGCAAGACGCTGAACCAGTACACCCGCTATCTCACGGTGATTCTCGCCGCGTTCCAGTCCTACGGCATCGCGGTCGGGCTGGAGGGCGCTGGCAATGTCGTCAGCGACCCCGGCATGTTCTTCCGCCTGTCGACCGCGATCACCCTGACCGGCGGCACCATGTTCCTGATGTGGCTCGGTGAGCAGATCACCTCGCGCGGCATCGGCAACGGCATCTCGCTGATCATCCTGTCCGGCATCGTGGCGGAACTGCCGACCGCGCTTGCCAACATGCTGGAACTCGGCCGCCAGGGTGCACTGTCCACCGGCATCATCCTCGTCGTGATCGTGATGGCAGTGGCGGTGATCGCCTTCATCGTGTTCATGGAACGCGCGCAGCGCCGGCTGCTGATCCAGTATCCGAAGCGCCAGGTCGGCAACAAGATGTTCGAAGGGCAGTCCTCGCATCTGCCGCTGAAACTGAACACCTCGGGCGTGATCCCGCCGATCTTCGCCTCGTCGCTGCTGCTGATGCCGACCACGGTCGCCAATTTCTACGCCGGCAAGGGGCCGGAATGGTTCCAATGGCTGACCACGCAGCTCGGCCACGGCCGGCCGCTGTTCCTGGTGCTGTATCTGGCGCTGATCGTGTTCTTCGCGTTCTTCTATACCGCGATCGTGTTCAATCCGACCGAGACCGCCGACAACCTCAAGAAGCATGGCGGCTTCATCCCGGGCATCCGGCCTGGCGAGCGCACCGCCGAATATATCGACTATGTGCTCTCGCGCATCACCGTGATCGGTGCGATCTATCTTGCGATTGTCTGCCTGATTCCGGAAATCCTGATTTCCTATGCGTCGGTGCCGTTCTATTTTGGCGGAACATCGCTATTGATCGTTGTCAGCGTGACCATGGATACGGTTGCGCAGGTTCAGGGTTATCTGCTCGCCCATCAGTATGAAGGGCTGATCAGGAAGTCCAAATTGCGGGGCCGCCGCCGCTGAAGGCGAGGCCCGGTGTCGATTGGGAACCCATAACAAGAGGTGCGCGGCTGGTTCGCTCACCTAGCCGGGGGGCGAACATAGATGAGATTGATTCTTCTCGGGCCACCAGGGGCGGGCAAGGGAACCCAGGCGCAGCGGCTGGTCCAAAAATACGGCATCGTGCAGCTCTCGACCGGTGAGATGCTGCGGGCGGCGGTCGCGGCGCAGACCCCGATCGGCCTTCAGGCCAAGGACATCATGGCCGCCGGCCAGCTGGTGCCGGACGAGATGGTGATCAGCATCATTTCCGATCGGCTCGATCAGCCGGACATGAAGAACGGCTTCATCCTCGACGGCTTTCCGCGCACGGTGCCCCAGGCCGAGGCGCTCGATGAGCTGCTGCGGCACAAGCATCTGAAGCTCGATGCGGTGATCGAGCTGCGCGTCAATGAGAGCGCGCTGCTTTCGCGGGTCGAGACCCGAGTCGCCGAAATGCGCGCCCGTGGCGAGGAAGTTCGCGTCGATGATACGCCCGAAGTGCTGTCCAAGCGCCTGGCCAGCTACCGTTCGCTGACCGAGCCGCTGATCCATTACTATTCGGAGCGGCGCAAGCTGGCCACGGTCGATGGCATGATGACCATCGAGGAGGTCACCCGCGAGATCAACCGCATCCTGACGGCGATCGGGGCAGCGGAACCCCGCCGGCCCGCCAAGGCAGCGACCGCCAAGCGGGTCGCCAAGGCCAGCAAGGCAGGGGCGCGTTCATCGGGCAGGACGGCCAAAAAGGTTCCCAAAAAGGCCGTCAAAACCGCCCGAAAAGCGGGCAAATCGGCCTCCAAATCTTCAGCGCCCAGATCTTCGGCTTCCAAGGCGGCCAAGAAGTCGGCCCGCCGGGCTGCCGGGGCGGCCAAGGCGAGGCGGTTCGGCAAACCCAAAAAAGCGGCAAAAAAGGCAGCCAAAAAGGTCACGAAACGGCGAGCTAAGGCGTAGAGACGGTTGACGAAACCAGTTTGAATCCTTTAATAACCGGCATCTAAATCGGATAGTTTCAGACGATGCCGGGCCCCCATCTACCCAAGGGGCGGGGCGTCGTGTTCGTGTTTGCGGACACCTGCCCGAAATACCTTGAGCGTGATCCGGGAAACGGGGCTCCCTGTCCCGAGAATGCCTCGCTCAGACAACGAGATGAGATTTGATCCGATCGGATCATGATCGCGAAAGATGCCGGACCATCAGCGGCCGGCGACAGGAGAGAAGTCCGTGGCCCGTATTGCCGGCGTGAATATTCCGACCAACAAGCGCGTTCTGATCGCGCTTCAGTACATCCATGGCATCGGCCCGAAGAGTGCCGGCGACATCATGGAGAAGGTGAAGATCCCGCTCGATCGTCGGGTCAATCAATTGAGCGATCAGGAAGTGCTGCAGATCCGCGAAGTCATCGACCGCGACTACGTCGTCGAGGGTGACCTTCGCCGTGAGACCGGCATGAACATCAAGCGGCTGATGGACCTCGGCTGCTATCGCGGCCTGCGTCATCGCCGCGGATTGCCGGTGCGCGGCCAGCGGACCCACACCAATGCGCGTACGCGCAAGGGTCCGGCCAAGGCGATCGCTGGCAAGAAGAAGTAATTCGGCGAATGGCGAATAGGGAGTGGCGAATAGAATTATTCGCTACTCGCCATTCGCTACTCGCGTTTTTGGGTGTAGCCGCTGGCATTACGGCGGCGTTTGAGATCGTTAGGAAAGGTTTGAAATGGGCAAGGAAGCCACCCGCGTACGCCGCCGCGAACGCAAGAACATCGCCTCCGGCATCGCGCATGTGAATTCGTCGTTCAACAACACGACCATCACCATCACCGACGCGCAGGGCAACACCATTGCCTGGTCGTCGGCCGGCACGATGGGCTTCAAGGGCTCTCGTAAGTCCACTCCCTATGCGGCGCAGGTTGCCGCGGAAGACGTCTCCAAGAAGGCGCAGGAACACGGCATGCGCACGCTGGAGGTCGAAGTTGCCGGCCCCGGTTCGGGCCGCGAATCAGCGCTTCGTGCGCTGCAGGCTGCGGGCTTCACCGTCACCTCGATCCGCGACGTGACGACGATCCCGCACAATGGTTGCCGTCCGCGCAAGCGCCGGCGTGTTTGATGTGTTGCATCGCGGGCAGCCCGGCTGCCTTGCGATGATTTGATATTGAAGCCGCGGACTGATCCGCGATCTCCAACGCCGGCTATCTCGTCCAATTATCTTATGGGCAGTATACCCGGCCTGTATGGGTGAAACAGTGACGATCCAGAAAAATTGGCAAGAACTTATCCGGCCGAACAAGCTTCAGGTCACTCCGGGCCACGACGCGACCCGGTTCGCCACGCTGGTGGCGGAGCCCTTGGAGCGCGGCTTCGGCCAAACGCTCGGCAACGCCTTGCGCCGCATCCTCTTGTCGTCGCTCCAGGGCGCGGCGGTGCAGTCGGTGCATATCGACGGCGTGCTGCACGAGTTCTCCTCGATCGCCGGCGTTCGCGAGGACGTTACCGACATCGTGCTGAACATCAAGGATATCTCGATCAAGATGCAGGGCGAAGGCCCCAAGCGCATGGTCGTGAAGAAGCAGGGTCCGGGTGTCGTCACCGCCGGTGACATCCAGACCGTCGGCGATGTCGTCGTGCTCAATCCGGAGCTCGTGCTCTGCACGCTGGACGAGGGCGCCGAAATCCGCATGGAATTCACGGTCACGACCGGCAAGGGCTATGTCGCCGCCGAGCGCAACCGTCCCGAGGATGCGCCGATCGGCCTGATCCCGGTCGACAGCCTGTTCTCGCCGGTCAAGAAGGTCTCCTACAAGGTCGAGAACACCCGCGAGGGCCAGATCCTCGACTACGACAAGCTGACCATGACGATCGAGACCAATGGTGCGATCTCGCCGGAGGACGCGGTGGCCTTTGCTGCGCGCATCCTGCAGGATCAGCTCAACGTGTTCGTCAACTTCGAAGAGCCGCGCAAGGAAGTCACGCAGGAGATCATTCCGGATCTCGCCTTCAACCCGGCCTTCCTCAAGAAGGTGGACGAACTCGAATTGTCGGTTCGTTCGGCGAACTGCCTGAAGAACGACAACATCGTCTATATCGGCGACCTCGTGCAGAAGTCGGAAGCGGAAATGCTCCGCACCCCGAACTTCGGCCGCAAGTCGCTGAACGAAATCAAGGAAGTGCTGGCCCAGATGGGTCTGCATCTTGGCATGGAAGTGCCGGGCTGGCCGCCGGAGAACATCGACGAACTCGCCAAGCGCTTCGAGGACCATTATTGAGCGAATAGGGAATGGCGAATAGCGAATGGAAAATTATTCGCTACTCGCTATTCGCTAACTTGGGCGAACGCAGGAAGCCCACCTGAGCTCGCGACAAACGTTATCTGTTTGCGCAGAACATGTCCGACGAACCGTCGTGGCAAAACCAAAGATGAAGGAATAAGATCATGCGTCACGGCAAGGTTCACCGCAAACTCAACCGCACCGCCGAACATCGGCGCGCGATGTTCGCCAATATGTGCGCGGCCCTGATCAAGCACGAGCAGATCGTCACCACGCTGCCGAAGGCCAAGGAGCTGCGCCCGATCGTCGAGAAGTTGGTCACGCTCGGCAAGAAGGGCGGCCTTTCGATGCGCCGGCAGGCGATCAGCGAGATGCGCGATGTCGATCAGGTCAAGAAGCTGTTCGATGTGCTCGCGGTCCGCTACAAGGATCGTCAGGGCGGCTACACCCGCATCATCAAGGCCGGTTTCCGTTACGGCGACAACGCGCCGATGGCGGTGATCGAATTCGTCGACCGTGACGTCGATGCCAAGGGCCAGGATTCCGGTCCGGTGCAGGAAAAGGAAGCCGAGGCGGCGTAAGCCCCTTCTCGCTGACTTAAGACATTAGAAGCGGCGTATCGTGCGCCGCTTTTTTATTGCTCTGATTTATTGGGCGCCCTGATCGGTTGCGGCCGCGATTGCGGTTCGGTCCGCTGCACCCGATATCCAGCGTATCCAACGTTGGAGATGGCAAAAATGAAAATCGATCTTTCCGGAAAAACCGCTTTGGTGACGGGCTCGACGGCCGGCATCGGCCACGCGATCGCCAGGGGCCTGGCCTCGAGCGGCGCCGCGGTTGTGGTCAATGGCCGGACCAAAGCCAAGGTCGATGCGGCGGTTGCCGCCATCGCCAAGGCTGCAGCAGGCAGCAAGGTCAGCGGCATTGCCGCCGATGTCGCTACCGCTGCAGGCTGCAACAGCCTGGTCGCGGCCTTGCCGGAAGTCGACATCCTCATCAACAATGCCGGGATTTTCGAGCCGAAGGATTTCTTCGAGATTTCCGACGAGGACTGGAGCCGTTTCTTCGAGACCAATGTGATGTCGGGCGTGCGGCTGGCGCGTGCCTATCTGCCGGGCATGCTGAAGCGCAACTGGGGCCGTGTCGTTTTCATCTCGTCGGAATCGGCGCTGAACATCCCGAAGGAGATGATCCATTACGGCATGACCAAGACCGCGCAGCTTGCGATCTCGCGCGGGCTCGCCGAGCTGACGCGCGGCACCGCGGTGACCGTCAATTCGGTGCTGCCGGGGCCGACGATGTCGGAGGGCGTCGAGACCTTCGTCAAGGATCTGGCCGAGCAGAACGGCCAGTCGGTCGACGATGCGGCTGCTAATTTCGTCAAGCAGCACCGTCCGAGCTCGCTGCTCCAGCGTTTCGCCAGCGTCGAGGAGGTCGCCAACATGGTGGTCTATGTCAGCTCCAGGGAAGCCTCCGCGACCAATGGCGCCTCGCTACGGGTCGAGGGCGGCATCGTGCAGACCATCGCCTGAGGCGCGATAATCGCCGGCATGATCTCTGGTTAAGGCCTTTGCGGAAGGGCCGCGACGGGCATTTGTCGCCGCCCTTCGCCTGAAGCGCTGCTGCATTGCCGCAGTTTTGCTTTCCCAATTGCGGATGATCGACTAAAGACGTCTTATGACGCTTGCCCTCTCGGTCCGCCACAAGCGGCAGATCAGGATCACATCCCAGCGGTGGCAGCGGCGTGGCATCTTCCTCCTCGGCGGTATTGGAGTCGGTGCCGCAGCCGTGGCGCTGGCGCGACTGGCGGATTTCGCGCAGATCGCCTTCGCCGATCTGCTGTCGATATCCCGCTATATCTCGCTGGTGGTCACGCCGCTTGGTTTTGCGCTGGCCGCATATCTGACCAATCGTTTCTTTCCCAATGCGCAGGGCAGCGGCATTCCGCAGGCCATCGCCGCGCGTCATCTGACCGACCAGAAGGCGCGCGAGAGCCTCGTCTCGCTGCGCATTGCCTTCGGCAAGATCATCCTGACCCTGTTTGCTCTGCTATGCGGCGCTTCGGTGGGACGTGAGGGACCGACGGTTCAGATCGGCGCCTCGATCATGTTCGCGCTGGGCCGTTTCTCGCCCCGGCGTCAGCCCGGCCTGATCCTGGCCGGCGCCGCGGCCGGCGTCGCGGCCGCCTTCAACACGCCGCTGGCCGGAATCGTGTTCGGGATCGAGGAAATGAGCCGGGCCTTCGAGACCCGGACCAGCAGCCTCATCATCGGCGCGGTGGTTGCGGCCGGCCTGACCTCGATCGCGCTGATCGGTAATTATACTTATTTCGGCAGCAGCGCGATGGCGCTGCGCAATGGCGTCGACTGGCTTGCGATCCCCGTATGCGGCGTCATAGGCGGGCTGGCCGGCGGCCTTTTCAGCCGCATCGTCATCACGATGGCGCGGGGATTTGCCGGTCCGATCGGGGGGGCCATCAAGGGTCATCCGCTGGTGTTTGCGCTGATCTGCGGTCTTGCGATGGCGGTCTGCGGCGTCGTGTCCAGCGATACCGTCTATGGCACCGGCTATTCGCAGGTGAAGTCGGCGCTGGAAAGCGGGACGCCGCTGCCGGCGGACTTCGGCATCCTGAAATTCCTGGCGACGACATTTGCCTCGATCAGCGGAATTCCCGGCGGCATTTTCGCGCCCTCGCTCGCGGTCGGCGCCGGGATCGGCACCAATGTCGCTGCGCTGTTTCACGGCGCGCCGCTGGCGCCGATCATGCTGCTCGGCATGGTGTCGTATTTTGCCGGCGTCGTTCAGGCGCCGATCACGGCCTTCGTCATCGTGGTCGAGATGACCGACAACCATACCATGGTGGTGCCGCTGATGGCCGCCTCGATGATTGCCTACGCCACCTCGAACTGGGTGTGCGAGGAGGGGATCTATCACGCGCTCGCACAAGGGTTCATCGCGCGGGCGACGCCAAATTCTCCCGATTAAGAGCGCGGATCGCAGGGTGGGCCAAGTGAAACGTGCCCACCAAGATCGCGTTGACGCGGCAGGTTGGGCCCCCGGCGCAGATCCGCCTTTCCTCACCCGAGGCTTTACGTCACCAGCCCTCGAGCACGATCTTGCCGCGCGACTTGCCGCTCTCCAGCAGCGCGTGGGCGCGTTTCAGATTGGCGGCATTGATGGTGCCGAAGCTCTGGTCGATCGTGGTGCGCAGCACGCCCTTGTCGATGAGATCGGAGACGTCATTGAGCAGCTCGTGCTGGCCGATCATGTCGGGGGTCTGGAACGAGGAGCGGGTGAACATCGATTCCCAGTGGATCGAGACCGCCTTGCCCTTGAAGGCGCTGACGTTGAATTCCGGCGGATCGTCGATCAGGCCGAACTTGCCCTGCGGCGCCATGAAGTCGGCGATCGCCTTGTAATGCTGGTCGGTGAAGGTGAGGCTCGCCACCAGCGCTACCGGCGGCAGCTTCAGCTTCTCGATCTGCTCCTTCATCGGCTTGGCATGGTCGATCACGGCATGCGCGCCGAGATCGAGGCACCATTTCTGTGATTCCGGCCGCGTCGCAGTGGCAACCAGGGTGAGGCCGGTGAGGCGGCGCGCAATCTGGATCAGGATCGAGCCGACGCCGCCGGCACCGCCGGTGATCAGCAGGGTGCGCGGATCGACGCTCTTGCCCGGCACGGCGCCGAGCCGGTCGAACAGCAATTCCCAGGCGGTGATCGAGGTCAGCGGCAGCGCGGCAGCCTGGGCAAAGGAAAGGCTTTTCGGCTTGCGGCCGACGATCCGCTCGTCGACCAGATGAAATTCGGAATTGGTGCCCTGGCGCAGGATCGAGCCGGCGTAGAATACCTCATCGCCCGCCTTGAACAGCGTGACCTCGGGGCCGACGGCATCGACGATTCCGGCGGCATCATAGCCGAGGATTTTCATCTCGCCTTCGGGCGGCGCGGCGCGCTTGCGCACCTTGTAATCGACCGGATTGGCCGAGATCGCCTTCACCGCGACGCGGATGTCATGGCCGCGCGGCTCCGGCTTCGCCGCCTCGAAATCGATCAGGGCCTCGGGATCATCGATCGGAAGCGACTTTTTGTACCCGACGGCTTTCATGTCCTTGTCTCCATCGATGGCTGCGGCGTCTAACGCTTTGTTTTGACGCATTTTCTTCACGCGAACCGGCGTCCACTTCGCTCCAAAATGCTCTAACCGCGCTGGCGTCGTTTTGGCAAGTACTGTAAATACAGGGATATAGTCCCTATTTGGATACTATTGGGAATCACCGATGAAACGACGCGATTTTGGCCGGCGGCCAGGCTGCGCGGTCGAAACTACGCTCGATCTGATCGACGGCAAGTGGAAGGGGGTCATTCTCTACCATCTGCAGGACGGCACTCAGCGTTTCGGCGAATTGCGCAAGCGGATGCCGGGCATTACCCAGCGCATGCTGACCAAGCAGCTGCGGGCGCTGGAGGAGGATAATCTCGTGGTCCGCAAGGTCTATGCCGAGGTGCCGCCGCGGGTCGAATACCGGCTGTCGGAAGTCGGCGAGAGCCTGCGGCCGGTGATCGACATCCTCAAGGCCTGGGGCGAAACCCATCAGGAAAGAATGTCCTGCACGTCCGCACCCGAGACCATCAAAGTGCCTCATCGCGAGGCCTACTAGGCCCCGGTTCCCTTTCCCCGCTCGCCGCTCAATCCTATATCCGAGCCAAGAATTCCAGGATTCCTCTTATGATGCCGATTCGCTCTCTGGCTGTGCTGTTCATCTCGCTGCTGATGGCAGCGCCAGCGCTGGCGCAGGAACGCCGGGTGCCGAACTCACCGGCCGATCTGATGCTGTCCTATGCGCCGATCGTGCAGCGGGTCGAGCCGGCCGTGGTCAATGTCTATGCCGCCAAGGTCGTCCAGAACCGCAACCCGCTGCTCGATGACCCGATCTTCCGCCGCTTCTTCGGCTTCCCTGGCGACCAGGGCGAACAGATGCAGCACTCGCTGGGGTCCGGCGTGATGGTCGATCCGAGCGGCCTTGTCGTCACCAATGTCCACGTCATCGAGGGCGCCGACCAGGTCAAGGTGTCGCTGTCGGACAAGCGCGAATTCGAGGCCGAGATCGTGCTGAAAGATCCGCGCAGCGATCTTGCGGTGCTGCGGCTGAAGAACGTGCATGAGAAATTTCCGACGCTCGATTTCGCCAATTCCGACCAGCTGATGGTCGGCGACGTCGTGCTGGCGATCGGCAATCCGTTCGGCGTCGGCCAGACTGTCACACACGGCATCATCTCGGCCTTGGCGCGCACGCAAGTGGGCATCAGCGATTACCAGTTCTTCATCCAGACCGATGCGCCGATCAATCCGGGCAATTCCGGCGGCGCGCTGGTCGATATGAATGGCAGGCTCGTCGGCATCAACACCGCGATCTTCTCGCGTTCCGGTGGTTCGCAGGGCATCGGCTTTGCGATCCCCTCCAACATGGTGCGCGTCGTGGTGGCGTCGGCCAAGAGCGGCCGCAAGGAAGTGAAGCGGCCGTGGCTCGGCGCGCGCCTGCAGGCGGTGACACCCGAAATCGCCGAGACCATGGGGCTGAAGCTTCCGAATGGCGCGCTGGTGTCGAGCGTCGTCCCGAACAGCCCGGCGGCGCGGGCCGGGCTGAAGGTCGCCGACCTGATCGTGGCGATCGACGGACAGACGGTCGAGGATCCCAACGCGTTCGACTATCGCTTCGCCACCCGCCCGCTCGGCGGTACGGCGGAAATCGATGTCGAGCGCTCCGGCAAGACCATCAAGCTGTCGATCCCGCTCGAAGTTGCGCCCGACACCGGCCGCGACGAAATCGAGCTGACGTCGCGATCGCCGTTCCAGGGCGCCAAGGTCGCCAACATCTCGCCGGCGCTGGCCGATGAGCTGCATCTCGATGCCGACACCCAGGGCGTCGTGGTGACCGGGCTTGCCGATGGCGGCACGGCGGCCGATGTCGGTTTCCAGAAAGGCGACATCATCGTCTCCGTCAACAATCAGAAGATCACCAGGACCGCCGACCTGGAGCGCGTGACGCGGGAGTCTTCGCGCTTCTGGCGCATCACGCTGCTGCGCGGCGGCCAGCAGATCAACGTCACGCTCGGCGGATGAGCCCGAAGCAACCACGCCAAACCGACAACCTGTTCTCAGCCGCAGGAATGGAGCGCGATGCGCCGCATCCGCTTCCCGACCGGCTGCGCCCGCGCTCGCTGTCTGACGTGGTCGGGCAGGACCATATCCTCGGGCCTGACGGTGCGCTGACGCGCATGCTGGAAACGCGCACGCTGGGCTCGCTGATCTTCTGGGGACCGCCGGGCACCGGCAAGACCACGGTGGCGCGGCTGCTTGCCGATGCGACCGAGCTGCATTTCGAGCAGATATCGGCGGTGTTCTCCGGTGTCGCCGACCTGAAGAAGGTGTTCGATGCGGCGCGCGCCCGGCGCCAGACCGGCAAGGGCACCTTGCTGTTCGTCGACGAGGTGCACCGCTTCAATCGCGCCCAGCAGGACTCGTTTCTGCCGGTCATGGAGGACGGCACCGTGGTGCTGGTCGGCGCGACCACCGAGAATCCATCCTTCGAGCTCAACGCGGCGCTATTGTCGCGCGCCCGCGTCCTGGTGTTTCACTCGCTCGATGCGGCGGCGATCGAAAAGCTGTTCGCCCATGCGGAGACGGTCGAGGGCAGGAAGCTGCCGCTGGATGCGGAGGCGCGCGCCGTGCTGGTGCGCATGGCCGATGGCGACGGCAGGGCGTCACTGACGCTGGCCGAGGAGGTGTGGCGTGCCGCTCGGCCCGGCGAGGTGTTCAATGCGGCGCAGTTGCAGGACATCCTGCAGCGGCGGGCGCCGATCTACGACAAGTCCGCCGACGGTCATTACAACCTGATCTCGGCGCTGCATAAATCGGTGCGCGGCTCCGATCCGGATGCGGCGCTGTATTATTTCGCGCGCATGCTGGATGCCGGCGAGGATCCGCTGTTCCTGGCGCGGCGGGTGGTGCGGATGGCGGTCGAGGACATCGGCCTGGCTGATCCGCAGGCGCTGGTGATCGCCAATGCCGCCAAGGACGCCTATGACTTTCTCGGCCATCCCGAAGGCGAACTGGCGATCGCGCAGGCCGTGGTCTATGTCGCCACCGCACCGAAATCGAACGCGGTCTATACCGCCTTCGGCGCAGCGATGCAGGCGGCCAAGCAGAACGGTTCGCTGCTGCCGCCGAAGCACATCCTGAATTCGCCGACCGGATTGATGAAGCAGGAAGGCTACGGCGCCGGCTATCAGTACGACCACGATGCGCCCGACGCCTTCTCCGGCCAGGATTATTTCCCGGAGGCGTTGGGCCGGCAGACCTTCTACGATCCGCCGGATCGCGGATTCGAACGCGAGATCCGCAAGCGGCTGGACTATTGGGCGAAGCTGCGCCGGGAGCGGGGTACGACATAGTCCGGTTTGGACATGTCGCCCTCCTGCCTGTGTCGGTGACCGTTACTTTCCGATGGACGCTGCTTCCGCTGCGGCGCGCTGCATGCTCGTCGACATTTCTCCGGTCACGGTGCTCTGCTCTTCAACCGCGGCCGCCGTGGCGGTGACATATTCGCTGACGTTTTGAATTTCCTGCTTGATCGCATCGAGCGCCATAACAACCTCGCCGGAGATGCCGTTCATACCGTCAATCTCGTTCGTGATCTTGTCGGTGGCCTGTTTGGCCTGACTTGCGAGATTCTTGACCTCGGAGGCGACCACGGCAAAACCGCGGCCCGCTTCGCCCGC
>DASZTN010000194.1:0-14454 GCA_035547995.1 Bradyrhizobium sp. | reverse complement strand
TCCCCTCCAGTTGTCGCGCCGTAGGGGAACAGCGTCGATCCGCTCGGCGACGTATTGATGAGGCTGTTCCCTGGTGGATTCATCGCGCCCGTCCCAGCGACGGTGCCTCTCGGCGCCGCGCTGGAAGCACGTGGTGCTGTGCTTCGCGGCGTGATGTCCGGAAGCCGGAAAAGCCCCCTCTGATCGGGACGGGTATTTGGGGCACAACTTACAGGCCGTATTCTCTACTATCTCAACCGATGTGACATTTCTGCCATAGCAAAAAGCCCGGATTCGATGCATTTGAATGTTTCAAATCATTTCCGGGAAATATCCTTATGAAGAAACTTCTCCTTGCGTCGGTTGCGCTCTTTTCAATGACGGCGGCCGCTTCGGCCGCGGATCTGGCGGCGAGACCATACACGAAAGCACCTCCCCCGGTTGTTAATCCGGGCGTCAATTGGTCCGGTTTCTACATCGGCGCCATGGGCGGCTATAGCTGGTCTGATCGCCTTCGCGCCTCGGCCGGAGGACTCTCAGCGAGCGAATCCACCAGCAATATCGCCGGTGGATTCGGCGGCGGCACGATCGGCTACAACTGGCAAATGAACCAGATCGTATTCGGCCTCGAAGCTGATGCGGCAGGCGGCGACATTTCCGATTCCGCTACTGTGTTCGGCATTACCGGAAAGGAAAAGGTTGACGCCTTCGGCAGCGTCACGGGCCGAATTGGCTACGCTGCTGGCCCAGCGCTGATCTATGCCAAGGGCGGCTATGCATGGGCCAACAACGAAATCTCCGCTTCCGTGGCGGGTCTGGGAACCGTCTTTTCCGAAAGCCATCTTCATTCCGGTTGGACCGTCGGCGGCGGCGTCGAATACATGTTTGCTCCGAACTGGTCGGGCAAGATCGAGTACATGTATGCCGATTATGAGAAGCAGAACTACCTGGGCGACTTCGTCCCTGGTGGGATCGATATCGGAGCTTCATTCCATTCCATCAAAGCCGGCATCAATTATCACTTCGGCGACTTCGGTGGCCCGGTTGTTGCTAGATACTAATTAGCCGGTGTCGAAATTAAAAACAGAAAGGGCCGGCCTTGCGCTGGCCCTTTTATTTTAAACGTTTGAAAATTACTTGAAATGTCTGAAAAGTTTGAAGAATCAGAACTCGGCGAATTGACCGCCGAGATCAATCGCGCCCTGCAAAGGACCGACGTGGCCGAGGTTTGTGCCGCAATTGGAAGCGCCGTTAGGCTGCACAACGCATCAGAGATCGCCAGGAAAGCCGGCATCGAACGGCCCAGCATCTACAGAGCTTTCGGTCCGGCCGGATCCCCCAATTTCTCGACCGTCCTGAAGGTGCTGGGTGCGATGGGTTTACGACTCAAGGTGACGAGAAGTCGATCTCTGTCACGGAACGATAAAAACTGACGAATGGGCGCTGCCCTGCGTGAAAGCCAGAATATTTCAAGGCAGGCGGAAAATGAGCGACAGCTCCCGAGTTGCCATAACCGGCAACTACAGCTCCTTCGCCGATGAGCAGGAATGAACGCTGACCCAGGATGAACGCTGATAAACAGCATAATGGTAGGCGGTGAGAGATTCGAACTCCCGACCCTCTCGGTGTAAACGAGATGCTCTAACCAGCTGAGCTAACCGCCCTCGCCGCCTGTTTAGCCCTGCCCCGCCCTCCGGCGCAAGCCAAGCCTGACGTCATAAAGCCCGATGCATATGGAAAAAGCGGCGTCCCTGTTCGGGACGCCGCTTGTCGCTTCGTGACAGTGTTCAATGGGCCGTCAGGCCGCCTGATGAAGCCTCGTCGCCGGTCTCTGCCTTGACCGGCACCTTGGTGTCCTCTTCCCAGACGATCGGCACCGGTGGCCGCACCAGGGCCCTGGCGACGACATCATCCAGGCGCGCGACCGGAATGATCTCCATCCCGCCCTTGATCGCATCGGAAATCTCCGTGAGATCCTTGGCGTTGTCCTCGGGGATCAGCACCGTCTTGATGCCGCCGCGGGCCGCAGCCAGCAGCTTCTCCTTCAGCCCGCCGATCGGCAGCACACGTCCGCGCAGCGTGATCTCGCCGGTCATGGCGACGTCGTGACGGATCGGAATTCCCGTCATCACCGAGATGATCGCGGTCGCCATCGCGACGCCGGCGGACGGACCATCCTTCGGGGTCGCCCCCTCCGGCACGTGGACGTGAATGTCCCGCTTGTCGAACAGCGGCGGCTCGATGCCATAGGTGATCGCCCGTGAGCGGACATAGGACGCCGCCGCCGAGATCGACTCCTTCATGACGTCGCGCAGATTGCCCGTGACCGTCATCTTGCCCTTGCCGGGCATCATGACGCCTTCGATGGTGAGCAGCTCGCCGCCCACATCGGTCCAGGCAAGGCCGGTAACGATACCGACCTGGTCGTCGCTCTCGATCTCGCCGTAGCGATACTTCGGCACGCCGAGAAACTCCTCGAGGGTCTTCTCGGTCACCTTCACCGACTTCTTCTTGGAGATCATCAGCTCCTTCACCGCCTTGCGGGCCAGTGTCGAAAGCTCACGCTCCAGGTTGCGCACACCGGCTTCCCTTGTATAGCGGCGGATCAACAGCAGCAGCGCCTCATCGTCGATCGACCACTCCTTGGAATCCAGCCCGTGCTTCGAGAGCGCGTTCGGGATCAGGTGCTTGCGCGCGATCTCGACCTTCTCGTTCTCGGTGTAGCCGGCGATCCGGATGATCTCCATGCGGTCCATCAGCGGGCCGGGAATATTCAGCGTATTCGCGGTCGTGATGAACATGACGTTGGACAGATCGTAATCGACCTCGAGGTAGTGATCGTTGAAGGTCGAGTTCTGCTCGGGATCCAGGACCTCAAGCAGCGCTGACGAGGGATCGCCGCGGAAATCGGCGCCCATCTTGTCGATCTCGTCCAGCAGGAACAGCGGATTCGACGTCTTCGCCTTCCGCATCGACTGGATGATCTTGCCGGGCATCGAGCCGATATAGGTACGGCGATGACCGCGGATCTCGGCTTCATCGCGCACGCCGCCAAGCGACACGCGAACGAATTCGCGCCCCGTCGCCTTCGCGATCGACTTGCCGAGAGAGGTCTTGCCGACGCCGGGAGGCCCGACCAGGCACAGGATCGGCCCGGTCAGCTTGTTGGCGCGCGACTGCACGGCGAGATACTCGATGATGCGGTCCTTGACCTTCTCCAGGCCATAGTGATCCTCATCGAGCACGGCCTGCGCGGCTTCGAGGTCCTTCTTGACCTTGGACTTCTTGTTCCACGGGATCGACAGCAGCCAATCGAGATAGTTGCGCACCACCGTCGCTTCCGCGGACATCGGCGACATCTGGCGCAGCTTCTTCAGCTCATGCTGCGCCTTCTCCCGCGCTTCCTTGGAGAGCTTGGTCTTGGTGATCTTCTCTTCGAGATCGGCGAGTTCGTCGCGGCCCTCGTCATCGCCGAGTTCCTTCTGAATCGCCTTCATCTGCTCGTTGAGGTAATACTCGCGCTGGGTCTTCTCCATCTGGCGCTTGACGCGCGAACGGATGCGCTTCTCGACCTGCAGCACCGAGATCTCGCTCTCCATCAGTCCGAGCACCTTTTCGAGGCGCGCGGTCACGGACAGCGTTTCCAGGATCGCCTGACGATCGGCGATCTTGACGGCCAGATGCGAAGCGACCTGATCGCTCAGCTTGGCGAAATCGGTGATCGCCTGCACAACGCCGACGACTTCGGCGGAGATCTTCTTGTTGAGCTTTACGTAGCTCTCGAAGTCGGACACCACTGAACGCGCCAAGGCTTCGGCCTCGACGGAATTGGCGTCGGTGTCCGCGAGCGCAACCGCGGTCGCCTCGTAATAGTCGGTGCGATCGGAGTATTTCTGGACGCGTGCGCGCTCGAGGCCTTCCACCAGCACCTTCACGGTGCCGTCGGGCAATTTGAGCAGCTGCAATACGCTTGCGAGCGTTCCGGTCTCGTAGATCGCGTCCGGTGTCGGATCATCATCGGATGCGTTCTTCTGCGTCGCCAGCATGATCAGAGCGTCATTCTTCATGACCTCTTCGAGCGCGCGGATCGATTTCTCGCGGCCGACGAACAACGGCACGATGATGTTCGGGAAAACGACGATGTCGCGGAGCGGCAGCACCGGATAGGTGCGGCTTTCGCCGTGAACGATAGATGGCCGGGTTTTGGGAGACGTCATGGCCTATTCCTCTTGCTGTGCCCCCTTGCTCGCAATCCGCCTTTCTCTGCGCAACTGCCACAAGGTGCGGGATGGGGTCGTTCGGCTCAGTTTGCGAACCTGCTCCCCCTGATCGTGAGATGACGAATCTTGGACAAAACATCCGCCACCGACAGCAATAGGTGGCCATCGGTGACGGGGGTGTCAAGTGTCAGAAATGCCTGCCAAATGGGGCTAAATGCGCATTTCTGCCGGAACAGCAATGGCTGCGGGGATAAGCCCCGCAGCCATCAAGTGAATCCGAAAGTTGAATGCCGGAACGGCAATCAGGCGCTGGCGCTGCTTTCCACAGCGCGATCGGACCGATCGGCGTAGATATAGAGCGGACGAGCCGTTCCCTCGACAACTTCGCGCGAGATCACGACTTCCTCGACGCCTTCCAGGCCCGGAAGATCGAACATGGTCTCGAGCAGAATGCTCTCGAGGATCGAGCGCAGCCCGCGCGCACCGGTCTTGCGTTCGATCGCCTTGCGGGCCACCGCGCCCAGCGCTTCGTCGGCGAAGGTCAGCTCGATATTCTCCATCTCGAACAGCCGCTGATACTGCTTCACCAGCGCGTTCTTCGGATCGGTCAGGATCTTCTTCAGCGAGGTTTCGTCGAGGTCTTCCAGCGTTGCCACCACCGGCAAGCGGCCGACGAATTCCGGGATCAGGCCGTATTTGAGCAGATCCTCGGGCTCGACGTGGCGGAAGATTTCGCCGGTGCGACGATCTTCCGGTGCCAGCACCTGCGCGGCAAAGCCGATCGAAGTCGACCGACCGCGCGCCGAGATGATTTTTTCCAGCCCGGAAAACGCGCCACCGCAGATGAAGAGGATATTCGTGGTATCGACCTGCAGGAATTCCTGCTGCGGGTGCTTGCGGCCGCCCTGCGGGGGCACCGACGCAACCGTGCCTTCCATGATCTTGAGCAGCGCCTGCTGCACGCCTTCACCCGACACGTCGCGCGTGATCGACGGATTGTCGGACTTGCGGCTGATCTTGTCGATTTCGTCGATATAGACGATGCCGCGCTGTGCACGCTCGACATTGTAGTCGGCTGCCTGCAACAGCTTCAGGATGATGTTCTCGACGTCCTCGCCGACATAGCCGGCCTCGGTCAGCGTCGTCGCATCCGCCATCGTGAACGGCACATCGAGAATGCGCGCCAGCGTCTGCGCCAGCAGCGTCTTGCCCGAGCCGGTCGGACCGATCAGCAGGATGTTGGACTTCGCCAGTTCGACATCGTTGTGCTTGGTCTGATGATTGAGGCGCTTGTAGTGATTGTGCACCGCGACCGAGAGCACTTTCTTGGCGTGGCTCTGGCCGATGACATAGTCATCCAGGACCTTGCAGATTTCCTTCGGTGTCGGAATGCCGTCGCGCGACTTGACCAGCGAGGACTTATTTTCCTCGCGGATGATGTCCATGCAGAGCTCAACGCATTCATCGCAGATGAACACCGTGGGTCCTGCGATCAGCTTGCGGACTTCGTGCTGGCTCTTGCCGCAGAACGAGCAATATAGCGTGTTCTTGGATTCGTTCGTGCCGACCTTAGTCATTCTTATCTCCGTCCGCCGTTCGATCCCGCCCGCTCAATCGTCCTATTCCGGTACCGACCGGCACAGAATGTAGATAGAGCAAAAACCGTACCAAAAAAGACCCTCTGCCCCCAATGCTGTGGCTCGCAGCCCGATCGAATCCCCCTGCCCATCCGACCTAGCCAATCATGGTGGCACTCGACTATCAAGAATTCCCTAATCAGGCCGCCTTGGATACCCGTGACAATACCGTGATTTTCCGCGCCGGCGCGAGCGCCCAAATGCGGAAATCAGCCAAGCGTTGCGCGATTACCACGTCGCCCGATCGACGGCAAAGCGGAACTTTACCCCCATTTAGGGCCGCCGGAACGGCCCTTGTTTGCCGCATTTGCGACAAAGCCTGGGCTGGTAACGCTAACCGGGTATGAAGCCCGGCCGCTGCCGACTACGGGCTCTTCAGCGGCGCCGGGTCTTCCGGCCGCTTGTCGATCACCTTGTCCACAAGCCCGAAGTCGCGGGCCTGCTCGGAGGTAAGGAACTTGTCGCGCTCCAGCGCGTCCTCGATCGCCTTGTAGGTCTGGCCGGTATGCTTCACATAGATTTCGTTGAGCCGCTTCTTGAGATTCAGGATCTCCTGCGCGTGCAGCATGATGTCGGTGGCCTGACCCTGGAAACCACCGGAGGGCTGATGGACCATGATGCGCGAATTCGGCAGCGTGAAGCGCATATCCTTTTCGCCGGCGGCGAGCAGTAGCGAGCCCATCGACGCGGCCTGACCGGTGCACAGCGTGGTCACCGGCGGACGGATGAACTGCATGGTGTCATAGATCGCAAGCCCCGAGGTCACCACGCCGCCCGGCGAGTTGATGTACATCGAGATTTCTTTCTTGGGGTTTTCCGCTTCCAGGAACAGGAGTTGTGCGACCACCAGCGTCGACATGCCGTCCTCGACCGCACCGGTCACGAAAATGATGCGCTCCTTCAGCAGGCGCGAAAAGATGTCGTAGGCGCGCTCGCCGCGGTTGGTCTGCTCGACCACCATCGGCACGAGGTTCATGTAAGTTTCCACCGGATCGCGCATGAATCACCCAAGGGTTGGCGGCGGCGAACAATCCGTCGGCAATGCGGCGTTAGCTCAATTGCCGGGCCCGGACGAACGCCCCGTGATGCAGGACTTCAAAAGACAGGCTCACAGATATGGACCAATTGCCCGGCGACAAGACCGGACAATCAGCTGCGAAGCGAGACCAGTTCAAACCGATTCCGATCACGCCGCCTAGCGACCGCCGGCGCGGCAAGACCGCTTTCGCCGTTCATCATTAATGCCGAATGGCGCGATTATGCCGCAGCCTTCTCGTCTTCGTCCTTGAACAGCTCTTCCCGCGAAACCTTCTTTTCGGTCACGTTGGCGAGTTCAAGTATGAAATCGACGACCTTGTCTTCGTAAATCGGTGCGCGAAGCTGGGCCAGCGCATTGGGGTTGTTGCGATAGTAGTCCCAGACTTCCTTCTCGCGACCGGGCATCTGCCGCGCCCGCTCGATCACCGCACGGCTGACCTCGTCGTCGGCGACCGTGATCTTGTTCTTCTCGCCGATCTCGGACAGCACGAGACCAAGCCGCACGCGCCGGTCGGCGATCTTGCGGTATTCTTCCTCGGCGGCCTGCTCCGTCGTATTTTCGTCGGCGAAGGTCTTGCCGCTGGATTCCATCTCGGCGCGGATTGAATTCCACATCAGCCGGAATTCTTCCTCGACCAATGACGGCGGGGCCTCGAAGCGATGAGCCTCGTCAAGACGGTCGAGCAGGATACGCTTGACCCGCTGGCGGGTGGCGGCCGCGAATTCGGCGGTCAGGCGCTGGCGGGCAGCCTCCTTCAGCTTGTCGAGCGATTCAAGGCCGAGCGTCTTGGCGAACTCGTCATCGATCGTCGGGTCCTGCGGCGCCTCGACCGCCGTCGCGGTGGTTTCGAACTCGGCGTCCTTGCCGGCCAGCGTGGTGCTGCCGTAGTTCTTCGGGAACGTGACCTTCAGCGTGCGGGTTTCGTCCTTGGCGATGCCGATCAACTGATCCTCGAAACCGGGGATGAATTGTCCGGCGCCGATCACCACGGCAATGCCCTCGCCGGTGCCGCCGTCGAACGGCGTGCCGTCGATGGTGCCCTTGAAGTTGATGGTGACGCGATCGCCGGTCTCCGCCTTGGCGCCGTCAGCTTTGGCCGCATAGGTGCGGTTCGCATCGGCGATGCGCTTGATCGCCTCGTCGACGTCGGCGTCGGTCACGTCGGCGACCGGCTTCTCGATCGTGAAGCTCTTGAAATCCGCAAGCTGGATCGGCGGCACCACCTCGATCGCAACCGTGTAGGTGAGGTCGGATTTTCCGGTGAGAATATCGTCGACGGCCTTCTCCTCCGTCGGCATCGTGATCTTGGGTTCGGTCGCCAGCCGAAAACCACGCTCGGAGAAGATCTGCGTATTGGTGTCGCGAATCGTCTGCTCGACGGTCTCCGCCATCACCGAGCGGCCATAGACCTTCTTGAGATGGCTGACCGGCACCTTGCCCGGACGAAAGCCGTTGAGGCGAACCTTGTCCTTGAGATCCACGAGGCGAGCATCCGCCTTGGCATCGAGATCGGCTGCGGGAACGCTGATCTGAAATTCGTGCTTCAATCCCTCAGCCAGGGTTTCTGTGACCTGCATGGTGTCAATCTTCTTCCGCTTGGTCCGGCCCAACGACCGGACATTTTCGATATGGTCAGCGCCCGGCCTTGCGGCCTGCACCGGTGGTTCGGCGAACCCATCCTCGCGGACAAGGCTCTCCAGTATTCGTCATGCAAACGCTGAAAGCGCTTGGTGCGGGCGGAGGGACTCGAACCCCCACAACTTTCGTCACTGGAACCTAAATCCAGCGCGTCTACCAGTTCCGCCACGCCCGCTGATAGCATCATGTCCGGCCGCAATGCCGCGGGCGGCCGGGCTTATAACATGGGCCCGCCGGTTCGCAGCAAAAAAATGGTCCGCTATGACACTCCCGGATCAGTCCTCCGTTAGTTGATTATAATAGGCAGTAAATGGCCGGTATCGAGACCTTGGCAGACCGAATCCTGCGGCCCGACCGGCGCCGGCTCATCGCCGGCCTCGGCGCCGCCGCGCTGGCTCCGCATATCGTCCTGCCGGCGCGGGCTCAAGCGCCTCCCGGGCTTGCGCTGCACGCCAGAATCGATCCCCGCGCAGACTATCCGGTCAAGTCCGACGCCCTGTCCTGGTCGATCAGTGGAGCCGCCCGAGCCTCGCCCCACATCGCCGGCCGCGGGGACACCCTCGAATTCGCGCTCTCCAATGACTTGCCGGTAGCCGCTGCCCTCAATTGGCGCGGGCTGGACGGGATCCCGGCCACCGAGCCCTTGATCGCGGCGGCGCCACTCGCGGCAGGCACCAGGGAAAACTTCCAGATCGCGCTTCGCCAGGCCGGCACCTTCCTGTGTGACCTGCGGCTTATCGGCGATGGCCAGGCTCGCCCCTCCCGGGCGCTGCCGCTGATCGTCAGGGAGAGCGAGGCGGTGTCAGCCGACCGCGACCAGATCTGCCTGTTCGAGGACTGGCGGCTGCGCGCTGACGGAACTGCGATTGCCCCGGCTAGCGAGGCCAGCGAGGGAACGGCGCTGTATACGATCAACGGCCAGCCTTCCCTCGACATCCCCGCGCGCGCCAATGAGCGGCTACGGTTTCGTTTCATAAACGGCTTTCAACGCGCTGTTATCGCAGTCAAAATAGAAAACCTCGATGTTCGGGTCATGGCCATGGACAGCCAGCCGGCCGAGCCATTCCTGGCCCGCAACGGGGCCGTGGTGCTGGCGCCAGGCGCCCGCGTCGACGCGCTCATTGATGCATCGGCCGCCCCTGGCTCGAGCTCGCAGCTTCTTCTCCACGACGGCAAACAGGCCCGTGCGCTCGGCAGGCTGCTGATCGAGGATGGATCGCCCGCCCGTGCGAGCCCGCTGCCAGCAGCGCCCCCGCTGCCGTCAAATGGCCTGCCGGACCGGCTCGACCTCAAAAACGCGCTGCGCTTCGACCTCGCACTTGGCGGCCCGCAGTCCGACTGGTCGACGCCGTCGGCCTTTGCGAGCACATCGGCGCCGGCGTTCCGGGCCAAGCCCGGCCGCACCGTGGTGCTGGCGCTGACCAATCATGCCGATATCGCCACCGTGTTCCATGTGCACGGGCATCATTTCCGGCTGCTCGACCGGCTTGACGATGGCTGGAAGCCATTCTGGCTCGACACGCTGGCGATCGAGCCCGGCGCGACCCAGCGTGTTGCCTTTGTCGCCGAACACGCCGGGCACTGGCTGATCGAATCCGTCGCCGCCGATTGGACCGCACCACGCCTCGTGCGATGGTATGGCGTCGAGTGAGGAAACGAACATGAGCAAAGCCACCCCCGCCATTCGCAGCATCGGGGCGAGAGCCCTGGTCGCTCCCATTTCACGACCGGTCAAAAATGCCTTCGGCGTGATCGAGTCCGCACCGCTGGTGCTGATCGATGTCACGACGGATCAGGGCGTTACCGGCCGCTCCTACATCTTCGCCTACACCAGACTGACGCTTAAACCGCTGGTGCAACTGATCGAGGAGATCGGACGCGATCTCGTCGGCAAGGCCGTCGTGCCGTTCGATCTGATGGCGGCGATGGACGCCAAGTTCCGCCTGCTTGGCTGGCAAGGCCTGGTCGGCATGGCCGTCTCCGGCCTCGACATGGCATTTTGGGACGCGCTTGGGCAGGTAGCCGGCCGTCCGGTCGTGGAATTGCTCGGCGGATCGGTCCGGCCGATCCGGGCCTATGACAGCTACGGTGCCGTCGATCCCGTCGCGGATGAACGGGACCTGCGCCGTTCGCTCGAACAGGGATTTCGCGGCATCAAGATCAAAGGCGGCGACGGCGATGCCGCTCACGACGAGCGTGTGGTCAAGGGCGTGCGCGCCGTCATCGGTCCTGATGTCGCGCTGATGCTTGACTTCAACCAGTCGCTCGATCCCGATGAAGCCCTTCGCCGGATCAGGCGGCTTGCCCCCTATAACCTGTTCTGGATCGAAGAACCGGTGCCGCAGGAAAACCTGCAAGGCCACGCCAAACTGCGCCGGAGGTCGCCGACGCCAATCCAAGCCGGCGAGAACTGGTGGTTCCCGCGCGGTTTCGCCGAAGCAATCGCTGTCGGCGCCAGCGATTTCATCATGCCCGACGCGATGAAGGTCGGCGGCGTCACTGGCTGGATGCGTGTCGCCGCACAGGCAGAGGCCGCTTCGATCCCGGTATCCAGTCATTTGTTCGCCGAAACCAGCGCACATCTGCTCGCGGTGACGCCGACCGCAGACTGGCTCGAGGTACTCGATCTCGGCCGCGCCATCCTCGCCGATCCGATCAAGGTCGTCGACGGTACGGTCACCGCGCAGGGTCCTGGCCTCGGGCTGGAATGGAATGAGACGGCGGTCGCGAAATACCTGATCTGAGCGGCGACGCCGTTCTAATATTCGATACCGAATTCGTCGTAGAGCCGGCGGAACACCGCCGGCAGCGTCTCCGGCAGGTCCTCGGCGATCAGTCCGGGACCGGCCTCATGGGCGGCCTCGCCATGCATCCAGACCCCGATCGAGGCTGCCTCGAAGGCCGGCACGCCCTGCGCCAGCAGCCCGGCGATGATGCCGGACAGCACGTCGCCCGCGCCCGCCGTCGCAAGCCAGGGCGGCGCATTGGCCGCGATGGTGGCGCGTCCGTCCGGCGCAGCAATCACGGTATCGGCCCCCTTGAGCAGGACGATCGCCCCGGAACGCTCAGCCGCGGCGCGAACCCGCTCAAGTTTCGAACGAAACGGATGTTTGTTGCTGATGTCGCTGAACAGGCGCGGGAATTCGCCTTCGTGCGGGGTTAGAACCACCTGCGGCTCCGGCGCGCCTCTGATCGCCTCGAACAGCCGGTCCGGCGCCCCGGCAAAACTCGTCAGCGCATCGGCATCGAGCACGAGGTGACGCTTCGCCTCCAGCGCCGTCAGGACGAAATCGCGTGTGGACTCGCCGACGCCCGCACCCGGACCGATGACGCAGGAATTGAGCCGCTTGTCGTTCAATGCCTGACCGAATTCGACGGCATTATCGACCGGGCGAACCATGACGGCGGTGAGCGCGCTCGCGTTGACCACCAGCGCCTCGCGCGGTGAGGCCAGCGTCACCAGCCCGGCACCCGCCCGAAGCGCGCCGCGCGCCGCCATCCGCGCCGCGCCGGTCGCAGCAACATTGCCTGAAACAATCAGCGCATGGCCTCGGGCGTATTTGTGGCCGTCGACCTGCGGCACCGGAAACGCCTTGTGCCAGTAGTTGGGGACGTTTTCGAATGTTTGCGGCGCGATCTCGGAAAGCACCTGCGGATCGATGCCGATATCGACGACACGGATACGGCCGCAATGAATTCGCCCCGGCAGCAGCAGATGGCCGGGCTTGCGACGAAAGAAGGTGACGGTTTCGCTGGCGCGGACGGCGATACCCATCACCGCGCCGGTGGTGCCGTTGATGCCGCTCGGCAGATCGATCGACAGGACCGGCGCACCATTGGCATTGATCGCCTCGATCATGTTGTAGGGCTCGCCCTTGACCGCCCGGTTGAGGCCGGCGCCGAACAAGGCATCGATGATGAGGGCCGGCTTGCCGATCGCCTGTGGATTGAACGGCAGCACCGGGTGTTTCCATCCGCGCGCCGCGGAGGCCGCATCCCCCTGCAGGCTGTCGCGCTCGCACAGAAGGACGACTGAAACTTCCCGGCCCCGCGCGGCAAGCTCCGCGGCCGCGACAAACCCGTCGCCACCATTATTGCCCCGGCCGGCAACGACCACGATCGGCCCCTCGTCCACCAGATCAATCGCGGCTTGCGCAACGGCCTGACCCGCGCTCAGCATCAGTGCGAAGCCAGGCGTTCCCGCGGCAATGGCGAGCCGGTCGGCGCGCTCCATTTCAGCCGTGGTAAGAATTTCCATGCCAAATTCCCGTTACAAGCGCCTCATCTTGAGGCATTTCCGCACCGTGCATCGGCCAATCTGCTGACGAATGCACATCAATTGATCTGTTTGCCTATCCGCTAGGCTGGCGGTATTCTGCCGCCTCTGTTCAAGCTTCGAAGGATAGCCGTTAAAAGTCTGATAAGGCGACTAAATCAGGCGTCTTGGCGACTTGGCATAGACCCTGCTTTTGAGGGAGCCACGCTGGCAAGAAAGCCAAACCTGGAAGCAGCTTGAGATCGCCGCTTCATCGGCGAAGGAAAGTGCGAGCTGCGGACCAGGACAACCCCACAACAACATCCGCGCATCAGGCGCGACGTTGACAGACCTGCACTCTGAACTTCGCAAATGCCCGGGAGGCTGTTTAGTGAAAAAAATAGAAGCCATCATCAAGCCGTTCAAGCTGGACGAGGTCAAAGAAGCGCTCCAGGAAGTCGGATTGCAGGGCATTACCGTCACTGAAGCCAAGGGTTTCGGCCGCCAGAAAGGTCATGCCGAGCTGTATCGTGGCGCCGAATACATCGTCGACTTCCTGCCCAAGGTTAAGATCGAGATCGTGATCGGCGACGACCTCGTCGAAAAAGCCATCGATGCGATCCGCCGCGCCGCGCAGACCGGCCGGATCGGCGACGGCAAAATCTTCGTGTCCAATATCGAGGAGGCGATCCGGATCAGGACTGGAGAATCCGGGCTGGACGCTATTTAAGCCGGGTGCTATCCCGCGGTCCGCGACTAAAGAACAATAACAAGGCCGCCTCGGCGGCCTGATTTTGTTTGCGATATCGATTATCGCATGGAAACCGGCCCGTAGCCATAAGGGGTATTCATGAAGAACGCCAAAGACGTCCTGAAATCGATGAAGGACAACGACGTGAAATACGTCGATCTCCGCTTTACCGACCCGCGCGGCAAGTGGCAGCACGTGACCTTCGATGCCGGCATGATCGAAGAAGACACTTTCGCCGAAGGCTTGATGTTCGACGGTTCCTCGATCGCCGGCTGGAAGGCGATCAATGAATCCGACATGTGCCTGATGCCCGATCCGGTCACCGCGACGATCGATCCGTTTTTCGCGGAAACCACGATGGTCCTCACCTGCGACGTGCTCGAGCCGACCACCGGCGAGCCCTACAATCGCGATCCGCGCGGCATGGCCAAGAAGGCCGAGGCCATGGTGAAGTCGATGGGCATCGGTGACACCGTGTTCTTCGGACCGGAAGCCGAGTTCTTCGTGTTCGACGACGTGCGTTTTTCGGCCGATCCCTACAGCACCGGCTTCAAGCTCGATTCCTCGGAGTTTCCGACCAACTCGGCAACCGAATATGAGGGCGGCAATCTCGGCCACCGCATTCGCACCAAGGGCGGCTATTTCCCGGTCCCGCCGCAGGATTCGGTGCAGGACATGCGCTCCGAAATGCTGGGCGCCATGGCCAAGATGGGCGTCAAGGTCGAGAAGCATCACCACGAGGTTGCGTCCGCGCAGCACGAACTCGGTATGAAGTTCGACACGCTGACGCTGATGGCCGACCAGATGCAGATCTACAAATACTGCATCCACCAGGTCGCCCATATCTACGGCAAGACCGCCACCTTCATGCCGAAGCCGATCTATGGCGACAACGGCTCGGGCATGCACTGCCACCAGTCGATCTGGAAGGAAGG
>DASZTN010000193.1:0-3435 GCA_035547995.1 Bradyrhizobium sp. | reverse complement strand
CGCCATTGCCCGAGGGCGGCGGTGGCTCGACGAAATCGTTACAGGCTCAGTCATTGACGCCGAACAATTGGCAAAACGCGAGCGATGCACGGGGCGCCAGGTCAACCTCACCCTCTCGCTCGCGTTCCTGGCTCCTCGGCTTGTCAAGGCGGCTGTCGAGGGACGTCTGCCGCGCGGCATCAATATCGAGCGTCTCCGCGACCCCGACCCGGTATGGAGCCGGCAATTCGAGGACCTGGGATTGCACCCAGACTGAGCCAATACGAGAGCCTGCCGCATCCGGCCATCGGCTTTCTTCCCCGGGCCTACAGGGCTTGAGTTTTCCAGATCTGAGGAACGGGTTTTTTGCCCCCGGAGACAGCGGCGTAAAAATCATCCGGAGACCGGAATTGTCCCCCGGAGACCAAAACAGCGTCGTCATTAACCGCGAAAAAGCCCGCTGATTGCGGGCTTTCGGCTTGCCGGCTTCAACATCCAGGTTTGGGAAGACTGGGTGGTGGGCGCACCAGGGCTCGAACCTGGGACCCGCTGATTAAGAGTCAGCTGCTCTACCAACTGAGCTATGCGCCCGGACTTGCCCCGGCCGGGAAGGTCTTCGCAAGAGCCGGTCGTTTAGCAAAGCGGCATCCCGATGTCCAGCCGCGCGGATGCAGTTTCCCCGATCTGTTGAGCTCCGGTAAAATGTTGAAAAGCCGCCGGATTCCTCCGGCGGCTTTTCGCGCTTCCCGGAAGAGCCCAAGCGGTCACAGCCGCTCGGAGCTACCCCGTCCGCCGTCCTGTTCGCCATCGCCGTCACGGTTCATGCCGTGCTCCCAGGCGCGGCGGCGCCAGCCCTCGTGACCGGCAAAACGGCGATGCATATGGGTCAATATCCTCAGCCGGCGCTTCTGGCCGTCATCCAGGGTCTTGTAGAGCGGGTCGGCGGCATCGGCGATCTTCTTCAAGGCGGCCGCGGTGGCCGACATGTTGTCGGCACGGTCGCGCAGGCGCGTGACCGGATCTTCCTGCTTCCGGGTATCGTCTTCCCGCGCCTGCATCCGCGCGTTGGCGCGGTCGATCCGGATCTTGACGAGGTCGCGCACCGCGGCTTCGACCGGCGGCCACAGCTTCTCCTGGTCCGGGGTCAGCTTGAGACCGGCATGCACCGCGGCGATCCGGGCGTCGGCAAAAGCCGCCCGGTCCTCGGGGCTGAGCCGCATATGTTCGGGCATCCACGGACGATGCTGGGCGTACACAACGGTTGAACCGGTGATGGCGAGCGTCGCGACCCCGGCAAGCAAAAGTTTTTTCATGCGAACCCTCCTTTGAAAGGTCGCGCGAGGATGAGCGCGGGTCCGCGCTCAATCAACTTACGGATTGGATAGAGTGTGCTCTCTTACAAAGATGTAATCCCGCAGAAATTAATAGAAACGCAATCAATCAGTTCATGCCGAGCAGATGCGGCAGCCACAATGAAATTTCCGGGACATAAGTAACCAGCCCCAGGAAGACGAGCATTGCGCATAACCATGGCAACACCGAGACGGTGATCTCGCTGATGCCCATCTTGGCGATGCTGCTCGCAATATAAAGATTCAAACCCACCGGCGGATGGCACAAGCCGACCTCGGTGTTGACGATCATCAGGATACCAAGATGCACCGGGTTGACGCCGAGCTTGGTGGCGAGCGGATACAGGATCGGCGCCATGATCAGGAGGATCGATGACGGATCCATGACGTTGCCGGCGGCGAGCAGGATCACGTTGACCACCAGCAGGAAGGTCCAGATGCCGAAATTCTTGTCGATGATCCACGCCGCCATTTCCTGCGGAATCTGCTCATGCGTCATCAGGAACGAGAACAGCACGGCATTGGTGATGATGTAGAGCAGCATCGAGCTCATGCTCGCGGCCTGCAGCAGCACCCTCGGCACCTCGGAGAGTTTCAACTCCTTGTAGACGAAGACGGTGATGACAAAGGCATAGACCGCGGCAACGGCTGCGGCTTCGGTCGGCGTGAAGATGCCGCCATAGATGCCGCCCAGCACCAGCACGATCAGCAGCAGCCCCCAGATGCTTTCGCGGAAGGCTCGGAATTGCTCCGCGAGAGTCGCCTTCGGCATCCGCGGATAGTCGTTGCGCCTGGAGATGAACCAGGTGACCACCGCGAGCATCAGCGCCAGCAGAATGCCCGGCACGATGCCGGCGATGAACAGCGCGCCGATCGAGGTGTTGGTGGAAACGCCGTACAGCACCAGGATGATCGAGGGCGGCACCAGAATGCCGAGCGCGCCCGAGGTCGAGATCACGCCGACGCCGAAACGGCGCGGATAGCCGTGCTCGACCATCGCCGGCATCATGATCGAACCGATCGCCACCACGGTCGCGACGCTGGAGCCGGAAATCGCGGCGAACATCGCGCAGGCGGCAACGCCGGCAAGTCCGAGACCGCCGTGCAGATGTCCGACCAGCGAGGTGGTGAACGCGATCATCCGCCGCGCCACGCCTCCCCTGGTCAGAAACTGGCCGGTCAGGATGAAGAACGGAATCGCCATGATTCCGAAATTGTCGAGACCGGAAAACAGCTTCAGGCCGACGCTTTCGATCGGCACTTCGGTCATGGTGAACAGGAACGTCAGCACGGTGAGGCCGAGCGAGATCGAGACCGGCATGCCGGTCAGCATCAGCGCGAACAGCAGTCCGAAGATCAGGGCCGCACTCATCACGCTTCTCCGATCGCGATCGGCGCCGTGGGGCTGGTGACCTCGATGCCGTCGACATTGGTGGCGTCGTGATGCGGCAGATCGCCGGTCCAAAAGAATGACCAGGCGACCTGGAGGAAGCGGAAGCACATCAGATAGGAGCCGAGCGGAATGCAGGCGTAGACGATCCAGCTCGGAATCTCCATGTCCGGCGACACCTGATCGGTGCCCATCAATTCGATCACGAATTTCGCGCCCATGGTGCCGACGATGGCGGTGAACAATGCGCCGCCGAACAGGCCGAACAGGATGACACCCTTGCGCCAGTTAGCGTCGAGCCGATTGACCAGCACGTCGACGCCGACATGGATGCCGGTCCGCACGCCATAGGCGGCGCCGAACTTGGCCATCCAGATGAACATGTAGATGCAAAGCTCCTGCGACCAGTCGAAGTTGAGCCGGAACAGGATCGGATAGAGGAAGGGAACGTCGACCAGAAAGCGGTGCAGGACCGTGATGAAGGTGATCAGCGTTGCCGCGCCCATCAGGGCGGCAATGATGAACTCCTCAAGCCTGTCGAGAATACGTAACAACAACATCAATGTCCCCCGTGCCAGTCGGACGGCTCAAACCTGCATGATCATTATCCAGGATCATGTGCAAGGCCGCCCGGCGCGCGCCGTCCGCGGCGCAACGGCCGCGGACCCCATCCAGAGCGAGACGCGCTCAGTTCATCGGGCTGCGGCCCGTCTC
>DASZTN010000192.1:0-19250 GCA_035547995.1 Bradyrhizobium sp. | reverse complement strand
TTCGCTTTTACTGAAGAGAAAATAGAGGGCGTTAGCGTTCCCGTCGGAGCCAATTCGGTTACGATCGTTGGTAGGGTCGATGCGATCCGTTTCCATCCGGAATTTGGGCTTGAGGTCGTCGACTACAAGCTTAGTCAAGGGTCACAGCAAAAGTCCGATCTCGTTCAGCTCGCAGTTTATGCGCAGTTGCTCCGGCTCTGGCGAAACGGCATCACGTTCTCGGGGGCCCTCGAATATTACCTTCCAGAATTTATGGAAGTAGTCATTTCCAGCCCGGAATTGGCGGATATCTATTCTGGTCTGGTGGAGCCTGTCCTGGATGAAATGTTCGGATCACTGAGAATCAGTTCGCCGAAGCCGCCAAACGTCGAAAATGGGCAAACTGGAAAACAAAGGTCGACGGACGATCTAGCCGCAAGAGTGGTCGCTGCCCTTTCCGAATTTAATCTTGGCACGGAAAGTTTGGGCGTAGTGCAGGGGCCCCAAGTTCGACGAGTTAAGCTCAGGCCGGCTCCCGGCGTCAAATTCGCTTCGCTGGCAAACCGTGCCGAGGATCTGCGTGTCGCTTTAGCTCTTGATGCAGCTCCTCTAATCGAACCGGGTAAAGGATACGTTGCAATCGATCTGCCCCGCGAGGATCGGCGAACACTCGCACTATCGGACTATTTGAAGCAAGTGAAGTCGGTTCAATCAAACGTCCTTGCAAAATTTCCGGTTGGGGTCGGCGTCGAGGGAGAGATTGTCAGCGCCGACTTTTCTGACTCCAACACTTGTCATATTTTGGTTGCTGGTACCTCCGGCAGCGGCAAGAGCGAGTGGCTGAAGACTCTAGTCGCCGGTCTCGCCCTTCAAAATACCCCTCAAACAGTACGTTTTTCGCTGGTCGATCCCAAAATTCTGACTTTCGGCGGCGTAGGCGATAGCCCCTATTTTTGGAAACCAGTCGCGACCACGATCGAAACCGCCGTTGCGATCCTGCGCGATGCTGCCAACGAAATGGAGGAGCGCTATCAAACTCTTGCCAAGGAAGGTTATGTGAATTTGATGGAGCGCGTTCGTGCCGGGCACACGAACCTTCCCTTCGTCATTCTTATTTTCGACGAGTTCGCCGACCTGATATTAACGGGACGGGACGAGAAAAAGGAATTTGAGCAGATCGTAGCCAGGATTGCAGGAAAGGGGCGCGCTGCTGGTATTCATCTTGTTCTTGCCACTCAGCGGCCGGATCGTACGGTGGTGACCGGTCTGATCAAGTCAAATCTTCCGATGAAAGTGTGTCTGAGAGTAACCAACGCTACCAATTCCCAAATTGTATTAGGAGAGAATGGCGGCGAAGCCCTTTTGGGAAAGGGAGATCTTCTCTGCGACGCAGGAAAGACCATTGTGCGGGCACAAAGCTATTACATCCCCCAAGCGGATTTCTTACAAGCCTTGAAAGCCCAGAATTGACGGCTGGAATTTGATTGGCCAAGCGGAAGGGACGATTGATGAATGGCTGTCCTACTCAAAATCCTCCGCCCTGAGTTCGATCGGTGTGCCGTGCGGCGTGCGGTCGGCGGCGTGGTCCCAGGCGTTGCGATAGCGGTGCAGGGTGTCCGCGGTGGTGACGCCCTTTTCGGCGATCAGCCGTTCCAACGTTGCAAGCCAATGACGGTAATAGGTTTCGCCGGTATCGGGATCGCCGGCCGCCTGGGCCCGTTTGATCTCGCTCCCCAGCGCCGCCGCCCATTCGCTCCAGCTGAAGACGCCGCGTTCATGCAAGGCCAGCGCCATCGCAAAGGCCTGGGCTTCCCAGGGTTCGCGAAACACCGGCCCTTCGGCGTCGCAGGGAATGCCCGGGACCGAGCCGGTGGCGCGCGCGGCGGCTGCGCTGTCCATCAGGCCGGCTCCAGATAGGGTTCGAACGCGTCGATCGAGACCTTCACGGTGGGATCGGCGTCCGGTCCCCACAACTCGGTGCCGTCGAACACCACGGTGTAGAGCCATTGCGGGTTTTCGCCGGCCTCCATCGCCGCCGTATCCGGATAGACGTTGCAGCCGAGATTGAGCTCGACCACCCCGACATGGCCGCGCACATAGCGCGGCAGCCGGGTGTGCGTCTTCGGATGGATGTTTTTAGCGCGCACGCGGTCGCCCGGCTTGAATTTCGCTGCTGCCGATGGCTCGCGGCCGAATTTGCCGCGCACCATCACGCGCTCGACGTCATCGACCGTGAACTTGCCACGGCTGAGCGGCTTTGCCGGCGCGCTCGCGTGCCCGCTCGCCACTTCTTCGGCGGCGACATAGCCCTTGTCGATCAGCATGTCTTCGAGCCCGAGCAGCCATTTCTTGTAATAGGAGCTGCTGAGATAGACCTCGGGCGGCAAGGTCTCGCGATAATAGCGCGAGGTATCGATGTTGTAGGCGCCGGCCGCGCCCATGGCGCGCACCATCGCCAGCACCCGGCCTTCCCATTGGTGATGAAACGTCGGCTCGTCCGGCTCAACCTCGACCTTGCCGAAGCCGTCCATGCCGCCCATGTCGTGCACGCCGTTCATGACGGGGCGCCCGGCGTCTTCGGAAATCCGGTGCCGATCATGGAATCCCGCGTGACCAGCTCGGCGAGCTGCTCCTCGCTCCAGCCTTCGGTGCCGGCGGGGCGCATCGGCAGCACCAGGAAGCGGGTTTCCGCCGTGGAGTCCCAGACGCGGATTTCGGTCTCCTTCGGCAGCGTGATGCCGAAATCGGCGAGCACGCCGCGGGGATCCTTGACGGCACGAGAGCGATAGGGCGCCGCCTTGTACCAGACCGGCGGCAGGCCGAGCATTTCCCAGGGATAACAGGAGCACAGCGTGCAGACGACCATGTTGTGCCGCTCCGGCGTATTCTCGACGGCGACGAGGTGATCGCCGACGCGGCTGACGTGGCCGAGCGTGCCGACGGCCTTGGTGGCGTCTTCGAGCAGCGCCTGCTTGAACGCCGCATCCGACCAGGCCTTGGCGACCACCCGTGCACCGTTGTGTGGACCGATCCTGGTCTCAAAGGCCTGGATGATGGCATCGAGCGCCGCCGGCTCGACATAGCCTTTCTCGGTCAGGACGGTTTCCAGCGCCCGGACACGCAGCTCCATTTCGGTTAATTCTGAATGGTCGTGATCGTGGTGCGGATGTTCGCGGTCGGTCATCCCAAAAGAATAGACGGAATGGTCCGTCGATGTCGAGGCATTCGCCGCCCGTTCAGCGCATGGGAGACCGCGCCGCATCGGCGCATCCCGGACCGCCGCCTCCTGATGTAACCTTACGCAAAATACCAGAAAGGGAGGTCATCCTTGGTGGACTTTGTCAGCATCGAAAAGGGGCTCGGGCCCGACGGCCGCATCGCCGTCGTACGGTTCGATCGCGGCGACGGCATCAACGCGCTCTCGCCGGAAGCCTTGCGTCAGCTCACGAACGCCGCCCGCAGCTTCGAGGACGACGGCAATACCTCGGTCGTGGTGCTTACCGGCAACGACAAGGCATTCAGCGCCGGATTCGATTTGAAAGATCCGGAGGGGCGGTCTCGGCGGACCATGGATCTCGGTTCGTTGCGCCGGCACCTGAAGCTCGGTCCGCGGCTGAGCCGGGCGTGGCAGGAGATGGAGCAGGTCACGATCTGCGCCATCGAGGGCTTCTGCATCGGAGGCGGCGTGGCGCTGGCGGTGGCTCTGGATTTCCGTGTGATGAGCCGCACCGCGCATATGCGCGTTCCCGAAATCGGGCTCGGCATGAACATGAGCTGGCAAAGCATTCCGCGCATGCTGCATCTGATCGGGCCGGCGCGGACCAAGCAGGCGGTGATCCTGGCCGATCAGCGCATCAGCGCCGAAGAGGCCTATGAATGGGGCCTGGTGGAGCAACTGGCCGAACCCGGCACGACCTTCGATGCAGCGATGAGTCTTGCCGCCAAGGTCGCGGCGCAACCGCCGATCTCGGTGGCGATGACCAAGCTCACCGTCAACCGTCTCGCTTACGCGCTCGATGATCTCGCCAGTCACATGGACATTGATCAGTTCGCGCTGGCCAGCCGGACCGAGGATCACGTGGAAGGCGTCGAAGCGTTTCTCGAACGGCGCAGGCCGCATTTCCGGGGGCGCTGAGCCGGATCGATAGAACTGGCGCCTGCGGAAGCGTGCCAATAGGAGGGGGTGAAACCCGGCAGATCGCCGCATTTGCGGAAGGTTCATGCGGTTCCATGGTGCGGATCCGCGGAACGCACGGCTCCTCGCGCAGTTTTAAGGTAAGTGCACCGTTTCGCAGTGCATCAGCCTATGAACTTCGAGGAGACAATCACCATGCGAAAGTACATTTTGCCGATCATTGCCGTCGCGATGCTTGGTAGCGCGTCGTCCGCCATGGCCTATGACACCGGCGGACTGATCTCGATGCAGATGGCGATGGATGTCGCAACCGGCGTCGGCATCACGACGGTATCCGATACCCAGTTCGCCGGCGACGAATGGCAGATCGAGGGACGCGATATCAACGGCCAGTACATGGAAGTCGATGTCGACGCCGCCACCGGCCAGGTGCTCAACGTCGACCGTTAAAGCACTTTCGGGCGAAGGCCTGTCCCGGTCTTGATCCGGGATGGGTTGCTGGTTCGCCTGAGCAAAACGCCTCAAACAAAACTTAAGCCTCGGTTCTGATTTCTCAGAGCCGAGGCTTAAGCGTTGCCGGCTGAGCAAAGTCGAATGAGACCGCAGCCCGACGGGGACCGGCATCGGATCGTGATTTCGACTTTGGTCTTTAGGCGACGAGTGGGGTGATGCCTGTACGAACAATTGATTAACCTTTGCTGCGCCATCGCGTCGCGGCAGGGAGCGGGATCAAGGGATTTTGATTGTCGACACCGCCCGTGCCCGGCTAGTGGTCCAATTCCAACATTCGCATCCGGTCTCAGCAGGCACTTTTGCGAATGTCACAATTGAAGGACCATTAGCAAATTAAGCTGCCAGTGGAGCTTTCGGATTTGAGGTTCGCATTCTCGGCTAGCGGGGCGGCGGACGGCAAATCCGCTCCGCCAGTCAGCCCGGGTAGACCGAAATCCCCAGCCCCGCACAGGAAAGTCATGAAATCCAGGATTTGGACCATTTTGGCCGGTATCGCGCTTTCGCTCGGTATTGCAGGAGCCGCAGCAGCCCAGCAGCCGAAACAGGAAGCACCAAACTACGGGCCGGAGCTGGAAGGCTTCGATTATCCATATGACGTGCAGCATTTCAGCTTCGATTCGGAACGGCAGTCGCTGCAAATGGCCTATATGGACGTCAAGCCTGACCAGCCCAACGGCCAGACGGTGGTGCTGCTCCACGGCAAGAACTTCTGTGCGGCCACCTGGGAGCCGACCATCAAGGATCTGGTCGCAGCCGGCTATCGCGTGATCGCGCCGGACCAGATCGGGTTCTGCAAGTCGAGCAAGACCGCCTCCTATCAGTTCACCTTCAAAGAACTCGCCAGCAACACGCATGCATTGCTGACCAAACTTGGCGTGCAGAAACCGATCATCGTCGGCCATTCGACCGGCGGCATGCTGGCGGCACATTACGCGCTGCTCTATCCGAAGGAAGTCAGCCATCTCGTCCTGGTCAATCCGGTCGGCCTGGAGGACTGGACCGCCAAGGGCATTCCGCCGATCACGGTCGACCAATGGTATGCGCGCGAGCTGAAGGTCAGCGCCGCCGGCATCAAGGCTTATGAGAAGTCGACCTATTACGCCGGCAAATGGGATGCTCGTTACGATCGCTGGGTCGATATGCTCGCGGGACTCAACAACGGCCCCGGCAAGGAGGTCGTCGCCTGGGATTCCGCGCTGATCTACGACATGATCATCACCGAGCCGGTGCTGTACCGCTTTGGCGAGATCTCGGTGCCGACCTTGCTGATGATCGGCCAGAAGGACAATACCGCCATCGCCAAGGATTTCGCGCCGCCGGATCTGCGCCCCAAGCTCGGCAATTATCCGGTCCTGGGCAAGGCGGCCGCCAAGGCCATCCCCGGCGCCAAGCTGGTCGAGTTTCCCGATCTCGGCCACGCGCCGCAGATGTCGGATCCGATTGGTTTCGACAAGGCTCTGATTGCAGGGATTTCCAACAAATCCTGAGCGTGCCCGGCGCATCGTTCAATCGTAAGCCGTCATTGCCTGCGACAAACGCGAAGCGTTTGCGCAAGGAAGTCGATCGCGACGACGCAATCCATGCCGCAGCGGGCGGCGCGTTGTGGATTGCTTCGCGGAGCCTGTCATCGGGCGCGCATTCGCGCGACCCGCTGGTTCGCAATGACGACTTTCAAGTTCGATTGATCAGCTAACTGCACCCACCACAACATCGCGCGTGTGCTGCGCGATCATGATTTCCTCGTCGGTCGGGATGATCAGGACTTCGACCTTGCTGTTCGGCGCGGAGATCACGCCACGCCTTTGCGCATTCGCGTTGTCGTCGAGTTGTACTCCGATCCATTGCAGGCGCGCGCAGACATTGCGACGGATGTCGGGGCTGTTCTCGCCGATCCCTGCGGTGAAGACCAGCGCATCGATGCCGCCAATGCCGGACGCCATCACCGCGATCTGCTCGGCGATGCGGGCGCAGAATTGATCAACCGCCTGATGCGCGCTGGGATCGCTGCTGGCGAGCAATGTCCTCATATCGGCCGAGATGCCGGAGACGCCGAGCAGTCCGGATTTGCGATAGAGCAGGTCTTCGACGGCAGAAGCAGACATGCGCTCCGATTGCTGCAGATAGAGTACCAATCCCGGATCGACCGCGCCGCTCCGGGTTGCCATCATCAGCCCGTCGAGCGGGGTCAGGCTCATGGTGGTGTTGACGCTGCTGCCGTGACGGATCGCGCACAGGCTGGCGCCGCTGCCCAGATGCGCGATGACGCTTCTCGTCTGCGGCTTCGGCAGGCGCTGGGCGATATATTCAAACGAGAGCCCGTGAAAGCCGTAACGCCGGATGCCCTTCGCCTCGAACTCGATCGGGAGCGGGAAGCGGCGATAGATCGGTGCGAGGTCGCGATGGAAGGCAGTGTCGAAACAGGCGATCTGCGGCAAGTCCGGCCGTGACGCCAACAGGGTTCGGATCGGTGCCAGACCGCCCGGTTGATGCAGCGGCGCCAGCGGCGTCAGCGCCTCGAGCTTTCGCAGGACATCCGAATCGACGCGCACCGGCGCGGAGAAATCCGGTCCGCTGTGAACGATCCGGTGACCTGCCGCGGCCAGCCGGCGGCCATCGAGCAACGGCTCGACGTGTCCGATCAGGATGCCGGCGAGATCGGAATCCGCTCCGTCCGCTCTCGCACCGCCCGTTTCGATGATTTTTCCGGCGGGGTCCTTGATGACGATTTCGGCGTCCGCACTGCGGCGGTCCAGCATGCCCTTGCAGATCAGCGTCGGTTTCGCATGTGCATCGACTTCATAAGCCGCAAACTTGATGCTCGACGAGCCGGAGTTGAAGGCCAAGATCGCCTGCGTCATGGCGATCCCTGGCCCGCCGCCTCATTCCGGTACGGCCACCGCCAGTTCTCGATCTCCGGCATATCCTGACCGTGCTCGCGAACATAGCGATAATGTTCGCTGAGCTTGGCCTGAAACGCCTGCTTCGCGGCCAGGCCTTTCGACGCCAGTGCGGGGATGCGCTCGATCGCCTCGATCGCGAGGTGGAAGCGGTCGAGCTCGTTGAGCACGACCATGTCGAACGGGGTCGTTGTCGTGCCTTTCTCGCGAAAGCCGCGGACGTGCATGTTGTCGTGATTGGAACGGTTATAGGTGAGACGATGGATCATGTAGGGATAGCCGTGATAGGCGAAGATCACGGGCTTGTCGCGGGTGAAGATCCGGTCGAACTCCTTGTCGGACAGCCCATGGGGATGCTGCTCGCGCGGCTGCATCGCCATCAGGTCCACGACATTGACCACGCGGATTTTCAGCTCGGAGAAGGCCTCGCGCAGCAGTGCGGCGGCGGCCAGGGTTTCGAGCGTCGGGATATCGCCGGCGCAGGCCATGACAACATCCGGCTCGCCTGACGTTTCGGTGCCGGCCCAGCTCCAGATTCCGATGCCGGCCGCACAATGCGCTTCGGCTTCCTGCATCGACAGCCATTGCAGCGCCGGCTGTTTGCCGGCGACGATGACGTTGACCCGATCATAAGTCCGCAGGCAATGATCCGTCACCCAGAGCAGGGTGTTGGCATCCGGCGGCAGATAGATGCGGATGATATCGGCGTCCTTGTTGGCAACGAGATCGACGAAGCCGGGGTCCTGATGGCTGAAGCCGTTATGGTCCTGCCGCCAGACATGCGAGCTCAGCAGGTAATTCAGCGAGGCGATCGGCCGGCGCCACGCCAGACGCCGCGACACTTCAAGCCATTTGGCATGCTGGTTGAACATGGAATCGATGATGTGGACGAACGCCTCGTAGCAATTGAACAGGCCGTGCCTTCCGGTCAGCAGATAGCCTTCCAGCCAGCCCTGGCATAGATGTTCGCTCAAGACTTCCATCACACGGCCCTCATGGGCGAGGTGCACGTCATAAGGCTCGATCCGCTCCATCCAGACCCGCTCGGTGGCCTCGAACACCGCGTCCAGCCGGTTGGATGAGGTCTCGTCCGGCCCCATCAGGCGGAATGTTCTGGCCTCCGCATTCATCCGGATCACGTCGCGCAGAAAGCCGCCCATGATCCGCGTGGCCTCGTGCGGGCCGCTGCCGGGCAGGGGCACGTCGACGGCGTAATTGCGGTAATCCGGCAGTTCGAGCGCCTTCTTCAGCGTGCCGCCATTGGCGTGCGGGTTGGCGCCCATGCGGCGCGCGCCGGCCGGCGCCAGCGCCTGCAATTGCGGGATAAAACGGCCGTTGTCATCGAACAGCGTCTCCGGCCGGTAGGTGCGCATCCAGCTCTCGAGAATTTCAAGATGCGCGGGATTGCTTCGCACGCCATCGATCGGGACCTGATGCGCGCGCCAGAAACCTTCGACTTTCTTGCCGTCGACCTCCTTCGGACCGGTCCAGCCCTTCGGGCTGCGCAGCACGATCATCGGCCAGCGTGGGCGCTTGCTGCTGCCGACACCGCGCGCGGTGCTCTGGATGTCGCGGATGCGATCAAGGGCGTGGTCGAGCGTCTGCGCCATCTTCTGGTGCATTTCGCCGGGCACGTCGCCTTCGACGAACAAAGGCTCATGTCCATAGCCCTTCAACAGGCTGGCCAGTTCGTCATCATCGAGGCGTCCGAGAATCGTGGGGTTGGCGATCTTGTAGCCGTTGAGATGCAGGATCGGCAGCACCGCACCGTCGTGGGCGGGATTGAGGAATTTGTTGGAATGCCATGACGCCGCAAGCGGACCGGTCTCGGCCTCGCCATCGCCGATGACGCAGGCGACGATCAGATCGGGATTGTCGAAAGCTGCACCATAGGCATGGACCAGGGCATAGCCAAGCTCGCCGCCTTCATGGATGGAGCCCGGCGTTTCCGGTGCGGCATGGCTCGGAATCCCGCCCGGAAACGAGAATTGCCGAAACAGCTTGCGCAGGCCGTCGGTGTCGCGGCTGATGTCGGGATAGATCTCGGTATAGGTGCCCTCGAGATAGGTATTGGCGACCATGCCGGGCCCGCCGTGGCCGGGACCGCAGACATAGATCACGTTGAGATCGCGGGCGCGGATGACGCGGTTGAGATGGGCATAGATGAAATTCAGCCCTGGCGTCGTGCCCCAATGGCCGAGCAGGCGCGGCTTGATATGATCGGGCCGGAGCTTTTCGCGGAGCAGGGGGTTGTCGAGCAGATAGATCTGGCCAACCGAAAGATAGTTCGCCGCGCACCAATAGCGATCGAGCAGTTCGAGATCGGTCTGTTGGCCGGCAGATGAATTCGACATGCGACCGCCTCCGCGTTATGCGCGCTCGTCTTCAATCGCCCATTTCAGCGAAAGTTTCTGGTCAGGAAAAAGACGTGCCGCTGAAAAATTACCGACCTGCCCGACACATAATGTTCACATCGGCGATAGCATTGCTTGAAATCAATCAGCCATCCACCCCGCAGGGTCCCTGTGAATTTCGCAGCGGGGTAATGCAGTCAATGGTAAAGGCCTTGGATGCAGCTGGTTAGCTGCTCCGCCTCCGAGCCTCCGCCCGGCTGGGAACCACCGCCGGCATTTTCACCTAATAAAAATATTCAAGATAATGTGAAAATTGGTTTGACCGCAGAGGGAGCTCTGGGCTCTCCTGTGGGAAAATAGCGGGCGAGGAGAGCCATTTTGGTCGATGGCAGCCAGCAACCACGCGTCATGCCGGCCCGGCCGCCGATCGGTCGCGGTCGCGGCGGCATCCAAGCGCTCGATCGCGCCTTTCTGATCCTCGACATCATTGCCGACGCCGGCGGCGAGGCCAAGCTGACGGAAATCGCAACCGCTGCCGGGCTGCACGTATCGACCTGCCATCATCTGATTTCGACGCTGTGCAATTGGGGCTATGTCGCGCGCGGCACGCTGAACCGCTCCTATGTTCTCGGCCCGCGCATCCTGCATTTGAGCGCGGCCTGTCTGCGCCAGGTTGACCTGCCGCGCCGCGCCCAGGCCTATATTGATCGCCTCAATGATCAGACCCATGAAGCGGTGCAGCTGGCGATCATGCAGGACACCAGCCTCGTCAACATCCTGCGCCGGGAAGCGCGGCATGCGCTGCGTGTCGATGCGGGGCTTGGCGGCAGAATGAATGCCGCCCACGCCACCGCGACCGGCAAGGCCATCCTGGCCTGGCTGCCGCCGACAGAGCTCGAGCGGATTGTCGCCGACAAGGGGATGACCGCTTTCACGCCGAATACCATCATCGATCTCGAGCGGCTGAAGGAAGAGCTGCGTCTCACGCGCCGCAACGGCTATGCCATCGACCGCGAGGAATTCCAGCCCGGCGTGATCTGCGTCGGCGCTGCGATCCGCGATCATGCCGGCGCCGTGGTCGGATCGATCAGCGTGTCCTCGCCGGTGTTTCGGGCCACGGCCGAACACCTCGACCAGATCCGCATCCATCTTCTCGCCGCGGCCGACGGGCTTTCGATCGAGCTCGGCGCGCCCGGCGCCATTCTCGAGCGACCCATCAAGAACGCCGCCGCCGAATGAGCGGCCGACATTTCCAGGGAGATGCGGATGTACCAGCCTGCCAACGTCAAGACCTCGCCGGATTTTCCAATCCCGGACACCATGAAGGCCTGGGTATTGGGCGATCCGGACCAGCTGACGCTGGCGAGCAAGCCGGTGCCGGTGCCGAAGCGGGCCGAAGTGCTGGTGCGCATCGACGCGGTAGCGATCTGTGCGACCGATCTCGAGATCATTCACCATGGGCCACCGGCGATGATCCAGGGCGGCTTGCCGTTCAACAAGAACTTCACACCCGGCCACGAATATATGGGCACGGTGGTCGCAACCGGGCCCGGCGTCGACGAGTACAGGATCGGCGAGCGCGTCACCGTGGAAATCCATGCCGGCTGCGGCCAGTGCAAGCGCTGTCGCGAAGGCATGTACACCTCATGCCACAACTACGGCCTGAACTATGGAGATGTCGACAAGGGACATCGGGCCAACGGCTTCACCACCGACGGCGGTTTCGCCGAATATGCCGTCAACCATATCAACACGCTGGTGCATGTCTCCGATGAGATGTCCGACGAGGAGGCGACGCTGGTCGTCACCGCCGGCACCGCGATGTACGGCCTGACTGAGCTCGGCGGCCTGGTCGCCGGCGAAAGCGTCGTCGTCACCGGCCCGGGCCCGATCGGTCTGCTTGGGGTTGCGGTCGCCAAGGCGCTCGGAGCCCAGCCGGTGTTCCTGACCGGTACGCGCGATAATCGCCTGCAGATCGGCAGGGAACTCGGCGCTGACGCCGTCATCAACGTCAAGGACGCCGATCCGGTCGAGGAAGTCCGCAGGCTCAATGGCGGCAAGGGCGTCGATTACGTGCTGGAATGCTCGGGTGCGCCCAACGCGGTCAACGAGGCGGCACGGATGGTCAACCGCGGCGGCCGCATCTGCCTTGCAGCCTTTCCGCACGAGCCGGCGCAGGTCGATATTGCGCACATTGTGCGCAATAACATCTATCTCTACGGCATCCGCGGTGAAGGCAGGAGCGCGACCCATCGCGCCGAAGCCTTCATGGCGCAGAAGCGATTCGACGCCACCAAGGTCCATACCCATACCTTCGCATTGCAGGACCTGCCGGAAGCGCTGCGCTATGCGCGCGAGCGCATCGACGACGCCATCAAGGTGGTGGTGAAGACGCACGGCTACGCAGCCCTGGCGAAAGATGCTGCGGAGTAATCGCGCGCGCGTTCAAATCAGGAGCGCCAGAACGATGAAAAACGAGTAGCACCCGCGTCACCGTAATCCCGGGTTACTCCTCCCGCGCCGCGATCAACGCAACGTCTGCAACTTCAGCCGCGCTCCCGCCAATTGCCCTTTCTTATTTCCCGGCTTCGCAGTTCTGCCCGCTCAGATGCGGGTCTCTTGCGAACTTTGTCCGAATATTTGACATAATCCGGATATTTCGAAAAATATATGGACGAATTTCTGAACTTCGTCCAATAAAGAGGACATGACTTTGGCTGCACGGCATAAGCCGACTTTCGCCTCGTCTGCATCCGCCGAAGCGGTGCTGGCCGAGAGCGCGGGCGATCCCGCCTTCGCCACGACCCTGGTCAAAGGCCTCGTGGTGCTGGAGGCCTTCGAAGTCGGCTCATCGATGCTTGGAAATGCCGAGCTCTCGGCACGCAGTGGAATTCCGCGGCCGACGGTTGCGAGGCTGACGCATACGCTCGCCGAACTCGGCTACCTGCATTACGACCGCGATCTCGCCAAATACCGTCTTGGTGCACGGGCGTTGCGGATTGCCCATCCGCTTCTTTCCGACATGCAGTTTCGCCAGCTTGCGCGGCCCTTGATGCAGGACCTCGCACAGAGCGTGCGCGGGACGGTGTCAATCGGTCTGCTCGATGGGTCGGCAATGATCTATGTCGAGTCCGCGCGGTCAGGGGATGTTGGGCCGCACGTTCCCGATATCGGCATGCCAATACCCGTTGTCAGCACTGCGATGGGCCGCTCCGCGGCAGCGATCCTGCCTGCCGTGGATGCCAAATTGCTGGAAGATCGCCTGAAGGCCGACAATGCGGAGCTCTGGTCTGCCCATCGCGACAAGTACCACGCCGGAATCAGACAATGCGCGGAGCAGGGATTCTGTATCTGCCACGGCGAATACATGCCCTCCATTCATGCAGTGGCGGCGCCGTTGTTTTATGGGCGAGGCCTGAGGCAGGCTTTTTCGATCAATTGCGGAATTCCGGCATTCCGGCTGTCGCCCGGGCAGCTCGAGTCCGAGATCGGCCCGCGCATCAAGGCCCTTGCCGTCAGCATCCGCTCGCTCGTCAACGAAGCCGATCCGGCGATCGAATTGCGCGAGCAATGAAGCGGCCGTGAATGATCGGCAGGCCGTTTGTCCGGGCTTCGCTCAAAAACAAATATCGGACGCGTGGGAGGTTAAATGGGTGGGCCGCTTGAAGGATTGAAGGTTCTCGACATCGCGACGATCATCGCCGCGCCATTTGCCGCGACGCTGTTGGCCGATTACGGCGCCGATGTGCTCAAGATCGAAATGCCGGGGCAGGGCGACGGCGTCAGGTCCTTTCCGCCCTTCAAGGACGGCAAGCCCTTGTGGTGGAAGGCGGCTAACCGCAACAAGAAATTCGCGACGCTGGATCTCCGGACCCCGGAAGGGCTGGCACTGTTCAAGCAGCTGCTGCCGCGTTTCGATGTGCTGATCGAGAATTTTCGCCCGGGAACGCTGGATCGCTGGGGCCTGTCGAAAGAGGTGCTGTGGTCGATCCAGCCGCGTCTGGTGATCCTGCGCGCAACCGCTTTCGGACAGGACGGCCCCTACAGCAAGAGGCCCGGCTTTGCCCGGATCTTCGAGGCGATGGGCGGGCTGACCTACATCACCGGCGAATCCGATGGCGAGCCGACCCATCCCGGATATCCGATCGGAGACTCGATCGGCGGGCTGTTTGGCGCCATCGGCGTGCTGGCGGCGCTCTGGAAGAGAGCGAAAGATCCAGATGCGCCTGGCGAAGAAATCGATCTCGCCCTGACCGAGGCGACCTTTCGCCTGCTCGATGTCCTGCCGATCGAGTTCGACCAGCTCGGGGTCGTGCGCAGCCGCATCGGCAACGCCAACGGCTATTCGGCGCCGGCAGCGGTTTTCCGGACCAAGGACGACCGCTGGGTCACGCTGGCCGGTTCGACCAATGCGCTTTACGCGGCCAATTGCCGGGCGATCGGACGGCCTGAACTGATCGAGGACCCGCGCTTCTCCGGGAACGGCCAGCGCGTGAAGCATGCACGCGAGCTCAACGAAATCTTTTCGGCCTGGTGCGCCGAACATACCCTCGAGGAGGTGCTCGCAAGATTTTATGCGGAGCAGGGCACCATCGCGCCGATCTATTCGATCGACCAGATCGCCGACGATCCGCAAGCCAGGGCACGCGAGATGATTACGCGCGTTCCCGATCGGGACTTCGGCTCGGTCGCCATGTCCAATGTCGTGCCGCGCTTCACGGTTGATCCCGCGCAAGTGAGCCACTCGGCCGGCGACGTCGGACAGGACAATCGCGAAATCTATCAGGATTGGCTTGGCCTTTCGCAGGAGCAGGTCGAGCAGCTCGCTGGCAGGAAGATCATCTGACCATCGGCAGACATGCCGGCATCATCTGCACGGGCAGAACACGCTGCGTGGGTGCAGCAGAAACGAACACAGAAATTCGTCAGGCTGAAAGCAAAATTGCTCCGCAATTCACAGGGGCAAGCGAGGGAGGAAGAGATGAGGATTACACGAAGGGCTCTGCTCGGCAGTGCCGCAGCGGGAATAACATTCGGGCCGGCCTTCGCCGCGTCTTCAACCGATGGCTGGCCGGCTCGCCCGGTGCGGTTGATCTCGCCTTATGGCGCCGGTGGCTCCAGCGACATTTCGCTGCGTATCCTGGCCGAATATTTCGAAGGCAGGATGGGCAAGAAATTCTACGTCGAAAACAAGCCGGGCGCGGGTTCGACCATTGCCAACGAGACGGCCGCGCGCGCCGCGCCGGACGGCTATACGTTTCTCTATGCAGCCGCTCCTTACGAGACTGCCGAAGCCATGTTCGGCACGCTGACCTATGACCCGCACAAGGATTTGCGCCCCGTTGCGCTGGCGATGCTCGTTCCGCTTTTTCTGATCGTCAACGCCAAGGCGCCCTATAAGACCCTTCAGGAATTCATTGCCTACGCCAAATCAAAACCGGACGGCATAACCGTCGCTTCACCTGCGGCCGGTTCCCAACCGCATCTGGCGGCAGAACTCTTCATCAGGACCGCAGGCATCAAGGGCGTCGTCGTTCAGTATGGCGGCGATGCGCCATCCTATATCGAGCTTCTGGCCGGCCGCGTCGATGCGACCACGACCGCGCTGCCTACGGCCCTGCCTCACATCAAGACCGGCGCGCTGCGCGTACTGGGATGCTTTTCCGACGAGCGCAGTTCGGCCTATCCCGAAGCTGCGACGTTGCGCGAGCAGGGGCAGGATATTGTTGCTGCGGCCTGGTACGGCTTCATGGCGCCTGCCGCAACGCCGGGTCCGATCGTCGACAAGATGCAATCTGAAATCAGCCTGGCCCTGTCGGATACGGCCGTAAAGCAGAAGCTGGTGGTACAGGGTCTCGATGCGCACTATCTGCCGGGACCGGAGTTCGGCAAGTTCATCGACAATGAGAGCCGGAAGTGGGGCAAGGTCATTCACGAGGCCGGCATCAATAAACAGTGAGACCGCGCCCGCGCGTTTGCTCTTGATTTGACTGCGATCTCGCGGCATCGCTCGGACCGGCCGCGCCGTGACGCCTGTTTTGCAAAGCCGGCCGAGGCGAGACTAGACCGGTCGATCCGAGGAGCACGCAGATGGAATACCGACGTCTGGGAAAGTCAGGACTTACCGTACCCGCGCTCAGCTTCGGCACAGGCACGTTCGGCGGTGTCGGGCGTCTGGCGGCGTGGGGCTCTACCGATGCGACCGAAGCAAGGCGGCTGGTTGATATCTGCCTCGACGCCGGCGTATCGATGTTCGACACGGCTGACATCTATTCTCTCGGCGAGTCCGAACGTGTTCTCGGCGCGGCCATCAAGGGCCGCCGCGACAAGGTGCTGATCTCGACCAAGGCGACGTTCCGCGTCGGCGATGGACCGAACGATCTCGGTTCGTCGCGCCAGCATCTGCTTGCCGCGATCGACGGTGCGCTTGAGCGGCTCGGCACCGACCATATCGATTTGTTCCAGCTCCACGGCTTCGACGCATTCACGCCGCCCGAAGAGGTGCTGTCGACGCTGGATGTGCTGGTCCGTGCCGGCAAGATCCGCTATGTCGGAGTTTCGAATTTTTCCGGCTGGCATCTCATGAAGTCGCTCGCCGTCGCCGACAAATACGGCTTTCCGCGCTACGTCGCCAACCAGACCTACTATTCGCTGATCGGACGAGACTATGAGTGGGAGCTGATGCCGCTTGGCGTCGACCAGGGACTCGGCGCGGTGGTGTGGTCGCCGCTCGGCTGGGGACGGCTTACCGGCAAGATCCGGCGCAACCAGCCGCGGCCGCAAGTCAGCCGGCTGCCGCAAACCGCCGATATGGGACCGCCGGTGCCGGACGAGCATGTCTATCGCGTCGTCGACGCAATCGACGAGGTGGCCAGGGAAACCGGCAAGAGCGTCTCGCAGATTGCACTGAACTGGCTGCTGCAGCGACCGACCGTCGCCACGCTGATCATCGGCGCGCGCAACGAGACCCAGCTACGCGAAAACCTCGGCGCGGTCGGATGGTCCTTGAGCAAGGACCAGGTCGCCAGGCTGGACGAAGCCAGCACGGTGACCCTGCCATATCCCTATTGGCACCAGCGCTCGACTTTTATCGAACGCAATCCCCCAGCAATCTAGTTTAGACCGAATCCGAAGTTCGAGCCGGGAGGTGAGGGCGGCGATGGAATGAATCGCACGACGCCGTTATGGTGCCATTGCCACGAATCCCCGGGCATCAAGCACTGCGAGAGACGTGCGTGGAGACCATCACCGTTGCGTTGATTCTGTTGTTGGCAGTCATTGTCAGCGGCGCCGTGGCGCGCATGTCGCCGCTCTCGCTGCCGCTGCCGCTGATCCAGATCGTCATCGGCGCCCTGATTGCCTCAGTGGCGGACCTTGGAGTTGATCTGCAGCCGGACATCTTCTTCCTGCTGTTTCTGCCGCCGCTCCTGTTTCTGGATGGCTGGCGAATCCCGAAAGAGGGGCTGTTTCGCGACAAGGGGACGATCCTGGAGCTGGCGCTCGGCCTCGTCGTGTTCACGGTCGTTGGCGTCGGATATTTCGCCCATTGGCTGATTCCGGCGATGCCGCTGGCGGTCGCCTTCGCGCTGGCAGCGATCATCTCACCGACGGATCCGATCGCGGTGTCGGCCATCGCCGCGCGGGTGCCGATCCCCCGCCGGCTGATGCACATCCTCGAGGGCGAGTCGCTGCTCAACGATGCGTCCGGCCTGGTCTGCATGCGGTTTGCGGTCGCTGCTGCGCTGACGGGCTCGTTTTCGGCCACGGCCGCATTCGGGACCTTCCTGTGGCTTGCGATCGGCGGCCTCGCCATCGGCACCGGCGTCACCTGGACGGTGACGGTGACGAAGAACTGGATCTCGCGGCGGTTCGGGGAGGAAACCGGCTCGCAGATCCTGATCAGCCTGCTGATTCCATTCGGCGCCTATCTTCTGGCCGAGCGCCTGCACTGTTCGGGCATTCTCGCCGCGGTCGCTGCCGGCGTTACCATGAGCTATGCGGAACAGAGCGGGCAGGCGCTGCCGGTGACGCGCATCCGGCGCAGCGCGGTCTGGGACCTGATCCAATTCGCCGCCAATGGCGTGATGTTCGTCCTGCTTGGCGAGCAGTTTCCGCAACTCTTCAAGGGTGCGGCGCGGATCGTCCACGAGACCGGACATCATGAGCCGGTCTGGCTGGTGATCTATGTCGTTGCGATCAATTCGGCTCTGGCCGCGTTACGGTTCGTCTGGGTCTGGACCTCGCTGCGGTTCACCTTGTTTCGCGCGCATTTGCGTGGCGAAACACCGTATGTTCCAAGCTGGCGGCTGATTGTGGCGACCTCGGTCGCCGGCGTGCGAGGCGCGATTACGCTCGCCGGCGTGTTGACGCTGCCCTTGGTGATGAACGACGGATCGCCGTTTCCGGCACGCGATCTGGCGATCTTCCTTGCCGGCGGCGTCATCATCGTTTCCCTGGTCGCGGCAAGCGTGACATTGCCGTTTCTTCTGAACAGGCTGGAGCTTCCTCCCGAGACATCGCACCAGCAGGATGAGGACCTGGCCCGGGTCGCCGCGGCGGAAGCCGCGATCCGGGCGATCGAGCAGGCGCAGCACGACATGGGCGAGGGGCGGAGCGACGCCGATCTCTATACCGATGCCGGCGTCCGTATCATGGCGCTGTATCGCCAGCGCATCGAAGGGCGCTCCAAGGTCGGCAAGGAGGCGACGCTGGCGCGGAAGACCGATGACATCGAGCGCCGTCTTCGTCTCGTCGGTCTTCGCGCCGAACGGGCCGAACTGTTCCGCATTGCGCGCCATCATCAGCTTTCGGATGAGGTCGCGCGCAAGCTCGTCAGGGAAGTCGATCTCCTGGAATCGCGCTTCGCCGTGCCGTGAAGCACCTGGAGCGTTTTCGAGCGAAGTGGATACCGGCTCGCGTGAAGAAAACGCGTCAAAACAAAAACCTAGAGCTCGGTTCTGATTCCATCAGAACCGAAAAAGCTCCAAGGCGTCAGCGCCAGCCGAGAGCAGGGGCGATGTGGGTCAGGATCGCTTCGATGACATGCGCATTGTAGGCAACGCCGAGCTGGTTGGGGACGGTCAATAGCAGCGTATCCGCCTCGGCAATGGCCTCGTCCTGCCTGAGCTGCTCGATCAGCACGTCCGGCTCGGCAGCGTAGCTGCGGCCGAAGATCGCCCGTGTGTTCTGGTCGATGAATCCGATCTGGTCCGCCTCGTCGCGCTCATGTCCGAAATAGGCTCGATCACGATCATCCACCAGCGCGAAGATGCTGCGGCTGACCGACACTCTGGGTTCGCGGGCGTGGCCGGCTTCCTTCCAGGCGGTCCGGTAGGCGCGGATCTGGGCCGCCTGCTGCACGTGGAAAGCTTC
>DASZTN010000191.1:0-16952 GCA_035547995.1 Bradyrhizobium sp. | reverse complement strand
CTGCGGCTGCTCCATCGTGTTTTCGCGCAAAGCGGACAACCCGCTTCGCGCGAAGAAAACGCATCAAGGCAAAAGATGGAGCTTCGGTTCTGATCGCGTCAGAACCGAACAGAGCGCCCTAGCCGGCAGCCTTGGCCTCGCGGCGCCGCGCCGTCAGGATGAACTCGGTATAGCCGTTCGGCTGCTCCCGTCCCTTGAAGATGAGGTCGCAGGCGGCCTTGAAGGCGACCCCGTCGAAGGACGGCGCCATCGGCTTATAAAGCGCATCGCCCTTGTTCTGGCCGTCGACCACGACAGCCATGCGCTTCAGCGATTCCATCACCTGCTCCTTGGTGATGACGCCCTGATGCAGCCAGTTCGCCAGATGCTGGCTGGAGATGCGCAAGGTGGCGCGGTCTTCCATCAGGCCGACATCATGGATGTCAGGCACCTTGGAGCAGCCGACGCCCTGATCGATCCAGCGCACCACATAGCCGAGAATGCCCTGGCAGTTGTTGTCGATCTCCTGCTTCACATCATCGGGCGCCCAATTCGATTGCGACACCGGAATGGTCAGGATGTCCGATAGCTTGGCGCGCGGTCCGGCCTTTTCCAGCTCCTGCTGCCGCGCCAGCACGTTGACCTGATGGTAATGCAGCGCATGCAGCGTCGCCGCGGTCGGCGACGGCACCCAGGCGGTGGTGGCGCCGGCCTGCGGATGGCCGATCTTCTGCGCCAGCATGTCCGCCATCTTGTCGGGCGCGGCCCACCTGCCCTTGCCGATCTGGGCATGGCCGGGCAGCCCGTCGATCAGGCCGATATCGACGTTCCAGTCTTCATAGGCCTTGATCCAGGGCTGGCTCTTCATGTCGTTCTTGCGGATCATCGCTCCGGCTTCCATCGAGGTATGGATCTCGTCGCCGGTGCGGTCGAGGAAGCCGGTGTTGATGAACATCACGCGCTTGGATGCGTTCTGGATGCAGGCCTTGAGATTGACGGTGGTGCGCCGCTCCTCGTCCATGATACCGACCTTCATGGTGTTTTCCGGCAGCGACAACATCTTCTCGACGCGGGCGAACAATTCGCAGGTCAGGGCGACTTCGTCGGGGCCGTGCATCTTCGGCTTGACGATATAGACCGAGCCGGTGCGGCTGTTGCGCACCGAACCGGTGCCCTTGAGATCGTGGATCGCGATCAGGCCGGAAACCGCGGCGTCCAGCATGCCCTCGGGAATTTCCTCGCCGTTTTCATCGAGCACGGCATCGGTGAACATGTGGTGGCCGACATTGCGCATCAACAGCAGGCTGCGGCCGTGCAGCTTGAGCTCCTTGCCGCCCGCCGTCTTGTAGACGCGGTCGGGATTGAGCGAGCGGCGCAGCATCTTGCCGCCCTTCTCGAAATCGGCGGACAGCGTGCCGTTCATCAGGCCGAGCGTGTTGCGATAGACCAGCACCTTGTCCTCGGCATCGACGGCGGCGACGCTGTCCTCCATGTCGAGAATGGTGCTGACGGCGGATTCGATGATCATGTCGGCGACGCCGGCCGGATCGTCCTTGCCGATCGGATGATTGCGGTCGATCCGGATCTCGATATGCAGGCCGTTATTGACGAGCAGGATTGCCGATGGGGCTGCGGCATCGCCCTGATAGCCGGCAAATTGCGCGGCCGATTTCGCTGCGGTGGTATTGCCGTTCTTCAGCTTGATGGCGAGCTGGCCCGAGACGACGCTGTAGGAGGTGACGTCGCTATGGCTTCCGCTCGCCAGCGGCACGGCGGAATCGAGAAGCGCCTTGGCCTTGGCAATGACCTTGTCGCCGCGCGCCTTGTTGTAGCCGCGGCCGGTTTCGCTCGGCTCATGCGGGATCGCATCGGTGCCGTAGAGGGCATCGTACAGGCTGCCCCAGCGCGCATTGGCGGCGTTGAGCGCATAGCGGGCGTTGGTCAGGGGCACCACCAGCTGCGGACCGCAGATCTTGCCGATTTCTTCATCGACATTGGCGGTCTCGACCTTGTGTGTCGCCGGCTCCGGCAGCAGGTAGCCGATCTCCTTGAGGAAGGCGGTATAAGCGTTGATGTCGAACGGCTTGCCCTTGTGCGAGCGGTGCCAGTCGTCGATCTTGGCCTGCAGCGTGTCGCGGAAGGCGAGCAATTCGCGGTTCCTCGGCGTCAGGTCGCGCAGGATTGCGGCAAGACCGGCCCAGAACGCGTCAGGTGATATCCCGCTCTTGGGGGCGGCTTCCTTGGCAATGAAATCGTACAGGACGGGGGCGATCTTCAATCCATGGGCTTCGATGCGTTTCATGACAGGCTTTTTCTCGCAAGGAATCGCCGCCGGAACGCAAGCTCCCGGGGCAAATGAAGGATACCGCTCGCGGCGGCATCGGCCCTTTTAGCGCCAAAGCCGGGGCCATGAGAAGCCCTTGAAATGGCTCTCGGGCAGCGCCCTGCTGCCGACAAAACAGCTGACGGAAGGTCAGATCTCGGCGGCCGGATCGGCCTCGCCGAACAGGACGCCCGAGCGCATCAGCATCTCTTCGATCTCGTCGATCGCATCGGTAACCGAACGCGCCGAGGTATCGATGGTGAGTTCGCTCGCCGCCGGCGGCTGATAGTCATTGCCGATCCCGGTGAAGCCGGACAGCGCGCCGGCGCGCGCCTTGGCGTAGTGGCCCTTGGGGTCGCGGCTCTCGCAGACGGTTGCCGGCGTCGCGACATAGATCTCGCGGAATGCGGTGTCGGCGATACGGCGCGCCGCGGCACGGTCCTCCGCGGACGGCGATACCGCCGCGACGATCGCGATATGCCCGTTGCGGGCGAGATGGGCCGCGACTTCGGCCAGCCGCCGGATGTTCTCGGCGCGGTCCTGCGGGGAAAAGCCGAGATCGCCATTGAGGCCGGCGCGCAAGGTATCGCCGTCGAGCAGGGTCGGCGAGCCGCCTCTGCCGAACAGCCTGCGCTCCAGCGCGCGCGCCAGCGTCGATTTGCCCGATGCCGGCAATCCCGTCAGCCACACCACCGCGCCGCGGTGGCGATAGCGTGCCGAACGTTCGTCCGGCCGCAGCGCCGATTCCACCGGCACGATGTCGACGGGGATGGCGCGCTGCCCGGCCTCGACCGAGAGCACCAGGCCGCCGCCGGCGATCCGGCCGCTGACTTCGATCACCAGCCGGCCGGTGCGGGGGTTGTCATCATAGCGATCGGCGGCGACCGGCTGAGCCAGCGAGATATCGATCTCGCCGACATGGTTGCGTGCGATCGAAGCGGTCTCCGCGCTGGAGAGTTCGCCGGGATCGATGGCCTTTTCGATCGCGACCACGGTGGCGCGGCTTTCCTTGGTGCCGAGTCGGATCAGGATGGAATCGCCCTTCGACAGCGGCCTGTCATGCAGCCAGAAGATACGGGCGCGAAGCCGCCTTGTGTCGCGCAGGCCGCCGTCGGCATGCGCGATCACGTCGCCGCGTTCGATGAAGAGCTCACGGTCGAGCGTGATGCCGACCGATCGTCCGGCCGTCTGCTTCCGCGCCAGCGGCGTCACCGGCCAGCTCTCGACGTCGCGAATCCTGGCGATCTTGCCCGCGGGCATGATCACGATCTCATCGCCGCCGGCGAGGCTTCCGGATTCGATGCGGCCGGCGATGATGCGGCGGTCGTCGAATTTGTAGATCGCCTGCACCGGTAATCGCAGCGCGAGTTCGTCCGGCTGCCGTGCCGGCTCGAGCCCGTCCAGCGCCTCGACCACGGTGGGGCCGGCATACCATTCGATGTTCGGCGTCAGCCTCGCCACGCCATCGCCCTCGCGCGCCGAGATCGGGATGATCGCCCGCGGCGTCACCCCGAGGCCGGTCAGGTGCGCGGAAATCTCGTCGCTGATCTGCTTGAAACGCGCGGCGCTGTAATCGACGCGGTCCATCTTGTTGACGACGACGGCGACCTGTTTGACGCCGAGCAGATGCAACAGATAGCCGTGGCGCCTGGTCTGGTCGCGCACGCCTTCCAGCGCGTCGATGATCAGCACCGCGCCGTCGGCCTGCGCGGCGCCGGTGATCATGTTGCGCAGGAATTCGGCGTGGCCCGGCGCATCGATCAGCACCACCTCGCGCAAGCCGGTGCGAAAGCGGATTTGCGTGGTGTCGATGGTGATACCCTGGTCGCGCTCGGTCTGCAGTGCATCGAGCAGGAACGACCATTCGAACGGCATGCCGCGCCGCGCGCTGACGCTCTTGAGCATTTCGAGCTTGCCTTCGGCGAGGCTGCCGGTCTCGAACAGGAGACGCCCGACCAGGGTCGATTTGCCGTGATCGACATGGCCGACGATGACGATGCGCAGTTGCGGGCGGCTGGTGTCGTTGCGGACGGCGGACGCTGCCGGAGAGACGAACATGTTCATGGTACTGCTCCCCCCTTAGAGATAGCCGGCGACGCGCAGCCGCTCGAAGGCGTCTTCGGTTTCGTGATCGAGCGCACGGCCGGCGCGCTCCGGCACCTTGGTCAGTTCGAGCTCGGTCAGAATCTCGTCGATGTCGGAGGCCGAGGATTGAATCGGGAAGGTGATGTCGGCATCGCCGAGCGAGCGGTAGCGCTTGCCGTCCCTGGCCAGATAGAGCGGGATGATCGGGATGTTCTCGCGCCTGGTGTAGGCCCAGATATCGGCCTCGGTCCAATGCAGGATAGGGTGAACGCGCAAATGCGCGCCCGGTGGCGGCGAGGCATTGAACTGGTCCCAGAACTCCGGTGGCTGGTCGCGCACGTCCCAGCCACCTTCGATGCCGCGCGGCGAGAATACCCGCTCCTTGGCGCGCGTGGCCTCTTCGTCGCGGCGAATGCCGGCGATCAGGCCGTCGAAGCCGTATTTGGTCAGCGCGAGCTTCAGCCCTTCGGTCTTGCGCGCGGCCGAGCGCGCCGCCGGCGGCAAGGTCGGATCGACCGCGTCGATCGGCGGGCAAGGCTCGATTTTAAGGTCGAGATTCCATTCCTTGCCGTAGCGATCGCGAAACGCATACATCTCGGCAAATTTCTTGCCGGTATCGACGTGAAGCACGGGAAACGGCACGCGGCCGAAGAAGGCCTTGCGTGCCAGCCAGATCATCACGTTGGAATCCTTGCCCAATGACCACAGCAGTGCCAGCTTCTTCAGTCGGGCAAAGGCCTCGCGCAGAATGTAGATGCTCTGGGCCTCGAGCGCGTCGAGATGGTCCATCGAAGGCGCGGCTGCGCGGCCTTCCGCCACGCCTGATGGCACCGAAGATGCTTCCTTCAGTCCAGTGGAATTTCCGGCCAGATCACTGTCGAGAAGATGCATCTCTGAGTCTCTACCTTGGGGGATGAAAGTTCTGTGGTGGCGGGAGAAAGAGAAAGAAAATTTTTCTCTTTGCGGGCGTGAAAAGACCCATATATGGAAAATAATTCCAGTCAACCCCGTTAGTGGGGAAAGGCATAGCGGATGCGATTTCTGCCGGTGTTCCTCGATCTGCAAGCAGGTCGCGTGCTGCTCGTCGGCGGCGGCGATCTGGCGCGGGCCAAGCTGCGTCTTCTGGCGGCAGCAGGTGCGCGTATCAGCTGGTTCGCGACCGATGGCGATCACGATCTCAGCGGGCTGGATGCGGCAGGCGCCGGGCGCGTCGAATGTGCGAGCGGCGATCCGCTCACTTCGGATCTGAGCGGCGTGATCGCGGTGCTGTGTGCCGGCGCCGCTGACCTCGGGGTTGCGATGTCGGCGCGGGCGAGGGCCGCCGGTCTTCCGGTCAATGTCATGGACGATCCGGCGCACTCGAGTTTCATTTTTCCCGCCATCGTCGATCGCGGCGACGTGGTAGTTGCGATCGGCACTGGCGGCACCTCGCCGGTGGTGGCGCGGCGCCTGCGCGAGCGCATCGAGGCGGTGCTGCCGGGGCGCATCGGTGATCTTGCGAATCTCATCGGCCGCTGGCGCAAGACGATTCACGGCCGCATTCCCGAGACGTTGCTGCGACGCCGTTTCTGGGAGCGCGTGGTCGATGGTCCGATCGGTGCGCTGGTGCTGGCCGGACGCGGCAGCGAGGCCGAACGGGCGCTGGCCCGCATCGACGATCCCTCGGCTTTTGCTGCGGCGACGACATCAGGCAAATCGGAGATGGGCAGCGTGACGCTGATTGGCGCCGGTCCGGGCGATCCGGATCTGCTGACGATCAAGGCGCTGCGCGCGCTGCAGGATGCCGACGTCGTGTTCTACGATGAACTGGTCCCGCACGACATTCTCGATCGGGCACGCCGCGATGCGGCGCGCATCCCGGTCGGCCGCCGCGCCGGCAAGCCTGGCATCGGCCAGCATGCCATCAACAAATTGCTGATCGAGGCGGCGAAATCCGGCCAGCGCGCGGTGCGGTTGAAGGGCGGCGATCCGTTCGTATTCGGCCGCGGCGGCGAGGAAGTCGCGGCCTTGCGCGAAGCCGGCATCGCCTATTCGATCGTGCCGGGCATTACCGCGGCGCTTGGCGCTGCCTCGCAGTTCGAAGTGCCGCTCACCTTCCGACGAGAGGCGCTCCGCATCACCTTCCTCACCGCGCATCGCACTGAAGATGCCGAAGCGGTGGACTGGTCGGCGCTGACGGACGAGAAGATGACGGTAGTCGTCTATATGGGCATGACGGCGGCGGTGTCGGTCCGCACCGGGCTGCTGGCGGCCGGACGTTCGCCGCAGACGCCGGTCGGCGTGTTCGCGCGCGTGACGCGCGATGATGCGCAAGGCGCCGTCGGCACGCTCAACGAATTGCCTGATCTGGTCGCGAGGGTCGATCGCGGTCCTGCAATCCTCATCATTGGCGACGTGGTCGCGCACTCCGCGCCATGGAATCAGCAAGACCGGAGCCTGCAAAACCTCCATCCGATGATTTCAAAACTGTTGGAAGCAGCCGAATGACCTCTCCACTCGAACAAAAGAAAATCAGAATCGCGGGGCCGTCGGTGGTGACCGCCAACCGCACCTGGGACGGCGCCGTGATCTACCGCACCGCTGCAAAGGGCTGGAGCACCGATCTGTCCGAGGCGGCCGTGGTCCGCACGGCGGAGGAGGCGCGGGCGCTGCTCGCCGAATCCGCTGCCGACGATATCGGCTCGATCGGCCCCTATATCGCGCCGGTCGAAGTCAAAGGCGGAGCGATCAAGCCGGGCAACCTGCGCGAACGCATCCGTGCCCAGGGCGTCACCATCGATCTTCGGGTGCCCGCATAAGGTTTCCAGGGTAATCAGACATGTACGCATATGACGAACTCGACCGCACGCTCATCAACGAGCGGGTCTCAGAATTCCGCGACCAGGTGAAGCGCCGGCTCTCCGGCGAGTTGACCGAGGACGAATTCAAGATGCTGCGGCTGCAGAACGGCGTTTATCTGCAGCTCCACGCCTATATGTTCCGCGTCGCGATTCCCTATGGCACGCTGTCGTCGAAGCAGCTGCGGGGGCTGGCCCATGTCGCGCGCCACTATGACCGCGGCTACGGGCATTTCACCACGCGGCAGAACATCCAGTTCAACTGGATCAAGCTCAAGGATCTTCCGGACGCGCTCGGCAGCCTTGCCGAGGTCGGCATCCACTCGATGCAGACTTCGGGCAATAACACCCGCAACGTCACTTCGGACCAATGGGCGGGCGTGGCGCCTGGCGAGGTCGAGGATCCCCGCATCTGGTCGGAGCTGCTGCGGCAGTTCACCACGCTGCATCCGGAATTCTCGTTCCTGCCGCGCAAGTTCAAGTTTGCGATCACCGCCTCCGAGCACGACCGCGCCGCGATCAAGGTGCACGATATCGGCCTGCGGCTGCACAGGAATGCCGAAGGCGAGACCGGCTTCGAAGTGCTGGTTGGCGGCGGCCTCGGTCGCACGCCGTTCATCGGCAAGACCATCAAGCCGTTCGTCGCCGGGCGCGATCTCCTCAGCTATGTCGAGGCGATCATGCGCGTCTACAACCAGTATGGCCGCCGCGACAACATCTACAAGGCGCGCATCAAGATCCTGGTGCACGAGCTTGGTATCGAGAAATTCGCCGACGAGGTCGAGAAAGAGTGGCTGCAGATCCGCGACGGCGCGCTCGCGCTTGACGACGCGGTGATCGAGGAGGTCCGCTCGCGCTTCACCTATCCGGTGTATGAAAACCTGTCTGACATGCCGGAACAATTGAGCAGGGCCGTGGCGGGCGACCCGAAGTTCGCAAGCTGGCACCGCAATTCGGTGTTTCCGCACAAGGTGCCCGGCTATGCCATCGTGACGCTGTCGCTGAAACCGGTCGGCGGCCCTCCCGGCGATGCCACCGCGGACCAGATGGATGCGATCGCCGATCTTGCGGAAAAATATTCGTTCGGCGAGATCCGCGTTGGCCATGAGCAGAATCTGGCGCTGCCCCATGTCGCCCAGCGCGACCTGCCGGTGCTGTGGCGGGCGCTCGACAAGATCGGCGTCGCCACGCCGAACGTGAACCTGGTTTCCGACATCATCGCCTGCCCGGGGCTGGACTATTGCTCGCTGGCCAATGCGCGCTCGATCCCGATCGCGCAGGAGCTGACGCGGCGATTTGCCAATCACGACGTCGCCAACATGATCGGCCGGCTGCACATCAACATCTCCGGCTGCATCAATGCCTGCGGCCATCATCATGTCGGCCATATCGGCATTCTCGGTGTCGAGAAGAACGGCGAGGAATTCTATCAGATCACGATCGGCGGCCGCGCCGACGAGCATGCTGCGGTCGGCACGCTGATCGGGCCCGCGGTGCGTTACGGCGAGGTCGCCGACGTCATCGAGGACATCGTCGAGGCCTATCTGGCGCTGCGCGCCGGCCCCGACGAACTGTTCGTCGACACCGTCAAGCGCCTCGGCGTCGAGCCTTTCAGGGAGCGTGTCTATGCCACTCGTTAAGAACGGAAGAATCACGGGCGACCTGTTCGTCCACGTCGCCGATGGCGCCGAGCTGCCGGGTGACGGCGCTATCCTGATTTCGGCCACGCGGTTTCTCGAAGATCCAGAGAACTTTTTGCGCCGGTCCGGCCAGACCGGCGTGATCTGGCCGAATAACCGGCCCGTCGACGATCTCGTGCCTTATCTCGACCGGCTTGCCGCGGTCGCGCTGGTATTCCCGAGCTTCCGCGACGGCCGCGCCTACAGCCAGGCCCGGCTGCTGCGCGAGCGCTACGACTATCGGGGCGAGTTGCGCGCCACCGGCCAGGTCTTGCGCGACCAGTTCGTGTTCATGACGCGGGCCGGGTTTGATGCGTTCGAAGTCAAGAAGCAGAGCGACGCCGAGGCATTCGTTGCGACCATCAAGCGCTATTCGGTGTTCTATCAGCCGACCGGCGACGGCCGCATCACCGCGTTGAACCGGCGGCTGCAGCTCCGTCACTCCGAGAGTGCCGGCCGGTGAACGACCTTGCCGATACGGGATCAGTGATGGGTGCTGGCAGCGCGGCAGCGCCGCCGCCGGCCATTGAGCTCGATCGCGCCCTGGCCGAGGCGTCGCCGGCGGAAATCATCGCCGCCGCGCTGCGAACCGTCGGCCGCGAGCGGCTCGCCGTGGTCTCGTCGTTCGGCACGGAATCGGCCGCGCTGCTCAAGATCGCGGCCGATATCGATCCGGCTATCCCCGTGCTCTTTCTCGATACCGGTCACCTGTTCGAGGAGACGCTGGCTTATCGCGACACGCTGGCAGAAGCGCTGGGCCTGCGCGATGTCCGCTCGATCAAGCCGCTGGAAGAAAACCTGTTGCGCCAAGACCCCGATCGCGAGCTGTGGATCACTGATGCCGATGCCTGCTGCCGGATCCGCAAAGTCGAGCCGCTGGCGCGGGCGCTGCAGCCGTTCGGCGCCTGGATCAACGGCCGCAAGCGGTTTCAGGGTGGCCTGCGCGCCGCAATTCCCGTGGTCGAGGAGGACGGCGCGAGGTTGAAGTTCAATCCGCTCGCGAACCTCTCGCGCGAGGAATTGGCAGTGATCTATGCCAGCGCCAAGCTGCCGCCGCATCCGCTCCTCGGACAGGGATTTCTGTCGGTCGGCTGTGTGCCCTGCACCAGCCGCACCGCCGCGGGTGAAGATGCGCGCGCCGGCCGCTGGCGTGGCCGGCCCAAGACGGAATGCGGCATTCACACCGCGAAGATTTCTTAGAAGGATGCCACTGCCGCAAGGCAAACAACGAAATCCGGTTTCGTTGACTTGAAGCGGTTTCGCCCTGAGTTTCACTCACGTGAGTTGGACGACAATGCGCTCGTCAACCGACGGAGATGAAAATGGTGCGTCGTATTCTGCTTGCTGTCGCGGGGCTGCTATGGGCGAGTTCCGCCTTCGCGGCCGATATCACGCTGCTCAACGTGTCCTATGATCCGACGCGCGAACTCTATGCGGATTTCAACAAGGCGTTTTCAGCCGCCTACCTGAAGCAAACCGGCAAGAGCGTCGAGATCAAGCAGTCGCATGGCGGATCGGGCGCGCAGGCGCGCGCCGTGATCGATGGCCTGCAGGCCGATGTCGTCACGCTGGCGCTGGCCTATGACATCGACGCCATCGCGGCCAAGGGGCTGATCGCCAGGGATTGGCAGAAGCGCCTGCCGCAGAACGCCTCGCCCTATACCTCGACCATCGTGTTCCTGGTGCGCAAGGGCAATCCGAAGGGCATCAGGGATTGGGACGATCTGGTAAAGCCCGGCATCAGCGTCATCACGCCCAACCCGAAAACCTCCGGCGGAGCGCGCTGGAATTATCTCGCTGCCTGGGGTTACGCGCTGAAGAAATACGGCTCGGCCGACCGGGCGAAACAATTCGTCGCCGACATCTATAAGAACGTGCCGGTGCTCGATACCGGCGCCCGCGGCTCGACCGTTACCTTCGTGGAGCGCGGCGTCGGTGACGTGCTGCTGGCCTGGGAGAATGAGGCTTTCCTGGCGCAACGCGAATTCGGCAAGGACAAGTTCGAGATCGTGGCGCCGTCGCTGTCGATCCTCGCCGAACCTCCGGTCGCCGTGGTCGATGCCGTCGCGGATAAAAAGGGCACCCGCGCCGTTGCCGAGGCTTACTTGAAATATTGGTACACCAGGGAAGGCCAGGAGATCGCCGCACGCAACTCCTATCGGCCGCGTGATCCCGAGATCGCCAGGAAACATGAGAACGACTTCGCCAAGGTCGAATTGTTCACGATCGACGATGTGTTCGGCGGCTGGACCAAGGCGCAGCAGGAGCACTTCAGCGACGGCGGCATTTTCGACCAGATCTACAAGAACTGATCCGGACGCGGGAAGGCAGGAGGCTTCGTGAGCGTGACGATCGGGCGGCGCAGCAACTTGCCGGGCTTCGGCCTCACCATGGGGCTGACGCTGACATGGCTGTCCGTAATCATCCTGATCCCGCTCGCCGGCCTGTTCCTGAAGACGCTCGAACTCAGCTTCGATCAGTTCTGGGGCATCGTCACCAGCCGCCGCACGTTGAATGCGCTGAAGATTTCGTTCGGGCTTTCCTTCGTTGCGGCGCTGGTCAATCTGGTGATGGGGACGGTGATCGTCTGGGCGCTGGTCCGATACCGCTTCCCGGGAAGGCGGCTGTTCGACGCCATCGTCGATATTCCGTTTGCGCTGCCCACGGCCGTGGCGGGCGTCGCGCTGAGCTCGCTGTTCGCCCAGCAGGGCTGGCTCGGCGCGCCGCTCGCCGGGCTCGGCATCAAGGTCGCGTTCACACCGCTCGGCATCTTCATCGCCATGATCTTCATCGGCATTCCCTTCGTGGTGCGCACCGTCCAGCCGGTGTTGATCGATCTCGATCCGGAAATCGAGGAGGCGGCGGCGAGCCTCGGCGCCAATCGCTGGCACACGGTGTTCAGGGTGATCCTGCCGAGCCTGATCCCGGCGCTCTTGACCGGCTTTGCGCTGGCGTTCGCCCGCGCCATCGGTGAATACGGCTCGGTGATTTTCATCGCCGGCAACCTGCCCAACGTCTCCGAAATCGCGCCGCTGCTGATCGTGATCCGGCTGTCGGAATTCCGTTATGCCGATGCAACCGCGATTGCCGTCGTCATGCTGGTGGCATCGTTCCTGATCATCTTCGCGGTCAATCGCCTGCAGCGCTGGGCGCAGATCCGAATCCCGACGCATTGAGGCCGCGATGAGCCTGCCGCAATCCATCATCGGCTTACCCGGCGAGGAGGCCCGCACCGAACCCGCATTGGTCCGCATCATCATCATTGCGGCGGCGCTGATCTTTCTAACGGTGTTCGTCGTGCTGCCGCTCGCGGTGGTGTTCGCCCAGGCCTTTTCCAAAGGCGCCAGCGCCTATATTGCGGCGCTGTCCGACCCGGAAGCCTTGTCGGCGATCCGGCTGACGCTGCTGGTGGCGGCGATATCGGTCGGCGCCAACCTCGTATTCGGCGTGATCGCCGCCTGGGCGATCGCCAAGTTCGATTTTGGCGGCAAGACCTTCCTGATTACGCTGATCGATCTGCCGTTCTCGGTAAGCCCGGTGATTTCCGGCCTCGTCTTCGTGTTGTTGTTCGGCGCACAGGGCTATTGGGGACCGTGGCTGCAGGCTCATGACATCCACGTGCTGTTCGCGGTGCCCGCCATCGTGCTGGCGACGATCTTCGTGACCTTTCCCTTTGTGGCCCGGTCGCTGATCCCGCTGATGCAGGAACAGGGCACGCAGGAAGAGGAGGCTGCGATCTCGCTCGGCGCCTCGGGGCTGCAGACCTTCTTCCGCGTCACTTTGCCCAATATCAAATGGGGCCTGCTCTATGGCGTGCTGCTATGCAACGCGCGGGCGATGGGTGAATTCGGAGCGGTGTCGGTAGTGTCGGGCCACATCCGCGGCGAGACCAACACCATGCCGCTCCTGGTCGAGATTCTCTACAACGAATATCAATTCGTATCGTCGTTCGCGATCGCTTCCCTGCTGGCCATGCTGGCGCTGGTCACGCTGGTGGCGAAGACGATCCTCGAACGGCGTCTGGACGAAGGACAGCCGCTGCGTGACGATTGAACTGAAAAACATCGCAAAAAACTTCGGAGCGTTCAAAGCGCTCGACGGTGTCGACCTCAAGGTCGGCGACGGCGAATTGCTGGCGCTGCTCGGGCCGTCCGGATCCGGCAAGACCACGCTGCTGCGGATCATTGCGGGGCTGGATTGGCCCGATAGCGGCGAAGTATCGTTCGATGGCGAGAACGCGCTGGCCCGCGGCGCCGGCGAGCGTCATGTCGGTTTCGTGTTCCAGCATTACGCGCTATTCCGCCACATGACGGTATTCGAGAATGTCGCCTTCGGCCTGCGCGTGCAGCCGCGTGCCGTCCGCAAGGACGAAAAGAGCATTCGCGCCCGCGTCAAGGAACTGCTCGACCTGGTGCAACTCGACTGGCTTTCGGATCGCTATCCTAACCAGCTCTCGGGCGGGCAGCGCCAGCGCATTGCACTGGCGCGGGCGCTGGCGATCGAACCGCGCATCCTGTTGCTCGATGAACCCTTCGGTGCGCTCGATGCCAAGGTGCGCAAGGAATTGCGGCACTGGCTGCGTTCGCTGCATTCCGAGATCAGTGTGACTTCGATCTTCGTCACCCATGACCAGGAGGAAGCGCTCGAAGTCGCCAACCGGGTGGTGGTGATGGACAAGGGCCGGATCGAGCAGATCGGCACGCCGAGCGAAGTCTACGACAATCCGGCGACCGCTTTCGTCCACGGCTTCATCGGCGAGTCGATCGTGCTGCCGGTGGAGATTTGCCAGGGCTGCGTCCGGCTCGGCGGCGAGAAATTGAACCTCGCCGCTGACGGCGCGTTCTCCGGCGCCTCGACATTGTTCATCCGCCGTCATGACATGCAGGTCGGCCCGGCCGGCAGCGGCGCACTGCAAGGTGAGATCGCCGATGTCCGTAGCTTCGGTCCGGTCCAGCGCGCCGAAGTCGCGCTATGCGGCAGCGCGGGCAGGACCATTATCGAGATCGACGCGCCGCGCGACCGGGCGCTGCAGACCGGAGACCTCGTCGGATTGCAGCCTCGGCGTTACCGGATCTTTGCTGCGCAGGATTGATACCGTTTCTGGTTCCCGGGGCGCCGCGCTAACAACGGAACCGAGCGGGCGCGGATTTCCCGAACCCTGCGGAGATCGGCCTTCTCGCGTTCACCATTCAGCCACGGTTGGCATGCAACAACCCGCCATCATTTGGGGGTGATTCATGCGGGCGTCAGCGGCGCTTCTGGTAACTTTATTGCTTGGTGGCTGTGCCGCGGAACACACTATTCCCGAACAGCCGGCGATGTATGTCGACATGGCCCAGCCGGGGGCCAAGCTCGATGCTCCGACCGCGGCGTCGATGATCTCGCAATACCGTCAGAATAACGGCCTCGGCGCCGTGGTGATCGATCCCGCGCTGATGCAGCTTGCGGAATCGCAGTCGCAGGCGATGGCGAGCAAGAACAAGATGGATCATGACGTCCGCGCGCCGCTGCCCAAGCGCCTTGCCGCGGCCGGCTATCCGGCAACCGTGGCGGTCGAGAACATCTCCGCCGGCTATCACACCATGGCGGAGGCCTTCTCGGGCTGGCGCGACTCACCGCCGCACCGGGAAAACATGCTCAAGAACGGTGTCACAAAAATGGGCATTGCGGCGAGTTACGCTCCCAACACCAAGTACAAGGTGTTCTGGACCCTCATTCTGGCCTCGACCGGCGAGCAGGGATGACTTTGCCGTGATCCGGGCTCAAGTCCGGGTGGATTGACGCCATCGAGAACTGCCGCCACGCTAGTGTGCCAAATCCGAACTTTGCAATCGCTGTGGCGACTAAAGAAAGCGAACTTCGGATTTGAAAGAACACTCGTTGCCAAATAACCGGATGGAATGACGGAAATCTCCGACCCAATCCCGGCCACGACGCCCGCCAAGGCGCAGCGTGTGCTCGTCCTGCAAGGCGGCGGCGCGCTCGGCTCCTACCAGGCGGGAGCCTGCGAGGCGCTGTCTCATTTCGACTTCGAGCCGGACTGGGTCGCCGGGATTTCGATCGGCGCCGTCAATGCCGCGATCATCGCCGGCAATGATCCGGAAAATCGCGTGGCGCGATTGAAGCAATTCTGGGAGATGGTGTCGGCGCCGATCCCCTGGAATCCGCTTCTCAAGACCGACCACGGCCGCAGCGCCTTCAACGAGGCGAGCGCCGCCCTGATCGCGACCTTCGGCGTGCCCGGATTCTTCACCCCGCGCATGCCGCCGGCGCCGCTATGGCCGCCGGGCAGCCCGCAATCGCAGAGCTATTACGATACTGCGCCGCTGAAGAGCACGCTGGAACGGCTGGTCGATTTCGACCGGATCAATGATCTGAAGACCCGGCTCAGCGTCGGCGCAGTGGGCGTGACATCGGGCAACTTCAGATATTTCGACAATTTCGAATTCAAAAGGCTCGGCAAGAAGATCGGCCCCGAGCACATCATGGCGTCGGGTGCGTTGCCGCCGGGTTTCCCATCGATCGAGATCGAAGGCGAGCATTATTGGGACGGCGGCATCGCCTCCAATACGCCGCTCGATTATGTGCTGGACCAGGAGAGCAGGCAGGACCTGCTGATCTTCCAGGTCGACCTGTTCAGCGCCCGCGGGCCGCTGCCGAACTCGCTGCTCGAAGCCGCCGAACGCGAAAAGGACATCCGCTATTCCAGCCGCACGCGGATGAACACCGACAAGAACAAGCAGATCCACAACGCCCGCAAGGCCCTGCGCGAATTGATCGGCAAGCTGCCCGAAGACCTGCGCAACGATCCGTCGGTGGCCTTCCTGTGCGAGGCGGTCAAGGAAAACACGGTCACGGTGGTGCATCTGATCTACCGCAGCAAGAATTACGAATCCTCGTCCAAGGATTACGATTTTTCCCATGTGGCCATGGTCGAGCACTGGAACGCCGGCGTTCGTGACGTTCATTTGTCAATGCGTCATGAAGACTGGCTAGAACGGCCGCAAACCGGCCAGACCATGGCGACTTACGATCTCACGGGGGACGGTACCGGCGCCTCCGATGACAAGCAGGAGCGAAGATAATGGGTACATTGACAGGCAAGACGGCGGTGGTGACCGGCTCGACCAGCGGTATTGGACTGGCCTATGCGCGCGCCTTTGCGGCCGCGGGCGCCAATATCGTGCTCAACGGCATGGGTGTGCCGGCCGATATCGAGAAGGAGCGTTCGGGCATCGAGACCGATTTCAAGGTCAAGGCCGTGCATTCGCCGGCCGACATGACCAAGCCCGCCGAGATCGCCGAAATGGTCGCGCTGGGCGAGAAGACCTTCGGCTCGGTCGACATTCTCGTCAACAATGCCGGCATCCAGTTCGTGTCGCCGATCGAGGAATTCCCGCCGGAGAAATGGGAAGCGATCATCGCGATCAACCTGTCGTCGGCATTTTACGGCATCCGCGCCGCCGTTCCCGGCATGAAGAAGCGCGGCTGGGGCCGCATCATCAACACGGCGTCGGCGCATTCGCTGGTGGCCTCGCCGTTCAAGTCGGCCTATGTCTCGGCCAAGCACGGCATCGCCGGTCTCACCAAGACGGTGGCGCTCGAACTTGCGACCTTCAAGATCACCTGCAACTGCATCAGCCCCGGCTATGTCTGGACGCCGCTGGTCGAGCACCAGATCCCGGAGACGATGAAGGCCCGTAACATGACCAAGGAGCAGGTCATCAGGGACGTGCTGCTGGATGCGCAGCCGACCAAGGAATTCGTCACAGTCGACCAGGTCGCATCGCTCGCGCTGTATCTGTGCAGCGACGCGGCGAGCCAGATCACCGGCGCCAATCTCTCGATGGATGGCGGCTGGACCGCTGAATAAAAGCGGGTGCGGCACCGGCGGGAAGGCGCTTGCAGTCCTGGAGCTTTTCCGGCTTTGATGGAATCGAAGCCGGGCTTCTGGCTTTTGTTTTGACGCGTTTTCTTGACGCGAACCGATATCCACTTCGCTTGAAAACGCAATAAAGAGAAAATCCAACCACAAAATCGCATTTGCGT
>DASZTN010000190.1:0-35555 GCA_035547995.1 Bradyrhizobium sp. | reverse complement strand
ACTCCGCGGCACCGGAGCATGGTCATCTCGGCACCGATCCCGGAGCCCGCGCCGATTCACAGAGGCGCGTCGCCGAATGGCTCTCGCGCTGAGTTGACTCAGAACAGGCTTCCCTGATCGACCGGCTTGACCACGCGTTTCGGCGCGGCGGATTTCGCCGTCTTCGGCGCGTCCGCCGAAGTCTGGGCCGGCCGCGTCGCCGCCGGCCGATCCGTGTCAGCGGTGGCTGCGACGCTTCCGTCGGCGAATTCGATCGACAGCTGCGCGCCCGGTCCAATTGCCGATGCGGCACGCAGCGCATGCCCGTGTTCGTCACGCACCAGGGCAAAGCCGCGCGCCAGCACGCTGCGATAGGACAGCGCGGCCAGCAACTGGCCGCCGGAGTCGACGCGCGCCTGCCGGCGTTGCAGCAGGGTCAGAAGCGCGCGGCGGGCGCGCTCAGTGAGCCGCAGCGTCCGCTCGTGATCGCGCGCGATCGCCTGGCGTTGCGCCTGCGCATTGGCAAGCTTCGATGCCTTCAGCCGGATCGCAAGGCCGGCGAAGCGGTCGCAGCGCTGACGCAGCAGCGATCGCGTACAATGGATCATCCGCTCGCTGGACGCGGTGAGCCGCGCTTGCGCATGTTCGAGCTGGCCGTGCAGCACCCGCATGGTCAGCCGCGCGCCAGCGGTGGCATAGCGGCGATAATGGGCATGCGTGCTGGCGCGCAGGGCGCGCGGCAGTGCGCTCGCGGCGCCATCGAGCCGCTGGCGCGGGATCGCCAGCAATTCACTCAAGGCCGGCAGCGCGCGCGCTGCGGCGCGCAGCTCGCTGCGGCGGCTTTCCTGGCCGCGCTGCCAGCACATCATCGCCCGCCGCCCCAGCGTCGCAACCTCGACCAATAGTTCGCCGCGCACCGGCACGGCCATTTCGGCTGCCGCCGTGGGCGTCGGAGCGCGCTTGTCGGCAACGAAATCGATCAGCGTGATGTCGGTCTCGTGGCCGACCGCCGAGATCAGCGGGATCAGGCTCTCGGCAGCGGCACGGACCACGATTTCCTCGTTGAACGACCACAGGTCTTCCAGCGAGCCGCCGCCGCGCGCGACGATCAGAATGTCGGGCCGGGGCAGCATTCCCAGTTCGGGCAGCGCGTTGAAGCCGCGGATCGCGGCCGCGACCTGTTCGGCCGAACCATCGCCCTGGACCTTGACCGGCCACACCAGCACCCGGCGCGGAAAGCGGTCTTCCAGCCGGTGCAGGATGTCGCGGATGACAGCGCCGGTCGGCGAGGTGACGACGCCGATCACCTCCGGCAGCCAGGGCAGGAGCTGCTTGCGCGCCTCGTCGAACAGGCCTTCGGCGGCGAGCTTCTTCTTGCGCTCTTCCATCAGCGCCATCAGCGCGCCGATGCCCGCGGGTTCCAGCGCCTCGATCACGATCTGGTATTTCGACGAGCCGGGATAGGTGGTGAGCTTGCCGGTGGCGATGACCTCGAGCCCTTCCTGCGGCTTGAAGCGCATGCGGGCGTGGGCGAACTTCCAGATCACCGCCTCGATCTTGGCGCTCTCATCCTTCAGCGCAAAGTAGCAATGGCCGGAGGAATGCGGGCCGCGGAAGCCGGAAATCTCGCCGCGTACCCGGACATGGCCGAACCGGTCCTCCACGGTCCGCTTCAGGGCGGAGGAGAGTTCCGTGACGGTAAATTCAGGCGCGTTGATCAAGGCTTCGGCTGCGGTCATCTCGAAAATATCGGGGCGATTTTGCGAATCGGCCGTTGGGTGCTTGCCAGCAGGGTTACCGGTGCATATGGCGACCAGCAACCACATATCCACACCGGAGGACGGGTGTCCCCGGAGCCATTGTTGCGGCGATCCGAAGCCATGCTAAACGGTGAGGCCTGTCGCGGCAACTTCTTAACCTGGCTGATCCCATGCAAATTCTCCTGCTCGGTTCCGGCGGCCGCGAACATGCGCTGGCATGGAAGATCGCGGCCTCGCCGCTGGTGACAAAGCTCTGGTGCGCCCCGGGCAATGCCGGCATTGCCCAGGAAGCCGAATGTATCGCGCTCGACGTTGCGAACCATCCCGCGGTGATCGATTTCTGCAAGGCCAACGCCGTCGACCTCGTGGTGGTCGGCCCGGAAACGCCGCTTGCGGCCGGCATCGTCGACGACCTCGCCGCCGCCGGCATCAAGGCGTTTGGGCCGAGCAAGCTGGCCTCGCAGCTCGAAGGCTCGAAGGGATTCACCAAGGATCTCTGCACGGAATTCGGCATTCCGACCGGCGCCTATCGCCGCTTCGATAGGGCCGCCGATGCACTGGCCTATGTGCGCGGGCAAGGAGCGCCGATCGTGGTCAAGGCCGACGGCCTTGCCGCCGGCAAGGGCGTGGTCGTCGCCAAGACGCTGCGCGAGGCCGAAGACGCCATCGCCATGATGTTCGAGGGCGCCTTCGGCGCGGCCGGCACCGAGGTCGTGATCGAGGAGTTCCTGTCGGGGCGCGAAATCAGCTTCTTTGCGCTGTGCGATGGCGAGACCGCGATTCCGCTGGCCTCCGCCCAGGACCACAAGCGCGTGTTCGACCATGATCAGGGACCGAATACCGGCGGCATGGGCGCCTATTCGCCGACGCCGTTCGTGACGCCTGACATCCACGACCAGATCATGAGCCGGATCATCCTGCCGACCGTGGCCGGCATGAAGCGCCGCGGCATGCCGTTCCGCGGCGTGCTCTATGCCGGCGTGATGCTGACGGAGCAGGGACCGAAACTGTTCGAATACAATGTCCGCTTCGGCGATCCGGAGTGCCAGGTGCTGATGCTGCGGATGATGTCGGACATCGTGCCGGCCTTTCTCGCCGCCTGCGACGGGCAATTGAAGAATTTCGATCTGCGCTGGTATCCGGAATCCGCGCTGACGGTGGTGATGGCGGCGAAGGGCTACCCCGGCGACTATAAGAAGGGCTCGCGCATCGACGGGCTCGACGCCGCTGCGGCAATCGAAGGCGTCGAGATCTTCCAGGCCGGCACGGCGGCGAAGGACGGCCAGATCATCGCCAATGGCGGGCGCGTGCTCAACGTCTGCGCGCTCGGCAAGGATATCAGGCAAGCGCAGGCCCGCGCCTATCAGGCCGTCGACTGCATCCAGTGGCCGGAAGGTTTCTGCCGCCGCGACATCGGCTGGCAGGCGGTGGAGAAGGAGAGAGGGACGGCCTAGCTTGTCATTCCGGGACGGCGCGCAAACGCTCCGATCCGGAATCTCGAAGTTATAAAGTACCTTACATCGAGATTCTCTGGGGGCGCAATTGCGCACCATAGTTCGATGCTTCGCATCGCCCCGAAATGACAGGAGAGGATAAGCCATGCCTGATCTTGCCGATCTGTTCCCGGGCTATCAATCGAAGTGGATCGACACCAAATCCGGGCGCATCTTCGCCCGTGTCGGCGGCGAGGGGCCGCCGCTGTTGCTGCTGCACGGCTTTTCCTCGACCCATGCGATGTGGCACCAGGTGGCGCCGCTGCTCGCCGACAAATTTACGCTGATCATCGCCGATCTTCCCGGCTATGGCTGGTCGGACATGCCCGAGAGCGACGACAACCACACGCCCTACACCAAGCGCGCGATGGCCGTGACCATGGTGGAGGCGATGCAGCAGCTCGGCTATGTCCATTTCGCGCTCGCCGGCCATGATCGCGGCGGCCGGGTGTCCTATCGCCTCGCGCTCGATCATCCCGGCCGGCTGTCGAAACTGGCGGTGCTCGACATCCTGCCGACCTATAATTACTGGGAGCGCATCAACCGGCTTTATGCGCTGAAGATCTATCACTGGACGTTCCTGGCGCAGCCGGCGCCGTTTCCCGAAACGCTGATCGGCGGCAACCCGGATTTCTTCCTCAAGAAGAAGATGGCGAGCCAGACCAAGTCGAAGACGCTGAACGAGATCGATCCGCGGGCGCTTGAACATTACCTGGCGCCGTTCCGCGATCCCTCGCGCGTCCATGCGATGTGCGAGGATTATCGTGCCGGCGCCTATGCCGATTACGACATCGACAAGGCCGATCACGACGCCGGCAGGAAGATCACCATCCCGATGCTGGCGCTGTGGGGCGATGCCGGCCTCGCCAACGCCGCGGCCACGCCGCTCGACACCTGGAAGACCTGGGCGACCGATGTGACGGGCTCGCCGGTTAATTCCGGGCATTTCCTCACCGAGGAGAATCCGGAGGAGACCGCGAGAAGGCTACGCGAGTTCTTTCTGGGATCATAGTTTTTGACGTTCTGTCATTCCGGGTTCGATGCTTTGCACCGCCCCGGAATGACGCAATTGCGTTCGTTCACCGCCTGGCCTGGAAAAACTCCCGGAGCAGGGCCGCCGAGACGCTCTCGCCGACGGCGGAATAGACCTCCGGTGCGTGGTGGCAGGTCGGCGCGGCGAAGAACCGCACGCCGGAATCGACGGCACCGCCCTTGGGATCGGCGGCGCCGTAATAGAGCCTGCGGATTCTTGCAAACGAGATCGCGGCGGCACACATGGTGCAGGGCTCCAGCGTGACGTAGAGGTCGCAATCGGTCAGCCGCTCGCTGCCGATGATCTCGGCGGCCTGGCGGATCGCCAGTATTTCCGCATGGGCGGTAGGGTCGCGGTCGGCCAGGGTGCGGTTCCCGGCGGTCGCGATCACCTCCTGGTCGCGCACGATCACGCAGCCGATCGGCACTTCGCCGGATTTCCCGGCTTTTTCGGCGGCTTTCAGCGCCAGATCCATGAAAGATGCTGCGGTCATGTCTCGTATTGCCCGAATAACTCTGCTACTAAGCTGCCCTTCAGCAAAAGTGGATACCGGTTTTGCGTGAGACTGCGGCCTCCAAGACGAGCCGTGCGCGTTTTTGCCATGCCAGCCTTTCCGCAAGTCGACCGTATCCGAAGTGAGAGTTTCATGCCCCGCGATTACGTTAAAGACAATGCTTCCTCGCGCGGAGGCCGGCGCGACCGGCCATCCGGCGGCAAGGGCCGCTCGGGCGCGCCGCGGGGGCCGGAGAAGAAGAACGCCAAGCGCGGTTTCGGCAAGCGCGACGACGGCGACCAGCGCTTCGCGGGCGGTGGCCGCGACGGCCGCCCGCCGCGCCGGGACCGCAATGACGAGGCGCGTCCGGCGCGCTTCAAACGGGATGACGGTCCGCGCCGTGATGATCCTCGGGGCGAGCGCAGTGCCGGCTATCGCCAAGATCGGGCGCCGCGAGGCGGCGACCGTGAACGTAATTTCCGCGGCGATAGAGGTGGTGAGCGCGGCGGCGAGGGCCGCGCTTCGGGCCGCTTTGCCGAGAACAAATTCGGCGACAAGCGCTCACAGGCGCCGCGCGGCGAACGGTTTCGCAAGGACGGTGACCGTCCGCGTCGCGATTTCCGCGACGGACCGGACCGCGGCGACATCAAGCCGTGGCAGAAGCGCGAGGGCAGGACGCGGGATCACGATCGCGACGGTGATCGTCCGCGCTTTTCGCGCTCGCGCGACGAGCGCCAGCGCGAGGATCGCCCGAAATTCGATCGTCCGCGCTTTGACAAGCCCCGCTATGACAGGCCGCGCGATGAGCGGGGCGGCGAAGAACGTCCCCGATTTTCGCGGCCGCGCGAGGAGCGCCCATTTCGCGAGAGGCCGAGGTTCGACGGTTCCCGCGAAGACCGTCCAAGGTTCGATCGTTCGCGCGAGGATCGTCCGAAATTCGACCGGCCTCGCCGCGACAGCGATGCTGCTCCCGGACGAAACGAAGGCCGCCGCGAATGGCAGGAGCATCCGCGCAGCGACCGGCGTTCTGCCGAGCGCTTTGCCGACCGTCCCCGCCGCGACAATGAGGACGACAGCAGGATCTTCGCCAGGCGCCCGGCGTTCGGCGGCCGTGGCGCCTACCGCGAACGCAGCGCCGACGCCGACCGGCGGCCGCCGCGGCCCGAGCCGAAGCCGAAGAAGACCGGCGAGCGCATCGCCAAGGTCGTGGCGCGGGCGGGGCTCGCTTCACGCCGCGACGCCGAGGAGTGGATCACGCAGGGCCGTGTCACCGTCAACGGCCGCGTGATCAATTCGCCCGCGCTCGATGTCACCGCGAACGATGTCGTGGCGATCGACGGCAAGCAATTGCCGCCGCGCGAGCGCACAAGGCTGTTTCTCTATCACAAGCCGCGCGGGCTGATGACGACGCATGCCGATCCCGAAGGACGGCCCACGGTGTTCGACAATCTGCCGGAGGGATTGCCGCGCCTGATCAGCATCGGCCGGCTCGATTTCAACACCGAGGGATTGTTGCTGCTGACCAATGATGGCGGCCTGGCACGCGCGCTCGAACTGCCGGAAACCGGCTGGCTGCGCCGCTACCGCGTCCGCGCCCATGGCGAGATCACGCAGGCCCAGCTCGACGAGCTGAAGAGCGGGATCGAGGTCGATGGCGTCAAATACGGCCCGATCGATGCAACGCTGGAGCGCGACCAGGGCGCCAATGTCTGGCTGGTGTTTGCGATCCGCGAAGGCAAGAACCGCGAAGTGCGCAATGTGATGGCGCATCTCGGCCTCGAGGTGAACCGCCTGATCCGGGTGTCCTACGGGCCGTTCCAGCTCGGCGAACTCGCCGAAGGCGAGGTCGACGAGGTCAGGACGCGGGTGTTGCGCGAGCAGCTCGGCGAAAAGGTTGCGGCCCTTGCCGGCGCTGATTTCAACATGCCTTCGCAGCGCGAGTCTCGCGAAAAAGACGACGCGCCACGCGGCAACAAGCCGTTCAAGCCGACCGGCAAGAGCTCGCTGATCGCAGACCGCAAGGGCCGCCGCGTGCTGGTGCAACGTTCCGGCAGCGAGGAGGCGCGCATCCGCAACGAAGAGGAGGCCAGCGGTTATGGCCCGCCGCGCCGCCCCAAGCGCGGCTATCACGGCAAACGCGACCTGAAGCCGCGGGATGAGTAGGCTGGCTCAATGAGTTTCGCATTTCTTCCACTTACGGTGTTTGCGCGCGTGCTCTCTCCGTTCCCTCTCCCCTTGCGGGGGAGGGCCAGGGTGGGGGGTATCCCACGAGAGGTCTTGGGGTGTGGCACCCCCACCTCCGACCCCTCAGAGCGAGCTTTGCTCGTCCCGACCCCACAAGGGGGAGGGGAACGCATCGGTGTATTTTGATGCGCGTGGTCGCCGGACGATTGAAGGGCCGCAGCCTGGCGTCGCCGTCATCGCGTAACATCCGCCCGACCGCGGACCGCCTGCGCGAATCCGTCTTCAACATCCTGACCCACGCCTATGACGATCCGATTCGGGAGGCGCGGGTGCTCGATCTGTTTGCCGGCACCGGTGCGCTTGGCATCGAGGCGGTGTCGCGCGGCGCGAAATTCGCGCTGTTCGTCGACGATGGTGCGGAGGCTCGCGCGCTGCTCCGCAACAATGTCGAGGCGCTCGGGCTCGGCGGCATCACCAAGATTTTCCGCCGCGATGCCACAAATCTCGGCCCCGCGCATCCGGTCGAGCCGTTCTCGCTGGTGTTCCTCGATCCGCCCTATGGCAAGGGTCTTGGGGAAAGGGCGCTGGCCTCGTTGCGCGAAGGCGGTTGGCTGGCGCCCGGCGCGTTGCTGGTGGTCGAAGAGGCCAAGGCTGCCGGGTTTGCGGCGCCCGCAGGTTTCGAGGAGCTGGAGCGGCGCGCCTATGACGATACCGAGTTTGTGTTTTTAAAATTGTTGGGTCCGTAGCGATCGGTATCGTCATTCCGGACGACGCAAAGCGGCGATCCGGAATCTCGAGATTCCGGGTCTGGTCCTTCGGACCATCCCGGAATGACGGCGGAGATCGACGAATTCGCTCTACCTTCTTCCGAACAGCTTCTCGATATCGGAGAGCTTCAGTTCGACATAGGTCGGGCGGCCGTGATTGCACTGGCCGGAATTCGGCGTCTCTTCCATCTCGCGGAGCAGCGCATTCATTTCCTCCGGCTTGAGCCTTCGGCCGGCGCGCACCGAGCCGTGGCAGGCCATGGTGGCCGCGACATGCATCAGCCGGCGCTCCAGCGGCAATGCCTCGTCCCATTCCGCCATGTGCTCGGCGAGATCGCGCAGCAGCGAAGCGGCATCGGCCTTGCCGAGCAGCGACGGTGTCTCGCGCACCGCGATCGCGCCGGGGCCGAAGGATTCCACCGCAAGTCCGAACGAGGCCAGCTCCTCGGCGCGGTCGACCAGCTTTTCCACCGTGGCCTCGTCGAGTTCGACGATCTCCGGAATCAACAGGATCTGCCGCTGCACGCCGTTTTCCGCCAGCGACGCCTTGAGCTTCTCATAGACGATGCGCTCATGCGCCGCGTGCTGGTCTACCACGATGAGGCCGTCGCGGGTCTGCGACACGATGTAGGTCTCGTGGATCTGCGTGCGTGCAGCGCCGAGCGGACGATCGAGCAGGTCGATCGGCGGTGGGCTCTCGAAACGCACGTCGGCCGTCGGCGTGCCGACATCGAACGTCGCCTGTCCGGGTTCGGCGAACGCGGCTGCGGCCGCAGCCCCGAAGGCCGGCCGCGAGATTCCCTGAGGACTGGCCGGCGAGCGCTGCCAGTCCCAGTTGACCGGGCCCGAGCTTCGCGGCGTGAAGGCCGGTCGGAACGCCGAAATCGCCGCGCCGTCGACATTGGCGGCAGTGCGCTTGCCCTCGCGCGCCAGCCCTTCCTTCAGCGCATGGACGATCAGCGCGCGCACCAGGCCGGCGTTGCGGAAGCGAACCTCGGTCTTGGCCGGATGCACATTGGCGTCGACCTCCTGCGGCGCCAACGTCACGAACAGCGCCACCACCGGATGGCGGTCGCGCGGCAGATAATCGGAATAGGCCGCGCGCACCGCGCCCAGAATCAGCTTGTCACGCACCGGCCGGCCGTTGACGAACAGATACTGGCCAAGCGCATTGGCGCGGGTCAGCGATGGCGCAGCGGCAAAGCCCTCGACCAGCACGCCCTCGCGCTCGGCGCGTACCTCGATCGCGCTTGAGCGGAAATCGGCGCCCAGGATATCGCCGAGCCGGGTCAGCCGGCCGGGCGCGCCCGGCAGTGCCGCGGTCCAGGTCACGGGTGCGCGTTCCTCACCGGCAAGGCTGAAGGCGATGTCGGGCCGCGCCATCGCGAGCCGTCGCACCACTTCGCGGATCGCCTCGGCCTCGGTACGGTCGGTCTTGAGGAATTTCAGTCGCGCCGGCGTGGCGTAAAACAGGTCGCTGACCTCGACGCGGGTGCCGTGCGACAGCGCGGCCGGGGTTACCTCCGATTTCTCGCCGGCATCGACCGAGAGCGACCAGGCATGCGGCTCGCTGCCGTGGCGCGTGGTGATGCCGAGCCTGGCGACGGCGCCGATCGACGGCAAGGCCTCGCCGCGGAAGCCGAGTGTGCGGATGCGCAACAGGTCTTCGTCGTCGAGCTTGGAAGTGGCGTGGCGTTCCACGGCGAGCGCCAGATCGGTTCTGGTCATGCCGCCGCCGTCATCGGTGATGCCGATCCGCCGCCGTCCGCCGCCATCGGTGAAGACGTCGATCCGGCTGGCGCCGGCATCGATGGCATTCTCGACCAGCTCCTTGACCACGCTCGCGGGACGCTCGACCACCTCGCCGGCGGCGATGCGGTTGACGAGTTGTTCGGGAAGCTGACGGACGGGCATGGGTTCCAAGATAGATTCGGCGAGGGCCCCATTCTAGGTGCCGCAGCGCCAAATGCACCGGAAGAAACGGCGTTTCGCACCGGCGAAAAGCAAGCCTGGAGCTGACATCCCTGCTTGCGGTGCCTCGCGCCGCAGGATTGTGAGGCCGGATCAGCCGGTATACAGTTTAGAAAAATTACAATCTGCCGGGAGGAAGCCATGTGCCATCTGTTCGCGCACCAGCCGCAGCGCGATTACGAATCGCAGACCCGCAGCTTGCGGATCGGCGGCCATTGCACGTCGATCCGTCTGGAAATGTCGTTCTGGGATACGCTGGAAGAGATCGCAGCGAAAGAGAACATGACGCTCGGGAAGTTTCTCACCACGCTGCATGACGAGGTGCTCGATCACCATGGCGAGGTGAACAATTTCGCCTCGCTGTTGCGCTGCTCCTGCCTGATCTATCGGTCCAAGAGTGCAGCGGCCTCGCCATTCCACAACACGGCTACTGTCCTCGACGCTGCTGAATAGCCGCACGATCGCTGCTCTCCCTCCCCCTTGTTGGAGACGGGGACCACGGCGGAGGTCTTCGCTTTGAGGCACCGCTACCTCCGACCCCTTCTTCGCGGGCAGGGCCATCGCATATGGGAAAAGAACCTGTTCGGCGGCTTCCTTGCCGTCCATCCTTCGAGACGCCCGCCTGCGGCGGGCTCTTCAAGGATGAGGGTTTTTTCGCCGCAAAATCTTTTGAACCTCATGGTGAGGGTGCGGCGAAGCCGCACGTCTCGAACCATGAGGCCCGACACCATCACGGCCAAAAAGGACCATATGCGATGGCCCTGCCCGTAAGGGGCAGGGGAGACGTCGCGCCCACCTAGATCTCTTTTCTCTGCATCGCGCCGGCGATGTGATCGGCCTGGCGGATCGCGAGCGAGACGATCGTCAGCGTCGGATTGCAGGCTGCGCCGCTGGTGAACTGGCTGCCGTCGGACACGAACAGGTTCTTGATGTCGTGGGTCTGGCCGAACTTGTTGACCACGCCATCCCTCGGCTTCTCGCTCATCCGGTTGGTGCCCATGTTGTGGGTGCTCGGATAGGGCGGCGTCGGATAGGTGACGGTGGCGCCGACCGCGTCATAGACCGCGCTGCCCTGCCGATAGGCATGCTGGCGCATCGCGATATCGTTGGGGTGATCGTCGAAATGCACGCTGGCGACCGGCATGCCGAACTTGTCCTTGATTTTCGGGTCAAGGGTGACGCGGTTGGTTTCCTGCGGCATGTCCTCGCCGACCAGCCACATGCCCGCGGTGCGTGAATAGGATTCCATCGCGCCGGTGAAGGGTCGTCCCCATGCGCCGGGATTCAGGAATGCGGCGAAGAAGGGCAGTCCAAGCGACAGCGTCTCCATTTCGTAGCCGCCGACAAAGCCGCGCTTCGGATTGTTCCTGGCTTCGTCGCGGATGATCCCGGCCATGGTGGTGCCGCGATACATGTGCACCGGCTTTTCGAAGCTTGCATAGACGCTGCCGGTCATGTGCCGCATATAGTTGCGGCCGACCTGACCCGATGAGTTGGCAAGGCCATCCGGGAACATGCTGGAGGCGCTGTTGAGCAGGAGGCGCGGGCTCTCGATCGAGTTGCCGGCAACCGCCACCACGCGCGCCTTCTGCCGCTGCATGGTGCCGGACTGGTCGGCGTAGACGACGCCGGTCACCTTGCCGGTCGCGTCATGTTCGATCTTGACGACCATGCTGCTGGGCCGGACTTCGAGATTGCCGGTCGCTTCTCCGTTGGGGATTTCGGTGTAGAGCGTCGACCATTTCGCGCCGGACTTGCAGCCCTGGAAGCAGAAGCCGATCTGCTGGCAGGAGCCGCGGCCGTCGCGCGGCTGGCTGTTGATCGCCATCCGTCCGGTGTGCACTTCCTGATAGCCGAGCCTTTTGGCGCCGGCTTCGAGCACCTTGAAATTGTTGTTGCCGGGCAGTCCCGGAATGCCGTTGGTGCGGGTCACGCCCATCTTGTCTTCGGCCTTGGCGTACCACGGCTCCATCTCGGCGAGCGTGATCGGCCAGTCCAGGAGGTTGGCGCCCGGGATGTCGCCATAGGTGCTCCTGGTCCTGAACTCGTGCTCGTCGAAACGCAGCGAGGCGCCGGCCCAGTGCACTGTCGAGCCGCCGACCGCTTTCACGATCCAGGCCGGCAGGGTGGGAAAATCCTGGTGGACCCGCCAGGTGCCGGAGGTGGTGCGTGGATCGGACCAGGCGAGCTGGGCGAAACTGTCCCACTCGTCATTGATGAAATCCTGGTTCTCGATCCGCGGACCGGCCTCCAGGATCACCACTTTGATGCCCTTCTGCGCCAGCTCATTGCCGAGCGTGCCGCCGCCCGCGCCAGAGCCGACAATCACGACGACGCTGCTGTCATTCTGATCGAATTTTGCCATCTGAGTTGCTCCTGACCATGTCGCGCCGCAGGCTCACGCCTTCGGGAGCCAGTCGATGTCGGAAAAGCCGCGGTGGATGTAGCCGCCATATTCGGCGGAAGAGCCCTCGTAGCCGAATTTCGGCCACAGCTCTTTCTGGTTGTAGAGCGAGACGATGAGATCGCCGCGGATCTTCTTGAAGAAGTCGCTCTGCTCGATGCCCTGCAGCAGCGCCACGCGGTCGGCTTCCCATGGCACTTCGGCGTAAGCGACGCCGTGGCGGTCGCGGGCATCCTGGTCGAGCCGTCCGACGCCGCTGTTGATCATGTCCTTGACGGCCGGATCCTTGGCGGCTTTTTCATCCCATGGCTTGACGGCAGCGATGTAATAGCTGTCGCCGAGGAAGTCGTGCGGATAGATGTCGCGCGCGACCTTCACCATGGTCTTCAGCGTTGCCGGCGCGAGGGTGGTGGCGTCCTCGGCCCAGGCGTCGGTAATGCCAAGGCCGGTGCTGGTGGCGACCGCGACGGCCGGCACCGTTGACGCTGCGCCCTGGAGAAAGACACGGCGATTATATTTGCTTCGACGATCGACTTCCCTCATCAGCTTCCTCCATTGAATGCTTGTTGACTTTGATTGGCTCTTCGCTTGAGCATGACCTCCGCGCAAACGCGTTCCGCGTTTGTCGCGAGGGAAAACCGGTGCCCACTTTGCACTAACGCGGCCCTGCGGGTCCGGATCATGCTCTAACCGAAGCGGCCGCCTTTCTGGATCACCTCGATCTTGTAACCGTCGGGATCGGAGACGAAGAAAAACCGCGCCAGCGTCGCGCCGTCATGCTTGAAGTCACGCAGCGGGCCCGGCGAAAGCTTCTCGCGCTCGAAGCGGGCATGTTCGGCATCGACGTCGTCGACGACGACGGCGAGATGGCCGTATCCGTCGCCGAGCACATAGGGCTCCTTGCGATCGAAATTGACCGTCAGTTCGACCTCGAACGGCGAGGAGGGATGGCGCAAATAAATCAGCGCGAAATCCGGAAATTTCAGATGATCGGCGACTTCGAGCCCGAAGGCGCGGGCGTAGAAGTCGAGCGATCTTTCTTCATCGAGAACGCGGATCATCGAGTGGACCGGCTTGGCCATCACTTCAGCTCCTTCAGATAGGCGATGACGCCGGCCCGGATCTCGGGCCTGGATTGCCGGTAGGACATCACGGCGCCGGGAATCATCGCTTGCGGGTTGGTCAACCAGGCATCGAGTCTGGCTTCATCCCAGACGAAATCCGCCTTGGCAAAACCGGCCGAGTAGTGAAAGCCTTCGGCCGTGCCGACCTTGCGGCCGATGACCTTGAACAGCGATGGGCCTTGCCGCGCCGCATCGGTCAGGTTCGTGGTGTGGCAGGTCGCGCATTGCTGCTTGAACAGTGTTGAACCGTCCGGCGGCTTGGCAGCGGGCAACGGCATCTGTGCGGCGGCGGCTGTCACGAGCGTGATCGCGCTGCAACATCCCAGGCCGATGGCTTGTAACGCGCGCAGTCTCGCCATGTGCATCACCGTTGGACTGCACGGAGCTTAGGTCGCGGCAAATTGGCGTTGGTAGTAGCGGGCTGTTTCGTCGCAGAACAAAACGCGAGCTGCGGGTTCGGCCTTGGATGAAATCGGCAAGCCCCGCTGTCCTAATTTACCGGCCGCCCGTTGCGTTTTCGAAATGAAAGCCGGTGCGCGGGAAGAAAACGCATCAGAACAAACTAATCGTCGAAGCTGCGCGAGCCGCGCCTGGCCTTGATGTCGCCGCGGCGCTTCTTGCCTTCGAGCCGGCGCTGCTTCGAAGCCAGTGTCGGCCGTGTCGCGCGACGCGGCTTCGGCCGCACCAGCGCCTCGCGCAACAGCGATTCCAGGCGCGCGATGGCATCGGCGCGGTTGCGCTCCTGGGTGCGAAAACGCTGCGCATGGATCACGATCACGCCGTCCTTGGTCATGCGCTGGCCGGCCAGCCGCCCAAGCCGCAGGGCGGCATCCGCAGGCAGCGAAATCCGGCTTGTGTCGAAGCGCAATTGCGCCGACGTCGCCACCTTGTTGACGTTCTGTCCCCCCGGACCGGAGGCGCGTTGAAACGTGACCTCGATATCGTCGTCGTCGATGATGAGATCGCGGGAAATCCGCAGCGGCATGGCGTCACCGGGGGCATTGATCGGGAATCGGTGAGCCCAGAATAGCGGTTTTGCTTCGAATTTGAATTTGCGTCGCCACGGCCTGATTGTTCCCCTCCTTGGGGGAGGGGTAGGGAGAGGGGTGAGCCCTACCACGCGGTGCACGCGCTACCCCCCTCTAACAAGGGGCTAACAAGGGAGAGGGCCGCAACGTGCCGAATGGCAGGAGTCCCGCATCAGTCAGAAGTCGTGAATGCTCAGTTCGCCTTGGGAGAGAGCGGCGTTGTCGATGCGGAGGCCGATGCCGGCTCGGCGGCGGCCTGGGGCTGGCGGCCGACGATCACGGTGAGCAGGCCCTGGCCCCACAGCCGCTTGGCGACGGACTTGGCCTGGTCGAGCGTCACGGCGTCGATGATGGCGTTGCGCTTCTCGATGTAATCGATCGGCATGCCGTCGAGCTGATATTGCAGCATCGCCGCCGCCAGCTTGGCGGAAGTATCGAGCGCCAGCATCTGCGAGCCCTTGAGGTAGGATTTGGCTTCGTCCAGCTCCTGCTGGGTCGGGCCTCCATCCGCCATGCGGCGGATTTCCTTGTCGATGGCGTCGACCGTGTCGCCGGCGCGATCGGCGCGGGTGCCGGTATTGCCGATGAACAGCGCCGAATGATCCATCCACACCAGCGTTTCATAGATCGAATAGGCAAGGCCGCGCTTCTCGCGGACTTCGTGATAGAGCCGCGATGACAGGCTGCCGCCGCCGAGGATGTGGTTGACGACATAGGCTGCCATGAAATCCGGATCGTGACGGCGGATGCCGGGGCCGCCGAACATCACGAATGTCTGCGGCACATCGAGCGGAATGAAAGCGCGCTGCGGCGGCTTGGCGGCGACGATATCGCTCACCGGCATGAGATCGGCCTTCGCCGGCAGGCTGCCGAATGTCTTGTCGAGCAGCCTGCCGAGTGTATCGGGATCGACATCGCCGACCACGGCCACTTTCAGCGTGTTCCTGGCCAGCACGCGGCGGACATAATCCTTGAGGTCGTCGACGGTGATCTTCGGCACGCTGTCGAGCGTGCCGCTGGACAGCCGTCCATAGGGATGGTCGCCAAACGCCATCGCCAGGAATTTGCGGCTGGCCAGCGCCTGCGGACTGGTGGTTTCGCTCTGCAGGTCGGAAAGGACTTCCGAGCGGATCCGCTCGACATCACTGCTGTTGAAGTGTGGCGATGTCAGCGACATCCTGAGCAGGTCGAAGGCCTCGTCCTTGGTGTCCTTGAGCATGCGCAGTGAGCCGCGGAAATAATCCCGCGTCGCGCTGAAGCTGAGCTCGATGGCGCGGCGATCGAGCCGCTCGTGGAAGCTCTTGGAATCGAGATCCCCGGAGCCTTCATCGAGCAGATCGGCGACCAGATTGGCGACGCCAGGCTTGTCGGCCGGATCCTGCGATGCACCGCCGCCGAAGGAATATTCCATCGAGATCAGCGGCACGGTGGAGTCCTGCACGAACCAAGCTTCGATGCCGCCGGGCGAGACCAGATGCTGGATCTTGGTCGCCGCCTGCGAGGGCGTCGGCAGCAGCGGCATGGCCGCAAGGGAAGCGCCCAGCAGGAGGATACTGCGCCGCGTGTAATTCCAGGAATGGCTCACGAGCGCTTCTCCTCATGTTTCGGTGTCGTGTCTTTGATCAGGTAGCCCGTCACCGAGCGCTTCTTGTCGAGCCATTTTTGCGCGGCTTCCCGTACCTGTTCGCCGGTGACCGCTTTGATGCGGTCCGGCCAGCTCCGGATATCCTCGATGCTCAAGCCCGTGGTGAGCGCGGCGCCGTACCAGCGGGCCAGCGTGGTCTGGTTGTCCTGGGCATAGATTGCCGAAGCGACGAGCTGGGTCTTGACCCGCTCGAGGTCTTCGGCGGGAATGGGATTGTGGGCGATGTTGGCGATCACATTGTCGATCGCCTGCTCGATTTGCGGGAACTCGACGCCGGGTTTCGGCGAAGCCGAGATCATGAATTGCGTCGCGTCGAGCGAGGTGCCCTGATAGGCGGCACTGGCGCTGACGGCGAGCGGGTGGTCGACCACCAGCGCGCGATACAGATAGGAATTGCTGCCGCCGCCCATCAATTGCGCCAGCACGTCCAGCGCGGTGCTTTCGCCTGCGGCGGCGGTGGTGGCGGATGGCACCAGATAATAGCGGAGCAGCTTCGGCTGCTCGACGCGGGGATCGGCAAAGGTCACCGTGCGCGCCGCGATCGGCTCCGGCTCCTGCGGGCGAATCCGCCGCGGCGGGATCGACGGCTGGGCCGGGACCTTGCCGAAGGTCTCCTCCGCAAGCTTGCGGACATCCTGGGCCTCGACGTCGCCGGCGATCACCAGCGTCGCATTGTTCGGCGCGTAGAAGCGCTTGTAGAATGCAAGGGCATCTTCGCGGTTGAGCTTCTCGATCTCATGGTGCCAGCCGATCACCGGACGGCCATAGGGGTGATTGAGATAGAGCGCCGCCATGATCTGTTCGATCAGCCGCGCTTCGGGATTGTTGGCGACCCGCATATTGTATTCTTCGAGCACGACGTCGCGCTCGGGCAGCACGTTCTCGTCCTTCAGCACGAGACCGGTCATGCGGTCGGCTTCGAATTCCATCATCTTGCCGAGCTGGTCGCGCGGCACGCGCTGGTAATAGCCGGTATAATCGGCGGTGGTGAACGCGTTCTCGTTACCGCCCACGTTAAGTACGGTCTGGGAGAATTCGCCGGCCGGATGTTTGCTGGTGCCCTTGAACATCAGATGTTCGAGGAAATGCGCGAGCCCCGATTTGCCGGGGGTCTCGTCGGCGGAGCCGACCTTGTACCAGATCATCTGCGTCACCACGGGCGTGCGGTGATCGGGGATCACCACCACCTTGAGCCCGTTGGCGAGCGTGAACGTCGCCGGGGGCGGCGAGGTTACGGTGGTCTGGGCGAAGGCGCCCGCCGAGAGGAAAGCGAAGGCCGAAACCAGCGCGGCGAGGACAGAAACAGCGTAGCGGTGTGAATGCATTATGACCTGTCTGAAGGCCCGAACCGAAGCGTTCGGGTTTAAAGTCCGCGGCACTATAGGCCGGCTTGCGGAACCTCGAGTGTCACGAAGTCGAGCGTTAGCCATGGTCCGGGAAGCGGACACCAGTTTCCCGGAGAGGCGTTTTCTTCACGCGAACCAGTAGCCATTTCGCTCGAAACGCAGTGACCTCGAAAACGCCATGACGAGGTCGTGCTCGAACAAAGAGACAACAAAGAGACGGCAATGAGCCGGCCGGCATAATTAATTAGTATCGCCGTACTTGCCGGCCGCCGGATTGTATTCCTTGTTCAACGATTTCATCGGACCGTCGCCATAGGCAAAGTTCGGCGACGGCGTCTGGTAGCCGACCGGCGGCTGGGTCAGGGATTCCCGCGTCGGCTCCCCCTTGAACGTCGTGCTCTCGGAGGTGTTGCCGTGGAACATCTTGTACAGGCCGCCGCTGAAGCCGAGTTGCGAAGGGCTGAGCGATGCCGCGCCGGGATTGCCGCCGGGTGTCAGACTGTCCGAGCTGGCCGTGCCCCCTGAATCGGATTTGCTGGCCATCCTGCCTTTATTGAGCTCGCTCGGCGACAGTGTACGGACGGCCTTGTCGGGATCGTCGTCCTCCTCGGCGCGGGCTTTCCTGTAGGCCTTGCGGCGCGCTTCGTCCGGGTCCTTCGGCCAGTTCGGCACGTTCACCTCGGCCGACTGGTTCACCGGCGGCGGCAAATCCAGCTTGGGCGGCACGACCAGCGGAGAACGCTCGCGGTAATCGATGCCGTGGCTGTCCATATTGGTGCCGCCGAGGCCCTTCATCAGACCATCGATGATCTTCTCCTCGAAGGTCCTGTCATCATTACTGTCGTCATCGTCCTGGGCGCGCGCGACACCCGTCGCCATCACGAGACCGATCCCGAGGGCAACCGCGGCGAGCCGGAGGGCACGCACCGGCGCGCCGGACGAATTCCGCACCAACCACAAGCTGGCTTTGCTGTCGCGCATCCTGATGTTCCTCTTCAAGATTTCCCCAAGAAGACTTTCCCAAGAGAACTTTCCCAAGAAAACTTCCCAAGACGCCAGTCCCGGCGCCGCTCCACCCCTGAAGGTCAATTGAGCCCCGCTCGTGATCCGACGACCGGATCAAGAGGCCCTATCAGATGGATTCAGGGCGCTTTTGCGGCGACGCCCCGAAGAAGGAGTCATACAATAGGGTGATCACCCCCACAACAATAGCTACGTCCGCCAGGTTAAATACATACCAGCTATAGATATGTCCCCAAAGCTCGATGTGGAACAAAGCGAAATCGACCACGGCGCCGTAAACCAGCCGGTCGATGGCGTTGCCGATGGCGCCGCCGATGATCAGGCCGAGCGCCAGCGTCGCGAGCAGGGTGCGCGACCGCGCCATCCAGATCGCCAGCACGATCACCGCGACTGCCTTGATGACCATCAGCGCGATCTGCGCCGCCGGGCTGTCGCTCTGGAACCAGCCGAAGCTGATTCCGACATTCCATGCCAGCACCAGGTCGAAGAACGGCGTGACCTTGACCGCGCCGCGGTCGGCGACTCGCTCGGCGAGGTCGAACACGCGCAGCAGCCAGAGCTTCGAGGCCTGGTCCAGGATGAGCGTGATCATGGCCGCGATCACGCCGGTGCGGAGTGTCGGGGTCAAACGGCCACTCCAAGCGCCTTCCATTCCCGCAATGCCTGTGCGTCACGCGGCGACACGTCGGGATATTCGCGGTCTTCACCGACAGTCGGAAGGATCTTCCACGAGCGCGCGCATTTGGTGCCGACCGCCTTCTCGACCACTACGGCAACGCCTGGCACATCATTGAGCCGGAATGCGCCGGACGGCGCCTCGTCGTCGGTCACCATCGCATTCGAGGTGATGCACACTTCGGCAAGATCGACATCGAACAGGGTCGCCAGGATCTTGCGGTCGGACACATAGACCAGCGGCGAGGCCTCCAGCGAGGAGCCGATATGCTTGGCAGCGCGCTCCAGTTCCAGCGCGCCGGTGACGACGCGGCGGACGTCGCGAATGACTTCCCATTTCGCCGCCAGGGCGTCGTCGTGCCAGCCGGGAAGCATCTTCTGGAACAGCTCCAGATGCACCGATGATGCGGCATCGCCATAGCGCGATAGCCAGGCTTCTTCCGCCGTAAAGCTCAATACCGGCGCGAGCCAGGTGACGATGCAGCGAAACAGATAATCGATCACCGTGAGGGCGGACTTGCGCCGCAGCGACGATGGCGGATCGCAATACAGCGAATCCTTGCGAATGTCGAAATAGAAGGCCGAGAGTTCGGAGTTCATGAAGGCGGCGAGCGTCGCCACCACCGTCTTGTAGTCGAAATCGGCATAGGCCTGCCGCACCACCGCGTCGATCTCGCAAAGCCGATGCAGCATCAGCCGTTCGAGTTCGGGCATGGCGTCGGCCTTGACGCGATCCTGGTCGTGGAAATGGTGCAGCGTGCCGAGCATCCAGCGGATCGAATTGCGCAGCTTGCGGTAGGTTTCGATGGTGTTCTTGAGGATCTCGGGGCCGATGCGTTGGTCGTCGGCATAGTCGGTGGCGCAGACCCATAGCCGCAGGATGTCGGCGCCGGATTGCGCCATCACCTTTTGCGGCTCGACGGTGTTGCCAAGCGATTTCGACATCTTGCGGCCGTTCTCGTCGAGCGTGAAGCCATGCGTCAGCACCACGTCGTAGGGCGCGCGGCCGCGGGTGCCGCAGCTTTCCAGCAGCGACGAGTGGAACCAGCCGCGATGCTGGTCCGAGCCTTCCAGATACATCACGGTATCGTTGCCGCCGTCGATCTTGCGCTTGATGCCGGCCAGCCCCGGAAAATGCTCGGGATCTTCCAGCACGAAGGCGTGGGTCGAGCCGGAATCGAACCAGACATCGAGGATGTCGTCGACCTTCTTCCAGTCCTCATTGGCGAGCGAGCCGAGGAAGCGTTCGCGGGCGCCCTCCATGTACCAGGCATCCGCGCCTTCCTGCTCGAAGGCGTCGGCGATGCGCTGGTTGACGGCTTCGTCCTGCAGGATCTCGGCGGAGCCGTCGCCCTTCTCGCGTACGAACACCGCGATCGGCACGCCCCAGGCGCGCTGGCGCGAGATCACCCAGTCGGGCCGGCTGGCGATCATGCCGGTGATGCGGTTCTGCCCCGCCGGCGGCACCCATTGGGTGACGGAGATCGCCTGCAGCGCCCGGGCGCGCAGCGTGTCGCCGGGCTTCGCGTGTCGCTGCACTCCCTCCCCCCTTGCGGGGGAGGGTTGGGGAGGGGGGTACCCCACGGACGGTGCCGCCGTGGCTTCCCCCACCCCCGACCTCGAGAGCGAGCTTTGCTCGCCTCGGACCCCGCAAGGGGGAGGGGAGGAGTCGGCGATGTCCTTATCCATCGCAATGAACCATTGCGGCGTGTTGCGGAAGATCACCGGCTTCTTCGAGCGCCAGGAATGCGGGTATTGATGCTTGAGCCGGCCACGCGCCAGCAGCTTGCCGGCGTCGATCAGGGCCTTGATCACGGCTTCGTTGGCGTCGCCCTTTTCGCCCTTGTCGTTGAGGACGCGCTTGCCCTCGAAGCCGGGAGCCTGGGCAGTCAGCGCGCCGTTCTCGTCGACCGTATAGGGAATGGCGCTGCTGATGCCGCGTGCTTCGAGCTCGCGTGCATTGGCGGTCCAGACATCGAAGTCCTCGCGGCCGTGGCCGGGCGCGGTGTGCACGAAGCCGGTACCGGTGTCCTCGGTGACATGATCACCGGGCAGCAGCGGCACGGTGAACTCATAATTGCCGCCGAGTCCCTTCAGGGGATGCGCGCATTCCACCGCGTCCAGCGTATCGGCCGGCACGTCGCGCATCTTCTCGTAGGACGTGACGCGCGCCTGCTTGAACACGCTGTCCGCCAGCGCGTCGGCAAGCAGGAGCAGGTCGCCTGCCTTGGCCCAATTATCGGCCGGCGCCTCGGTGACCTTATAGAGGCCGTAGGCGATTTTCGGCGAGAAGCTGATGGCGCGGTTGCCGGGCAGCGTCCATGGCGTCGTGGTCCAGATCACGACCGAGGCCGAAGCCAGCGCGCCATGGGCGGGCGAGGAGACCGGAAACTTCACCCACACCGTATCGGAAGTGTAGTCCTCGTATTCGACCTCGGCCTCGGCGAGCGCGGTCTTCTCGACCACGCTCCACATCACCGGCTTGGAGCCGCGATAGAGCGTGCCGTTGGCGGCGAATTTCATCAGTTCGCGGGCGATCTGGGCCTCGGCGAAATAATCCATGGTGGCGTAGCGGCCCTGCCAGTCGCCGATCACGCCCAGCCGTTTGAATTCCTCGCGCTGCACGTCGAGCCAGTGATTGGCGTAGGCGCGGCATTCGCGGCGGAACGCCACCATCGCGGCGGAATCGCGGAAATTCGGCTTCTGCTTGCCCTTGGAACGGTAATTCTCTTCCTCGATCTTCCATTCGATCGGCAGGCCGTGGCAATCCCAGCCCGGCACGTAGTTGGAATCGAAGCCCAGCATCTGCTGGCTCTTGGTGACGACGTCCTTGAGGATCTTGTTCAGCGCATGCCCGATATGGATGTGGCCGTTGGCATAAGGCGGCCCATCATGCAGCACGAATTTGGCGCGGCCGGCGGCATCCTGACGCAGCTTGTGGTAAAGATCGATCTTGTTCCAATGATTGAGGATTTCCGGCTCGCGCTGGGGCAGGCCGGCGCGCATCGGGAATTCGGTCTGCGGCAGGAACAGGGTTTTGGAATAGTCTTTGGCGTCGGTCTTTTGCGGCTTGTCGGACATAAGGCTCTGGTCTGGCTCGAAGGGGCGCGAAAACGCGATCACACGCGGGTTAATCTTTTAGGAAATCCCGGTCTTGCGCCGAGCCCAAGCCAATGAGGCAAGTCTCAGGCGGAAGCCGGGCCGCTAATGGGGATGATGCGCCGCACGAACATGGGGCTTCCAATAGCAGCCGCCCGCCAAATCGCAAAGCCCCGCGGGAGCTTCCTGGCCTTAAGAGATCTCCCCGAGCCTCGGAAAGGCGTCGGGCGCCGCGGCCAGGGCTGCGCGGGCGCGGGCGCTGTCATCGTCCATCCGCCGCACCAGGGCGCCGATGCTGTCGAATTTCAATTCCTCGCGAATGAAGGCGATGAAGGCGACGTCAAGCCTGGTTCCATAGAGATCGCCCTTGAAATCGAACAGGAAAACCTCGAGCAGCGGGGCGCCGTTGTCGAAAGTCGGGCGGCGGCCGAAGCTGGCGACGCCGTCGAAGCGCTGCCCGCCGCGGCCGACCCGCACCGCATAGATGCCGTGCTTGAGCCCGCAATCCTTGTCGAGGCGGATATTGGCCGTGGGATAGCCGAGATCGCGGCCGCGTTTCTCACCGTGGACCACCTCGCCGGTGATGAACCAGGGGCCGCCGAGCATGGCGGTGGCGTCATCGATCTGCCCCTCCGCCAGCGCCATCCGGATCGCCGAGGAGGAGATCGGGCGCTCGTCGATATCGACATGGGGCTGCACGTCGACCTCGATGCCGAGCCGCGGCGCCTCGTTGACCAGAAGGCCGGGCGAACCCACGCGCCCCTTGCCGAAATGGAAGTCATAGCCGACGGCAATGCCGCTCACCCCGAGCCGCTCGATCAGATCATGGTGAATGAAATCCTGCGCGCTGGTGCCGGCGCGGGCCTTGTCGAACGTCATGACCACCGCCCCGGCAAGGCCGGTTCCGGCCAACAGCCGCAATTTGTTGGTCTCGGTGGTAAGGCGGAACTGCGGGCTGTTCGGGCTGAAAAAGCTGCGCGGATGCGGTTCGAAGGTGACGGCGAAAGCCGGTTTGCCGTGGTCGCGCCCCATCGCCAACGCGGCCGCGATCACGGCGCGGTGGCCGAGATGCACCCCGTCGAAATTCCCCATCGCGACCACGGTCCCTTTCGGGATCAGGCTGGCCGGGGTCGAATCGCGGATAGTGATAAAATTGGCAGTCATTTTCAGGAATTCTTCAGCTTAACCGGATGCAGGCTGGACCGTGACTTGGCGGACCCCGCGAAGTCAAGCTAGAGCGTCTTCGAACGAAGTAGGTGCCGGTTCGCGCGAAGAAAACGCGTCAGAACAAAAGGCTGAAGGCTGGAGCCTGGCTCTGATCGATCAGAACCGAGAAGGCCTGGAGCAGGCCGATCGTTCGAAAGAGCGGCCGGTTAACGGGCTGTTTAACGGCTGATGCTACTTCTGGGGCCGAAACTGCGAGACAATCAGGTCTCATGCAGGCCCACTAATTTGTAATCGTTTCGCGGCGTTGGCGTCGTTCGGGGGATCCAAGATGGCGGTTGATCTATCGATGTCGGTTCTGGTGGTTGATGACTACAACACCATGATCCGCATCATCCGAAATCTGCTCAAGCAGCTTGGCTTCGAGAATATCGATGATGCCAGCGATGGTTCGGCTGCGCTCAACAAGATGCGCAGCAAGAAATACGGGCTCGTGATCTCCGACTGGAACATGGAGCCGATGACCGGTTACGACCTGCTCAAGGAAGTGCGCGCCGATCCCAACCTGGCGACCACGCCGTTCATCATGATCACCGCGGAATCCAAGACCGAGAACGTGATCGCGGCCAAGAAGGCCGGCGTGAACAACTATATCGTCAAGCCGTTCAATGCGGCGACGCTGAAGACCAAGATCGAAGCGGTGTTTCCGGACATGGCGAGCGCGTGACAGCGCGGCCTGACGGAAAGAGCCGAATTCAGGATGCCCGGCTTGCGCCGGGCATTTTATTTCCACCTTCGTTCCGGGGCGCCTCGAAGAGGCGAACTATGGTGCGCAATTCGGGCACCTGAGAACCTCGAGATTCCGGTTCGATGCTGCGCACCGCCCCGGAATGACCGCGCGCCTGACCAGCGCAATTCGCGGATCAGCGCCCGTGGCGGGTGGCCGAACAATTCCTTGACCGAGGCGGGGTCGAGCTGATCGATACCCTCGAATTCCTCGGCGTGGATGCCGCGGGTCACGAACAGGCAGTCGATTCCGAAGCCATGGGCGCCGGCCAGATCCGTCCGCACCGAATCGCCGATCGCCAGCACGCCGCCGAGCTTGGGCCGTTCGCCCAGCCGTTCGGCGGCCAGCTCCATGGCGCGTTCATAGATCGGCCGATGCGGCTTGCCATAGAAGATCACCTCGCCGCCGAGCTCGCGATAGAGCTCCGCGATCGCGCCGGCGCAATAGATCAGGCGGTCGCCGCGCTCGACCACGATGTCGGGGTTGGCGCAGATCAACGGCAGTTTGCGCTGGCGCGCCTGCGTCATCATCCCGCGATAGTCCTCGGCGGTTTCGGTCTCATCGTCCATCAGGCCGGTGCAGACCATGTAATCGGCGCCCTCGAGCGGCGCCAGCACCGGATCGAGCCCGCGATAGATCGAGGTGTCGCGCTCGGGGCCGAGCCAGAACACTTTCCGGTCCGGATGATCGGCGACGAAATGGCGGGTGAGATCGCCTGAACTGACGATGGCGTCATAGGTTGCGTCGGCGACGCCAAGCTTGTGCAATTGCCGCTGCACCGAGTCCGCCGGCCGCGGCGCATTGGTGATGAGGATGACCGTGCCGCCTTGCCTGCGGAAGCTATGCAGCGCCTCGCAGGCTTCGGGAAAGGCTTCGAGGCCGTTATGGACCACGCCCCAGATATCGCTGAGCACGACGTTCTTGTCGGCCACGAGATCGCGCAGTCCCTCGACAAAGCGAAGTGTCGTCATTGCGTGCCGATTACCGGTCAGCCCGGTCCAGCGATGCGCCGAACCAGCGCGGCCGTGCCGGTCGCCCGGGGCGAATTGATCGGCGGAACGTCGACGGGAGCGGTTTTGCCGGGTCCATTGCTGCTCTGCGTTTTGTTGAGGGCCGTCTCGCCGGTAGCAGATGCGCCCTCCGGCCGCAACGGCCGTGGCGGCGCGAACAGGAAGCCCTGTCCGAACCGGACGTCGTAATCGAGCAGGTCGACCACCGAGCGCTCGCCTTCGATCCGTTCGGCGATCAGGTCGATGCCGAACCGGCCGAGCAGGTCGGAAAGATCGGAAGGATGGATGTCCGAGTTCGAGGCCTGGCGCTGATCGAGCAACAGCGCCGCCGGCACCTTGATGAAACGGACGCCACGATCGGCGAGGTCACGCGGCTCGAATCTGAGATCGGTGACGTGATCGATCGAGAAACGGAAACCGCGCTGCGCCAGCGCGGCCAGATGTTCGGTCTCGATCGGTCCGAGATTGCGCAGCGTCGCCTGCTTGAATTCGAGCACGAAGGAGGGCGCCAGCGCGCGATTGGCTTCGAGGAAGTCCAGGCATTGGCTGAAGGTGGCGGGATGAGCCAGCGTGACGGCGGAGACGTTGCAGAAGACGCCGACTTCCTTGTTGCGGACCATCAGCCGGCGCAGCACCTGCACGCAGCGCAGCATCACCATGTGGTCGATCCGCCCGATCAGCCCGGCGGCCTCGGCGATTCCAACGAAATCGTCGGCGGCAATGATCTGGTCTCTTTCGTCACGCAGCCGCGTCACCGCCTCGTAGAAGCGGACCTTGCGTTGCGGCAGCGTCACCATCGGCTGCAGATAGAGATCGAGCCGGTTTTCCTCGATCGCATTTTTCACCGCTGCAAGCACCTGCGACTGGCTGCGGCCGCCGGCGCTGTCGGGAGCCACCATCGGGGCCGGCGCGGCGATTGGCGGCGCCACCACGCCAGCGGCTGCCGGGGCCAGCGGCAATTCCTTTTGCCGGTCATCGCCTGCTTTGCCGGCCGGTGCTGCCGCTGCGGGAACACCGGCCGCCAGCAGATCCTCATGGGCGGCGACCGAAGCGGCAAGCTGCTTGACCAGCCCGCCGAGTTCATTGATCTCGCCGACGACCGACTGGATGCGGTCGGCGCCGGCCGTATTCGCCGCAGTGACACGGCCGTCAATGGCGGAAAGCCGTCGTCCGAACTCGGCCACCTGGCGGGCGAGATCGGCGGTGCCGCGCGACAGGTCGGCAATCTGGTTGCCGACATCGGTGCGGTCGCGCAGCCGCATCGAAACTGCGTTGTAGAGGATCAGGAACGTCAGCGCGGTCAGCGCGACGATCGCCGAATCGGTTCCGCTGATTCCGGCGACCGAATACAGCACAAGCCCGAGCGAGGCTGCGACCAGCACCATGCAGATGGCGATGAAAATCGTCGAGATACGAATCATGTTGCGTGCGACGCTCCCCCAAGCGCAGCAACTCTAGCATCAATATTGATTCGGCAAGTTATCACGTTTGGGGCGACGTCGAGGCGGTTCGCCGGAGGCAACCTTTCGAAACAGCCCGAAGTCGGTTCGGACTGAGGCTGCAGAATTTCAATGCCCGTCGGCGGAAACCGAAGCGCCCAGCGTGTCGGCCATGATCGCGCCGCGGTTGCCGAGCGGTTTCGGCCGGCCGGTGGTGCTGTCATACGCGGTCTGATGTTCGATTTCCGAATTCAGTTCGGCGCCGCACAGCACGATGATCGCCGACATCCACATCCATGTCATCAGGCCGATCGCAGCGCCAAGCGAGCCATAGGTGGCGCTGTAGTTGCCGAAATTCGACAGGTACCAGGACAGCAGCGCCGAGCCGACGATCCATAGTAGCGTCGCGGCCAGGGATCCGACGCTCAGCCACCGCCATTGGGCCGGCCGGCGGCTCGGCCCGAACCGGTAGAGCAGGCCGAGCGCGATCAGCAGCACGACGAACAGCAGGGGCCAGCGCGCCAGGCTGACGATGAGCCGGCCTTCCGGTTCCAGCCCAAGACGGTTGAGCGCAAGCGGCATCGCCACCACTGCGCCGACCATCACCAACAGGGCGGCGATTCCAGCGGTGGTGAAGGCGAGCGACAGCAGGTTCAGATGAATGAAGCTGCGCTTTTCCCGCTCTTCATAGACGACGTTCAAGGCATCGATGATGGCCTTGACGCCGGCATTGGCGCTCCACAGCGCGAAGGCGAGGCCGAACAGGAATGTCAGGCCGAGTTCGGTATTGCCTTTCGCCAGCACCCGGGCGATCTGGTCCTGCACGATCTGGAACGAGCCTTCCGGCAACATCAGCGCCAGCGTCTGCAGGTTCTTGCTGATGGTCGAGGGATCGGCAAACAGGCCGTAAAATGAAACCAGCGCGGTGATCGCCGGAAACACCGCAAGCAGGGCGTAGAAGACGACGCCGGCGGCGATCGCAAGCAGACGGTCCTCGCCGGTTCGCTGATAGGTGCGCCAGAGGATATCTTTCCAGCCAGCCCATGGAATCCGGAATGGGCTGGAGGAGTGGCGGCCGCGGCCGCGCTGCGCCAGTTCGGGCGCGAAGGTGTCGGTGGCGGCCGGCTCGGGGTCGGGTTGGGACAGGCGATCGGCGAGGAAATTCTCGAACATCAGCACCAGGACCGTCGTCGCTGCGATCAGCAGCAGATGGTTGCTGGGTTCTGATCGCCGGCCGAACACGGCCTACATTTCTCTGGCCTGACGCCGTCGCCGCGTCGCGGCCCATCCGAGCAGGGTTGCGGCCAGGATCAAGCCGGCGCGGACGTCGCGATTATTCCAGGCGGCGCCGCGCCGCCTCATCGGACCGTTGCGGTTGAGACCGGCCCGCGATGGCGCAAGCCTGGCCTCGATCTTGTCGGGATCGCTTACCGTCCCCAGCGCCGCAACGCGCAGGCGGCTCGTCAGCGAAGGAAATTGCGGCGCGCGTCGTTTCAGTCTCATCACGGCAAACAGGGCGCAGATGATTGCAATCAGCAGCAACAGGCCGCCGACGACGCCGAACGCGTAGAACAGTCCGTAGTTGATCTCGACCCAGCGAAACAGCGCGGTCATCCCGACCAGGCAGGCCGCAATCAGGAAAATGCCGGCCGCGGCGAACAGTCCGGCGGCAACGGCGTAAGAGGCGACCGTGCCGGTGGCCTGGCTGGTGCGGTCGCGCAGGTATGAGCGCGTGGCGAGCTTGATCTGGTTGAGCTTGAGCCCGACCCCGGCGCGCAGCAAATCGCTCGAAGGCACGAGCATGCGTTCCTCCATGACAGGTACTGTTCGTCTGAACCGCTATCTGTCTTGGGGAACGTGGACTGGTTGTGAATGTTCCGAACCGCTCCTCTTCCCGGCTTTCACGGGAAGAGGAGGATTGCGGAGCGGCACCAGGGCGTTTTCGGGCGAAAGCCTGCCCCGGACCCGCTCCGGGATAGGCGCCGGTTCGCGTAAAACGCGCCTGAAGCCTGGCTCTGATTCGATCAGGCCGAAAAGGTTTTAGGCTACCGCGCGGATGACCTTGCCGACCTTTTCGACGATCTCGCCGATCTGCTCTTCGCTGACGATCAGGGGCGGCGTCAGCGCCAGCGTGTCGCCGGCGATGCGCAGCATCAGATCGTTGTCGTGGAAGGCGCTGACCATTGCGTCATAGCCGCGCTTGCCGACGGCGTCCGGACGCGAGGCGAGGTCGATGCCGGCGGTAAGGCCGATGGTGCGGATATCGACCACGTTCGGCAGGCTCTTCAGCGTCATCACCGCATCGGCGAATTTCGGCTCGAGCTTGTTGGCGCGCTCGAACAGCTTCTCGTCGCGATAGATGTCGAGGGTGGCAAGACCCGCGGCGCAGGCGATCGGATGGGCCGAATAGGTGTAACCGTGGGTGAACTCCACCATATGCTCCGGGCCGCTCATGAAGGCGTCATGGATGGTGTCGCGCACGATCACGCCGCCCATCGGGGCCGCACCATTGGTGATGCCCTTGGCGAAGGTGATCATGTCCGGCAGCACGCCGTAGCGTTCGGCGGCAAAGGCGTAGCCGAGACGACCATAACCGGTGATGACCTCATCGAAGATCAGCAGGATGCCGTGCTTCTGGGTGATCTCGCGCAGCCGCTTGAGATAACCCTTCGGTGCAGGCAGCACGCCGGTCGATCCGGCCATCGGCTCGACGATGACGGCGGCAATGGTGTTGGCGCCGTGCAGATTGACCAGGTTCTCCAGTTCGTCGGCGAAATGGGCGCCGTATTCCGGCTCGCCCTTGGTGAAGGCCTGCTTCTCGCGGTCATAGGTCGCGGGCAGGTGGTCGACGCCGGCGAGCAGTGCGCCGAACAGCTTGCGGTTGTTGACGATGCCGCCGACCGAGGTGCCGCCGAAGCCGACGCCATGATAGCCGCGGACACGGCCGATCAGCCGGGTGCGCGAGCCCTGGCCGTTGATCTGGTGATAGGCCAGCGCGATCTTCAGCGCGGTGTCGGCAGCTTCCGAGCCGGAATTGCAGAAGAACACGTGATCGAGCCCGGCCGGCGCGAGGTCGGCGATACGGCTGGCAAGCTCGAACGCCTGCGGGATGCCGAACTGGAACGGCGGCGCGTAGTCCAGCGCTTCCGCCTGCTTGGCGATGGCGGCGGCAATCTGGGTGCGGCCGTGGCCGGCATTGGTGCACCACATGCCGGAGGCGGCGTCGATGATCTTGCGGCCATCGACGGTGATGTAATGCATGTCCTTGGCGCCGGCGAGCAGCCGGGGCGCCTTCTTGAAGGCCCGGTTGGCGGTGAATGGCATCCAGTGCGCCGCCAGATCGTTCGGGACGTTGACGGCGGCTTGATTGGGGCTCTTGTCGAGCATGGCGGGCCTCTTGTGTTTGGAGTTGCGCGGCTGGGCGCAAACTATCAGCTTCAAGGCGGCTCGGGAACGCCCAAGGCGGCTATAATTGCATGCAATTGGTCAGTTTTGAGGGCAATGCCTGCGTCAGAGGTCCGCAGCAGCGATCCAGAACACCTCGCCGTCGGATTCCTCGGTGTCGAGCCAGAGCAGCGGCAGTTGCGGAAAGGCGGTTTCCAGCGCCGCCTGGCCGCGGCCGATCTCGCAGAGCAGGCCGCCTTGCGGCGTCAGATGGTGCTTTGCCTGTTCCAGAATCCGCCTGATGATGTCGAGCCCGTCGGGACCGCCGTCGAAGGCGCCTTGCGGTTCGGCGCGGCATTCCTGCGGCAGCGCCGCCATGCCCTCGGCATCGACATAGGGCGGATTGGAGATGATCAGGTCGTAGCGCCTGTCGCCGAGCGGACCGAACAGGTCGCCCTGATGGAGCGCGATGCGGTCCTTCAGCCCGTAATCGGCGATATTGCGCCCGGCGACCGCGAGCGCATCCTTGGAAATATCCACCGCATCGATCTCGGCATTGGGAAAGGTCCGGCTTGCGAGCACGGCGAGACATCCGGACCCCGTGCAGAGATCAAGCACGGTCTCGACTTCGGCGGGATCGCCGATCAGCGACGTACCCTCGGCTTCAAGGTCGTCCTGGCCGCCGAAATGCGAATCCAGGAGTTCGCCGATGAAGGAGCGCGGCACGATGGTGCGCTCGTCGACGTAGAAGGGCAGGCCGCGCATATAGATCTTGTTGACGAGATAGGCGGCCGGCTTCCGCGTCGTGATGCGGCGAGCGATCACGTCGAGGATCTGTTTGGCCTCGGCTTTCGTCACCCGCGCATGGGCAAAGGCCTCGAACTGCTCGGGGGCGAGATGCAGCGTCTCGCCAACCAGGAATGCGGCCTCGGCCACCGGATCGGTGGTGCCGTGCGCGAACACCAGCTTGGCCTCGACGAAGCGGCTCACCGCATAGCGGACGAAGTCGAGCGGTGTCAGCAATTCGCCGGGGGCGACTTTCGGCAGCGTGACCTTCGCCGGCTTTGATATTGCGCGGCTTCGTTTTGCCGCGGGCTTGCTGTGTTTGGCCATCAGGATTTGGTCCAGCGCGCGGCGGCCGCATCATCATGCTCGCGCGCCTCGACCCAGCTCGCGCCGGACTTGCCTTCCTCGCGCTTCCAGAACGGCGCATTGGTCTTGAGGTAGTCCATCAGGAATTCCGCCGCCTCGAACGCGGCCTGGCGATGCTGCGAGGCGGTCAACACCAGCACGATGTTCTCGCCCGGGGTGAGACGGCCGACGCGGTGGATCACGGTGAGGCCGTTCAGCGGCCAGCGCGACATTGCCTCATCGGCATGGCGGCCGATCTCGGCTTCCGCCATGCCTGGATAATGCTCGAGCGTCAGCGCGGACATGCCGTCCTTGCCGTCATCGCGGCAGATTCCGGAAAAACTCACCACCGCGCCGATATCGGTGCGGCCCTTCGTCAGCGCCTCGATCTCGCGGGCGATGTCGAAATCATCTTGCTGGATGCGGATGGTGACGGGCGCAGTCATGCAATGGTCGCAACGCTTCAGGGTTAGAGCTTTTTGTTTGACGCGCTTTCTTCACGCGAACCGGTCTCCACTTCGCTCGAAAACGCTTTATCCGCCGGTCATCGGCGGGAAAAACGCAATCTCGCGGGCGCCGGCGATGGTCGCGTCCTGCCTGACATGGGCCTGATCGATCGCGGCGCGGATCACCTGCGGCTTCTCGAAGGCGTAGGCATAGCTCTCGCCCCGGCCGGTCAGCCAGCCGATCAGGTCCTCGATGGTGCGGACGTCGTCCGGCGGCTCGATGGTTTCCTCTCCCTTGCCGATCCGTTCGCGCACCCAGGCGAAATATTTGACCTTCATCCTTCATCCTCCTTGATGAGGTGATGGATGCCGGCGCGGAAATAATCCCATCCGGTATAGATGGTGAAGATCGCGGAAAGCCACAACAGCACGATGCCGATCATGGTGATCGGCGGAAACACCATTTCGCCGGCCTCGCCGGTGATCAGGAAGCCGATCGCGACGAGCTGCATCGTGGTCTTCCATTTAGCGAGCTTGGTCACGGGTACGCTGACGCGCAGGCCGGCGAGATATTCGCGCAGGCCCGACACCAGGATTTCCCGGCACAGGATCACGATCGCGGCCCACAGCGTCCAGCCATGGATGCTGTTCTCGGCGGCCAGCATCAGAAGGCAGGAGGCGACCAGGAGCTTGTCGGCGATCGGATCGAGCATCCGCCCGAGCGCCGAATGCTGGTCCCAGATCCGGGCATAATAGCCGTCGAGATAATCGGTGATGCCGGCGGCGACGAACACGGCCAGCGCCACCCAGCGCAGCCATAGCGGCCCGTCCAGGATCGACTGCACGAACACGCAGCCGACCACCACCGGGATCGCTGCGATTCTGGCGCAGGTCAGAATGTTCGGCAGGGACAGCGAGCTTTTGGCGGTCCCTCTGGTCGTGGCGATGTTCATCCGTCTTACCAATACTGCCCGAGCATGAAGGTCAACCGTACGCCGCTGGCGACCCCCAGCAGATGATGCAAAATGACGCGAAACCCATGGCGTTTTCGAGCAAGCCTGCCCCGGACTTGATCGGGGTGGAGACCGGTTCGCGTAAGGAAACGCATCACAACAAAAGGTTCTACCCCGGCTGCGCGTGGAAATATTCGAAAATCTTGCGGGCGCTTTCCGCACTGACGCCTGGAACCTTGCCGAGATCGGCGATCGACGCCCGTTCGATCTCCTTCAATGTTCCGAAATGGTGCAGCAGGGCACGTTTGCGTGACGGCCCGATGCCGGGGATCTCCTGCAGGCCGGCCTCGCGGATGTCCTTCTTGCGCAGCTTGCGGTGCGAGCCGATCACGAAGCGATGGGCCTCGTCGCGCAGCCGCTGGATGAAATACAGTACGGGGTCACGTGGCTCGAGCTTGATTGCCTCACGGTCCGGCATGAACAGGGTTTCGCGGCCGGCGTCGCGGTCCGGCCCCTTGGCGACCGCCAGCAGCGACACTTGTGCGAGCCCGAGCCCGTCGAAGATCTCCTTGACGGCGTTGAGCTGGCCACGGCCGCCATCGATGATCACGAGATCGGGCCATTGCGGGAAGGAATCGTCATCTGCCTTGGCCTTGGCGGCGTCGCCCTCGGGCGGGTTGATCAGCCGCTTGAAGCGCCGCTGCAGCACCTCGCGCATCATGGCGTAATCGTCGCCCGGGGTCAGGCCTTCGGACTTGATGTTGAACTTGCGGTACTGGTTCTTCATGAAGCCGTCCGGTCCGGCCACGATCATGGCGCCGACCGCATTGGTGCCCTGGATGTGGCTGTTGTCGTAGACCTCGATCCGCCTCGGCGGCTGTGGCAGGCCGAGCGTGGTGGAAAGCCCCTCCAGCAGCCTGCTTTGGGTGACGGTATCGGCAAGCTTGCGGCCGAGCGCTTCGCGCGCATTGGTCAGCGCATGCGCGACCAATTCCTTCTTTTCGCCACGCTGCGGCGTCGAAACCTCGACCTTGAAGCCGGCCTTCACCGACAGCGCGTCGGCCAGCAGCTCGGGCTCCTCGATCCGGTGCGAGAGCAGCACCAGTTTCGGCGGCGGCTTGTCGTCATAGAACTGCGCCAGGAAGGAGGACAGCACCTCTTCCGGCGTGAACGACTTCTCCGCGCGCGGGAAATAGGCGCGGTTGCCCCAGTTCTGCCCGGTGCGGAAGAAGAACACTTCGACGCAGGAATAGCCGCCTTCCTGATGGATCGCGAACACGTCGGCTTCCTCGACGGTGCGCGGATTGATGCCCTGCTGCGACTGGATCGCCGACAGCGCGGCGAGACGGTCGCGATAGACGGCGGCGGTCTCGAATTCGAGCGCGGCGGAAGCCTTTTCCATCTCACCGGCAAGCTCCTGCTTCACGGTGCGGCTGCGGCCGGACAGGAACTCGGTCGCCTCGCGCACCAGTTCGGTATAGCCGGGAAAATCGATCTCGCCGGTGCACGGGCCCGAGCAGCGCCGGATCTGGTAGAGCAGGCATGGCCGGGTGCGGCTTTCAAAAAATGAATCGGTGCAGGAGCGAATCAGGAACGCGCGCTGCAGCGCCGTAATGGTGCGGTTGACGGCGCCGGCGGAGGCAAACGGGCCGAAATAGCGGCCGGCACGGGACTGCGCGCCGCGGTGCTTGAGGATCTGCGGCGCCCAGTGATCGCCGGTGATCAGGATATAGGGGAACGACTTGTCGTCGCGGAGCTGCACGTTGAAGCGCGGACGCAGCTGCTTGATCAGGTTGGCTTCCAGCAGCAGCGCCTCGGTTTCCGTCGTGGTCGAGACGATCTCGACATTCACGGTCGCCGCGATCATGCGCAGGATGCGCGCCGGCAGCGGCGCGTTGGCGCGGGCATAGGATGACAGCCGCTTGCGGACGTTCTTGGCCTTGCCGACATAGAGCACGTCGTTGGCCGCATTGAGCATGCGGTAGACGCCGGGCGAGGTCGGCGCCAGCCGCACCGCGTTCTCGATCGCGGCATGTCCGACCGCCAGCGGCCCCTCGGCGACGGCCTCGGCCGGTTCGTCCGGATTATCCGGCAGCCGCGCCTCGTCATCATCCTCGGCGATCGCGGTCGCCGGATCGATATCGGAAGCGGCGTCCTGCGGCGGCAGATCCGCCGCGGAGCCATGCGCTTGCTGCCGCGGATCCGAGGTTCCCGGCTTGTCAGTGGAATCGTCAGCCATGACCTGAATTTAGGCGGGGAAGCTGCCGATTTGAAGTTCCTCGGCGGGTCCTCGGATTGGCCGGGAAAAGCAAGGGGCCGGCGTCCGCTGCCTCTTTCTTTCCGAAGTTGGCTCCTACACGCCGCCGCGTGAATCAAGAAATCCGCAGACGGGCGCTGGCAGCCCGCATCGGCGACGCTCCGGTCCGGAAGTCGCGGCGCCGACTCCCTCCGAGGGTAAGGCTTCCTTAAGAATGATAAGCGGAACGGTAACCGCGCTTAACAAGCCTTTAACTTAAAACTCTCGATAAATCCGCTCGAAAAGCTTGGAATTCCGTAACCATGCGGTGCTCCCGAACCGCGGTCACGGCAGTTGCGCAATGGAGTAAGGGTAATGAACAAGGTTGCTTTGCGGGCCGCGGCACTGGTCGCCGGGAGCTGGATCGTGTCGGCGCAGGCGGCAGACCTTCCCTATTACGGACCGCGCGGGCCCTACACCGTCAACCAGCCGCTCAATGCCTATAGCTGGGCCGGCCCCTATCTCGGCGGCAATCTCGGCTGGGCCTGGGGCTCGATCGATAACAGCCCGACCAAACCGTCCGGTCTGGAGGGCGGCATCCAGGGCGGCTACAATTGGCAGTCCGGTCCCCTGGTATTCGGTGCCGAAGGCGATCTGGAGGTCAGCGGTGCCGACGATACATTTGCGCCCTGGAAATTCTCCAACCCCTGGTTCGGAACGGCGCGCGGCCGGATCGGCTACGCTTTCAGCAACATCCTGTTCTATGCCACCGCCGGTCTCGCATTCGGCGAAACCCGCGGCGAGACCTATGGGCTGTCGGAGTCTCATACCAATGTCGGCTGGACTGCGGGTCTCGGCGCCGAATTCGGCATCGCCCCGAACTGGAGCGCCAAGGTCGAATATCTCTATGTCGATCTGGCTGACGATCGCTTCACCATCACCGGCACCAGCAACGGCTCGCAGTTCGGCGTGCTGCGCGCC
>DASZTN010000189.1:0-2593 GCA_035547995.1 Bradyrhizobium sp. | reverse complement strand
GCGATGCGGCGTTCATTGTGCCCCTCTTGTTCAAGCCTCTGTAAACATTAGAAGTTGGTTTTCCGGCGCGAGGCGACACGGGCGATCTGTTCGCGCAGCCGCGGCAAGGACGTGCTCGGCCTGCAAATCGACGGCCCGGATTTGATACGGTGCGCCCGGGACAACCTGCTCGGCGGGCAGAATACCGTCCTTGATCAGACGGCGGATGCGGTGGTGCGTAACCCCGAGCTTGGCAGCGGCCTCGGACATCGTCAGCCATTCGCCGTTCTTCTCGGCCGAACGGTAGGCGTGAATGCTGTTTACTCGTCGCACCGAACTGACACGATGCGCGGTCCAGGTTTTGCCCTGACCGGTCGGCATTCCCATCCGGTTCAACGTTGCGGCGATGTCCCCATCCGACCAGCGGGTCGCCATGCTCCGCATCACCGCGAGTGCCTCGTCCGGCGTGCGGCATCCATGTTCGCCGGATCGTGGCTTCCGGACGCGCAGCTGTGAGTGCTGACCGCCGCGCCAATGGATCGTTAGGACAACCTCGCGCGTCGTATCATCGACATCGGCGATGATGTCGATGACCAGGGCCCGCAGGAGCCGCTGGCGCGTACGCATAGTTACTCCCGGCGCGGTCCACGCGGCATTGAGATCGTCCGCCAAGCCAGTGAAGTCGGGCGGCACGACGAGGGGATCAGGAGACCGCGCCGTCTCCAGCCGAGCCTCGCAGACCTCGACACGGCGCAGCGCCATCTCCCAGCTCTTCTCAAGCTGGGCGGCGATCAGACGATTATCGGGATCGCAGGCGGCGTAACGCCGTTCTGCGAGCGCGGCTTCGTACCGCGCCTGCTGCAGCTCCAGTTCGACGACGCGATGTTGTTCGTCGCGTGTTTCCATGTACCTCCGCTCGGCCTCGGCCGCCGCTTCGATCGCCATCGGCGCCACGGCCCGCAGAAGCTCGCCGGCGACCGCGGCGTCGATCCGCAGGCCGCCGAAGGTGAAGCAGCGGGGCAACCCGAGCATCAGGTTCGGGCGATCGCACCGGTAAACGGGTTGGCCCGGCGGACGACCCGTGTAGCTTACCATCAGACGGCGGCCGCAACGGCCGCAGGATAACAGCCCGGCCAACAACGCGCGGCCGCCGCGGCCCGACTTCGCGCCTCCCAGCTTGGCGTAATTGTTGACCGCGAGCTGCTTCTGGTTGCCTTCGAACTCCATCCAATCGATGTAGCCTTGGTGGTGGTCCTTCAGCAGAACCGTCCACTCCGCAAGCGGCTTGCGGTGGCCGTAGCTGGTCCGCGCCCGCCCGTCGACGATCTCGGTGCGCTTCTCGCCTTTGCCGTAGGCGTAGGCGCCGGCATAGAACGGGTTCTTCAGCACCGAGATCACATTGCGGTAGCGGACCGGCGTCCAGTCGAAGGCGACCAGCTTTTTGCCATCGGACGGTCGCGGAAAGTGGATTCCCTCCGCGAGCATCGACAGCAGCACCTGGCGGGCGCTGCCGAGCTGGCGAAAGCGGATGAAGATCAGCCGGATGACCTCTTGAATCCGCTGGTCGGGATCGAAGCCGAGGCCGATCTCGCGATGCCAGAGGTAGCCAATCGGCACGCTGATCCGCAACTCGCCGCGATGCGCTTTGGCACGGGCAGCGTCGAGCATGCGGGCCCGCAGGACGCCCAGCTCGAACTCACTGATACTGCCCTTCATGCCCAGCAGCAGCCGGTCGTTCGGCCGGCAGGGATCGTAGATCCCATCAAGGTCGATCACCCGCGCGTCGACCAGGCCGCACAGTTCGAGCAGGTGATGCCAATCGCGGCCGTTGCGCGCAAGGCGGGAGGCGTCGAAGCACAGCACGGCGCCAACCTCTCCGGCGCACAACCAGGAGACAAGCCGATCAAAGCCGGGTCGGGCCGTTGTCCCGCTGGCGGAACGGCCGAGATCATCGTCGATTACTTCGATGTCGCGGAAACCGCGCTGCCGGGCGACGTCGACCAGTTCGTACTGCCGCCGCCGGCTTTCGAGATTGGTCTGAACCTGCGCCTGGGTGGACTGCCGAACGTAGACCACGGCTTTGCGTTTGAGCACCGCAGCCGGTAGCAGATCAGCGCTCGCCATCGTCACCCTCCTCGGCGATGACGTTGGCGGCCTCGAGCAGCAGGCTGGCCAGCCTGGCAAGCGAGATTCGGCGCTCCGCAGTGGTCATGCCGCGCAGTCTTGCGGAATCGAACGGCATACTGAGTTGGTGCGGGGCTGCCGATAACAGCATTGACGTCGGCGGGGTTTTCACGCTGCTTCTCCTGGACGATTGTTGAACCGTCCGAAGAGCGTCGTCTAAAACCGAACTCGACAAGCAGCTGATGCAGTTCAGCCAGGGCTGCGATCGTCACCCGCGGCGTCCCTAACTCCATCCCGGCACAAGCGAGGGCGTCGAGCATCCATGCCGCTACGAGCAAGACGTTGCCGGGAGCCACCTCGACATGAACAACGTCACCGGCTGCGCGCCGTTCGACATATTGGCGTCGAACCCGGCGTCCATATAGCGCGTGCCAGCGGTAATGGACCTCAGCCTCTTGCCCGATATGGGCAGAATGACTGCACGATTGCC
>DASZTN010000188.1:0-5990 GCA_035547995.1 Bradyrhizobium sp. | reverse complement strand
GCGGTCGCCGGCAGCGGAACCGGATTGTCCGACAGCGTGCGCAGATAGGCGATTACATCGGCACGCCGGCTGTCGTTGGAAATGCCGGCAAAGCCCATCGCGGTGCCGGGAATGAAGGCCTTCGGATTGGTCAGGAACTGGTTGAGATCGTCAAAGGTCCAGGTGCCGCCCTTGGCCTTCATGGCGGCGGAGAAGTTGAAGCCGTTGCGCCCCTCGCCCCGCTTGTCGCCGACGATGCCGTAAAGGTTGGGACCGACGCGGTTGGGGCCGCCCTTTTCGAAGGTATGGCAGGTTTGACATACCTTGGCGGCGCTGGCGCCCTTTTCGGCCGAAGCGGTCTGCAACAGCTTCTCGATCGGCTCGGACGGCGCAGCCGCAGCCGGCTTGCCACCGCCCGGCGCTTCTTGCTTCACGGCGATCTCGAAACCCGGCTTTGCCGGCAAAGTCGGCGTGAAATATGCGCCTGCGGCGAAGCTGGTGGCCAAAACAACAAGGCAGGTGCCGAGGACGGCACCCATGATTTTATTGAGTTCGAAGGAGTCCATTTCGGGTCAGGCTCCAGGCCTTACAGGCGGGACGACGTCAGGCCGGCTCAGGCGGCCGCGGATGCGCCCAAGGAATCAGACTTTCGCACCGCACCCCCCGAGCAGCATCGATGAGATATCGGTTTGCCCGCGCTCTGGCAACCCGTATAAACAGACCCGCTTTCTCCCCATCCCCATCATTTCCGGCCTGGAATCGACCGGCCCTTGAGCTTGCCCGGATGACCGAAAACCGTACCTTGGTGCTCATTCCCGCCCGCATGGCCGCCACCCGCCTGCCTGGCAAGCCGCTTATGGACATCGCCGGCCTGCCGATGATCGTCCACGTGCTGCGCCGGGCGGAAGCGGCGCAAATCGGCCGTGTCGCGGTCGCCACCGACACGCCGGAAGTCGCCGAGGTGGTAAAGGCTCATGGCGGCGAAGCGATCATGACCCGTGCCGATCATCCTTCCGGTTCGGACCGGATCTTCGAGGCGCTGGGCCGGCTTGACCCGCAAGGCCAGGCCGAGATCATCGTCAACCTGCAGGGTGATTTTCCAACCATCGGAACCGGAAATATCGCCAGCGTGCTCGGCCCGCTCGCCGACCCCACGGTCGACATCGCAACGCTGGCGGCGGAAATCCATACCGAGGAAGAGAGCACCAATCCCAACGTGGTGAAGGTGGTCGGCTCGCCGCTGGCGGCCAACCGGCTGCGGGCGCTATATTTCACCCGTGCCACCGCCCCCTACGGCGATGGGCCGCGCTATCACCATATCGGCCTCTACGCCTATCGCCGCGCCGCGCTGGAGCGCTTCGTGGCGCTTCCGCCCTCGACACTGGAGCAGCAGGAAAAGCTGGAGCAGCTGCGGGCCCTGGAGGCCGGGATGCGGATCGACGTCACCATAGTCGATACGGTTCCGCGCGGCGTCGACACCCCCGCCGACCTCGAAACCGCTCGCCGCATCCTAGTGGAGCGGATTTGACGTTCGCGTCCCTGTTGCCGCGGGCTCGCAAAGCGAACGTCAATCCATAAGCTCCACTAGAAGCTTGAATTTGCGAGCGGTCCTTTAATTCTGACATTCGCAAAGGTGCCTGCCGAGGCGGGATGCGAATGTCAGAATTGGACCACTAGCGAAAAGCTGAGCGGCTGCTACAAGGCGCGTCATGAGCAAGACCTTGAAAATCGCATTCCAGGGCGAGCCGGGAGCCAATTCCCACATCGCCATCGTCGAAGCCTATCCCGATGCCGAGCCGATGCCGTGCGCGACCTTCGAAGACGCGCTGGCGGCGATCTCGTCCGGTGAGGCGGATCTCGGCATGATCCCGATCGAGAACTCCGTCGCCGGCCGGGTCGCCGACATCCATCATCTGCTGCCGGCCTCCGGACTGTTCATCGTCGGCGAGTGGTTCCTGCCGGTGCATCACCAGTTGATGGCGCCGCGGGGAGCCAAGCTCGCCGACATCAAGACCGTGGAGAGCCATGTCCACGCACTCGGCCAGTGCCGCCGCATCATCCGCAAGCTCGGCATCACGCCGATCGTTGCCGCCGATACCGCCGGCAGCGCCCGCATTATCGCCGAGCGCGGCGACAAGAGCTGCGCCTCGCTTGCCTCACGGCTGGCGGCCGAGATCTACGGCCTCGACATCCTGGCCGAGGATGTCGAGGACGAAGCCCACAACACCACCCGCTTCGTGGTGCTGGCGCGCGAGGCCAAATGGGCGCCGCAGGGATCGGGACAGCTGGTCACCAGCTTCGTGTTCCGGGTCCGCAACCTGCCCGCCGCGCTCTACAAGGCGCTGGGCGGCTTTGCCACCAACGGCGTCAACATGACCAAGCTCGAAAGCTACATGGTCGACGGCAATTTCTTCGCCACGCAATTCTATGCCGATGTCGAGGGACATCCCGACGACAGGAACCTCGCCTTTGCGCTGGAGGAACTGAAGTTCTTCTCGCGCGAATTGCGCATCGTCGGCGTCTATCCCGCCCATCCCTTCCGCGCCACCTTCAGCGAGAAGGGCGAGTAGAGCTACCGCAGCGCCGGCGGAACCTCGCGCACCGCGCCGCGCGCAGCGCTGGTAGCAAGCGCGGCATAGGCCTTGAGGGCCATGGTGACGTTGCGCTTGCGCGGCTTGGCCGGCTTCCACGCGTCTACACCTTTTTGCTGCATCGCAGTGCGGCGATGGGCCAGCTCCTCATCGGAAACCATCAGCTTGATGGAGCGCGCAGGGATGTCGATCTCGATCCGGTCTCCCGCTTCGACAAGGCCGATGGTGCCGCCTTCGGCCGCCTCGGGCGAGACATGGCCGATCGACAGACCCGACGACCCGCCGGAGAAGCGCCCGTCGGTGACCAGCGCGCACACCTTGCCGAGCCCTTTCGATTTCAGATAGCTGGTCGGATAGAGCATTTCCTGCATGCCCGGCCCGCCGCGCGGTCCTTCGTAGCGGATCAGCACGATATCGCCAGGCTCGACCTTGCCGCCGAGGATGCCGCTGACCGCATCATCCTGGCTTTCGAACAGTTTCACCGGCCCCTCGAATTTCAGGATGCTGGCATCGACGCCGGCGGTCTTCACGATGCAGCCGTCCTCGGCGAGGTTGCCGTAGAGCACGGCAAGGCCGCCATCCTTGGAGAAGGCATGCTCAATGTCGCGGATCACGCCGCTGGAGCGGTCCTCGTCGAGCTGTTCGTAACGGGAGTCCTGGCTGAACGCGACCTGGGTCGGAACGCCGCCAGGGGCTGCCCGGAAGAATTCGCGCACCGAGGGAGCCGACGTGCGCTTGATGTCGTTGCGTTCGAGCGCAGCCCGCAAGGTCTTCGAATGCACCATCGCGGTGTCGAGATTGACCAATCCGCCACGGTCCAGTTCGCCCATGATGCCGAGGATGCCGCCGGCACGATGCACGTCCTCGACGTGGACATCGGGTACCGATGGAGCGACCTTGCACAGCACCGGAACGCGGCGCGACAGGCGGTCGATGTCGCTCATGGTGAAGTTGACGCCGCCCTCGTAAGCGGCGGCGAGCAGATGCAGCACGGTATTGGTCGAGCCGCCCATTGCGATGTCGAGCGTCATCGCATTCTCGAAGGCCTCGAAGGTGGCGATGCGGCGCGGCAGCACGCTGTCGTCATCCTGCTCGTAATAGCGGCGCGCAAGGTCGACCACGAGATGACCCGCTTCGACGAACAGACGCCTGCGGTCGGCATGGGTGGCGACGATCGTGCCGTTGCCGGGCAGCGCGAGGCCAAGCGCCTCGGTCAGGCAGTTCATCGAATTGGCGGTAAACATGCCGGAGCAGGAGCCGCAGGTCGGACAGGCCGAGCGCTCCATCACCGCAACGTCGGAATCGGTAACGGCCGAGTCGGCGGCAGCCACCATCGCGTCGATCAGGTCGACCTTCTTGACCTTGCCGGCAACGGTGACCTTGCCGGCTTCCATCGGACCGCCGGAGACGAACACCGTGGGGATGTTGAGACGGAGCGCCGCCATCAGCATGCCCGGCGTGATCTTGTCGCAATTGGAGATGCAGACCAGCGCATCGGCGCAATGCGCGTTGACCATGTATTCGACGCTGTCGGCGATGATCTCGCGGCTCGGCAGCGAATACAGCATGCCGTCATGGCCCATCGCGATGCCGTCGTCGACCGCGATGGTGTTGAATTCCTTGGCGACGCCGCCCGCCTTCTCGACCTCGCCGGCGACCAGCTGGCCGAGATCCTTGAGATGGACATGGCCCGGCACGAACTGGGTAAAGCTGTTGGCGATGGCGATGATCGGCTTGCCGAAATCGCCGTCCTTCATGCCGGTTGCGCGCCAGAGACCGCGGGCGCCCGCCATGTTGCGGCCGTGGGTGGAAGTGCGCGAGCGATAGGCGGGCATGGGCAAAACCTTTGATGGAACAGCGGCCAAAGCGCCGCGAAACGGTCTTTTGGCAAATCATGCGACGGGGGGCAACGATAAGAAATGCTTAAGTCATATGCTCTGATTTATTAGCATCTTATTCTGACGCGTTTTCTTCACGCGAACCGGTGTTCACTTCGCTTGAAAACGCTTTAGGCCGCGGCCGCTCAGTAAGCCCAAAAGCCTCGGCCAGCAGGCTGTAGGATTTCTTGCGTGCCTCGTGATCGTAAACCGCGGTGATCACCATCAGCTCGTCCGCCCGGCTTTCTGCAATCATCGGCTCCAGCTTCGCCATCACGGTTGCCGGACTGCCGACGAACAGCCGGGACCGGTTCCGCGCGATCGCGGCGCGCTCGGCATCGGTGTAAGGATAGGCCAGCGCCTCCTCGACGCTCGGCAGCGGCGCATATTCGCCGCGGTCCCGGCGCAGCCGGTTGAGGTCCATCGAGGTCGCAAGCCGCTCGGCCTCGGCGTCGGTCTCCGCCGCAATCACCGCGACCGCGAGGATGGCGCTCGGCTCCGTGCGCCAGGGCGAGGGGCGGAAATGCTGGCGGTAATTGGTCATCGCCGTGATGGCGTCAAAGGTCGCGAAATGATGCGCGAAGGCAAAGCCCATCCCGACCTGCGCAGCCAGTTCCGAACTATAGTCGCTGGAACCGAGCAGCCAGATCGGCGGCAGCGGCGTGTCGTCCGGCATCGCCACCACCTTGTTGTAGGGGTGGTTGGGCGGAAAGTCGCGGGTCTCCCACAGGATCAGTTCGTGCAGCCGCTCGAGAAAATCGTCGCCCTCGCGGCGGTCGAGCCGGCTGCGCAGCGCATAGGCGGTGGCGCCATCGGTGCCGGGCGCGCGGCCGAGGCCGAGATCGATCCGGCCGGGGAACAGCGCCTCCAGCATCTTGAAGCGCTCGGCCACCACCAGCGGGGCATGGTTCGGCAGCATCACGCCACCGGAGCCGACCCTGAGGTGGGTCGTCGCGGCCGCGATCTGTCCGATCATCACATCGGGTGCGGGGCTGGCGACCGAAGCCAGGTTGTGGTGTTCCGCCAGCCAATATCTGAGGTAGCCAAGCCGATCGACATGGCGCGCCAGATCGATGCTGTTGCGCAGTGCCGCGGCGGGCTTGGTTTCCGTGGTGACGACGGAAAGATCGAGAACCGAGAGCGGGATCATGATCACTTCAACCTAATGTGCCAGGCCGGTTCGACAAGTTCCACAGAGCGCATCCGGCGCAGACCTGCCCGGATCACCACGAGGAGGCACCGACGTAATTCGTGGGATAAATGTAGAGCAGACGACGCAATCTCGATTTTTGCCCACCATCATCAAAACCGACCCTATGTTGAACTTTTCATAATTTGCTGAAATACCTCGAATTTTCTCCGACCAGCCTTGCATTTTCTGCCCACACGACCCTCGCCCTCCTCTGAAAAATCAATACATTTTGCCAGTAATGGGCCATTTCCCATGATAGATGGGCTGTCTGAAAGGGCCGGACCGGCTTATTTTGGGGACCATGCAGGCGGGGCCCTGATGCTGCCCCCCAATGGAGCTGGGACACATGAC
>DASZTN010000187.1:0-29976 GCA_035547995.1 Bradyrhizobium sp. | reverse complement strand
TGGTCATGGATAAAGCCTCGTTCTGGTCCAGGGCCGATCGGGCGCCTCGCGGCGGAATTCGACACGGTCGTGCAGACGGAAGGGACGATCGTGCCAGAACTCGATGCGCAGCGGCGTCAGCCGCCAGCCGCTCCAGCCCGGCGGCCGCGGCACCTCGCCGACGATGTATTTGGCGGCGATCTTGGCGATCGCCTGTTCGAAGGCAAAGCGGCTTTCCAGCGGTTGCGACTGCTTGCTGGCCCAGGCGCCGATCTGCGCCTGCTTCGGCCGGGTCGCGAAATAGGCATCGGCCTCGGCGTCCGTCACCGGCGACACGTCGCCGCGGATTCGCACCTGCCGGCGCAGCGACTTCCAATGGAATAACAGCGCGGCTTTAGGATTTGCGGCGAGTTCGCGGCCTTTTTGGCTGGCGATGTGGCTGTAAAACACAAAACCTGAGGCATCGTAGCCCTTCATCAGCACCATGCGGACATCGGGCATCCCTGAATCATCCACCGTTGCCAGTGACATAGCGTTGGGATCATTGGGCTCGGCCTTCACCGCCTCGGCAAGCCATTCTGCGAACAGGGCAAACGGTTCTTCAGCCGCGGTGAAATCACCGGATGTTAACGGTGTCGGGTGTTGGATGGAGGTCGTGTTCGTCATGCCAGGAGATTCCATTTGCATCTGCCTGCAGTCCAGAGCGCGCTACCGCCCCGGTATAGGCTCGCCTTATATAGGACATGGCTGCGCATTGGCCTATCCAGGATCAGGCCGGCTGCTGCGGTCATGACACTGATTCTAATCGGCCTGTCTTCGAGCGGCTGCGCGATGAGCCGCTTCGGCGACTCGTTCGACAGCATGTTCGGCTCGCAGGTAACCGGCTCGATCCGGGCCCGCCAGCAGGGGCCGACCGAGAGCGATCTCGCCTTTGCCCGCAATGCCGCCTCCGACGTGCTGACCAAGGGCGACAAATATGCCAGCCAGCCTTGGGAAAACCCTAAGACCGGCGCGCGGGGCTCGGTGACGCCGCTGGCGCAGGCCTATTCATCCGACGGCCGCACTTGCCGGGATTTTCTGGCAAGCTATGTCAATGGCCGCTCGGAAAAGTGGCTGCAGGGCGCGGCCTGCCAGTCCGGCCACGGCCACTGGGAGATCCAGGACATGAAACCATGGAATCAGAGTTAAAGCATGACCTGGGCCCGAAGGACCGCCCCGGCGCAAGATCAGAGATAACATCATGATCCAATTAGGCCTAATCGGATCATGATGTTATGAGGGCAGCCACCCTCGTTGCAAAAATACCACCAGGTCCCCAAATGAAGTGGGATGGGGCGACCGGCCCGAAACAGCAGAATTCGATTCCCTTAAAGGAGACGTAACGGATGCGCGACCCCTATGAGGTCTTGGGGGTGCCGCGGGGCGCCAGCGCTGCGGCGATCAAGAGCGCCTATCGCAAGCTCGCCAAGAAGCATCACCCTGACAACAACAAGAACGATCCCAAGGCGGCGGCGCGTTTTTCCGAGATCAATACCGCCAACGAGATCATTGGCGACGAGGAAAAGCGCAAGCAATATGACCGCGGCGAGATCGATGCCGAGGGCAAGCCGCGTTTTCAGGGTTTTCCCGGCGGCGACCCGCGGGCGCGCGGCTTCTCGCCGGGCGGCGGCTTCGAATCGCGGACGTTCCGCACCGGCGGCTTTGGCGGCGGCGCCGGCGGTTTCGAGGACATCCTCAACAGCATGTTCGCTGGCGCGGCCCGCGGCGGCCGGCCTGGCGGAGGTACGTCCTTTGATTTCGATCCCGGCGGCATCGCGCTCGATCTCGATCTCAGCGTGTCGATGACGGTGTCGCTGGAAGAGGCGGTCAAGGGCGGCGAGAAGCGGGTCCGGCTGCCGACCGGCAAGGAGCTCAACGTCAAGATCCCGGCCGGCGTCACCGCCGGGCAGCAGATCCGGCTCAAGGGGCAGGGCGATACCTCGCCCGGTCACCCGCCAGGTGATCTGCTGATCACGATCAACATCGCACCGCATCCGTTCTTCAAGGTCGACGGCAACGACCTCAAGGTCGATCTGCCGATCACGCTGTACGAGGCCGTGCTGGGCGGCAAGGTCCGGGTGCCGACGCTTGGCAACGCGGTCGAGCTGACGATCCCGAAGAACACTTCGAGCGGCCGGACCTTCCGGCTGAAGGGCAAGGGATTGCCAAAGGCGGGAAGCCCGGGCGATCTGTTCGTCACCACCCGAATTATGCTTCCCGATGGGAACGATGCGGAGTTGGAGACGTTGATGCAGAAGTGGCGCGACGGACACCCCTACAATCCGCGCAGCGATCTGACCTGACCGGGTGATCCGGTCGGGGAAGATCGCATCGCGTCATCCCGAAAAGGGTGCGGCCTCGAAGGGGGGACCAGCGCGGTTACAAAACCCCGATCGAGGCCGCTTGCGTCGATCGGCGGATCGAGCGCGTTACAACTTCGCGTGAGCTCGGTGCGATATTGAGACGCACCCATGTCACGATTCAAGATTTTCAATGTCCGAATTGGGACATCGCTGATGACCCAATCGAGCCGGACCATTTTCTTCGTCAGCTCCCCCTCTCGGTCTGGTCATAGACCAGGCGCGCGATCTGATTGAGCCGGTCCCTGTCGACCGGACCGCTGAACACATAGCCGACGCTGCCATTGGCCCAGAACATGGCGCCGTCGCCATCGCTGGCCGCATAGCGCATGTGGGTGGTCTTGGTGTCGACCCGCGAAGCATAGAGCGTGAAGCGCTGGCCGGCCGGGTTCTCATACATCAGAAACGCCGCCGGGCCGTCCGGCCCGGGCAGCAGCCGGCCGCCGACCAGCTTCAGCCCGGTGACCTCCAGCTCCGGCGCCTTCACCTCATAGCCGCAGCGCTTGGACAGCCAGGAAATCAGGTGGTCGCGCTCGGAAGCTCCGACTTCGACCGGATGGCGCACCTCGACCACATAGAGCCGGTGGGCATCCAGCGCATCGGCGGTGAAATTGCGGAAGGCCGAAGGTGAAGAGATCAGGCTGTGCGCACCCCAGCCGACACCGCCCCCGGCGATGAACGCCGCCAGCACCGCGGCTGCTGCGCCGTAGATCCATCTGCGCGGCTGCCGCACCAGGCGCTCGATCTCGAGCCGTCTCGGAACGGCTTCGTCGAGCACCGAGTCGTAGCGCTCATGCAGCAGATCGGCCATCGCGCGCCATGACCGCACCCGGGCTGCATCGTCGGGATGTGCCGCGAGCCATGCCTCGACGTCGCTGCGGCGCTCCGGCGGCAATTCATTATCGACGTAAGCGTGCAGTTCGTCTTCGGTGACGGGAATTTTCGGGTCGGTCATTGTCGTCGTCTCTGCCTGATTCCGGCCGGGTTCGTCGGCCGGCCGGCCATGATTGCTCCCGCTGGCCGGGAGAAGGGAAAATGGTTTCGTGCTGCAAATCCGGTCATCTTTTTTCCGCCGCTTCCATTTTCGCGTCTTCGCTGATCCGTGCCGCCTGTCATCATTTGACCCGTCGCAAGGAAGGGCGTTCACCTTCCAGGGAAGCCTTCACATGGGCGCGGGCGCGGGCAAGCCGCGACATCACGGTGCCGATCGGCACGCCCTGGATGTCCGCGACCTCGCGGTAGCTCAATCCTTCCAGCGTCACCAGGAGCAGCGCCGAACGCTGCTCCTCCACCAGCGTGGAGAGCGCGCGCGCGATGTCGCGGCTTTCCGCCTCGGTGCCGCTGGCGTCCGGATTGTTGTCGAGCAGCGGCATGAATTGCGGCCGCCGGGCCAGCGAGCGGCGGCGATTCTTGTTGAGGTTGGTCAGGATGGTGTAGAGCCAGCTTCGGATGTCGCCGCCGAGAAACAGCCGCTCCGAGCGCAGCGCCCGCACCAGCGTATCCTGCACCAGGTCGTCGGCGATATCGGCATCGCGCGCCAGCGCCCGCGCATAGCGGCGCAGGGCCGGGATCATGGCTTCGACGCTGTCGCGAAACGCGGTCATGGAGAGGCTCTGGTCTGTCGCTGGTCGGCCGCGTGCGGTTCAAGCACGCAGAAACGCCTTCCCCAAGCCTAACACCCCAAGGGCGGAACTATTCCGGCGGCCGGCCTTTTCGCGCCAAAACAGCGTTAATCACCCATGGATTAAGGCTGTACCGGGCCGGAGGGCTGGTGTACCTCCAGCCTTCTGGACGAGTTCGATGGAAAAGCCATGACGCAACATTCGGGTCTGATGCAGGGCAAGCGCGGGGTGATCCTCGGCGTCGCCAACAACCGGTCGATCGCCTGGGGCATCGCCAAGGCCTGCCACGCAGCGGGCGCCGAGATCGCGCTGACCTGGCAGGGCGATGCCCTGAAGAAGCGCGTCGAGCCCTTGGCGGCCGAGCTTGGCGGGCTTTTGCTCGGCCATTGCGACGTCACCGATCCCGCCACCATCGATGCGGTATTCGGGGCGCTGCGCGAGAAATGGGGCAAGATCGATTTCGTGGTCCATGCCATCGCCTTCTCCGACAAGGATCAGCTCGACGGCCGCTATCTCGACACCACCGCCGACAATTTCTCCAGGAGCATGCTGATCAGCTGCTATTCGCTCACCGCGATCGCGCAGCGCGCCGAGAAGCTTTTGACCGATGGCGGCTCGATCCTGACGCTGACCTATTACGGCGCCGAGAAATGGATGCCGCATTACAACGTGATGGGCGTTGCCAAGGCCGCGCTGGAAGCCAGCGTGCGCTATCTCGCCGCCGACCTCGGCGAGAAGAAGATCCGCGTCAACGCGATCTCGGCCGGACCGATCAAGACGCTGGCGGCATCCGGCATCGGCGATTTCCGCTACATCCTGAAATGGAATGAATACAACACGCCGCTGCGCCGGACCGTGACCATCGAGGAGGTCGGCGACAGCGCGCTGTATCTGCTCTCGGACCTGTCGCGCGGCGTCACCGGCGAGGTGCACCACGTCGATTCCGGCTATCACGTCGTCGGCATGAAGCGGCCCGATGCGCCCGATATCTCGCTCTCCAAGGACTGACCGCGCTGCCGACGATCTATTACATCCGCCACGGCGAGACGGCGTGGAATGCGGAAGGGCGTTTCCAGGGATCGCGGGATATCCCGCTCAACGCGCTTGGCCGCCAGCAGGCGACGGCGGCCGGCCATATCCTCGGCCGTCTGCTGGCGCGCGATGGCCATCAGCCGTCGTCGCTGCCTTATGTCGCAAGTCCGCTCGGCCGCACCCGGTCGACCATGGAACTGGTGCGCGAGACGCTGGCGCTGAAGCCTGGCGAGTACGGCGTCGACGACCGCTTGCGCGAGATCGGCTACGGCCATTGGGAGGGGCTGACGCTGCCGGAAATGGAGCGGCACGACGCCGCCACCTTCGCTGCGCGCCGGCTCGACAAATGGGGCGTCGCCGCACCCTCGGGCGAGAGCTATGCCAGCGTCACCTTGCGGATGCGCGACTGGTATGAGTCTCTTCTGGTCGACACCGTGACGGTCGCCCATGGCGGCACCATGCGGGCACTGATGGTGGCGCTCGGCATCGCCACGCCGAACGAGGCCGCAGAGACGCCGATCGGGCAGGGCGTGGTCTATGTGTTCAAGGACGGCGGCCTGACGAAATATAGTTAAGGCGTCGTTCCCTCTCTCGTCATTCCGGGTTCGCCCCTCCGGCGCCCTGCAATGACGCTCTGGCATTTGAGTAACTGCCGCGCTATGTCGACATTCAACACCGGCGCAAACTGCAAGCAAAATGTCCTTCAACACCTTCGGCCATATGTTCCGGGTCACGACCTTCGGCGAAAGCCACGGGGTTGCGATCGGCTGCGTGGTCGATGGCTGTCCGCCGCTGTTGCCGCTGACGCCTGAGGACATCCAGCGCGACCTCGACCGCCGGCGTCCGGGGCAGTCGCGCTACACCACCCAGCGCCAGGAGCCGGATACGGTGAAGATCCTGTCCGGCGTGATGGCGCATCCGGAAACCGGCGTGCAGGTGACCACCGGCACGCCGATCGGGCTGCTGATCGAGAACACCGATCAGCGTTCGAAGGATTATTCCGAGATCAAGGACAAGTTTCGTCCGGGCCATGCCGATTTCACCTACGAGGCGAAATACGGATTGCGCGACTATCGCGGCGGCGGACGTTCGTCGGCGCGGGAGACCGCGATGCGGGTCGCCGCCGGCGCCATCGCCCGCAAGGTCGTAGCGGGCATGACCGTGCGCGGCGCGCTGGTGCAGATGGGGCCGCACAAGATCGATCGCGGCAAATGGGATTGGGACGAGGTCGCGCGCAATCCGTTCTTCTGTCCCGACAAGGACAAGGCCGCCTTCTTCGAGACCTATCTCGACGAGATCAGGAAGAAGGGATCGTCGATCGGCGCGGTGATCGAAGTCGTCGCTGAAGGCGTGCCGGCTGGACTGGGCGCGCCGATCTACGCCAAGCTCGATGCGGATCTGGCCGCCGCGCTGATGAGCATCAATGCGGTCAAGGGCGTCGAGATCGGCGCCGGCTTCGGCGCGGCAGAACTGACCGGCGAGGAAAATGCCGATGAAATGCGCGCCGGCAATCAGGGCGTGCGGTTTCTGTCCAACCATGCCGGCGGCATCCTCGGCGGCATCTCGACCGGACAGCCGGTGGTGGCGCGCTTTGCCGTCAAGCCGACCTCCTCGATCCTGTCGCCGCGTCAAACGATAGACCGCAGCGGCGCCGAGACCGACATCATGACCAAGGGCCGTCACGACCCTTGCGTCGGCATTCGCGCGGTGCCGGTCGGCGAGGCCATGATGGCCTGCGTGCTGGCCGATCATTTCCTGCGCCACCGCGGCCAGGTCGGCCGCGAGAATCTCGTCCGCTAGAATCTCGGCTGTTAGAATCTCGGCGTTGGATTGTCGGTTGCCGGCCTTCCCCGCGGACCCGGCTGAATCGCCATCGCCGGGAAACCGACCACGACATTGACGTCCGCCGGGGCGGCGTCCTATGGTCTGCCCGCGGTGCAAGCCGCATCCGGGTCCGCGGGAAGGGTTGAACCCACTTGCCTCGATAAGTTACGAGTCCAGACCTTTGTGCAGCCGGCATTGCGGACCATCGGCGCTCGATGCACGGAGGTTCCATGAAGCGGCTCCCCGACCGTCCCCATCTCGACCAGTTGAAGAAGCAAGCCAAGGATTTGCTTGCGGCTTACAAAAGCGGCGACCCCGCTGCGTTCGCGCGCTTTCGCGAAGCGCTGCCGGCGGCAGCGGCAAGGGATGACCACGACATCGGCAATCTCGCGCTGCGTCTTCATGATGCGCAGTCCTGCGTGGCGCGGGAATATGGCTTCACGTCGTGGCGGGAGCTGAGCAGCTTCGTGGTGGCGCGGCGTGCCTATTCCGCCGACCACGCCAGGTCGGTCCATAACTGGCTGCGGCTGATCTATCCCGGCGATATCAGCGGCGGAATGGATCGGGCGAGCCCCGCCGCTGCCGCGCGCATGCTCGAAGAGTTTCCCGGACTATCCGCGGGCGATGCGTATCTTGCCTGCGCCATCGGCGATGCGGCGATCCTTGGCGACAGGACGGCGCGGGACGCCGAATGGGTCAATCGCCCCGGCGGCCCGCTCAACCTCCCTCCGCTCGTCGCCGTGACGCATTCGAGCCTCGTCCGGCTGCCCGGGTTTCACCACCGCCTGCTGGCTGCCGCGAGGCTTCTGCTCGAAGCCGGGGCCGATCCCGATCAGGCCGTCGGCAGCCGCTGGCCGCCGGCATCGCTGCAGCAGCCGTCCCCTACATACCGGCTCTCGGCGCTCTACGGTGCTGCGGGACAGAATCGCGACGCCGAACTGACCGCGCTGCTTCTGGATGCCGGTGCCGATCCGAATGACGGCGAGTCCCTCTATCACGCGCTCGAAAGTTTCGTCTGCACCCGCCTGCTGCTGCAGGCGGGAGCGAAAGTGGTCGGCTCCAACGCGCTCTATCGCGCCCTGGATCTCGACAGCATCGAGGTGCTGCAACTCCTGCTCGCCTCGGGGGCAGACCCGAACGAACCGGCGACAGGCGGGCAAACCGCCAAGTGGGGCACGCCGCTGTTATGGGCGATCCGGCGCGGGCGATCTGCCGCGCATGTCGAGGCTCTGCTTGCGGCCGGCGCCGATCCCACGGCCCGGACACCCGATGGGACCAGCGCCTATCGGCTGGCCCTGCAGTTCGGGTTGACCGACGTGGCGAGGCTCCTGAACCGGATGGGAGGCGGCGAGCCGCTTTCCGAGGAGGAGCGGTTTGCGGCTGCCTGCGCCGCCGGCGACGAAATCACGGCGCGGCAGATCCAATCCCGGCGGCCCGACCTGCCGCAAGCGTTGCCGGAGGCCCAGCTCCGTCTGCTGCCGGAATTGGCTGCGCTCGGTCGCGGCGAGGCGGTGAAGCTCATGGTCCGCCTCGGCTGGCCGGTCGCCATCCGCGGCGGAGACTGGGACGCATCGGCCTTGAACCATGCGGTATTCCGCGGCGACGCCGGGCTGGCCCGGTTTCTGCTGGAACATGGCGCAAGCTGGAAAGAGCGCCATGGCTTCGGCGACAATGCCTGCGGTACGTTGTCATGGGCCTCATTCAACGAGCCCGAAGGGACCGGCGATTGGCTTGGATGCGCCGAGGCCCTTGTCGCGCACGGCATGCCGGCCGCATATCCCGATCCGCAGGGAGCAGGAAGCGTGACCATCAACGGACAGAGCAAGAGGTTTTCGGACGAGGTGACCGACTTCCTGCTCGGCGCATCCGTCGAGGCTCGAGCCGGTTCCTGAAGCTTCGACGGCAGGCCACAACCGACGCTTGCTTCGGGGGCGAGGGCTGAGGCGAGGTCACGACCTCGCCGATGTCGCCGGAACGCAACGCCTTTGTGCTGTGCTGGCGGTTCAGGGGAGTTCGCGGGTTTTAAATCTCTTTTTGACGCGTTTTCTTCGCGCGAACCGGTCTCCCTCCCGGATCAAGTCCGGGACAGGCTTCGCTCGAAAACGCTATAATGCGATGGCCATGAACGCACGCAAGCTGCAGACATTGACCGACTGGCTGATCGACGGCGCACGCTCCGCGTCCAGCCCGACCGCAATGATGGCGGCCACCTGCGAACATCTCGTCGAGGCCGGATTGCCGCTGTGGCGCGTCGGCGTATTCGTCCGCACGCTGCATCCTGACGTGTTCGGGGTCCGCTTCACCTGGCGTCCGGACACCGAGGTGGAGGTGAATGCGGCGAATTTCGACGTCAGGGATTCCGAGCAATTCAGGAGCAGCCCGCTGGCGATCCTCTACGAGCGGGAAGAAGAGGTCCGCTACCGTCTCGATGATCCCGAAAGCCGGCGCTTTCCGTTTCTGGATGACATGCGCGTCGAGGGCGTCACCGATTACATCGCGCTGCCGCTTCATTTTGCCGATAACTCGGTTCACGCCACCAGCTGGATGACGAGACAGCCCGGCGGCTTCAGCGATGAGCAACTTTCGATGTTGCGGGCGCTGACGCGGCCTCTGGCCCGTGTCATCGAGATCATCAGCCTGCGCCGCACTGCCGTTAATTTGCTCGACACCTATGTCGGCAACCGCGCCGGCGAGCGGATTCTCGGTGGGCAGATCCGCCGCGGCCATAGCGATACGATGCATGCAGCGATCTGGCTGTCGGATTTGCGCGGCTTCACCGCGCTGTCGGACCGCCTCCCGGCCGAGATCGTGGTCGAAATTCTCAATCACTATTTCGATTGTCAGGTCGAGGCGATCCGCTCGCATGGCGGCGAAATCCTGAAATATATGGGCGACGGCCTGCTCGCGGTGTTTCCGATCGTCGAGCAGGATGGCAACGCCCATCACGTCTGCGCGGAGGTATTGGAAGCGGCGCGCAAGTCCCGGACCGGCGTCCTGGCGATGCAGTATCCGGTCGGCGATGCCGTCGAACGTTTCCGCTTCGGCGTCGCGCTGCATGTCGGGAAAGTGCTGTACGGCAATATCGGGGGCGGCAACCGGCTCGATTTCACCTGTATTGGTCCGGCGGTCAATCTCGCGGCGCGGCTGGAGAAGATCGCCGGCCGCCTCAGCCGCACCATCGTGGCCTCGGCCGGCTTTGCCGGAATCTGCGAGGGCGGCTGGGCCGATCTCGGCGAATTTCCGATCGCCGGATTTGCCAGGGCCGAGCGCGTCTACGGTTTGCTGGACGAGACGCCCGGCAGTTGACCCGACAGCTATTCTTCCGGCTCGGTGGTGAACAGCAGCGGATAGCCCTTGGCGCGGCCGGCATCGGTGGCGCGCGTCGCCTTGGTCTCGGCGACGTCCTTGGTGAATACTGCGACCACGCAGACGCCGCGCTGATGCGCCGTCAGCATGACCTTGTAGGCCTGGTCCTCGGTCATGCGGAATTCGGCCTTCAGCACCGTGACGACAAATTCGCGGGGCGTGTAGTCGTCATTGACCAGGATGACCTTGTGCAGCCGCGGCCGCTCGGTCTTGGTCTGGACCTTGGTTTTCGGTTTGGTGACGGTCGTCTCGCTCATTCCGGGGATGCCTCCAGATGGGCTCGATCTGCTGGCTCGCTCTTGCCGACAGCAACAATACAGTCTTGCGGCCGGGCGTGGAACCGGTGGTTTGCGATGGCTTCGTTGCATCGCTGACAGACAATGCGAGGTCAGTTTTGGATCATCCGGCCTGGTTCCAGTCCAAAACAAAGGCAACAATCGTCCGGTCATCGCGACCTTAACCGGAATGTGATGAGCAACCGATCTTCTTGCTTTTCGCGGTGCATTTTGCGTGTCACGATCCATTCAACGACGGAGGGCCGCTGATGCGTTGGTGTGTCTCGATCGGAGCGTTGCTGTTCGCCGGAGCCATCACTGGAGGCGACGTTGCCAGTGTCGCGGCGCCGAACAATGCACGCGAGCTGGCGCAGACGAAAGATGGCAGGCCAACCGTCGACATCGAGTTGATTCTCGCCGTCGATGTTTCCTATTCGATGGATCTGGACGAACTCGCCGTTCAGCGCGAGGGCTACGCCGAGGCGATCCAGTCGAAGGAATTCCTCCAGGCTTTGAAGGCGCTGCCCAACGGCAGGGTTTCCGTCACCTATTTCGAATGGGCGGCCTCGAACGATCAGAAGATCATCATCCCCTGGCGGCTGATCGACGGTCCGGAGAGCGCGGACGCGGTCGCGAGCGAAATCATGAAGACGCCGGTCCGCCGCGCCTCGCGCACCTCGATCTCGGGCGCGATCTATTTCGCCATGCCGCTGTTCGATCAGGATCCGTATCATGGCCTGCGGCGGGTGATCGATATCTCCGGCGACGGACCCAACAACAACGGCGCGCCGGTCGCCGGCGCCCGCGATGAGGCGTTGTCAAAGGGCATCACCATCAACGGCCTGCCGATCATGGTGAAGGCGCCATCCTATTCGACGATGGATATCGACAATCTCGACTACTATTACGAGGACTGCGTGACCGGTGGCCCCGGGTCTTTCGTGATCTCGATCAAGGATCGCGACAAGTTCAAGGAGGCGATCCGCACCAAGCTGCTGCTCGAAGTCGCAGGCAAGACGCCCGAGCGCCGGATCATCCCGGTCGCCGACAAGGAGCCGCGGGTGTCCTGCCTGATCGGCGAGAAGATCTGGCAGGACCGCTGGGGAAGGTGAGGTTGCTGCTTGGGTTTTTCGAGCACTCCGTCAGGCCGGTGCCCTAAGCGCGAAGACGCGCAGCCCAGATTGGCTTCAGCAGTTCAAGCAGAACCAGCAACACCAGTCCCGCACCGAGCGTGACCATCAGGTCGTCCGGATGCAGGGGACCAAAACGAAACAGCGCAGTGGCCGGAGGCCAGAGCAGCGTCGTCGCGAGAATGGCGACGACCGCAAACAAGATCCACGCCAGTGCACGATTTGGACGGAAGAATGCAGACGAGAAGGAAGCGCTGAACGATCGGTTTGCAAGCACCAGGCCGACAATGCAGACGACCAGGGAAAAGAAGGCGAGCGCACGGGCCTCATTGGCAGGCATGCCTGCGCGGAGCGCAAGAACGAACACGAGGGCAACCAGGGTAAATGCCAGCCCGCCTTGAAGGACGCTCCAGCCGATCAAGGACCATGTGAAGAGCGGACTGTCGGCGCGCCTCGGCGCTCGCTTCATGACGTCATGCTCCCCGCGCTCCGCCTCGAATACGAGCGAGCAGACGGGGTCGATGATCAACTCCAGGAATGCGATGTGAACGGGACTGAAGATCAGGGGCAAGCCAAAGAGCAGGGGAAGCAGGGCAAGGCCGGCGATCGGAACGTGCACGGCGAAGATGAACGCCATGGCCTTCCGCAGATTGTCGTAGATGCGCCGGCCGAGGCGAATGGCCGACACGATGGAGCCGAAATCGTCGTCAAGCAGTACGATCGAGGACGCCTCGCGCGCCACGTCCGTGCCGCGTCCGCCCATCGCGATACCGATGTGAGCGGCTTTCAGGGATGGCGCGTCGTTGACGCCGTCGCCGGTCATCGCGACGATCTCGCCATCGGCCTTCATCGCCTGAACGATGCGAAGCTTCTGGTCCGGCGTGATCCGCGCAAACACGTTGACGCTCCTGGCGCGCTGCGCCAATGCCGGATCGTCGATGACGCTGGTCTGTTCGCCCGTCATGACATGGCCGGCGTCCAGTCCCGCCTGCCTCGCGATCGCGACCGCGGTTGCCGGATAGTCGCCGGTGATCATGACGATGCGAATTCCTGCAGAACGGCATTCCCGCACGGCCTGGGGCACGCTCGGGCGAAGCGGATCGGCCAGTCCAACCAGACCGAGGAAGCGAAAGGCGAAGACCTCTTGTGATTCCGGGAGCGGCGCGTCTCCGTAAACAGCCGTGGCGACCCCGAGCACGCGCAGTCCGTTCTCGGCCATGGCATCGACGGCCTGCTTCAACCGGGCCTGATCCGCATCGCCCAGCCGGCAGAGCCGGGCGATCGCTTCGGGCGCACCCTTGGCGGCAACTGAATACGCTGACGCATCGGGTCGCTGCCAGACCTGCGTCATGGCCAGCAAGTCGGGGCGAAGGCCGTAGCTGCGTATCAGCTTCCAGCGGGCATTTGGTCTGTCTCGATCCGGGAGCACGTCGGATGCGAAGGCATGAAGCGCCTTCTCCATCGGATCAAACGGTTCAGGCGAACTGGCGAGAGCGCTGCAATGCGCGAGTTCGACAAATTCCGCACCGGCAGGACCTTGTTTGGCCGACCTGGGACCTATGCAGGTGCCGTTGAGGAGCCGCAGTTCCGCCACCGACATCAGGTTCTGTGTCAAGGTACCGGTCTTGTCGGTGCATAGAACGGTCGCCGAGCCGAGCGTCTCGATTGCAGCGGCGCGCCGCGTCAGCACGCGGGCCTTCGAGATCCGCCACGCCCCCATCGCCATGAACACGGTGAGCACCACCGGAAATTCTTCCGGAAGCATGGACATGCCGATCGCGATGCCTCCGAGCAGCGCCTGCAGCCAGTCGCCACGCAAGACCCCGTAAAGCAGGACGGCGGCAAGGCTGATCGCGGCTCCGCCGATCCCGCAAAGCCGTACCAGTCTCGCAGTCTGCTGCTGGAGGCGAGGCGGCTCCGTGGGCAAGGCCTGCAGGGACTGCCCGATCTTGCCGATTTCACTGCGCGGGCCGGTGGCGCTGACCAGCGCCAGACCCTCGCCGCGCACGACGAGTGAGCCGGAATAGACGAATGGCAGGTCATCACCGCCCGGCCGCCGATCGGCCGGAACGGGGTGCTGGAGGACTTGTTTGCGGACGGGCACCGACTCGCCCGTGAGCAGGGATTCGTCGACTTGCAAGTCGCGACCATCGACGAGCGTTGCATCGGCAGCGATGCGATCTCCCTCGCTCAGAACGATAAGGTCGCCGCGCACCACATCCCGGCCGGCGATGCGCTGGCGCTCGCCGTCGCGGATCACCAGGGCGCGCGGACTGGTTAGATCGCGCAAAGCCTCCAGAACGCGTTCCGTTCGCGTCTCCTGGACAACCGTGATCACGACGGACATCGCGCCGAACACCAGCAGCAGCAGAGCTTCACGGAGATCACCGAGTAGAAGGTAGATCGCGCCGCCGCAAAGAAGCAGCGCGATCATCGGCTCCCGCACCACCTCGAGGATGATTCGCAGAAAAGTCCGGCGCTGGAGCCGAGGCAGCTCGTTATAGCCTTCCGCCCGCAGCCGTGCCTCGGCTTCGGTCTGCGTCAGTCCTGTTGATGCGGCAGTGGTGCTCACGTCTTCTGCCGCAGCGCCCACAGGCTTGCGACGGTGAAAAGCACGGCGGCGAGCAGAATGGCTACCCAGGTCTGGACCAGTTCAAAGTTCAGCGTGTCGCGCGCAATAAACAGCGCAGCAATCAATCCTGCAATGACAAACAGGATGCGTAGGATCACGCTCATTGCTCGCTCCCGAGACCGGCGACCTGGCTCTTTGGACACCGTTATGCACGAACCCGAAATTGGTCCGATTAAGTAATATGTAGTCATCTCCATGGTCGTCCGAATTGAGGCAAATCAAGCGTGATGCGCGTCGGCCAAAGCTCGGGCCGTCCACGCCGGCACGAGGCCCCGACGCTTGATAGCTGTCGACCTGCGCGTCGTAGAACGAGATATCCGAGCGGCTGCTCCTCGCGATCGGCTGGACGCCGGCAATGGCAGCAGAGATGGCGCGAGCCATCTGCTCGCTGGGTATCGACAATGGTCGCAGCGGGTGGGATTCTGCCCAGCCAGACCACGTTGACATCGGCAAAGGTCTGGACCTCCCGCTTCACCGCTTCCGGCAGGTCATCACATTCGGCAGCCGCTGCCATGATTGACTTGACACTATCGATTGTCAGGACAAGCATTGCATGGTCGCTTCGAGCGACAATGTGAAACGCGCAAAGCAGAGGAGGTTCGATGACGCCACCTCCGAAGAGACAGCCGCTGACTGCCGCGGCGGATGTTCGGGCCACGGCATAGCGGCCAACCCACGAACAGCACGCCGGGAAAAGGTTTAGCGGGCCGCATCAGTGAGGCATGGCCCCTTACCTTCCCGGCGGGGCATCTTTGCGGTGTAGGGTCGGGATAGCGGCCGCGCCATCCGAAGGCGTCTCTCGCGAGAGCGTTTTCGAGCGAAGCGGGCGCCGGTTCGCGTGAAGAAAACCGCGTCAAAACAAAAACCTGGAGCGCGGTTCTAATTCCATCAGAACCGGAAAAGCACTAGGTGTCCCACCACACGAGAGCCGAGACGACACTCGTATCGTATCTGTCGATGCTATCGGCGCTTGCTTACAGGTCGCAGGAATTCGACGCGCGTTTGAATTCAAACCGCCAAACGCCGTCGTCGGCCTCACGCAGGCCGGTGCGGCCGTTTCGTCGGCAGAATCGGGCGGCGCTGCGTTAAGCAACGGCTCGTTTCGATTAATCACCGGCCCTTCCGACCGGGTCATCCTACAGAGCGGATGGGTGCCGGTTGATCCGCGAGACACCCATCGCGCGCGGTATTCGCGGCTTCTGCCGCTATCTGCTCTCACCCGAATCGTTCGAGTTTCCCCTGCCCATGCCGGTCGTCGTCGAACTGGCGGCCGGTATTTCGGACAGGAAAAACATTGAATTCGGGGTGATGCGCATCATCACTGGGCGGCCGTTGCGGTCTCTCGCGGTGATGAGAGCGGAACGCGGTACGACGTTGACGTCACTAAATCTATCAGAGGCGAGTCTCTGTCGAAGCGACGGCGGGAGATTCTCAGGAGCTTGCATGTTCTCCGCCGAGGCCGACTGTTGGTCCTCCGCCGACGCTGACGGTTGATTTTCGGCCGGGGCCGACGGCTGGTTCTGCTGGGCAGTTTCGCTTGGGTTCCCCCGATCAATGCCGGTCGTAGACGATTGGCTGACGGCCGGTACTTCGGTCAGGAAAAACGTTGAATTCGGGGTGATGCGCATCATCACTGGATGGCCGCTATTGTCTCTCGCGGTGACGACGAAGGAACTCGGCACGATTCTCACGTCAGTAAATCCAGCGGATGTCAGTCTCTGTTGGAGCAACCGCGGGATATTCTGATGGGTTTGCATGTTCTCCGCCGAGGTCGAGGGCGGATTCTGCTCGTTCTGCTGGATGCTACCTTGAGCAATGGCGGCCTGTGACAGACCCATGACAAGAAGCGCCGAAATAGACAGACGGGTCATCATTGGGCTTTCTCCTTTTGTTGTCATCTTGCCCCCTTGAGCAAACGGTGAACGCTCGCAGTATTGGCCCGTTCCTATGCTGCACCTTCCCTATGCCATTTCCGGGGATCGCCGAAGTCCGGTCGCCATGCCCGGTCCAGGCGGACCCGGATAGCGTTACACTCAGGAGGTGTTGAACTCCTGAGTGTAGCGACGCTCAGATGAATCCACTCTCTGTGCTCGGTATTTTTTAATCGGCGAACCTGATTGCGTTACACGCGCGCTTCGAGGATCAGGTTGAACGGCGTTTCGGTGGCGCGGCGGAAGCGCGACAGTCCGCCTTGCCTGGCGACCTCGCGCAGCCTTGCTTCGCCGGCCTGCGCGCCCAGCGCCAGACCCACTTCCTGATCGAGTGAGGCCGGCGTGCAGATCATGGTTGAGGCGGCGTAATACATCCGTCCGACCGGATTGAGATTGTCCTCCAGGCGATCGTTGGCGAAGGGCTCGACCAGCATGCAGGTGCCGTCATCGGCCATGGCCTCGCGGACATGCGTCATCGCGCCGACCGGATCGCCCATGTCGTGCAGGCAGTCGAAGAAGCAGATCAGATCATATCCTTCCGCAGGATAGGTCTTGGCGGTGTGGACGTCGAAACGCACGCGGTCGGTCAGGCCGGCTTTACTGGTCAGATCGCGCGCGGTGTCGATCGAGCCGGGGTGATAATCGAAGCCGTAGAAGCGGGAATTCGGGAAGGCTTCGGCCATCAGCCGCGTCGACACGCCATGTCCGCAGCCGATATCGGCAACCTTGGCGCCGCGCCTCAGCTTTTCAACGACGCCATCGAGTGCCGGCAACCACTCCTGCACCAGATGGTGCTTGTAGCCGGTGCGGAAGAAGCGCGCGGTGCCGCAGAACAGGCATTCGCTGCGCTTGTTCCAGCCGACGCCCTTGCCGCTCTTGAAGGCGTCGGCAATCTTGGGCTCGTCGAGAAAGGCGGCCGAGATGAGGTCGCCGACGCCGCCGAGGAATACCGGGCTGTCTTCATCGGCCAGCGCCATCGCCTGCTCGGGCTGCATCGAGAATTTGTCGGTTGCGGCGTCGTATTCGATATAGCCGGATGCGGCCTGCGCCGAGAGCCATTCGCGCACGTAGCGTTCGGTGGTCGAGGTCGCCTTGGCGAGTTCGGCAGAACTCATGGGACCTTTCGCCGCAAGCTCCTTATAGAGCCCGAGCTTGTCGCCCACCAGCATCAGCGAGGCATTCATTGCGGAGCCGACATCGACCAGCATTTTTCCCATGAAGGCGTTCAGCCTGTCTGGATTGACGTCCATGATATCCTCCAGCGAGTGTGGGATGTTTTCAACGACGTAGCTCGATTGCATCGCGCGGATGATCAATCGGCTGTTACCGGACAGGAATGGTGACGCACCGTCCTGTCATTCCGTCACTTGTGGATTCGTCATGCGGTGGGCTTGGAGGTTCAAAGCCGAAGCTTCAACGCTTCAGCGTGAAGCGTGCGACCAATTCGACATGCGGCGTGTGACGGAATTGATCGATAGGCGTCACAATTTCGATTTTATAGCCGCCATCGATCAGGATTCGCGCATCGCGTGCAAAGGTCGCGACGTTGCATGATACGGCGATTACCATCGAGACCTTGCTTGCGGCGAGCTGACGCGCCTGCGCCTCGGCGCCTTGCCGCGGCGGATCGAATACGACGGCATCATAGTCGCGTAATTCCTGCGGCATCAGCGGACGGCGAAACAGATCGCGTGTTTCCGCCTTGATCGGCTTCAGGCCCGGCGTACGGGCGGCCTTCTGCAATGATGCGATCGCACCGGCATCGCTGTCGAAGGCTGCGACACGGGCCTTTTCCGCAAGCCGCAGCGCGAACGGGCCGACGCCGCAGAACAGATCGGCGACCGCCCTGGCGCGGCCGATGCGCTCATTGACCTGCGCCGCCAGCATTTCCTCGCCGGCGACCGTCGCCTGCAGGAATGAGCCCGGCGGCAACAGCACCTCGGCACGGCCCATCCGCACCGTCGGCGGCAAGCGCTGCAGCACCAGTTCGCCGTGGCGCGTCAGCCGCGCCAGGCGATGCTGCTCGGCGATACGCGACAGCTTCGCAATCATTGGCGCGGGCAGGGCGCCGGAGCCGCGCACATCGACATCGAGGCCGTTATCGGTTGCGGTGATCTGGATGTCGAGCGGCTTGCCGGTCGCAATCAGGGGTTCGGTGAGCGCCCAGGCCGCGTCGATCGCGCCGCTCAGGGCGGGATCGAGAATCGGGCAGCGATCGATCGGGATGATGTCGTGCGAACCTGCCGCCGCGAAGCCGAGCTTGACCACCTCATGGGTGCCCATGCGCGCATGCAGCGTCAGCCGGCGGCGGCCTTGTCCATGCGCATCGAGGAGCGGGGCGACTTCGCAATCAAGCTTCGCCTGCGCCAGGGTCTCGACCACGATGCTGCGCTTCCAGGCGCGATAGGCTTCCGCGTTCCAATGCTGGATGGCGCAGCCGCCGCAGATGCCGAAATGCGGGCAGAACGGCGTGATCCGTTCGGGGCTTGCGATCTCTACCGCCAGCAGGTGCCGGCGATCGGGATGATGGCCCGGAGCCGGTCCAGCCTCGACGGTCTCGCCGGGAAGCGTGTAGGGCACATAGATGGCTTCATGGCCGCTCAGCGCCACGCCATCGCCGCGATGGCCGAGATGATCGATGACGAGCCGTTCAGCCACGGCGCGCGCCGAGGAAGAATTCGATATTGCCGTCGCCGCCGGTGATCGGCGACGGAAACACCTCGATATCGGTGCAGCCGAGCGAGGCGGCAAAGGCGCTGATGTCGTCGCAGATCGCCTGATGCACCGCCGCGTTGCGGATGATGCCGCGCTTGGAATGCTTCCGTTCGGCTTCGAATTGCGGCTTGATCAGCGCCAGCAGGTGCATCGGCGCCGCCGCCAGCGACAGCGCCACCGGCAGCACCGCTTTCAGCGAGATGAAGCTGACATCGATCACGACGATGTCGGGCCGCTGCGGCAGGCGCTTGCCCTCGAAGTCGCGGATATCGGTTTCTTCCATCGAGACGATGTTGGGATGGCCGCGCAGCGAGGCATGCAGCTGGTCGCGCCCGACATCGATCGCGAACACCAGGCTGGCGCCGTTCGCGAGCAGCACTTCAGTGAAGCCGCCGGTGGAGGCGCCGACATCGAGGCAGACATGATTCTCGACTTCGATCGGATAGCGCTCGAGCGCGCCGGCCAGCTTGACGCCGCCGCGCGAGACGAAGGGATGCGCCGGCTGCGCCTCGATCACCGCGTCAGCGGCGATGGTCTCGGAGGCCTTCGTGACCTGCCTGTCATTGGCGGTGACGAGGCCGGCCTCGATCGCGGCCTGGGCGCGGGCCCGGCTTTCGAACAGGCCGCGCTCGACCAGCAGCACGTCGGCGCGCTTGCCGGAAATCATCTCGCTGTTGCTCTTCTTCACCAGGGGTGTCCGATCTATGGCGTTTTCAGGCGAAGCGGGGCACCGGTTCGCGCGAAGAAAACGCGTCAAAACAAAAGGAACTAGCGTGCCGCCCGTTCGGCGGCGAGCCGAACACAGGCTTCGAATGAGGCGAGATCATGCCAGATGTCCGCCGGCGCCTGCTGCGGCGTCACCAGCCGGCAGCCATGCAGATCGAGCGCGTGCATCATCATCAGATTGTCGGAAAGGCGGAAATCCTCGACGGTCAGGCCCTGCGAATCGACCAGCCGTCCGTCCGGAAGATGGCTCACGCGATCGGCGCGCGCAACGCGGTCGGCGTAGCTCGTCGGATCGTTGCTGTAGCCGAGGCAGAGCCTGCCGCGGCCGGCCATGTAGCCGAGCTCGTAGACCGTGCCGGCATCCGCGCCCACCCCGCGGAACGGCGTCAGATTGGCGATGACGGCATCGGCAGCGTCCATCATCGCTTCATTGCCGCGGAAGATGTTCAGCGAAGCATCGCCGGCCGAAAGGTTGACGGTGTTGTCGAGCGGATAAAGCCCGGTGAGGCCGTGACGGGCGCAAATTTCGATCTTGCGCCGTCCGACCTCAGCCGCGTCCGGCAGGAACACGTCGGGACCCGCCAGGTAGATTTTCATCGCTTACCGGCGTTCGTGTGAAACGCCGCCTGAACGGGGTCAGGCAAGCTTCACGGTCTCGGTCTTGAAATCCTTGCCGAGCGCCTCGAACACCTTGGCGACGATGCTCTTGGCATCGAGTCCGGCGCGGGCATACATCGCCGCCGGCGTATCGTGGTCGAGGAACGCGTCGGGCAGCACCATCGAACGCATCCGCAGCATGCCGCTGTCGAGCATGCCGTGGTCGGAGAGGAACTGCATGACATGCGAGCCGAAGCCGCCGATCGAGCCTTCCTCGATGGTGATCAGGATCTCGTGGTCGCGCGCCAGCTTCAGGATCATCTCCTCGTCGAGCGGCTTCATGAAGCGCGCGTCGGCGATGGTGGCGGAAAGGCCATGGGCCGCGAGTTCGTCCGCCGCCTTTTCGCATTCGGCCAGCCGCGTGCCGAACGAGAGCAGCGCGACCTTCTTGCCTTCGCGGATGATGCGGCCCTTGCCGATCTCGAGGGGAATGCCGACCTCGGGCATCTCGACGCCGCGGCCTTCGCCGCGCGGATAGCGCACCGCGCTCGGCCGGTCGTTGATCGCAACCTGGGTGGCGACCATGTGGACCAGTTCGGCCTCGTCTGACGCCGCCATGATGACGAAGTTCGGCAGGCAGCCGAGATAGGCATTGTCGAACGAACCTGCATGGGTGGCGCCGTCGGCGCCGACCAGGCCGGCGCGATCGATGGCAAAGCGCACCGGCAGGCTCTGGATCGCGACGTCGTGGACCACCTGGTCATAGCCGCGCTGCAGGAAGGTCGAGTAGATCGCGCAGAACGGCTTGTAGCCTTCGCTGGCCAGGCCCGCCGCGAAGGTTACGGCGTGCTGCTCGGCAATGCCGACGTCGAAGGTGCGCTCGGGGAACGCCTTGTTGAAGATGTCGATGCCGGTGCCCGAGGGCATCGCCGCGGTGATGCCGACGATCTTGTCGTCCTTCTGCGCTTCCTTGACCAGGCTCTGGCCGAACACGTTCTGGTAGGCCGGCGCATTCGGCTTGGCCTTGGCCTGCGCGCCGGTGGCGACGTCGAACTTGACCACCGCATGATATTTGTCGGCGGAAGCTTCCGCTGGCGGATAGCCCTTGCCCTTTTGGGTGACGACATGGACCAGGATCGGACCGTCGGCCATGTCGCGGACGTTCTTCAGCACCGGCAACAGGTGATCGAGGTTATGGCCGTCGACCGGGCCGACATAATAGAAGCCCAGCTCCTCGAACAGCGTGCCGCCGTCCATCATGAAGCCGCGGGAATATTCCTCGACGCGGTTGGCGCGGTTGGCGAGGATCTTCGGCAGGCGCTTGTTGATCTGCTTGGCCGCCTCGCGCAGCGTGCGGTAGGTCCTGCCGGAATAGAGCCGCGACAGATAGGCCGACATCGCGCCGACCGGCGGCGCAATCGACATGTCGTTGTCGTTGAGGATGACGATCAGCCGCGAATTCATCGCGCCGGCATTGTTCATGGCTTCATAGGCCATGCCCGCCGACATCGCGCCGTCGCCGATCACGGCGATGACGTTGTTGTTGCCGCCGGAGAGGTCGCGGGCGACGGCCATGCCGAGCCCGGCCGAGATCGAGGTCGAGGAATGCGCCGCGCCGAACGGATCGTAATCACTCTCGGCGCGCTTGGTGAAGCCGGACAGGCCGCCCCCGGTGCGCAGCGTGCGGATGCGGTCGCGGCGTCCGGTGAGGATCTTGTGCGGATAGGCCTGATGGCCGACGTCCCAGATCAGGCGATCGCGCGGCGTGTCGAAAATGTAGTGCAGGGCGGTCGTCAATTCGACGACGCCAAGGCCGGCACCGAAATGGCCGCCGGTCACGGACACGGCGTCGATGGTTTCCTGGCGCAGCTCGTCGGCGACCTGGCGGAGTTGCTCCACCTTGAGCCGGCGCAGATCGTCGGGCGTGTGGATTGTGTCGAGAAGCGGCGTTTTACTAAATGTGGTCACAGCGATATTCCAATTTTGCATGTCGGGATAAAGGGCCCGACGTGAAACGGGTTGCGCATTTTTTGCGCAACGGAAACCAGATCCCGGATGCCATCTAAGCAGGCCGAAGCCCCGATTCCACGGCTTAGAAGCATTCCGGATCGTTCAGCGTGATATCTATCACCCTTGGTGGCTTAACCCTTCCCGGCCAGTTTTATGAGCTGCTGGAAGCCCTTACAGCCGCCGCACTGCGGCAGCAAATCCGCCCCGAATAGCCCACAACCCTGTAACCTTTATACCAAAGCAGCGCCCAAAGCCAACTCGCAGACCACATCGAGCTCCCGAGACAAGGGCCTGAGAAGTTAACGCGGGCGAGATGCTGCGGGTTCCAGATTTTCCCAATTGGGCGCATTGATGGGCCGGAAATGGCAATTTTCCAGCTTTTTAAGCCCGATTTGCCGGACAAACCCCGCCAGCGTTGACCGGCCGGGGCGGTTCCAGGCCGAGCCATGCGTTCCCGGCGGGCGCCGCTTTTATACTGTCATGAAAAAGTTACAAGCGGATTGGTGCAATTGAGCCACTATTGGACGTCGAGCGGTTCCGTTCCCGTGACCTGACCATTGCCGTCGGTGGTGATCTTGTCGACCCGGGCCTCCGCCTGCCGCAGCAGTTCCTCGCAGCGCCGCTTCAGCGCCTCGCCGCGCTCGTAGATCGCGACCGATTCCTCCAGCGGCACCTTGCCTTCCTCAAGCCGCTTCACGATCGTTTCCAGCTCCTCGATCGCGCGTTCGAAGCTCAGCTGCTTGACGTCCACTTGGGTGTTTTCGGCCATATGCGTTTCCCCGATGCGTCTGCACCGGCTCCTACTCAATAACAGCTATGAGGGCGTATTGTGGCGGGCAATTACCCGCCCATCAACGCGGTCACATGTTCCGCAACTGATTCTTTCAAGCCTTGCAAGTCATATCCGCCTTCGAGCACGGAGACGATGCGGCCGCCTGCGCTGTTCTCGGCAACCTCCATCACCTTGCGCGTCACCCAGCCGAAATCCTCCGCCCTGAGATTGAGCGAGGCCAGCGGGTCGCGATAATGCGCATCGAAGCCGGCGGAGATGACAATCAGCTCGGGGCTGAACTTTCTTAAGTGCGGCAGGATGGTGTTCTCGAAGGCGGCGCGGAACTTGCTGCCGCCGTCTTCCGCTGCGAGCGGCGCGTTGACGATGTTGTCGTGTTCGCCGCGCTCGCCGCTGGCGCCGGTGCCGGGAAACAGCGGCATCTGGTGCGTCGAGCAATACATCACGGTCGGATCGGCCCAGAAGATGTCCTGGGTGCCGTTGCCGTGATGGACGTCGAAATCGACCACCGCGGCGCGTGCGATGCCGTATTTCCGCTGGGCATAGCGCGTGGCGATCGCGGCGTGATCGAAGAAACAGAACCCCATCGGCCTGTTGGTTTCGGCGTGATGGCCGGGCGGGCGCATTGCGACGAACGCGTTGTGATGTGCGCCGGTCATCACCGCATCCGCTGCCGCGACGGCGCCGCCGACCGCGCGCATCACCGCTTCCCAGGTGCCCGGCGACATCGAAGTGTCGCCGTCGAGATAGACCTGGCCCTTCGATGGCGCGATGAGGCGGAGCTCGTCGACGTAATGTTCGTTGTGGCAGAGCGTCACCAGGTCGAGCGAGCCTTCGGGCGCCTGTTCGCGAACGAGCTTGTCAAAGCGGCCTTCGCCGAGCACTTCATCGATCGCGCGAATCCGGTCGGGCCTTTCAGGGTGCCCGGGCGGCGTCTGATGATTGAGGCTGGCAGGATGGCTGAGGAGAAGTGTCATGCGAGATCCTGGCGCGGCTGAGGGCGAAAATTCAACAGCTAATCTAGGCCGTCCTCGCCCGTACGGGAAGGGCCGCGCTCAAGCTTCGTAGCCTGTAAGGCGGATCAGCGAAGCGTAACCCACCCTTCCGTATGCTGGCGGACTGCGTTTCGCTGATCTGTCCCTGCCGACGTCCCGCAGCGTTCAATTGATCCGCGCGATGCGGTTGCCGCCGGGCGCCGCCACCGGGCTGTTGGCCTTGAAATAATCATAGAGCGCGTCGACGTCGTAGATGCCGACCTGCTGCGCCGTTCCCTGCTTGAGGGCGGTGAAGCTGTCGCCGCCGACCGAGAGATAATTATTCACCGTCACCCGGTAGCTCGCCGCCGGATCGATCTTGGTGCCGTTGAGCGACATCGAGCTGGCGATGATGTGCTGGCCATAAGGTCTGGCATTGTCCCAGGTGTAGCTGAATCCGCTCGACACCTGCAGGATCCGCGGCAGCTTCGGATCGTGCCATTGCTGTTCCAGCGCCTGCTTGATCTGCGCCCCGGTCAGCGTCATCGTCACCAGCTGGTTGCGGAACGGCTGGCTTGCGAACAGGTCGCCATAGCTGACCGTGCCGTCGTCTTTCCTGGTCACACCGATGCGGATGCCGCCGGGATTGGTCAGCGCGATCACTGCGCCGCCGCTCGCCGCATCATGCGTCGCCGCAAGCTGGGCATCGGCGATGACGTCGCCGAGTTTGCTCTCGCCGCTCGCGCTCGGCATGTTGGACAGCGTTTCCGTCACCGATCCGGCCGGGCGGCCGGCGATCGGCGCGGCCAGCTTGTCGTAGGATTCCAGAAGCGCGGTCTGCTCCGGGTCTTTGGAATAGACGCCGGTGCGGACGATGACGTTGTTGGCCTTGGCGCTGATGACATCATGTGTCAGCGGATCGAGCGAGAGATCGATCGCGGTGACCAGCGTGCCATATTTGTCGGCGCTGGTGACGAGCCGGCCGTCGATGTTGCAGACATAGGCCTGATGGGTGTGGCCGCTGATCACCACATCGACCGCCTTATCGAATTTCTTCACGATATCGACGATGGCCCCGGAGATGCCGGGGCATTCATTGTAATCGCCGGTCGGGTAGCCGCCCTGATGGATCAGCACCACGATGGCCTCGACGCCCTTGGCCTTCAACTCCGGGATCAACGCATTCACCGTGTCGGCTTCGTCCTTGAATTCGAGATCGGTAATTCCGGCCGGTGAGACGATGCTCTCGGTTCCCTTCAGGGTCAGCCCGATGAAGGCGACCGGGATGCCCTCGAACTCCCTGATCTCATAGGGCGGAAACAGCGTCTTGCCGGTGCTCTTCACGATTGTGCCGGCCGCCAGATAATGAAACTTGGCGCCGGTGAAGGGATGCGGCCCATGGCAGCCGTCGACGGGATGGCATCCGCCGTTCTGCATCCGCAGCAATTCGGCCTCGCCCTCGTCGAACTCGTGATTGCCGACCGCGGAGATCGCAAGCCCCATCATCGACAGCGATTCGATGGTCGGCTCGTCGTGGAACATGGCGGAGAGGAAGGGGCTGGCGCCGATCAGGTCGCCGGCCGCGACGAAGATGCTGTTCCTGGCTTGTTTGCGAAGCTGCCGCACCACGGTCGCCATGGTCTCGACGCCACCGGCCGGCACCACGATCTTCCGGCTCCGGTCGTCGGGATCGGAGATCCGGATGCCGCCGGGCGGCGGCCGCAAGTAACCGTGCAGATCGTTGATGGCGACGATCCGCAAGTCGACCGGAGCGGTTTGGGCAAATGCAGATGCCGAACCCAGGCCGAGCAGCAGCAGGGCAGGGCCGATGATTTGAACAAGCGAACGTCTCATGCGCAGATGCTAGAGGGCCAGTGCAACGATTTCACGAAGAAGGATGTGAGTGGCATAAAGGATCAGACAGCATTCTCTCTCGGCGAAGGTCTACTCCCTCCCCCCATGCGGGGGAGGGTCGGGGAGGGGGTAGCCACGAGCACCGTGCACTTGACAACCCCCATCCCTAACCCCTCCCCGCAAGGGGGGGAGGGGAATTGTACTGCGCCAGCCGCACAATGTTAGCTGACGATCTCACTCCTTCTTGCGGGAAAAGAACGCCTTGAATGCGGCAATGGCCTCCTTGGAGCGCATGCGTTCGCCGAACAGATGGCTTTCCTGGTCGATCCGCCGCGTCAGGTCCTCCGGCGGCAGTTTCAACAGCTTGCGCGAGATCGCGACCGCTTCCGCCGGCAGATGGCAGATTTCCCGCGCCACCTTGCGCGCCTCGCCTTCGGTATGACCAGGCGATACCACGACATTGACGAAGCCGGCCATCTGCGCGTCCTCGGCGGTCATGGTGCGTCCCATTACCAGCATCGCGAAAGCGCGCTGATGGCCCATGGTGCGCGGCATCAGCAGGCTGGAGGCGCCTTCCGGCACCAGGCCCAGGTGGATGAACGGCGTGGAAAAGGTCGCCGCCGTGCTGGCCAGCACGTAGTCGCAATGGAACAGCATGGTGGTGCCGATCCCGATGGCGACGCCGTCGACCGCGGCGATGATCGGCTTGACGTTGTGCGCCAGCGAGTAAAGGAACTTGACGGCATTGGAGGCGCGCGGCCCCTCATTCGCGGCAGTGCTTTCGTGCAAGAATTCCTCGAGATCGTTGCCGGCGGTGAACACGCCCGATCCGCCGGTGATGATGATGCAGCGGATCGCCGGGTTGTTCTGGGCGCTGTCGATCGCATCGCTCATCCGGCGATACATGTCCTGCGTGATCGCGTTCTTCTTCTCCGGCCGACGCATCTTGATCACCCGCATCGTGTTTTCGTCGGTAACGATCAGATGTTCGGTCATTGTCGTTGCCCTCAGCCCAGCGGCTCGCTCGTGAGTCTTTAACAGCGAGGAGCCTACATCAACTCTCCTGGCGGCCAAACCGCGGGCAGCGGGTTTTCAACGGTGACCCAGTGACGCGTGAAAGCGGCAGGGGTCCGGAAGGCGAGCCGCAGGAGCATCGAATATGCGGCCGCCAGTATCAGCCGGCGGTGCCTGTCAGCGGCAGCGGCTGGTCGCCGAGCATCGCCCGGGCAACGACCTCGCGCGCCACCTTGCGATCCAGTCCGTGCTGTTCCACCAGTGCACCGCATTCGGCGACGATCAGGTCGGCGTCCTGCAGCAGTTTGAGCTGCTTGTAGCGGTCGAACCGTTCGATCCCTGCGCTTTTCCCGACGATCTCCAGCAGGTTGACGATGCGGAACGGCCAGTTGCGCTCATGCGCACACAGCTCGCGGTGATCGGAATGATAGACGGTGACGAGCGCATCGAGGCCGGCCTCGCGTGCCGCCTCGAGCTCGGCCAATTGCAGCTGGCGCTTGTAGGCCGGCAGCGCCCCGAGGCTGAAGCTTTGCAGGCCCACCGCGGGCTGGCCGAGATCGACCAGCTCGATGCCGGGCACGCTTTTCAGGATATTTTCCGCCGCTTCCACCACGCCGGTGACTCCGGGGTGGCGGTGCAGCGCCACGCGCAGCCGAACCGGCGTGACGAGGTGAGGGCGGAGATCGTCGAGCCTGCTTCCGAGAAAACGGATGAAGGGTGTCATCTCGAACGGCCGCGAGCCGTTCTTCTTCTCCATCGCCGGCAGCGTGGTCTCGGTATATTGCACGTAGCAGCTCGGGCACCACGACAGCACCTGTCCGGATTTGCTGCTCGCGAGCTGCTCGGCGGTATTGATCGCCATCCGGCCCGACATCTCGACGTCGCCGGTGCGGAACTGGTTGACGCCGCAGCAATGGCTGGGGCCGCCCATGACGTGGTAGCTGATGCCGAGCCGGTCCATCAGGTCGAGCGCGAGCAGCGCGATGTTCGGCGTCTTCAGCACGTTGCAGCCGGTGTAGAAGATGAAATCCGGCATCTCTTTCGAATCCGCCGCCGATGACCGGCCCTGGCCGAGCCGCTCGAGCATTTCCGTCTCAAGCTGCATCTTCGACAGCACGGCGACGTCGTTGGCGACGGTGCGGAAGCTCTGCACGCCGCGCTGGCGACGTTCCGGCAATTCAGTCTTGGCCTTGGTGGCGGCGGCGCGTGCCATCGCCAGCAGGAAGCGCGGATTGACGCCCTCGTCGCAGGCCTTGATGCATTCGCCGCTGAAGATGCAGGAGGACGCCCATATCTGCGATGCCTCGGGGCCTGTGCCCTCACCGAGGATGTCGATGATCCCGGTGATGACGTCTTGCGGACTGGCCGCGGCGAGGCCCGCCGGCGCGACGCTCGGACAGGCCTCGACGCATTTGCCGCACCTGGTGCAGGCATCCAGCATCTCGTCGACGCGTCCGGCAAGTGCCGTCTCGAATGTGATCTCGCTCATCCGCCGCGCCTTTCGCTCAAGGCTCCGAACCGCGGGGTCGTTTCCCCGCAGGTAATTACCCGCTTACGATAGCATGCGTGCAGGACGCTGCATCGTCAAAATTTGCGGAAGCGTGCCGTGCGGATCAGCGTCACCCGCCGTCCTCTGCCTGTCGGGGGACAGTGGGGTACGGACTTAACGGATGCGTGTTTCGCTTCACTTTTTCCAGGGGGCCTGGCCGGCGGCAGCAGCCGAGGAAAAGACCCCCTGCTCGTATTCGACGAACGCCCGAAGCATCGCGCGATAGGTCGCTTCGGCGACCTTGGGCGAAAGGCCGTCCTGTTCCGCGGTAGCCATTGCCTTGCGCACGATGGCATCCTCCCGCGCCGGCGCTTCGACATGGGTGGGATCCGGTTTGAATCGAGCGGCTTCGTATACGTAGCGACCTCGTTCCGCCATCAATCGAATGATCTCGTGATCGATGCGATCGATATTGGTCCGCACTTCGCCCAGTGTCTTGCAGCATGCGCCGTTGTCGACGGTCGGGCTTCCCCACAGGGCCTGGCTGTCGGTCGATGGCTCTCCGGCATAGGCCGAACCGGCGAGCGCAAATCCCATCAGCGTAGCCGTCATCATGACTCGCATTACAGTCTCCTCGTTTCAGCAAACCACAGTGTGCAGGGCGATCAGCGTCAGCGTTACGCCGGCTCATCATCTTTGACTACGATAGTTCCGTAGCCCGGATGGGCCACGTTCGGAAACCGGTAAGGTGAACTCCAGCCCTGGCGGCCGCCCATACAGCCGAATGGAACCGAAAAGGCGCGCAGTGCGCCTTCAAGGCGGTGGGTGAAACCCCAGGGAAGGGCCCGTAATCACCCGGGGTCACAATTGAGGGAGCCGCCTATGCCAGGGTCTTAACCCATGTTAATGTGCTGCAGTGCCTCAAATGGGAAGGGCAAATCCCATGGAAAAGTTCGTGCACTTCCAGAACTTGGCGCTCTATCGGAAGAAACTCGCCGATCCAAAAATCGGTGACGTGGAGCGCAATACACTCGAGAAGCTCCTGGCTGAAGAAGAAGCCAGGGATCGCGAAGCCTCCGGCAACAAAGCCGGACATTAGCAATTCCGATCCGGCAAGACAGCATGAGACCGCCCCCGGTGACGGCCTTTTCGCTGTTGTAGGGTGCCGTTCCTCCAATAGCGATGCAAGGCGGCGTTGCTTCCGCTCATCCCACAGCCTCCTTGACGAGCACCACCAGCATGGCGCCGGTCACCGGCGGATTCGCCTCCGGCAGAAAGGTCGTCCCAAGCCATCCGGCAAATACGCATCCCGCGAGCGATGGCATCAGATCTGCGGCCGCTTTTGTGAGAGATAATCGCGAGCCAGTGGTGGATGATGCCGGCCGGTAGCAACGGTTGATTTGCCCGCCGGGCTATCCGATCAACTGCCTGTCTATGCTTCTTTCGAAAAATATTTCGCTTCCCTTCGAGCTAAAATCACCTCTATCTCTCTCGCCGTCTCGCACTCGTCAGAGGGACGTACGCGTCGTCACGGACGTTGGGTGCGGGATGCGGTGGACGCGATCGCGCGCAAAGACGAAGCGCGCTTGAATCGCGGACGGCGAAGCCGTGTGGTCC
>DASZTN010000186.1:0-42666 GCA_035547995.1 Bradyrhizobium sp. | reverse complement strand
GTCAGATTGGCCTCTTTCAGGAAATTCCTGGGCTTTTCGGGGTCGCGGGTGTCGATGTTGATCGCGACCACCTCGAAATTCGCACTCCCCATCTTGGCCGCAAGCGCGTCCAACGCCGGCATTTCTTTACGACACGGCACGCACCAGGTGGCCCAGAGATTGACCAGCACCGTCTTGCCACGGAAGTCGCTGAGCTTCTTCGGCTTGCCGTCGGCGTCCTCGAAGGCGAGGTCCGGCAGGCGCAGGGGAGCGGTCGCCATGGTCAGCGCCGCGACTTCGCCCTGCGCCAGGGGGGCGAGCTTGTGCGAAAGCGCGACCGCCGGGCGGCAGGCGACGTCGCCGGCGGAGCCATGCCGCCAGATGCCGAGCGCAGATACCCCGACATAGCCGAGCACGATGCCGACCAGAACGGCCCCGATCACAAGCGGAATCCGGCGTCTGGCAGCCGGGCGGGGCGAGGGTTCTTCGAGCATATCGTTTGTCATCCTGTATCAGATACGGCTATGCAGAGCCTGACGTTACGGGCTGGCCTGCGCGGAAATCAGCGGATGCGGCTTTTGCGCGGGGCGTGACCAATCAGCGGCAGGACAACCAGCGGCAAGGCAATCAGTGGCAAGGTATGAGCGACAAGTCATGAGCAACAAGATGTGGGGCGGACGGTTCTCCGAGCGTCCCGATGCGATCATGGAGGAAATCAACGTCTCCATCGACGTCGATCGTCATTTGTACGCCCAGGACATTGCCGCGTCCTAGGCCCACGCCGCGATGCTCGCCGCGCAAGGCATCATCACTTCGAGTGATGCGAAAAATATCGGCAAGGGTCTAGACACGATTTTGTCAGAGATCGACAAGGGATCATTCGACTTCAAGCGGGCGCTTGAGGACATTCATATGAATGTCGAGAGCCGGCTTGGCGACTTGATCGGGCCGGCCTCGGGCCGCCTGCACACTGCGCGTTCCCGCAACGATCAGGTCGCGACCGATTTCCGGCTCTATGTCCGCGACACCATCGATGAGACCGATGCCGCGCTGGCCGCGTTCCAATATGCCCTGGTGCAACGGGCGATCGAACATGCCGCGACCGTGATGCCGGGTTTCACCCATCTGCAGACCGCACAGCCGGTGACGTTCGGGCACCATCTCTTGGCCTATGTCGAGATGGCATCGCGCGACCGCGGCCGCTTTGCCGATGCGCGCAAGCGGCTGAACGAATCCCCGCTCGGCGCGGCGGCGCTGGCCGGCACCTCGTTCCCGATCGATCGCGGCGCCACCGCCAGGGCGCTCGGATTCGACCGGCCGATGGCCAATTCGCTCGATGCGGTCTCCGACCGCGATTTCGTGCTCGAAACCCTGTCGGCCGCCTCGATCGCGGCGGTGCATCTGTCGCGCTTTGCCGAGGAGATCGTGATCTGGACCTCGCCGCTGGTCGGCCTGGTGCGCCTCAGCGACAAGTTCACCACCGGCTCGTCGATCATGCCGCAGAAGCGCAACCCCGATGCCGCCGAACTCGTCCGTGCCAAGACCGGCCGGGTGATCGGTGCGCTGAATGCGCTGTTGATCGTGATGAAAGGCCTGCCGCTCGCCTATCAAAAGGACATGCAGGAGGACAAGCAGGGCGCGATGGAAGCCTTCGCCGCGCTGTCGCTGGCGATCCGGGCGATGACCGGGATGGTCGCCGACCTCGTGCCCGACGAGGCCAGGATGAAACAGGCGGCCGGTGAGGGCTATGCCACCGCCACCGACCTTGCCGACTGGCTGGTGCGGACGCTGAAAATGCCGTTCCGCGAAGCCCACCACGTCACCGGGCGCATCGTCGCCCAGGCCTCCAAGGAGGGATTGGCGCTGCACGAGATGCCGCTGGCCGAGATGCAGGCGATCGAGCCGCGCATCACCAGGGAGGTGCTTACCGTATTGTCGGTCGAATCCTCGGTGAAAAGCCGCACCAGCTATGGTGGAACAGCACCGAAGAATGTGCTGGCGCAGGCCAAGTCCTGGCTCAAGCGGCTGGAAAAAGAGCGGAAATTAGGCTGAGGTGGGATTTCCGCCGTAATTTCATCACCGTCCGGCTCTCGCCAGAACGGGGCAATCTTTGTATGGTGCGGCCGCCTTGGGGATATCACCGTGAATCGTATTTCAATAGCGTTTTCGAGCGAAGTGGGTACCGGTTCGCGTGAAGAAAACGCGTCAAAACGAAAAAGCTCTAGCCCTATATCGCCGAAATGGGCCGCGGTCCTGCTTGCGGTTGCCGCGCTGACGCTGTCGGGGTGCGGACGTAAAGGTCCGCTCGAATTGCCGCCGACGGCATCGACGACGCCGAACGGCGGTCCGGCGCCGACCGATACCGCGCAGCAGCAGGCGAGCACGCCGAGCGTGTTCAATCCGTCTTACGGCGCCAACGCGCCGCCTGCCGCGCCGAAAGGCCCGAACAAACCGTTTATTCTCGATCCCTTGCTGGGTGATTGAAGCTGCGATGAACCATTTCGACTATCGCGACGGCGTGCTCCACGCCGAAGCGGTGAATCTTTCCACGCTCGCCGGGACGATCGGCACGCCGTTCTATTGCTACTCGACCGCGACGCTCGAGCGTCACTACCGCGTCTTCACCGAGGCCTTCGCCGGCGAGAAGACGCTGTTGTGCTATGCCATGAAGGCCAATTCCAACCAGTCGGTGCTGCGGACGCTGGCAAAGCTTGGCGCCGGCGCCGACGTGGTGTCCGGGGGCGAGCTGAAGCGCGCGCTGGCCGCCGGCATTCCGGCGCGGAAGATCGTGTTCTCCGGCGTCGGCAAGACCGAGGCCGAACTGCGCGCCGCGCTGGCCGCCGACATCCTGTGCATCAACATCGAATCCGAGCCCGAGCTGGAATTGCTGTCACAGCTCGCGGCGGAAACCGGCACGACGGCGCGGATCTCGGTGCGCGTCAATCCGGACGTCGACGCCGGCACCCACGCCAAGATCTCGACCGGCAAATCCGAGAACAAGTTCGGCATTCCGCTCGCGCATGCCCGCGCCGTCTATGCCCGCGCCGCGAAGCTGCCGGGCATCGAGGTGACCGGCACCGACATGCATATCGGCAGCCAGATCACCGAGCTTGGCCGGATGGAAACCGCATTCCGGATCCTGGCTGAATTCGTCCAGGCGCTGCGCGCCGACGGCCACAACATCTCGCATATCGATTTCGGCGGCGGCCTCGGCATTCCCTACTACATGGACCGCGAAGCACCGCCGGCGCCGGATGCCTATGCCGCGATGGTCAAGCGCGTGACGCATAATCTCGGCTGCACGCTGTTGTTCGAGCCGGGACGGCTGATCGTCGGTAACGCCGGGATCCTCGTTGCCCGCGTGATCTATGTGAAGCATGGCGAGGCGAAGAATTTCGTCATCATCGATGCCGCGATGAACGACCTGATCCGCCCGACACTGTATGAGGCGCATCACGACATCCTGCCGGTGCACCAGCCTGCCATGGGTACTCCGACCATGGTGGCCGATGTGGTCGGCCCGGTCTGCGAGAGCGGCGACTACCTCGCGCTCGACCGCAAGCTGGCGCAGCCCAAGGCCGGCGATCTCCTCGCGATCATGACCGCCGGTGCCTATGGCGCGGTGCAGTCCGGCACCTACAACACGCGCCCGCTGGTGCCCGAAGTGCTGGTCAAGGACGATCAATACGCCGTGGTGCGGCCGCGCCTCGATGTCGACGCGCTGATCGCGATGGACAAGCAGGCGCCGTGGCTGTGAAGGGCCGCATGCGGCCCTTTTTAGCCAGCCGCATCTAGGAACGCTGGTTTCTACTCAAACGTTGCTGCTATTTGCGACTCCGGCCCATGAGCCGGAATCGAACGTGTGCGGCATAACGCGATGCCCGGGGCGCAGGTGTTTGCGGCCTGCCCGGATCAAGGGCGGTCACGCTCTCGTGTTGTGGAGGTTCCGGCACATGGGATATCGCGGCTGAGAGGGTGCCTCATTGCCGCCGCCGTGCTAAGGTGCTGTCGGGGCAATGATGGAGAGTTGATTGAGCGGCACGACCCCGGACTCGCCAGCGCCGATGCGTGACCCCGATGCGGCCGCGCGATTGCAGCTGACGAAAGCCATTCAGCGGTCAAAATTCGCCATCGCGTGGGAGCGCGGCTGGCCGCATCTGGCGCGACTTCTTACCGTCGTCGGCCTGTTCCTCGTGGTGTCCTGGGCCGGGCTGTGGCTGGCGCTGCCGTTCACTGCGCGCGCGATCGGACTGGGCCTGTTCGCGCTGCTGGCCTGCGTTGCGCTGGTGCCGATGCTGCGCTTCCGCTGGCCAAGCCGCGAAGAGGCGCTGAGCCGGCTCGATCGCGGTTCCGGCGTCCGGCATCGACCCGCAACCGAACTGACCGATACGCTGGCGACTCCGGACCCGGTCGCGCGGGCGCTGTGGCAGGCGCAGCGCGAGCGGACGTTGGCGTCGATCAAGCGCATCCGCGCCCGCTTGCCGTCGCCGCGGCTCGCCATCCACGATCCCTGGGCGTTGCGCGCAGTGGTGCTGTTGCTCCTGGTGGCAACCTATGTCGCAGCCGGGGACGAACGTCTGTTGCGCACCAAGGCGGCCTTCGATTGGAACGGCATGTTGGCGCCGGCCAATGTCCGGGTCGACGCCTGGGTGACACCGCCGCTCTATACCGGCAAACCTCCGGTCATCCTGACCGCTGCCAACAAGGATTCGGCTGTCGGCAATTCCGCCGACGCCGCCCCGCTTCCGGTCCCGGCGGGCAGCACGCTGCTGGTGCGTTCCAGCGGTGGCAGCCTTGACGTCACCACCTCAGGCGGATTGACCGAAGCCAAGTCGACCGAACAGGCGCCGCAAGGCACCAGCGAACGCCGTTTCACCATCGCCGGCGACGGCACCGCCCATGTGCGCGCGCCCTCCGGCCAGCCGGAATGGAAGTTCAGCGCCGTCCCCGATCACGCGCCATCGATTTCACTGGCAAAGGATCCGGAGCGGATGGCGCGCGGCTCGCTGCAGCTCTCCTACAAGCTCGAGGATGATTATGGCGTCACCGAAGCGCAGGCGCATTTCGCCGCGCGCCCAGACAACGAGCTGAAGAACGACGTCTCGAAGGGTAATGAGCCCAAGGGCGATACCGCGCCGCGGCCTTTGTTCGATCCGCCGCAATTCGCGCTGGCGCTGCCCAATGCGCGGACCCGCAACGGCGTCGGTCAGACGGTGAAGGATCTCAGTGAAAATCCCTATGCCGGCGCCGACGTCGCCCTGACGCTGACCGCAAAGGACGAAGCCGGCAACGAGGCGCACAGCGAACCGTTCAACATGCGGCTTCCGGAGCGGCTGTTCACCAAGCCGCTCGCGCGGGCGCTGATCGAGCAGCGCCGCATCCTTGCGCTTGACGCCAACCAGAGGGACCAGGTTCACACCGCGCTCGACGCGCTGATGATCGAGCCGGAGATGTTCACGCCGGAAACCGGTCAATATCTCGGCCTCTATGACGTCACGCGGCAGCTGGAGGCCGCACACACCGATGATGCGCTGCGCGGGGTCGTCGCCAGCCTGTGGGCGCTCGCCGTCACCATCGAGGACGGCAATATCAGCGACGTCGACAAGGCGCTGCGCGCCGCGCAGGATGCGCTGAAGCAGGCGCTGGAGCGCGGCGCCAGCGACGAAGAGATCAAGAAGCTGACCCAGGACTTGCGCGCGGCGCTCGACAATTTCCTGCGTCAGTTCGCTGAGCAGCAGCGCAACAATCCGCAGGCCCTGAACCGGCCGCTCGATCCCAACACCAGGGTGATGCGCCAGCAGGATCTCGACGACATGATCCAGCGCATGGAGCGGCTGTCGCGTTCGGGCGACAAGGATGCTGCCAAGCAATTGCTCGATCAGCTGGAGTCGATGCTGGAAAACCTGCAGATGGCGCAGCCCGGCCAGTCCGGCGACAGCGACATGAACCAGGCGCTGAACGAACTCGGCGACGTCATCCGCAAGCAGCAGCAATTGCGCGACAAGACCTTCAAGGAAGGCCAGGATGCGCGGCATGACCGGCTGCGCGGCAAGCAGGGCGGCGACCAGAACCTCGGCGATCTGCAGCAGGATCAGCAGAGCTTGCGCGACCGGCTCGACAAGTTGCAGCAGGAACTCGCCAGGCGCGGCCTGAACCAGCAGGGCCAGCGCGGCCAGAAGGGCGAGCAGGGCCAGGATGGTCAGAACGGTGACCAGCAGCAGGGCGACAATGGCGATCCGCTCGGCGATGCCGAGAGCGCGATGAACGATGCCGGCAGCAAGCTTGGCAACGGTAATGCCGACGGTGCGGTGGACGCGCAGGGCAAGGCGCTCGATGCGCTGCGCAAGGGCGCCCAGAACATGGCCGAGGCCATGCAGCAGGGCGATGGCGACGGGCAGAGCAATGGCCCAAGCAACCGCCCCGGCCGGCAACAGAACTCCGCTAACGCCACCGATCCGCTGGGACGGCCGCTGCGGACCCACGAAAGCGACGATCTGACCGTGAAGATTCCGGGCGACATCGACGTGCAGCGGGCACGGCGGATCCTGGAGGAGTTGCGGCGCCGTCTGGCCGACCCGTCGCGGCCGCAGGAAGAGCTCGATTATCTGCAGCGGCTGCTGAAGGATTATTAGAGCGTTTTCGAGCGAAGTGGGCGCCGGTTCGCGTGAAGAAAACGCGTCAAAACAAAGACCTAGAGCCCGGTTCTGATTCCATCAGAACCGGAAAAGCTCTAGAAGTCGCCATCGTCATTGCAAGGAGCGCAAGCGACGAAGCAATCCACTTTTGCCGTGGTCCTGGATTGCTTCGCTTATGCTTGCGACGACGAGTGACGGAAAAGGTAACGTTGCTACCCCGTCTTCCGCGCCGATAGAGCGTCGGCGACGGCGGTGCGGATATCGGCCACCGAAAACGGCTTGGTCACGACATCATGCACGATGGCATTGAGGCCCGAGGCGCGTTCGCGCTGGTCGGCAAAGCCGGTCATCAGCAGGATCGTCAAATCCGGAAAATCCCGGGCCGCGGTCAGCGCCAGCGCGATCCCGTCCATCACCGGCATCTGAATGTCCGTGAGCAGGAGGTCAAAGGCGCCCTGTTCGCGGGTCAGGATCTCCAGCGCTTCGGCGCCATCCTGCGCAGTCACGATGTCATGGCCGTCCATGGCGATGGCGCGCGCCACCAGCGCCCGCATCGAGTCTTCGTCATCGGCAATCAGTACGCGTGGCATCGAAGCACCGTTTTTTGCTTGGTTCAGGCGCTGCCGCCGGCAACGTCGCGCTTGTTGAAGAAGCGGATCTCGATATCGCGTCCCTCCGGCGGCGGCGAGGCGAGGCGGGACTTGAACCAGGCTTTTTCGCCGGGCTTCAGCACCTGCTGCTCCAGCACTGCGTTCCAGGCATAGACTTCCGCGCCCTGGGCGTCGAGCACGCTGAAGCGCAGCCGCGGCAGTTCGACGGTCTTGTGCGTTTCCCCGACGATGACGCCCTCGATCACCAGCACCGGCTTGTCCTCGACGGTCTCGCGCGTGATCTTGACGTCTTTGAAGCTTAAGCCCCGCAGGTTCACGTTAAGGCCGACCAATTGATAGAACGCGGCGGTCTGCGGCAACAGCCGCACCACGTTGGCGCGCCAGATGATCAGCGCCAGCGCCAGCGCTCCCATCGCTGCGCAGGCGGTCGGCAGGCCGGCAAAGGGAAGTCTGGCCAGCACCGGTCCCGGCAGGCGGGGCAAGCCCGGAAGATGAAGCCGTCGGAACGGCACCAGACCGTGCAGCTTCGACAGGAAGTGCAGCCGGTGGGGCGCGCCATCGCCGGTATCATCGCCCGCCGTCGACGCCCATTCGTCATCGATTCCGGCGGGGCGCTCGCCTGTGTCCGGCCAGTCGGCTGAAATCGAGGGGCTATCGACGAGCGGCGTGTCCTGTTCCGGACTGTCATCCTCGCGCGCCAAGGCTTCCCATTCGGCCGCCACATCGTCGGCGTCAGCCGGCCGGCTGGCCGCCGCGGCCGAGATCGGGTCTGCGGTCCGAACCGCGTCCTCGGGGCGCGCCAGCCACACCTCGCCGCAACGGGAACAGCGCACGTTGCGTCCCGTCGTCCCCAAAGCCGCCAAATCAATGGCGTAGGACGTTGTACAATGGGGACAAACAATGTGCATGGAGCCGGTCTCCACAATAGCGCTGCCGTAATGCTACAAGGCGACCGTTAACGAATCGGAAACCATAGCCGACGCAAAACCGTTTCGTGCGTTGGAGCGTTTTCGGGCGAAGCGGATGCCGTTCGCGTGAAGAAAACGCGTCAAAACAAACACCTGGAGCGCGGTTCTGATTCCATCAGAACCGGAAGGGTTCTAGTGTGGAGGTTCAGAAGTTCTCTTCAGTTTCGCGGCGAGTCCTAGAAGAGAACTTCTGAACCAAATCCACACTGGAATCATGGATTCTAGTGTCCTTTCGAATCCGAAATTCGCTAAAGAGGGTGCCGCGAGACGGTGCGAACTTCGGATTCGGGACACTAGGCTGCCGTCGCCGGCCTTCGGTTTCGGGTTTTCTGCCGGGGTCCACCTCGAACGGAGCTGAGCTTGGTTCGGTTCGAAAATGTTGGGTTGCGTTACGGGCTCGGCCCGGAGATTTTGCGCGACCTCAGTTTCGTCATTCCGGCGCATTCCTTCCAGTTTCTCACCGGGCCTTCCGGCGCCGGCAAGACCTCGCTGCTGAAGCTGCTGTTCCTGTCGCTGCGGCCGACGCGCGGCCTGGTCAATCTGTTCGGCCATGACGTCTCGCTGCTCGGCAAGGACGAGATTGCCAATTTGCGCAAGCGGATCGGCATCGTGCTGCAGGATTTCCGCCTGCTCGACCACATGACGACCTATGAGAACGTGGCGCTGCCGTTCCGGGTGATGGGCCGTGACGAATCCAGCTATCGCCGGGAGGTCATCGATCTCCTGAAATGGGTCGGGCTGGGCGAGCGGATGGATGCGCTGCCGCCGATCCTGTCCGGCGGCGAAAAGCAGCGTGCGGCAATTGCGCGCGCGGTGATTTCGCGTCCGCATCTGTTGCTGGCGGACGAGCCGACTGGCAATGTCGATCCCACATTGGGACGGCGGCTGCTGCGGCTGTTCATCGAACTGAACAAGTCCGGCACGGCCGTCGTCATCGCAACCCACGACATCAACCTGATGGACCAGTACGAAGCGCGGCGGCTGGTGCTGCATCAGGGACGGCTGCATATCTATGAATAGGATCGGCGAACACGGTCCACTGGTCGATCTCGGGCATGAACGCCCGCAGGTTCCGGCGACAGCCCGCAACATGTCGCCGATCGTGCCGCGAGGCTCGATCGCCGGCCGGGCGCTGGTCGCCGTCGTCGCGATCATGACCTTCCTGGCTTCGATGACAACCGGTGCAGTGCTGCTCGTCAGCGCCTCGGCGGCCGAATGGCAGTCGGACGTCGCCAGCGAGATCACGGTGCAGGTCCGTCCCGCCCAGGGACGCGATCTCGATCACGACACCCAGGCCGTCGCCGAGGCCATGCGCGGACAGCCGGGCATCGTCGACGTCAGGCCCTTTACCAAGGAGGAATCCAACAAGCTGCTGGAGCCCTGGCTTGGCACCGGCATTTCCTTCGATGAACTGCCGGTGCCGCGCGTCATCGTGGCGCGGGTAGAGCCGGGTACGATGCTTGATCTTGCAGCCTTGCGCAGCCGGGTGACGCAGGTGACGCCGACCGCCAGCGTCGACGATCATCGCGCCTGGATCGATCGGATGCGGTCGATGAGCGGTGCGACGGTGCTGGCTGGAATTGGCATCCTGATACTGGTGATCATCGCCACCATCATTTCAGTTTCCTTTGCGACGCGTGGCGCGATGGCCGCCAACCGTCCGATCGTCGAGGTGCTGCACTTCGTCGGCGCCGGCGACAGCTACATCGCCAGCCGTTTCCTGCACCATTTTCTCAGGCTCGGTCTCGAGGGCGGGCTGATCGGCGGCGGCGCGGCGATGCTGATGTTCGGATTCTCGGAATCGATCGCCGGCTGGTTTTCCGGCACGCCGGTCGGTGACCAGTTCGCGGCGCTGCTTGGAACATTCTCGCTGCGCCCCTCCGGTTATCTGGCGCTGGCGGCCCAGGCGGTGCTGATTGCGGCGATCACCGCCTGGGCCTCGCGCCGGACGCTGTTCGCCACGCTTGACGATATCGAATGATCGCACCGAGCATGATCCGGTTGATCGGCGGTGCATAGCCCATCGCTCCGACTCCATTTTGCCTGAAAAAACTCTAATGTATCAAGGGGGCGGATTTCGATCTTGCGGCGGGGAGCCGCGGCTTGAGGAGCCCATATCAGGAGATCGCCGATAACGCATGCAGCCAGGGTCTGACGATATCGCAATGAAGGCGCCGATCATGACGCGGCCGCGCCGGCTGCGCGCCGTGATCGTGGCGGCGCTGGCGATCATCTTCTTCGGCGCGGCGACCGGCTTCGTCGGCTTCCTGTCGCAACTGCGCGGCACCGAGCACAGGCCGAGCCGCAATGCCGACGGTATCGTTGTCCTCACCGGCGGTTCCTCGCGCATCTCCGATGCGGTCGACCTGCTGGCCGAGGGCTATGGCAAGCGGCTGCTGATCTCCGGGGTGCATCCGACCAACGACGCCGCTGATATTTCCCGCTCGCTGCCGGAGAACCAGTGGGCGCTGATGCATTGCTGTGTCGATCTCGACCATTGGGCGGTCAACACCCGCAGCAACGCCGCCGGGACGCGGCGCTGGGTGCATGAACGCGGTTTCAAATCCTTGATCGTGGTGACGTCGAACTATCATATGCCGCGCGCCATCGTCGAACTGTCACATGCGATGCCGGATATCGCGCTTATTCCCTTCGCCGTCGTCGGCGACAAATGGCGCGATGAACCATGGTGGACCAGTGGTGCAGCGATCCGGCTGCTGCTATCGGAATATGTGAAATATGTCGCCGCCGAAGTGCGGGTGCATCTGGCCGATCTCGGTCTCGACCTGACGCCCGAGATTGGCGATATGCCCGCGCCTCCTCTCGATCCGGATCGGCCGGCGACGGCCGAGGCGAATTGACTGGGTAAATTGATCGGGGGCAAACTGATCGGACTTTCGATGTTTTTGATTTTTCTGCGTTCGCTGATCTTCAATTTAGTGTTCTACGTCGCGCTGGTGATCTGGATGATCATCGCGCTGCCGACCTTCCTGATGCCGAGGGCCGCGCTCATGACGCTGGTGGATTTGTGGGCGCGCAGCAATACCTGGCTGATGCGGATCATCTGCGGCATCAAGGTCGAATATCGCGGCGTCGAGAAAATCCCGAAAGGCCCGTTGATCGTCGCCGCCAAGCACCAGTCGATGTGGGAGACCTTCGGACTGCTGCAATTCTTCGATCACCCGCTCTACATCCTCAAGCGCGAACTGGAATGGCTGCCGTTGTTCGGCCAATACCTGCGCAAGGCCGAGATGATCGGGATCGATCGCAATGCCGGCGGCAAGGCACTGCTGGCGATGATGCGCCGTGCCCGCGAGGCGGTCCGCCAAGGCGGCCAGCTGGTCATTTTTCCGGAAGGAACGCGCCGGCCGGTCGGAGCGCCGCCGGCGTACAAAAGCGGTTTCAGCCAGATCTATGTTGGCTGCGGCGTCACCTGCCTGCCGGTGGCGCTCAATTCAGGGCTGTTCTGGCCGCGCCGCACCTTCATGCGTTACCCGGGCACGCTCACGGTCGAATTTCTTGATCCGCTGCCGCCCGGCCTGCCGCGCCAGGAATTCATCGACCGCGTCAGTCACGTGATCGAGGAGACGACGGATCGGCTGGTCGCGAGCGCGCGCCAGGAACAGGCCCAATTGTTCGGCCGGGTGCCGGATTCGGTGAAGGCTTGAGCTATTAGGCTTCCGCCTCGGGCGGCGGCTGCAGCCGATGGGCCTCATCGTGCAGCATCGCGGCGAGCTGATGCAGCTGGCCGTCGCGAAAGCCGGCTGCCTCGATTGCGGCGACGGTTGCGAGCACATAGTCGCGGTTGACGCCGGACCTGCCATGGCCCTGCTGGACGTGGCGCAATTGTTCGGCCAGCGACAGCCTCCCGGCATATTGCACATGGCTGCGATCAACCACATAGGTCAGCGCGCTGACCCGTTGCTCTGCTTCGTTCTCCAGCCATACCGACCGCATCACCTCGCGATAGACCGAGGTGACTTGCTCGCGTTCGCGCAGGTAGGCGATGGTGGCGGAGCGATGTTTCTCGGCAACCCGGAAGGCAACGCCGCGGCAGGCGCCGCCGCGGTCGAGGCCGAGCACGAGGCCGGGTTTTTCCGGCGTACCCCGGTGCACGAAGGAATAGACGCAGAGTGCGCGATGCTCGCCGATCAGTCGCGCCGGCACCTGTTCAATGAACTCGAACCCCGGACGCCACATCAGCGAGCCATAGCCGAACACCCAGAGGTCGCCTTTGGACAAGTCCGCATCGGGTACGATTTTCGCTGGCATCGCAGCGAGGCCTTACCAGAATCTTGCAGCCTTTCAAAACAGGTTAATTCCTAAAATACGTTAACTTGTCTATAGCGTTTTAGAGCGGAAGCCTGTCCCGGACCTGGATAGCGGGATGGATACCGTTGGCGTGAAGAAAGCGCGTCAAAACAAGAATCTGAAGCCGGTTCTGCTTTAATCCGAACCGGTTTTAAAGCGCGGATCGCATCGCGTAATTGACAAAATTGGTGGTCAAAGGACGCCGCATGTCTGATCCTGTTTCTGCTCCGCGCCGACGCCCGTTATGGGGTGTATTCGTTGCTCCCGTCCTGCTCCTGATCGCCGCCGTGGCATGGAGTGGCTTTTGGCTTTACTCGGCCTCGAAGGTCGATTCCACCACCGATGCCTGGCGCGAACGGGAAGCCAGATCGGGCCGGATCTATGATTGTGCCAACCGCTCGGTCGGAGGCTATCCATTCCGTCTCGAAGTCCGCTGCGACAGTCCGAGCGTGAAGCTGGTTTCGCAGACCGCCGGCCAGAGCGCGACGCAGACGCCGATCACCGCCAAGCTCGGCCGGATCCTGGTGGTGGCGCAGGTCTACGATCCCAGATTGCTGATCGCTGAATTCACCGGGCCGGCCTCGATTTCCGATTCCGCCGATCAGCTTTCGATGACGGCGAACTGGCAGACTGCCCGTGCCAGCGTGGTCGGTCTGCCCGGCGTTCCGCAGCGGGCCTCGCTGGTATTCGACAACCCCGGCATTGCGCGGGTGGATGGATCGAACCAGACGCCGCTGGCCGCAGCCAGGCATGTCGAACTGCATGGCCGTATCGCCGAGGGATCGTCATCGGATCACCCGGTGATCGAAACCATCCTGCAGATCGATGGCGGCAATGTACAACAGACCTACCCGCTGCTGGCGCAGCCATTCGATGCCGACATCCAGGCCAGGGTCAGCGGCCTGAAGGATTTCTCGCCCAAACCCTGGCCGCAGCGGTTTCGCGAGATCCAGGCGGCCGGAGGCCACGTCGACATCGTGAAGTCGCGGATCCAGCAGGGCGACGTGATCGCAGTTTCGGCGGGCTCGCTCAGCCTTAACGACCAGGGCCGCATCGAGGGCGAATTGCAGATGACCGTTGTCGGGATCGAGAAGGCGATCTCCTCGCTCGGCCTCGAGAAGCTGTTGGAAGAGGGCGTGCCGCAATCGACGCTCGATCGTGTCGCGCCCGGTGTCAAAACCCAGGACGTCAACAACCTCTTCGGCGCGCTCGACCGCGCCATTCCAGGCCTGGGCTCGATGATCAAGCAGAATGCGAGCGTCGGGCTTGCCGCCGGCGTCAATGCGCTTGGCAAGGAAACCACGCTCGAGGGCAAGCCGGCACGCGCCTTCCCGCTGCGCTTCGTCGATGGCAACGTGTTTCTCGGCCCATTGAAGGTGGCACAAGTCCCGCCGCTGTTCTGAACCTTGGCGAGCCGAGCTACGGCGCGATGTTTTCAGCCTGAATCCAGGACACTATTGCAAGCGCAGCGAAGCAATTAGACTCCGTCATTCCGGCATGGTGCGTCAGCACCAGATCCGGAATCTCGAGATTCCGGGTTCGATGCTTCGCATCGCCCCGGAATGACGTCCTGTGAGCAAAAAGCTGGACACATTCATGCCGGCAAGCGCACCGCTAAGGCTTCTTCGCCAGATTGGCATGCGGCCGGCCGAAGTCGGGCGCCGATGAATCCTGGCCGATCTCGACGATGCCGCGGCGGATCGCGCGAGTGCGGGTGAAATGGTCGAACAGCGCTTCGCCGTCACCACGGCGGATCGCGCGGGTCAGCTTCGACAGGTCCTCATTGAAGGTGCCGAGCATTTCCAGCACCGCATCCTTGTTGGCGAGGAACACGTCGCGCCACATCGTCGGATCGGAGGCGGCGATGCGGGTGAAGTCGCGGAAGCCGCCGGCCGAGAACTTGATCACTTCCGATGACGTCACCTTGCCGAGTTCATCGGCGGTGCCGACGATGGTGTAGGCGATCAGGTGCGGCAGATGGCTGGTGATCGCGAGCACCAGATCATGATGCTCCGGCGTCATGATCTCGACCTTGGCGCCGATCGCGGCCCAGAACGCGCGCAGCCGTTCGATCGCGGTCGCATCGGTCCCTTCAGGCGGCGTCAGAATGCACCAGCGATTGATGAACAGCTCGGCAAACCCTGAATCGGGACCGGAATGCTCGGTGCCGGCCACCGGATGCGCCGGCACGAAATGCACGCCGGCTGGCAGATGCGGCGCCATGTCCCGCACCACCGCTCCCTTGACCGAGCCGACGTCGGAGATAACAGCGCCCGGCTTGAGATGGGGCGCGATCTCCTGAGCCACCTCGCCGCAGGCGCCGACGGGAATGCAGAGAATGACGAGGTCGGCATCGGCGGCCGCTTCCGCATTGGTCCCGACCACGCAGTCGACGATACCAAGCTCGGCCACGCGGGCGCGGGTCTTTTCCGAGCGGGCGGTGGTGACGATCTCGCCCGCAAGTCCCTGCGCCCGCGCCGCGCGCGCAATCGAACCGCCGATCAGGCCGAAGCCGATCAGGGCGACGCGGCCAAAGAGCGGGGCGCCGCTCATTTCGCCGCCAGGAAGTCGCGCAGGCCCTCGACCACGAGGCGATTGGCCTCCTCGGTGCCGATGGTCATGCGCAGCGCGTGCGGCAGGCGATAATTGCCCAGCGCGCGCAGCACGAGGCCGCGCTTGGTGAGGAACGCGTCGGCATCCGCGGCGGTCCTGCCTTTCTCGGTGGGGAAATGGATCAACACGAAATTCGCCACGCTCGGCGTCACCTTCAATCCGAGCCTGCTGATCTCCTCGGTGAGCCAGTTGCGCCATGTCTCGGTGTGCGTCTTCGACATCTCTTGATGCGCGGTGTCCTCGATCGCCGCGACCGCCGCCAGCATCGCCGGCGTCGACACGTTGAACGGCCCGCGGATCCGGTTCACGGCGTCGACGATATGGGCCGGGCCGAACATCCAGCCGACCCGCAGCGCCGCCAGGCCGTGAATCTTGGAGAAGGTGTGGGTCATGACCGTGTTCTCGGTCGTCGCCACCAGCTCGATTCCCATCTCGTAGTCGTTGCGCGAAACATAGTCGGAATAGGCGGCGTCGAGCACCAGCAGCACCTGCGACGGCAGACCGGCGCGCAGCCGCTTGATCTCGTCGAACGGCAGGTAGGTGCCGGTCGGGTTGTTCGGATTGGCGAGCCACACCAGCTTGGTGCGCGGTGACACCGCCTTCAGGATCGCGTCGACATCGGCGGTGAACTCGGTCTCCGGCGCCACCACGTTCCTGGCGCCGTTCGCCATGGTCGCGATCGGATAGACCAGGAAGCCGTGGGTGGTGCTGATCGCCTCGTCGCCCGGGCCAAGATAGGTGTGCGCCAGCAAATTGAGGATTTCATCGGACCCGGCGCCGCAGATGATGCGATCCGGATCGAGCCCGAAGGCGCGGCCGATCGCCTCGCGCAGCACCCGCGAGGTGCCTTCCGGATAATCCTCCAGATGTGCCGCCACGTGCTTGTAGGCCGCGATCGCCTTTGGCGACGGCCCGAACGGCGTTTCATTGGCCGACAGCTTGAACACCTTGCGCCCCGGTTCCGGCACCGGGCTCTTGCCCGGCGTGTAGGGCGCAATGTCAAGAATGCCGGGATTCGGCACGGGACGGTTCATCTTCAACTCCGAAATATCGGGGACGGTCAGGATTTGGCGGCCCCGCTCGGGGGCACCGTATAGCGCGTTGCGTGGCTGCCGACGAGGGCTGATGACCGCACCGAGGCGCCGGCCTCGATCAACGCCGACTTGATCTTTTCAAGCCCGACCGGGTGGGCGATCGAGACCAGCAGGGCCGCGCCGTCAAAGGCGGTATCGGGCACCGCAAGGATTTCCGCCAGCGGCGACAGCGCGCGTGCCGTCTCCGCGTTCCAGCCGGACACCCGCACGCTCCAGGTCTCGATCTCGGTCACCCTCGCATCATCGGCCACGCGCGATATCACGAACACCGGCAGCGCGGCAGGATGATCGGCGCGCTCGACGAAGGGCAGCCGCGCGATGATCTTGGGCGCGGTCTTTCCTTCCAGCTCGATCCACCATGGCGCGTGGCTGGAGGTGGCGGAGACCAGCGCCAGGTCGCCCTTCGACCTGGCGACGGCTTCCACTGCGGCAGGCGCGCTGAAATGCGCGACATAGGGCACGGTGAAGCCGAAATGAAACCGGGCCGAATCCCGCATCGCGGACTCGCCCAGCGAGACGTCGGCATGAACCGAAAACGGTGCCTGCACATAGGTGAAGGTGGAGATGATGACGCGCCAGATGCTCTCGACCGTGTCGAGCGGCAGAATGCCGTGATGCCGCTCCACCAGGCGGCGCATCATGTCGGCCTCGCGTGCCGGCCGGAATGCCGAGCCGACTTCCTGGCTCTTCTTGACCTGGATCAGGCGATCGATGATGTCGCCGCGCTGCATCAGCAGGCGGTGAACCTGCTCGTCGATGCTGTCGATCTCTTTGCGCAGGTCCTGCAGCGAGGGCGGCGCGGGGGGCGTATTGGACATTTTCGGGAAACCCAGATCCGGGCTGCTTGAAGCCCGGCAGTTGCGCATTGGTTTAGGTAAGACGGGCGCCGAAAGCAAAGAGAAACATCGCGGCCCAGGCCACCGAAAACCAGTTAACCATCGGCTCGCCTTGACGAAAACGGCCCTCGGGACTACTTTCACCGGGTTCCGTGGTCATTTGAGCCGGCCGGCTTGCAGCCACGTTAAAAAACTCGCTAAACAGGCCGGGGACAAATGGGCTCCCGGCCGAACCTTCGTTCAGGCCGGGTTTTTTATGGCCTGTTGTGTTCAGGACCTCCGATGAGGAGGCGAGGTCGAGATGACGAAGATAAGATCGGTTGCCAGCCCCTCGATCCAGACCCCCGCGATTCCTGCCGAGGAGCGGGCGCAGGAGGCCGACCATCCGAGTTCGCGTGTCGCGCAGTTCGGTGCCGACCAGCCGCTGAAGCTCGATTGCGGCACCGATCTTTCGCCATTTCAGATCGCCTACCAGACCTATGGCGAGCTCAACGCCGATCGCTCCAACGCGATCCTGGTTTGCCATGCGCTGACCGGCGATCAGCATGTCGCCAATACTCACCCGGTGACCGGCAAGCCCGGCTGGTGGGAGACCATGGTCGGTCCCGGCCGTCCGCTCGACACCAACAGCTATTTCATCATCTGCTCGAACGTGATCGGCGGCTGCATGGGGTCGACCGGGCCGGCCTCGACCAATCCGGCTACCGGTAAGGTGTGGGGGCTGGATTTTCCGGTCATCACCATTCCCGACATGGTGCGCGCGCAGGCCATGCTGATCGACCGGCTCGGCATCGACACGCTGTTCTGCGTGGTCGGCGGCTCGATGGGCGGCATGCAGGTGCTGCAATGGACCGCGGCCTATCCAGAGCGCGTGTTCTCGGCGCTGGCGGTGGCCTGCAGCACGCGGCATTCGGCACAGAACATCGCCTTCCACGAGCTGGGCCGGCAGGCGGTCATGGCCGACCCGGATTGGCATCACGGCCGTTATGCCGAACAGGGCACTCATCCGCATCGTGGGCTCGGCGTCGCCCGGATGGCCGCGCATATCACCTATCTGTCGGACGCGGCGCTGCATCGCAAGTTCGGAAGAAGGATGCAGGATCGCGAGCTGCCGACCTTTTCGTTCGATGCGGACTTCCAGGTCGAGAGCTATCTGCGCCACCAGGGCTCCTCCTTTGTCGAACGCTTCGATGCCAACAGCTATCTCTATCTGACGCGCGCGATGGACTATTTCGATATCGCCGCCGATCACGATGGCGTCCTGGCCAAGGCGTTTGGCGGCATCAAGACCCGGTTCTGCGTGGTCTCGTTCACCAGCGACTGGCTGTTTCCAACCTCGGAATCGCGAGCGCTGGTGCATGCGCTCAATGCCTCCAGCGCAAGGGTGTCATTCGCCGAGATCGAGACCGACCGTGGCCATGACGCCTTCCTGCTCGACGTGCCGGAATTCTTCGACATCTCGCGCGCCTTCCTGCAATCGGCCGGCAAGGCGCGCGGCCTGACGGCAAAGGACGGCTGACATGACGTTGCAGCAGACCCTGCCGCTGGATCGCGCCGCGGCGGAGCACTCCACGAATTATCGCGGCGATCACCTGCTGGTGGCCGAAATGGTCGAGCGCGGCTCCAAGGTGCTCGACGTCGGCTGCGGCGATGGCGATCTGCTGCAGCTTCTGGAAAGCCGCGGCATCGACGGCCGCGGCATCGAATTGTCGCGCGAGGGCGTCAACCGCTGCGTCGCCAAGGGGCTTGCGGTGGTGCAGGGCGACGCCGACACCGACCTCGTCAATTATCCCGATGATGCCTTCGACTATGTGATTCTGTCGCAGACGCTGCAGGCGACGCGGCAGCCCAGGGCTGTACTGGAAAATCTGTTGCGGATCGGCCGCCGCGCCATCGTCTCGTTTCCGAATTTCGGCTTCTGGCGGATGCGGCTGCAGCTTCTGATCGGCGGCCACATGCCGCGCACCGAGAACCTGCCGGCGACTTGGTACGACACGCCGAACATCCATTTCTGCACCATCAAGGATTTCGTCCAGCTCTGCGATGAAATCCATGTCAAGATGGAGCGCGCGGTTGCGCTCGATCTGTATGGGCGGCCGCTGCGGCTCAATGCGCCCTGGTGGTTCTGGAACATGTTCGGCGAACAGGGCGTGTTCCTGCTCAGCCGCGCCGGGAAGACGAAATAAAGCCGGGAAGGCGAAAGAAAGAAGTGCGATATCGGCTTTCGCTGTAGCACTTGATCGAGCGACGTCCGGCTTGGCGCTCCATCTAAGCACAGAAGTCTAAAGCTTGGCCTTTGCCAGCCGCTCGCGCAGACGGGGAACGACGAAATCGACGAACGCGCGCAGCTTGAGCGGCAAGCGGCTCTGGGAGTCGTAGACAAGATGTACGGGACGAAGCCGCGGCTCGAAATCTTCGAGCACCACCGTCAAGCGCCCGGCGCGGACATGATTGGCGATCTGGTAGGATACCGCACGAACCAGTCCCGCGCCCGACAGCGCGGCATCGATCGCCGCATCGATCGTATTGACGCTGAGCCGAGAGCGGAACGACACGGTGGTCTCGACTCCGCCCGTTTCGAAGATCCAGGAGCTCAGCGCAGACACGTTCTGGAACGAAATAACGCGATGCTTCGCGATGTCGTCGAGGGTGGCGGGAATTCCGTTGGCGGCCAGATATTCGGGACTGGCACAGATCACATGCCGGACGTCGCCGACGCGGGTCGCGATCAGATTGCTGTCCGGCAGCGGACCGATGCGCAGTGCAACGTCGACCTGGTCTTCGAGAAAGTGCGCAATGCGGTCGGTCATGACGAGTCCGACTGACACTTCGGAATAAGCCTCCAAGAAACGTGTCACGACCGGCAGCACGTGCATTCTGCCGAACATGATCGGCGCGGTGACAACCAGATCGCCCTTCGGTTCGACGTATTCGCCGGAAGCGGCGCGCTCCGCCTCGGTCAGCTGCTCGATGATCGATTTCGCGGCTGTCACGTAAGACCGACCCGCCGGCGTCAGCTCCAGTCCCTTGGCTGAACGGATCAGCAGCGTCGCCTTCAGGTGCGCTTCCAATTCCGCAACCTTGCGGCTCACCGTCGCCAGCGGAAGCCGCAAATCGCGGCTCGCCTTTGACAGGCTGCCGCTCTCCACCGCCGCAAGCAGTACGGACATGGCGTCCAAACGATCCATAGGCCTTCCATAAAACGAGAGGGGTCCTCCCGATATTAGCGGCTGCCGGGTGATGGCGGAAAGCCCCAAAACAACAGGCACGGGCACGGCGGGCAGGAAATCGCTGCCGGTGGCCGGACAGCGAAAGGGAAAGCTCCATGACCGACCAAACCTTTTACCGCACCGCCATCGTGAACGGCCGCAAGGTGTTTTATCGCGAAGCCGGCGATCCGGCTGCCGAGACGATTTTGCTGCTTCACGGCCTGCCGACCTCCAGCCAGATGTTTCGCGACCTGATGCCGGTCCTGGCCGATCGCTTTCACCTCATCGCTCCCGACTACATCGGCTTCGGGCATTCCGACGCGCCGCCCCGCGATGCATTCTCCTACACCTTCGACAATCTCGCCGCACATGTCGCCGGTCTCGTCGATGTGCTCGGTCTCCGCTCCTATATCCTCTACATGCAGGACTATGGTGGCCCGGTCGGCTTCCGCCTGTTCACGCAGCGCCCCGGCCAGGTCAAGGGCTTCATCATCCAGAACGCCAACGCCTACATGGAAGGTGTCGGGGAAGCGCCGAAGAAAGCGCTCGCTCCATTGTGGGAGAACCGCAACGCGGAGAGCGAGAAGGCGGCTCGCGAGTTCGTCAGCATCGAAGGCACAAAATTCCACTGGCTGGTCGGCGCGAAGAATCCCGAGGCGATCAATCCCGACAATTGGATTCTGGATCAGGCGCTGCTCGATCGTCCTGGCACGCAGGACTATCAGGTGGACCTGCTCGAGAACTACAAGACCAATATCGCCCTCTATCCGGAGTGGCAGGCCGCCTTCCGCAAGCATCAGCCGAAGGCGCTGATCATCTGGGGCAAGAACGATCCCTTCTTCATTCCGCCGGGCGCCCGCGCTTACCTGAACGACCTGCCCGACGCGAAGCTGGTCTGGCTCGACAGCGGACATTTCGTGCTGGACGAGAATGCGCCGCAGGTTGCCTGCGAAATCAAGGCGTGGTTCGCGCCCGATCTCAAGACCGTGAACGCGGTCGCCTAACCGATGCAGAGCCGGCTGCGCCCCATCGGCGCCGGCGCCCTCAGCGAAAAATAACCCAAAGGATCGTGAACATGAACAACCTTCTGTACATCAAGGCTTCGCCGCGCGGCGCGGACTCCAAGAGCAGTGCGCTGGCCGACGCCTACCTTGCCGCGCTTCGTGAGCAGTTGCCCGATCTGTCGGTCGATACGCTCGACCTCTCGCGGGAAAGCATCCCCGAGTTCGACGGTGACAAGGTCGCGGCCAAAATGGCCGTCATCGCCGGCCAAACCAATCACGGTCGGCAGAGGAGTGCCTGGGACGAGATCGTGGAGGTGGCGATCCGCTTTATCGCAGCCGATCGCTATCTGATCGCGTCCCCGATGTGGAATGGCGGAATCCCGTATCGCCTCAAGCAATACATCGACGTGATCCATCAGCCAGGCCTGCTGTGGGGACTGGATCCGCAAACCGGCTATTACGGACTGCTGAAGAACAAGAAGGCCGTGCTGGCGCTGACCAGCGGTGCGTACGGCCCGTCGATGCCGTCTCCCGCGTTCGGCATCGACCATCATTCGACCTATCTCCGCGATTGGCTCAACCAGGCCGGAGTTACGGAGATCGAAGAAATCCGCTTCCAGCCCACGCTGCTCACTGCGAATCCCGAAGGAAGCTTCAAAGCCGCCATCGGCACTGCCCGGTCGCTGGCGGCACGCGGCTGATCGCACCGCGCCCTCGAAGGAGAAACATCATGGACCGCCGTCTTCTCGTTCTATCGATCGGAATGTTCGCGCTCGGCACCGACAGCTTCGTCGTCGCCGGTGTGCTTCCCGAAATCGCGCGCCATTTCGATGTCGGCATCGGTGCGGCCGGACAGATGACGACCATCTACTCGGTCACTTTCGCGCTGCTGTCGCCCACCATTGCCGCGATCGCGGCCGGAGTCTCCCGCAAGACCATGCTGGTCGCCGGAGCCGCCGTGTTCGTACTCGCCAATCTGGCGACCGCGATCGCGCCGACCTTCACCATCGCGCTGCTCGCCCGCGCATTCGCCGGTGTCGGCGCGGCGATGTTCTCGCCCACCGCGACCGGCTCCGCGGCGATGCTGGTGGCTCCCGAGCGCCGCGGCTACGCACTGTCGGTTGTCGTCGCCGGCCTCACGCTCTCGACGGCGCTGGGTTCGCCCACCGGCGCCGTGATCGGAGGCCTCGGCGACTGGCGCTATACGATGCTGTTCGTTGCCGCCCTCGGTACGGCTGCCGGTCTCGGCGTCTGGGCCTTCCTGGCCGAAGTACCGCTGCCGCCGGCCGTCTCGCTGTCCAATCGTCTGGCTCCGCTCACGGACGCCCGGATCCTGCTGACGCTCGCCACCACATTGGTAAATCTCAGCGGCATCTTCACCGTCTACACCTATTTTGCGGTGGCCTTCGATCGCGCAATCGGAAACGACGCCGTCGTGCTGGGCGCTCTGCTCGTTCTCTGGGGCGCGGGCGGAACGGTGGCGAACCTTGCCTTCGGGCGTCTTATCGACCGCATCGGCTCGCGACGGGTGATCCTGTCGACTCTGGCCGTGCTTGCGATTGTCAGCGCGTCGATGCCGTGGACCAGTGCAAGCCTCTGGACCGCCGTGCCTGTCGTCTTCATCTGGGGCGCTGCCGGTTGGGGGCTGCTGGTGCCGCAGCAATATCGTCTCGTCGCGCTCGCTCCTTCGATCGCCCCGGTGTTGCTCGGTCTCAATACCGCGGGCTCGTTCTTCGGCATGTCGGCGGCGGGTCTGATCGGCGCCATGGCGATTCCGATCGTCGGCGCGCATCATCTTGGCTTCGTCGGAGCCGGCCTTGCAGTTGTCGCGCTCATCATTGCGGAACTCGCCACCATGCGCATCGCAGCCGCCGAGAGCTGTCGCGCCGCCACTTGCAGCGTACCAGCGTGAAACGGAGCGGAGTCAAGCTGCGTCGTTGAACCTTGCGATTTTGGGCCGACGCGCGAAGCGTCGGCCCACTCGCGAGGTGCCATGAAGCTGAAAGGAAGATCCCATGTACTACGATGTGGTCACACAGTGCGTGCAGAGCCTTGAGAATTTGCTGACCTGCCTCGACAAGGCCGAGCAATATGCAGCCGCGAAGAGGATCGATGTCGGCGTGCTCATGACCAGCCGCCTCGCGCCCGACATGCAGCCTTTTATCTATCAAGTTCAAAGCGCCTGCGATTACGTCAAGGCTGCGGCCGCCTGGCTCTCCGGTCAAACGCCGCCAAAGCACGAAGACAACGAACGGACAGTTGACGAGCTGCGTGCCCGCATCCGCAAGACCGCCGACTTCGCCCGGAGCGTCATGGCAGCGCAGTATGTGCAGGCAAGCGAGCGCACCGTCCGGCTGTCCTGGGCGCCCGGCAAGGTCATCGGCGGCAAGGACTATCTGTTGCAGATGACGATTCCCAACACCTACTTCCACATCGCGATGTCCTACGCCATCCTGCGCCACAACGGCGTCGATGTCGGCAAGCAGGATTTTCTCGGTCCGATCAATCTGGTCAGCGGCTGATCGATTTCGCGCCGTTGTGCGATCCAGGCGGGCAACCCGGCAAGGCGTGTTCCTGCTCAGCCGCGCCGGGAAGACGAAGGCAGGCTGGTCGTCATGCGCGGGGCTTGGCCCGCATTGCTTCGTCGACGAGGCCGCTGCCGCAGGCGCGATTATCGTGGACCTGCAAGCTCGCTTCCGGCTGGCCGGCTCTCTCAATCGAATCAGCGCTCGATCGCCCGGACGAAGATGTCGACAAGTGACGTGATAAGATTTTGCATGTCGCGGCTGTCCGCCGCGGTCTCGCGCAGACCCCTCATACCGAAGACGAGAGCTCGCGCGGCCTGCTCCTTCGGCATTTTCAGATGAGCGGCGCGGAAGCGCTCGGAGATGAGCTCGACGACGAGGCTCTGGAAATTTCGATAGACTTGCTGAACGACAGGATAGCGCAAATCGAACAGGTCCCCGGCGTCGGGATGTTTGGCCGCAAGATCGATTCCGTGACATCCCCATGCCAGACAGGCGTGAAGCAGCTTGTCATGTAGACTTTTCAGGTGCGCGACCTCAGCGCGGATGGCCGCAAGCTTGTCCCGATCCATCTGCTCGACCACCGCTGTAAAGACGGCCTCTTTGTCGGAGAACAGCAGATAGAGCGCCGGCCGGGAGATTCCGCAACGTTCCGCGATGTCGCCCATTGTGGTGCGAGCAAAGCCGTATCGGCAGAACACTTCCGTCGCGCCTTCAACGACGCGCTGATGTTTGCTGCTGGCGGTAGACATTGCCCTCCCATCTTCCTTTCGAAAGAGGTTGTCAAATCGGGCTTCTGACAATATTACTTTTTATGTCATAATGTCATGGGCAATCAAACAAGCGAAGCGGAGAGCCGGCATGAACAGTGAGATTCACCTGAAGACATGGAACGCTTATCAGCGCGCTTGGGGACCCGTCCTCGAAACGGAACGCGAAGAGCTGCTTCGATCGAGCGTCAGTGACGACATCCTGTACACGGATCCTTCGTCGCAAATTCATGGTTTGCATGAACTGATGGTCCGCATCGCCCAATCGCAGCGAACGTTCACGGGAGCGTATTTCAGAAACGACAGCTTTCTCGAACATCACAACGAGGGCCTCTTCTCCTGGACGATGTACGACAAAGACGGCCGCGTCTTCGTGAAGGGAACCAGCTTCGGTCGCTTTGGCGCCGATGGCCGACTTGTCAAGGCAACGGGCTTCTTCGCAGTACCTTCGAAGAAGACCTGAGCGGACCGGCGTCTCGCCCCGGCGGCGAGTCGTCTCGCTCGATGGACTCATTGCGACGGCGATCCGCCCGTCGCTGCCGTTCGATCATGTCCCGGACATCCAGGTCCTTGCCGCACCAAGGCAGCTCGGACCTAGATGGCCGGGCGCGCAGGCACGGCTCGCCATATTCTACCCTCGATCCGCATCTAGTGGGACGACATCGGGCAGGGTGCGAGGGGACACATGAGAATCAGCGGCCGCGCGGCCTTGGGGCCGACTTTCATCTGCCTTTTGATGTTGGGGATCCTTGCGGCGCTCACTCCGCGCGCCTTCGGGCAGACTGCAGATGCAAACCCTGCAGCCGGTCCGGCATCGATACCTGCGAGCGATGCTCCGGGTCAGAAGGTGCCGGCGACATCCAATGCGTCAGTCAATAGCGAAGCAATCACCCAGCATCTGAACCAGGAACTGGGGTTTGATCTCAATGCCAAGATCGCCGACTGGCGGCAGCGCCTGAACCATTTGGAGAGCGATCTGAAGCGCCCAGGCTTGCGCTATTCGGAGCTCAATGCTCATCGCGACGAGTTGCAGCGCATCCGCGGCGAGGCTAACGAACTGGCAACCCGTTTGCCGACGGCGCTCGATGCCACCAAGGCCCAGATCAATCTGTTGGGACCAGTTCCGGGCGCGGGCCAGCCGCCCGACCCGGAACAGATCGCACATCGTCGCGCCGTCCTGAACTATCGCCTCGGCCTGCTTTCCTCGGCCGAAGCCTCGGCCAAATCGGCCGACCTGCGCATCGACCATCTCCTCAACAGGATCGAAGACATCCGGCGGCAGAACTTTGCCTCGATCCTGCTGCAGCCGATTCCCGGCGTCTATGCCTATCAAACATGGTCGAGGCTGCCGGACTACATCCCGGTCGCCCGCGACCGCCTCTACGATCTCCTGGATGGCTGGTGGCAAGGCGGACCGGACGGGCAGGATCTCTGGCGGATCGGGCTTGAAGCATTGCTGCTGTTTGTCGCGCTATCATTTGCCGGCTGGCGTGGCGTGCGGGCCTTGCGGCGCTGGCAAGGCGAGGGAGAGCCGCCGTTCTGGCGCCGCGCCTCGTCGGCCGCCGGCGTCGTGCTTCTCCGCGCATTACCGGTAGCTGTCCCGGTCGTGTTTGCATACGCCATGCTCGCGGCGGAGCAGCCCTTGCCCGAGCGCCTCGATTGGCTGTTCTACCTGGCGGCCGAAATGGTCGTCATCGTCTTCACCGTGGCCGCGCTGGTGACGACGACGCTCGCACCACGGGCGCCGGCATGGCGGCTCATTCCGGTGTCCGACGCGGGAGCTGCGCGCCTCTGCGGATTGGTTATTCTGCTTGCGTCTGTCTACGGCCTGACAACGCTCCTCTACGCGATCACGCGGCTGGTACAGGCCCCGTTCGCACTGACGATCGCGGTCGCGCTGCCGTCGAGTCTGCTGGTGGCCGGCCTCGTGGTTGCCATCCTTCGCACGCCGCTGAGAAGCGAGAATCCGGCCGCACCGTCGATGCGCTTATTCCGGGCGATCCGTGCGGTGGTGTGGATCATCGTTGCCGCGATCGTGGCCTGTGCGCTGGCCGGTTACCTGCCGCTCGCGCGGTTTCTGGCGCAGCAACTGGTCGTGACCGGCTCGATCCTTGCCCTGGTCTATTTGCTGCTGCTGTGGGTCGACGGCTTCGCCCAGAGCGTGGCCGACGATAACGCGATTGGCGGCCGTTGGCTGCAACAGCGTGGCCATCTGGAGCGCAGTCGCCGCGAACAGCTGGCGCTGCCGATCAGCCTGCTGCTCAAGCTCGCCGTCCTGGTTTTGTCGGTGCCCTTCATCATGCTGCAGTGGGGTTATACCTGGCCCGACATCCAGGACTGGTACCGGCAGCTGTTTTTCGGTTTCCATATCGGCAATACCCAGGTGACTTTCGGTGCCCTATTGGCATCCGTCATCGTGTTCGGGCTCGGTTATGCCGGCGCCCGGCTGTTCCAGGGCTGGCTCGACGTGCAGGTCTTGCAGCCGGCCGGCATTTCAGGAGGCGTCCGCCATTCGATCCGCACCGGCGTCGGCTATGTCGGCATCCTCGTCGCCGCCCTTGCCGCCGTCTCCTACGCCGGCTTCAATCTCTCCAGCCTCGCGATCGTCGCCGGTGCCTTCTCGATCGGCATCGGTTTCGGTCTGCAGAATCTGGTCAACAATTTCGTCTCGGGCCTCATCCTGCTGGCCGAGCGTCCCATCAGGGTCGGTGACCTCGTGGTAGTCGGGGGTGAGGAAGGCTATGTGCGCAAGATCAGCGTCCGCTCCACCGAGATCGAAACGTTCGACCGGGCCCACGTGCTCGTCCCCAACGCATCCTTCATATCCGACAAGGTCAAGAACTGGACGCTTCGTAACAATGTGCGCCGTGTTGCGATCAGCATCGGCACCGCCTACGCCTGCAACCCGCGCCAGGTCAGGGAGGTGCTGCTGCAGGTCGCGCGCAGCAATCAGGACGTGTTGCAGACGCCGGAGCCGATCGTCGATCTCAAGGAGTTCGGGGCGTCGAGCATCAATTTCATGCTGTACGTCTTCATTGCCGACATCAGCAAGACGATCAGGGTGCGCACCGAGCTCTCGATCGCCATCTTCGACGCTTTTGCCGAGGCCGGCATCGAAATTCCCTTTACCCAGACCGACGTCAACATTCGCAACATCGATCGGCTGCACGAGCTGGTCGCCGACTATGCGGCGCGGCAGCAAGAGGGAAACCTGGAGACGGGCCGCAGGCGATTTACGAAGGTGCCCGCGGCAGCGGATTAGCGTGATGAAAAATTTAGATCCGATCGGGAGCCGCAATAACAATACGCCTCTCCCGCGGTTGGCAAACTTGTGTGGATTTGAGAAAGCTCCGCTACACCTGGTGAGCCGGGCCGCATGGCCCAACGCGCGGCGTGCCTCGTCTCACCACCACGACGACCAGCCCTGTTGCACCGGACGATAATACTGGCCGCCGCGCCTCTGGATATAGCCGTTTTGGTAGTTCGGATTGCGCTGGAAAGGCGAGAAGAAGCCGCCATCATCGTCGCCATCGCTGGCGATGCGATCACCATCGTCCACGGGCGTCGGCTTGCGCGTGATGAAGCCGCCCTGGGGCTGGTTGCTCAGCACCGCCACGAACTCGGTGCGATAGTTGGTCTCGCTGCTCAGCGGCTCGTCGGAGATAATGATCGAGGATCGCGGCACGGCGGTCGGCGCGATGCGATCGAGCACATCCTGCGGGATGGTGATGCGGTCGAGCGCGTCCTTGGCGTCGTCGGCGCTATCGATCGTAACAGCGGTCCAGCGCAAGCCCGTAGTGGTGCGCGCCACCGCGGTGAAGATGTGGGTGCCGATCGGCTTGTCGGGGTCGCGGATCGTGACCGGAACCTCGATGCTTGAATCAAACACCTCGCCGCCGCCGTCCGGCGCCGGTCTATGGGTGTTGCGACGGACGTAAAGCTTCTGCGTCGCGCGGCTGATGTAGATCGAGACCGGCTCGAGCAGGAGCTTCGCGTCGCTCGCCGCCTTGGCGGTCTCGGCTTTTTTGGCCGCAGCGGCCTTGGCGCCATCCTTTGCGGCAGCGGCAGCATCTGACTTCGACTTTGCCTCGGCCTTGGCGGTGTCGAGCTGCGTCCCCGCGTCCGCGGCCTTGGCGGCGGCCTTCTGCTGCGCCTCCCCGGCTTGCGCCTTGGCCTGGTCCGTCTTTGCCGCGGCGAGCCTCCTGTCGGCGAATGTGAGTTCGGCGTCGGCGCGCCGCTTGAGCGCTTCCAGCTTGCGTAATGACGCCGTGGCTGATGCTGCCGCATGAGCCGCCGTCGCGGCGGCCTTTTTCGCCTCGTCGGCTGCCTCTGCAGCCTCCGTGGCCTCGCCGGCGAGCGCGTCGGCGCGCGCCGGCGCCGCGGCAAGCGCCTCCTTGTTGGGCACCAATAACGCCGGGTGGGAAAATTCGACCGGGGCCACGTCGTTAGGCGAGATGATCACCCGCATCCCGATCCACGTCTCGTCGAACAGCTTCTCGGCAAAGTCGTAGGGCATCCGCACGCAGCCATGCGAGGCCGCATAGCCCGGCAGCGGTCCGCCATGCAGCGCGATGCCGTTCCAGGTGATGCGCTGCATGTTCGGCATCCAGGCATCGTCATACATGGTCGAATGGTGGTCCTTGTCTTTCTCGATCACGGCGAATACGCCGGCGGGCGTCTCGCGCCCCTTGATGCCGGTCGACACCGGCGCACGCAGGATCCAGCCTTCGGCGTCGTAGAAAGTCACCTTCTGGCCCTTGAGCGACACGATCGCCATGATCGGCTCGCCGGCCTCGCGCGGTGCGGTCGCCTCGGCGACCGGTGCGGGGCGCGCCTGTCTCGCGGCGGCGGCGTCGGTCAGTGCCGTCAGCGCGGCCATCGCCAGCAGCATCGTCACGAGCATCACAATGACGGGAGATCCGGGGCGCCGCATCGCCGCCGTGGATTGTGTCGTCGTGAAGCGATTTGCCATGCCTTAACCCCCGGTTGAATGCCCGTCCGCGCTTTCGTGGATTAAAGTGGGTGATCGCTAATTTTGATTAACCGGCCGCCGCCACATCATCCACGTCGCCAATTCGCTCCCGGGGACTATCGTTCCGATGGGAAATCTTCATACACGACAGCCTGTGCAGGAGGAAAGGGCAGCCCGCAGCTGAATTGGCCCATTGGCGCCTCCCGCGCGCCATCACGGTGTGGGCACGCCAGCGACGCCCGGCCGTCTGAATCCCATCGCCATCCACGCGCGGAGCAGCTTCAGCATGAATTTTCCGGAGTGGCCGGGATAGTTGGGCATGTCCTCGGGCAGGATCACACCCTCGGGCCGTTCGGCGGTCATCATCCGCATGGTGGCCGGCGGGATGCCGTCGGGAAGGCGGCTGCGATAGACCGTGAGCCAGTGGCCTCTGGTGAAGTCGAGGAACATGGCCGTGTTACAACAGCGCGCATGCATTCGCCTCGTCGGCGAATCCGGTTTCAGCCTTCGCTCCTCAAAAAGGTCTCCGCCCCGGACGCAGCGTACCCGATCCTTGCGATAGAGAACGTAGTCCGTACCGCCATCCTCGGCGAGGACGGCGTCGCCGCCGGGCATCGCCCGATACCGGCGACCTGCCTCCTGGCAACTCGCGCAATAGCAGATGCCCCGCAAGATCGGCGCCCCCACGATCTCGAGCTCTACTTTACCGCAGCGGCAAGCTGCCAAGGTGCGCTCGTTGGTCATTTGGTATCGCTTCAATCTCCGCTCGACCCCGCGATGCGGCCTCTCCTTGCATCATGGGACGTTGCATCATGGCACGACTTTCCTGTGGCAGGGCTGCCTTGGATGATAGATCCGGCGGCGCGGTGCTGAACAACTTGCCGGACCGCCTATCTCCATACGCGCTGCTGATCACGGTGGGTCCGGTCCCTCTAGCAGAGCGGAATGACAGTCCGATGGAGGCCGGCTTCTGCTTCTGGCCCGAAGCTGACTTTGACCGGCGGTCCTACTTGAACGCTGTCCATTCCATTGGATCAGTGCCTCGTCTCCAATCAAATCCCGCTCGCTGCAGCGTTGCTTCCAAATCGACCGAGCATAGACAACCATTCATGTCGTGGGGCCGAAAGCCTGACCAAACGAGGCGATCCTCGCCACCCACCAGCTCTGCAAGCTGAGCAGGCGATTGATACTCGCGAGCATTGTACCGTACCGAGTTGCACATGGCGCTGACTTCATGGACCCGGTTTCTTAACGCAAATGGGGTCGCCTTTAGGCATGATCTTGCAATCCCAATTTGGACCGAAACCAGTTGCCTGATGGAAATAGGGAAATCGCACGACCACGAAAGCGAACAGGAATAGCACTACAAGCGTAAGCAGAACGCCGATGATGTCGGAGCGCGTCGGGTACCGCTGAGGCCATCGCATCTTTCGCTCCACAGCGTTTCGCACCGAGGCCTGCCGCGCCTCGCCATGCACAAAGGGAGTATACGTTCCCGGCTAATGAGCCTCGGTAAAAACGCGCAGTTATAATTTTCCGTTAATGGCCCGAGGCGACTGTTCACCAGTTCAAGGACTAGGGTCCGCCATTCGAGGAGCGGCAGACCTATCGCGGGCGATGCCAGTGGTCGGAGAGTGACGCAAGTTGGACCCCCAGGCGCGACTTTGAGGCGTTAAATTCTAGGGCTTTCCACATTCCGCGGCGCAAAGTCCGAATTCGCCCATGGCAAGACTTTTGCACGGGGTGCGATTGCCAGACGAAAATCAATTCGGAGGTTCCATGACTGATAGCGTGCGCGATCTTTTTGATCGCTGGGAGTGGGTTTGGCATCAAAGTCGATATGACCTGATCCCAGAGTGCGTGGGATCGCATTACGTCCGTCACGATGAGAAGGGTGACAGGACCGTGACCCGAGACGAATACGCTGCGGAATTGAGAACGGTGCACAAAGACCGGCCCGGAATTCGAGTCGTAGTGTACGATCATTCCTTTACGGCCGATCGCGCGTGGTTCCGATTTGCATTTGTCTGGCCTGATTCTACCACCGGCGAACAGCACAGCCGCGCCGGTATGCAGAGCTATCGTATCGAGGGCGGCAAGCTGGCCGAGACCTGGATTACGATGCTTGGTCTTGGCACGACATGGGCTGACCAGCCCCAAGAGCGATGGACCAGCCGCAAGGGATGAGAACGGCTAATCCAATACGGCCTCGTAAGAATGTCGCTGATGGCTTGTTGCTGACACCCTTCCGGAGCCGAAGCAGACCGCCGCACCAGCACGGCGGAATTTCAGCTCATGACTCCCAACAGAACTCGCTTGCAGTGTTTGTTCTCGAAAGGGACCCACCACATGGCTCAACGAGCCATTGCTCGGCTCTTTAACCTCTGTTTCGCGACTTCCTCGGCAACGGACAGAGCTGGCGCTGCGCTACTCTGCCGAATTGGTGCAAGTTCTTGACGCAGAAGGATCGCACTGGCCGCGCGCATTCAGACCTCGTAGAATGCCGGATCGTTGCCGGAACCTATGGTGTTCGCTGGCATTTTTGTTGTGGAAGCCGACGCTCGCCGGATTGAGCTGCGCCTGAGGAGAATTGGAACTATGATCAAATCTCGCGTGCTTGCGGTGAGCCTCCTCGCTGCCACAGCTGTTGCTGCCGTGCCGCTTGTGACCGCTATCGCAATGCAAGGCGCCGAACCCGCAGCGTCGGATATCACCTTGCTCGCCGGTGTGATTCAGCTCGTTAACCGCGCTTACGTGCATCCGATAAGCTCGGACGAACTGACCAAGGACGCTTTGAAGGGAATGCTCACGCGCCTCGACCCGCATTCCGACTACATGGATGCGCAGGAGTTCAAGCAGTCGCGGGCGGACATGGCCGGCAGTTTTGGCGGCCTTGGCATGGAGCTTTCCGAACAGAACGAAATTCCCAAGGTCATTTCGCCCATCGACGGAACGCCGGCGGCTCGTGCCGGACTCGAGCCGGGTGACGAGATTATCCTGATCAACCACTCGAGCACGCAAGGGGTGAACCTGACCAAGGTGGTGAGCCTGCTGCGGGGTGACCCCGGGACCACCGTGACCATCACCATCCTCCGCGGCAAGCAGCAGCCGTTCGACGTCACGCTCACTCGAGCGATCATCAAGGTCAAATCGGTTAAATCGAAGCTGGAGCCCAATGGGATCGGATACATCCGCATCAGCCAGTTCGGCGGCGATACCGCGGATGGATTCAAGAACGCCATCACTGAGCTCAACCATGAAGCAAACGGACGCATCAAGGGTCTCGTGCTCGATTTGCGCGACGATCCGGGAGGACTTCTGACCGCGGCCGTCGACGTGGCTGGAGATCTGCTGGACGGCGGATCCGTGGTGAGCATCCATGGCAGGCAGGCGAGCGACGACAGGACCTTCAAGGCACCTGCGCATGGCGACATGTTGTCCGGCATCCCGGTTGCGGTGCTGATCAACGGCGCTTCCGCGTCGGCCTCGGAGATCGTCGCCGGTGCACTGCAGGACCGGCACCGCGCGACGGTCATGGGAACTCAAAGCTTCGGCAAGGGATCCGTGCAGACGATCATTCCGATCGAGGGACACGGCGCGGTACGTCTTACAACTGCGCTCTACTATACCCCTTCGGGAAGCTCGATTCAGGATAAAGGCATTGAGCCCGATATCGTCGTCGAAGCCCCCAAGGACCAGCAGATTACCGGCGGCGGCTTGCTCAGGGAGAGTGCGCTGCACGGCGCCTTCGCAAATCCTGGTCCGCTCAACCAGACGCCCGGCACAGGCGCGGCGCAATCCCCGGCGACGCCGGACGCCAAGCCGGTGTATTCGGCGCCAATCAAGGCGGAACTCATTGGCAAGCCCGATGACTCGCAACTCCAGGCCGCACTCGACCATCTCGTTCAGATCGTCGGCAAGGACACCGGATCACATTGATCTGACTGGTGCGTTCCGCCGCGCGTGCACGACGGAAACCGCTAAAACCATTGCGCGAGGAAAGCCGGAGGAATGTTTCGGCGAACCTGCGGTGACTTACTCGCGTGTTTTTTACTGCCCGCGAGGCTTCGGGTGCAACGGGCGCCCGGCATCCCCTGTGCCCTTGAGGGGTCAATGTTCACGTAAAATCTCGGACGTGCCTCGTCGCGAGATCGCATAATTGCGTCTGGATCCATTGATGTCATTGCCTGCGACAAACGCGAAAGCGTTTGCGCAAGGGAGTTCTTGCGATGAAGCAATCCAGTTCGTGCTTGTTGCCCTGGATTGCGTCCCTGCCGCTCGCAATGGCGATGCCCTTCTGGAATGAGCATGTCGCTGCGATGATCAAACCAGCCGCGATCTCGGATCGCGCACCGGCCAGCGTCCGGCTTCGGCGAGCGTGACGAAGCGCTCGACCATTTCATTGAACAGCGCCGGCTCTTCCAGATTGAGCACATGGCCCGATTTCGGGAAGAAGGTCAGCCCGGCCGCGGGCAGGTGCTTCTTCAGGAACAGGCTGGGCTCGACGCAGGCATCGTCCTCGTCGCCGCAGATGATCAGCGCCGGTGTCGGCACCTTCCGGATCGCGTCCGTCATCGTGTAGATCGAGGGCCGGCCGCCCTGGAAGCTGCGCATGGTGTTGGCCGAGCCCTTGGCGTCGTGCCGGGCCAGCGCGGCATAGAAGTCGGCATGTCCGCGCGGATCCTTCACCAGGAACGGAATCCGGCCGGGGGCCTCGCGCGTCACTTTCGCCACCTCGGCGGAGCCGATCGCCTCGAACTGCTCGGCAGTGGCCTGGCACTGTTTGCGGAAGGCGTCGAGATTTTCAAGGCTCGATCCGGAGCCGACGCCGGCCAGCGTCATCGACAGCGCGCGCTGCGGCGCATTGATGCCGATCTGCAGCGAGGAATAGGAGCCCATCGAAAGCCCGACCAGATGGGCCTTTTCGATTTTGAGATGGTCGAGCACGGCGAGCGCGTCGGTGTAGAAGTGCTTGTAGGTATAGACTTCGGCGGCATCAGGCACGTCGGATGGCGTATAGCCGCGCGCCGAATAGGCGATGCAGCGGTGGCCGCGCGAGAAGTAGCGCATCTGCGGCTCCCAATTGGTGTAGTCGGCTGCAAACTCATGCAGGAAAATGATCGGCGTCCCGCTTCCCGCTTCCTCGAAATAAATCCGCACATTGTCGTTGGCGACGGCGTAGGGCATCTCTCGCTTCCTTTGCTCTTTGCTTTTTTGGCAGCTCTTGTTTCGGGCCGGCGGCAAAATCGCAATTAATGGTGACGGCCGCAATGCGGCGCCGCCGATTATTTTTCGCCGCGAAATGATCTCGGAATCATCCCGAAAGGGTTTCCGCACTGCCGCATCGCGTCACGCTATCGCCATACAGCAACTTTTTACGAGCCGACGGTGTCGGCCGCCCGAACGCATCCCTGCGAAAATTGGGCAGCCGGCGGGAACGGGGGTGTTACAGAGGGTAGGGTAAAGAAAGTATGCTTCTTCGGTTACGTGTGTTTCGCCGGCCGCTTCGGGTCGTCTCTTTCGGCTTCGTCGCGGCGGTGTTGTGTTCGGCGGCAATGGTCATGTCCGTCTCTCCAGCTTCCGCAAAATCCCGTCATCGTATCTCGCGTCACGGTCACCCGCATTATGCCCATCGCCACGTGGTGCGGCGGCATTTTGCCTATCGTCATTTTCGGCATGAGCGACTTCGGCATGAGCGGCGCATCGCCCGCCGCTCGCGCTGGGAGCCCAGGCACGCGCAAAGGCGCGCGGCTGGCTTCGCCAATGCCCGTCTTGTCTCGGGCAGCGCTGTCGCGAGTTCTGGCTTCTCCGGTGGCTTCGGTCTGTTGAAGGTCGTCGCCGATGCGCGTCGCTACATCGGCAGCGGCAATCCGACCGGCCTTCCCAGCCTGTGGTGCGCGCGGTTCATGAACATGGTCCTGCATCAGGCCGGCTATCGCGGCACCGGTTCGGATGCGGCGCGGTCATTCGCCAGCTATGGCCGGCGCGTGTCCGGTCCGCGGGTCGGCGCCATCGCGGTCATGGCACGACGCGGCGGCGGTCATGTCGGCATCGTCAGCGGCATCGATGCCCGGGGCAATCCGATCGTGATCTCCGGCAATTATGGGCACCGGGTCGCCGAGGCCTCGATCTCGCGCAGCCGGATCTACGCTTACGTCGTGCCGACCGGCTAGCCGGTGGAGGCGGCCTCTCCGGCGTGGCCGGAGGGGCCGGGCTTCGGCGCTAGAAGCACGAATTTGTGAAGTTCCCTCTTCCGTTTTGGAGGACCTGTTCCCACATTTGCCTCAAGCCGGCTTGAGCGTCGGTGACGACCGCTGCCGGTTGAGGAAGGTCAATGCGGCCAGCGGAGACCCAATGAAGATATGGCTTTCGTGCTACGCGCGTGATCCGCGGAAGTGTGAGCGGTTTCGCGACCAGATAACGCGCCAATTTATTAATTGGCGGCGCGATCGGAGGCAAAACCGGTACCCACTTTTGCTGATCGCGCCACCGGGCGGAGCCGTAGGCTGAGGGAATACAAATGAACATTGAAAAATATACCGAGCGCGCGCGCGGTTTCATCCAGTCTGCGCAGTCGCTCGCGATGCGCGACGGCCACCAGCAGTTTTCGCCCTTGCATGTGCTGAAAGTGCTGCTGGACGACAGCGAAGGCCTCGCCGGCGGTCTGATCGACCGCGCCGGTGGCAATTCGCGTGCGATCCTTAAAGCCACCGAGGACGCGCTCAACAAGCTCCCCAAGGTTTCCGGAAGCGGCGCCGGGCAGGTCTATCTGTCGCCGGAGCTGGCGCGCTCCTTCGATGCGGCGGAAAAGGCGGCCGACAAGGCGGGCGACAGCTTCGTCACGGTCGAACGGCTGCTGCTCGGGCTGACGCTGGACAAGGACAGCGAAGCCAGCAGCATCCTGCGCAAGGGCGGCGTCACCCCCCAGAATCTGAACGCCGCGATCGAGGCACTGCGCAAGGGCCGCACCGCTGATACTGCGACGGCCGAGAACGCTTATGATGCGTTGAAGAAATATGCCCGCGACCTGACCCAGGCGGCGCGCGACGGCAAGCTCGACCCGGTGATCGGCCGTGACGAGGAGATCCGCCGCACCATCCAGGTGTTGTCGCGCCGGACCAAGAACAATCCGGTGCTGATCGGTGAGCCCGGCGTCGGCAAGACCGCCATCGTCGAGGGCCTGGCGCTGCGCATCATCAATGGCGACGTGCCGGAAAGCCTGAAGGACAAGAAGCTCCTGTCGCTCGATCTTGGTTCGCTGATCGCGGGTGCCAAATACCGCGGCGAGTTCGAGGAGCGGCTGAAAGCCGTGCTGCAGGAAGTCACCTCCGCCGAAGGCAACATCATCCTGTTCATCGATGAGATGCATACGCTGATCGGCGCCGGCAAGGCCGACGGCGCGATGGACGCGTCCAATTTGCTGAAGCCGGCGCTGGCGCGCGGCGAACTGCACTGCATTGGCGCCACCACGCTCGACGAATACCAGAAGCATGTCGAGAAGGATGCCGCGCTGGCGCGGCGTTTCCAGCCGATCTATGTCAACGAGCCCACGGTCGAGGATACCATCTCGATCCTGCGCGGCCTGAAAGACAAATACGAGCAGCACCACGGCGTGCGGATCACCGATTCCGCGCTGGTGGCGGCGGCGACCCTGTCCAATCGATATATCACCGACCGCTTCCTGCCCGACAAGGCGATCGACCTGGTCGACGAGGCTGCGGCCCGGCTGAAGATGCAGGTCGATTCCAAGCCGGAAGAGCTGGATTCGCTGGATCGCGAAATCATCCGCCTGAAGATCGAGCAGGAGGCGCTGAAGAAGGAAAGCGATCCCGGCTCCAAGAGCCGCCTGCAGACGCTCGAAAAGGAGCTTGCCGATCTCGAGGAGAAATCCACCGCGTTGACCGCGCGCTGGAGCGCCGAGAAGAACAAGCTGTCGAACGCGCAGAAGATCAAGAGCGAGCTCGATGCCTTGCGCGTGGAACTCGCCAATGCGCAGCGAAGCGGCGAATTCCAGAAGGCCGGCGAGCTTGCCTATGGCAGGATCCCGGCGCTGGAGAAGCAGCTCGCCGCGATCGAGGCCAGCGAAAACGCCGGCCAGATGATGCAGGAGGCGGTCACCGCCAACAACATTGCGCAGGTGGTGTCGCGCTGGACCGGCGTTCCCGTCGACAAGATGCTGGAAGGCGAGAAGGACAAGCTCCTGAAGATGGAGGACAGCCTCGGCCGGCGCGTCGTCGGTCAGGCCGAGGCCGTGCATGCGGTGGCGACTGCGGTGCGCCGCTCGCGCGCCGGCTTGCAGGATCCGAACCGGCCTATGGGCTCCTTCATGTTCCTGGGGCCGACCGGCGTCGGCAAGACCGAGCTGACCAAGGCGCTCGCGGAATATCTGTTCAACGACGAGACCGCGATGGTCCGCCTCGATATGTCCGAATACATGGAGAAGCATTCGGTATCGCGGCTGATCGGCGCCCCTCCGGGCTATGTCGGCTATGACGAGGGCGGGGCGCTCACCGAGGCGGTGCGGCGAAGGCCCTACCAGGTGGTGCTGTTCGACGAGATCGAGAAGGCGCATCCGGATGTCTTCAACGTGCTGCTGCAGGTGCTCGACGACGGCCGCCTGACCGACGGTCAGGGCCGCACGGTCGATTTCCGCAATACGCTGATCATCATGACCTCGAATCTCGGTTCGGAATTCCTGGTCAACCAGCCGGAAGGCGAGGATACTTCGGCGGTGCGCGAGCAGGTGATGGCGACGGTGCGGGCGCACTTCCGGCCTGAATTCCTCAACCGCGTCGACGAGATCATCCTGTTCCACCGCTTGCAGAAGAGCGAGATGGGCCGGATCGTCGAGATCCAGTTCTCGCGGCTGCAGAAGCTGCTGGAGGACCGCAAGATCACGCTGACGCTGGATCCGGCCGCGCGCGACTGGCTCGCCGACAAGGGCTGGGACCCCGCCTATGGCGCACGTCCGCTGAAGCGGGTGATCCAGCGCAGCGTGCAGGACCCGCTGGCCGAAATGATCCTTGCCGGCGAGGTGAAGGACGACGACCATGTCGCGATCTCGGCGGAGGGCAATGTGCTGACCTTCAACGGCAAGCCGGCGCAAACGGCCGAGATTGCCCAGTTCGAAACGCCGGCACCGAAACGGAAGCTGAACTGAGTTTTATCGATAAAAATTGCCCCGGAGAGCAGCTCTCCGGGGCAATTTGTTTCACCACCTGATTTGCTTTTGCTCTGATCTCAAGTCACGGCCGGGCCGGTTTCACCCTCGTCGGCTTCGTTCGGTTCGAGCTCGCTGAGGATGTCGACCAGTTGGAGAACCCGGCCCTGCGCCAGTGGCCGGCCCTCGTTCATGAGCGGCTCGTCATTGGCGATCCAGGCCTTGGCCTCGGCCAGTTCCTCCGCCGTCGCGTCGGTGCCGATGATCTCGGCGATCGTAACGTCATCGGCCGGACCGACCGCCCTGATGACGTCATCCCGGGTCAGGCGTCCCATCACAGCTCTCCTTCCGCCTTCGGGGTTCCTGTCGGGCCGAGGGCCTTTAGCGTCCTGTGGTCAGCCGAGGCGGATTATGGGACATCAGCCAAAGCTCGATCGCCGCCAGCACCGCCACGGCAATGCCGACGATCACGTGAACCGTCATCGCCGGGGTTCCCTGGAACCCGAGCACCCAGGGCGCCACCAGGGTCCATAGTCCGACGATCAGATTCAGCCACTCCTCCCAGACCGCAAAGGCGGCCAGTGCGGCAATGGCGAGGATCACGATGATGACGCCGGCGATATTGGCATTTTGCGAAGCCTTCCCGGCCTCAAATCCAAATATCCACGGCGAAAAGAACAGGAACGCGCCAAGGATCAGGTTGGCGACGTCGCATAGTTTCGCGTTGCTCCAGTTTTCCATGACAGCCTCCATTGAAGGTCTACCACGATAAATCAACCGGATAGGTGGCGCGCTGGTTCCAGCCTAAAGCCTTCTGATTTGAGTCGGAATTAGGCTTCGGCCCCATCGTTCCGACGCGCTTGTTCATGCGCGCCGTGTGCAGTTGCCTGCCCATGCGATAGGTGCGGGGATATCACTGGCTGCTGCTCACCTGTTGCAGCCGGATCGGGCCGCCTGCGGCGTCGGCGATGCGCGCGCCGTTGCGGCTGCTCATCATCGCATCGATGCGATCGCGCACCTTTTCGAAGTTGGCCATGATCGGCCCTTCGAGCGAGCGGCCGCGGGGCAGCTTGATGCGCATAGGATCGACGAAGCGGCCGTTCACCAGGATCTCGTAATGGACGTGAGCGCCGGTGGACTCGCCGGTCGAGCCGACAAAGCCGATCACCTGGCCTTGGTGAACCCGCTTGCCGACCTCGAGGCCCTTGGCGAAGGCCGACATATGGCCATAGGCCGTCTCGTAACCGTTATTGTGCTTCAGCTTGACGTATTTTCCGTAGCCGCCCTCCCAGCCGGCCACTTCGACCACGCCGTCGCCGGCGGCGAAAATCGGCGTTCCGTAAGCGGTGGCCCAGTCAACGCCGGTATGCATCTTGACATAGCCGAGGATCGGATGGCGGCGGGGGCCAAAGCCCGACCGCATGATCGCGCTGTTGACAGGCTTGCGGACCAAGAACTTCTTCGCGCTCTTGCCGTTCTCGTCATAGTAATCGACGATGGAGTCGTCCGGGGTCTGGAAACGATAATATTTCTTGGTTTCGCCGCCGACGGTCAGCGCGGCGTACAGCACCTCGTCCTTGTCGGCGGTGGCGGAGCCTTCGTCCTCGCCGGCATAAAACACGTCAAAGGAATCGCCGGGCTGCACCTTGCGCTGGAAGTCGACATCGTAGGAGTAGATGCGGATCATCGCATCGATCACGCTCTGCGGCACCTTGTTGCGCAGCGCGGTCTCGTAGATGCTCTGATAAAGCCGCACCCCGCTGCCGTCGTCATCATCGTCGCTGTCGTCACTGCTGGCGCTGCTGCTGTCGGCGGTATCGCTCGCCGTATTCATGCTCTGCACGTCGACAGCGACATATTTGCCCATATCGGACAGCGCCGCGACGGCCTCGACGGCGGTGTCGTTGGCAACGATCACCCGATCGGGCTTCAGCGCCTGGTTCTGCCCGGGGCCGGCGGGCTCCATCAGGATCCGCAGCTTCTCGCCTTCCTTGAGGCCGCCGTCGCGGCCATGGGGGCCGAGCATTGCGGCGATTGCCTTGGCATCGTCAGGCGTGGCGCCCTGGTCGCGCAGGATCGAGATCACGGTCTCGCCCTTCTTGACCATGTGCACCCGTTCGCCATCCGGATTGCCACCGGTGACCTCGTCGCTGGTCTTGGGTAGCAGCGTGACGTTTTCCGGCACCACCCGCGTTTCAAAACCGGCATAGGGATCGGAAGCCGGGCCTTCGGCCGCATAGGCCATTTTGATGTCCGACTGCGAGCCGGTGACATCGGCTGCGGCATTGGCGAGCGCCGCATAGCGCACCCCGCCATTGCCGTGCCAGTTGGCAGCTTCACGTACCCGCATCATGACGTCGTCAATGCCGACGGTGGCCGCGATCTTTGCCTTGGGCAGAATCGGCGACAGGTCCTTGGTGACGAACGATACCTCGGCATCGGGCGCGGCCGCATCGGCGGCATTGTGGTCGTCCGAAGCGGAGGGGGTGTCGTCGCTGTCGGCCAGCAGGCGCTGCGCGTTGAACGGCGGAATCTTGGCGGAAAGGTCGCTGGTGGTCAGCAGCAGATTGCCGGAGATGCGGATGAGCGGCCGCACCCGGATCACGTCGCGATTGCCGACGCGGGTGACGGTGGAAACCCGGGTTACGGTGCGCAAGCCGCTGGACTCGCCCGGCGGCGGCAGCCGATCGCTCTTGTGCAGGCTGGGGGCGGTTCGGTCGTTGGCGCCGAATGCGCCGCGCAGCGTCGCCTCGACGCGTTCCGGCACCTTGGCAAAGGTCATTTCGCCGTCGAGCGAGGCAAAAACGGCGCCGCCGATGAGAGCTGCGCCGCACAGTCCGGTGAGAATCGTGCCGCTAAACCACTGCACGGAGACGCGGCGGCGATCGATCACCGCGGCTTCGGAACCATCGACGGAAAGCGGCGGTTCATGACCGAGATCGATCATCCCGGTTTCGCGTCCGTAGCCACCCCCGCGTGACGTTCTGTGGCTCAAACCGCCGTCCCCCAATTTCATCCGCGCCTTGAGACTTCGCTCCAGTCCACCTCTTGGTCGCCCCAAAAGGAGCGATTCGCGAGCATGGCATACTGTATGGCGGTTCGGGAATTTAAAGGCCGAAGCTGGCCGAAATCGCGAACGAACCTATGGAGCGTGGTCTCTCGGTGTTTCCAGGCTGTCAGAGAAAGGCGATGAATTCGAGGAATTCATGGAAGATCGCCATTCCCTGGATCGAAGATTGCCGGCGGCCCCCACTGGCATCCGGCGCTTTTATGCATAGCTAACAGTGAGATCGTCGCAGGATTATGGCTCAAGTACGGCGTGAAGCCCTGAAAAATATGGGTTTCTTGGCGCCGAAAGATTTCCCGATTCGATGCGACGATTTGTTGACAACAACCGTTGACAACGCCGATCGGGTGGGCCTATAAGGCACCCACTGAGCGCGGCACTGCATTGGCCCCGAGGCCAACGCAAGTCTTCGTGCCCCGTGAAGCTCCTCATTGAGATGAGTGAATCAACAGCCGATAGTTGTCGGTTGTTATTTGTCGTCGGATGAGATTGCGAAACTCCCCTTTAGTGTGGGAGCGGGTCTTCGGACCCGGGCTGTTTGACAAGTGAAGATGAAGAAAGAGAAACGTGGACGGCGGAGTCCTTGCGGGTCTCGAATACTTGAAAACTTCGGTTTTCATCTTTCGAGGCCGGACGAAAGACTTCGGCGGTACACGTTTTGAATAAGGTTACACCATGATCTCTTCATTGAGATCGTGTCGTCAGCGATGTGAATCGTCGGCGATATAATGGTGGGACCTCGTCAAACGTTGTGATCAGCCGGTTCAAAGTTTCAAGTCCAACTTGAGAGTTTGATCCTGGCTCAGAGCGAACGCTGGCGGCAGGCTTAACACATGCAAGTCGAGCGGGCGTAGCAATACGTCAGCGGCAGACGGGTGAGTAACGCGTGGGAACGTACCTTTTGGTTCGGAA
>DASZTN010000185.1:0-4696 GCA_035547995.1 Bradyrhizobium sp. | reverse complement strand
CACAACTATCATAGCCAACAGCAACAATAGATTTTCCACGAATTTAGCTCTTCCAGATGTAAGCCCTGTTCCAAAGCCGACTCGTGGTTGGAGAGCGTTTGCTAATCTCTTGGGCACGCTCTCGAGATAGTGGAAGCTTGGTTCCGGTCTAGATACTCCCGCTAATGTCTCATTTGGGTCGCAAGCCGACGTTTTGTTGCCGCAGGCCACCTTCAGCTTTGTTCGCCGATTACCAACATCGCTCGACGGCACCGCAATCCATGCCGTCGAACTGGCTCCATCGCCGCGCGCCGTAAAACTGATTTCCCGAGCGAGATCAACATGATTTGCCTCGTCCAGCCATCGCGTGAAAGATAATCCGCTTCTCTTTTTGCCCAAATCAAACTTACAAGGCGAGCCGTCCCGCTCTTTCACGAGGGGCGTTTCGCGATCGTCACGAACGTGGAGCGGGATGCGATGGACGCTGATGGCACTGAGGACGAACGTTGCCTGAGCGGACGGCGAAGTCGTGTGGTTCTGACGCCTCGACGCTGGCGTCAAGTCGGCGACAATGCCGGCGCATTGCGTAAGCAATGTCGCCTGCGCATTGCGCTGATGACGGTGACAACAAAGCCCGATCACCGGGAAGAGCGCGAAGGAAACCGTTAAAACCATTGCGCGGGGAATGCCGGGCGAGCCGGCGTGACCGTGGTGACTAACTCGCGTGTTTTTTACACTGCACGCGAGGCTGCGGGCGCGTCGCGCGCCCGGCATTCCCTGCGCCCTCCCTTGAGGGTCGCCTGCGCCCTCCCAATTCAGCGGGGCGATTTCCGTGGGCAAGACTCGCGCGAAAGCGGCGGCGAGAAGGCAGCGGTGTGCCCAGTCGGATCATTGGGGCATGACCTCGGCCCCGACCGAACACCAGCCCTTTCAAAAGTGGGCAAATGCTGGTATGACGCTCACGTTACCCTATGCTGCCCACCCAGGTTTCCCATCCCGCTTGCCCATGAAGAACGAGCAGATCCTCAGCCAGATCTCGGATTTCTGCCGCCAGATGGACATGGCGGAATCGACCTTCGGGCGCCGGGCCGTCAATGACGGCAAGCTGGTGCACCGGTTGCGCGAGGGCAAGCGCATCACCATCGACACGCTGGACCGCATCCAGGCCTATCTCGCCACTTCAATGCCGGGCGGCGTGGCGCCGTCGCGGGGCATCCAAGTGCCGCCGGAGAAGCGCGATCCGCGCGGCAATTTCCGCTTCTTCGAAAACCGGCAGAGATATCTGCTGTTCGTCCATACCTGCAGCGAGAAGCGGGTGATCGCCGACAGGATCGCGCTGGAGCTGTCGAGCATTCATCCGCGGCCGCCGGCGCTGCGCGTGTTCGACGCCGGCTGTGGCGATGGCACCGTGCTGGCGCGGGTGATGCGTGCGATGCATGGCCGCTTTCCGCACATGCCGTTCTACATCGCCGGCAAGGAGCTCAGTGTCGAGGATGTCCGGCTCACCTTGGAGAAGGTGCCCGACCGGCTGTTCGAGCATCCTCCGACCGTGTTCGTGCTCACCAATATGTACTACGCCGAGGCGCCCTGGCTGACACCGGCATCTCCCGCGGCTGCCGCCGGCATGATCTGGCATGAGGTGGCCTTGCGCGGCGCCTCGTCGGGCGAGTTCGAAGAGCAGATCGCCGCGCTCAGGCCCTTCCTCGATCAGAACTGGCGCGCCAGCGTCAGCCCGCGCTCCGGCATGCCGGTCTATGAGCGTCCTGTCGCGATCGTGCTGTACCGCGAAGACCACCGGTTTCTGCTCGATTCGATCATCCCGCGGGCGGGACGGTCGGAAGCTAATTTCGACCTGATCATCGCGTCCCAGCCTTACCGCGCGAAATCTTCGGTAAATTTCCGTGCAAAACGCATCGTGGCGCCGTTGGCGCGCGCGTTGCGGGCAGGGGGCCGTCTGATCGGAATTCACTCCCACGGGCACGATCCGGGCCTGGAAATGATCCAGGCGGTATGGCCCGGAGAAAATCCTTTCTCCGTGAGCCGCCATGAGCTATTGCGCACGGTGAAATACGAGTTGGGGTCGGCTGGGCGAGACCTTAATTTTAACGCTTATGCCGATAACCGTTCCATCTTCCGCTATGATATGGAGGCTCTGCCCAACGAGGTCACCGGCCTGATCGGAACCTCGACGGCCTTTGCAGCATGGAACGCGGCGGTGTATGTCGCCCAGATAGAGGACGACCGATTGACGGAAATGGCTGATAGCGGCCGCACTCTTGATGCCGCCAGAGAGGTTTTGCGCAAGCATAACGGGCTCTGGTTTTACGATGAATCCTACGTCATCTCGCGCCGGCGAGACTGACTTTTCAGACAATCGAAAGGGCCGCCATCGCGGCGGGAAAAGCAGGGGTTACGATGCGCGAGTCTTACCTGTTCACCAGTGAGTCGGTTTCGGAAGGGCATCCGGACAAGGTGTCCGATCAGATCTCGGACGCAATCCTCGATGCATTCCTGGCGAAGGATGTCGAACTCGGCATCGCCGACAACAGCCTGGTCAATACGCGGCTCGGCTGCGAGACGCTCTGCACCACCAACAAGATCGTCATCGCCGGTGAAGGCCGTGGCCAGCTGTTCCGCACCATCAGCGGTGTCTCGGTGGTCGATCGCGAATTGATCAGCGAGATCGCCCGCGGGGTGGTCAAGGACATCGGCTACGACCAGAACGGCTTCTCCTATCATGGGGCCGACATCGAAGTGCTGCTGCACGGCCAGTCGCCTGACATCGCGATGGGCGTCGATGCCAAGAAAAAGAAGAGCGGCGAGGAAGAGGGCGCGGGCGATCAGGGCATGATGTTCGGCTACGCCTGCAACGAGAGCGAAGTGTACGAAAAGGGCTCCTACATGCCCGCGCCGATCTATTTCGCGCACAAGATCCTGAAAGTGCTGTCGGAGAAGCGGCGCAACGGCCAGCTCCCCGATTTGCAGCCCGATGCCAAGAGCCAGGTGACCGTGCGTTATATCGATGGCAAGCCGACCGGCTGCACCAAGGTGGTGGTCTCGACCCAGCACAATGAGAAGAGCCGCAACAACAAGAAATACACCCCCGGCCTGATCAAGGAGATGATCTCGACCGCGGTGGAATCGGCGCTGCCGAAGGGCTGGATGCCGCAGAAATCGTCCGACTTCCTGGTCAACCCGACCGGCAATTTCGTCGTCGGCGGTCCCGATGGCGACTGCGGCCTCACCGGGCGCAAGATCATCGTCGACACCTATGGTGGCTATGCGCCACATGGCGGCGGCGCCTTCTCCGGCAAGGACCCGACCAAGGTCGATCGCTCGGCCGCCTATGCCGCGCGCTATCTCGCCAAGAACGTGGTCGCCGCCGGCTTTGCCGACCGCTGCACCATCCAGGTCGCCTATGCGATCGGTGTTGCCGATCCGATGTCGTTGCTGGTCGACACCCACGGCACCGGCAAGGTCGACGAGAAGAAGCTGGAAAAACTGCTGCCGCAGCTGTTCCGCCTGACGCCGACCAACATCCGCCGCACGCTCAAGCTCAACCGGCCGATCTATCGTCGCACCGCCGCCTATGGCCATTTCGGCCGCGCCCCGGAAAAGGACGGCGGCTTCTCATGGGAAAAGACCGATCTCGCCGCCGAGTTGAAGCGCGCGATGTAATCACTTGCCGTCATTCCGGGGCGGTCCCAGCGACCGGACCGGAAATGACGAGACTCTTAAGGTGCGTAAATTGCGCGCCATAATTCGCGGCTATCTCCGTGCACCGGAATGACAAGCCAACCAACAGGAACACTGCATGACCGCTCCGAAGCCCGGCTTTAACGACTACATCGTCAAGGACATCTCGCTCGCCGAGTTCGGCCGCAAGGAAATCTCGCTGGCCGAAACCGAAATGCCGGGCCTGATGGCCACGCGCGAGGAGTTCGGCCCGAAGCAGCCGCTGAAGGGCGCGCGCATCGCCGGCTCCCTGCATATGACGATCCAGACCGCCGTCCTGATCGAGACGCTGGCCGCGCTCGGCGCCGATATCCGCTGGGTCTCCTGCAACATCTATTCGACGCAGGATCACGCCGCCGCGGCCATTGCCGCTGCCGGCATTCCGGTGTTCGCGGTGAAGGGCGAGACGCTGAAGGATTATTGGGACTACACCGCCAAGCTGTTCGAATGGCATGGCGGCGGCACGCCGAACATGATCCTCGACGACGGTGGCGACGCCACCATGCTGGTGCATGCGGGCTACCGCGCCGAGCAGGGCGACACGGCATTTCTCGACAAGCCGGGCTCGGAAGAGGAGGAAGTCTTCTACGCACTGGTCAAGCGGCTCTTGAAGGAAAAGCCGAAGGGCTGGTTCGGCGAGATCGCCAAGAACATCAAGGGGGTCTCGGAAGAGACCACCACGGGCGTGCATCGCCTCTATGAAATGGAGAAGAAGGGCACGCTGTTGTTCCCGGCGATCAACGTCAATGACAGCGTCACCAAGTCTAAATTCGACAACCTCTATGGCTGCCGTGAGTCGCTGGTCGACGGCATCCGCCGCGGCACCGACGTCATGATGTCGGGCAAGGTGGCGATGGTTGCCGGCTTCGGCGATGTCGGCAAGGGCTCGGCGGCGTCGCTGCGCCAGGCCGGCTGCCGCGTGCTGGTCTCCGAGATCGATCCGATCTGCGCGCTGCAGGCCGCGATGGAAGGCTACGAAGTC
>DASZTN010000184.1:0-6827 GCA_035547995.1 Bradyrhizobium sp. | reverse complement strand
GGAGACGGATGCAAGCGTGCGAGCGGAATGGCGTCCGCCGGCACCATTGGCCGCCCTTCACTGCTCTTGATTCCGCATCAAAGTCCGTCATGGTTGCGCGCGATGACCAATCAGCCTTTCTTCACCCGCGACGGTGACATTTTCACCCCGACGCAAGCTGCGAACGGCCCATGGGACCCGAAATCGCTGCACGGCCGCGTCGTCATCGGGCTGCTCGCCTCGATCATCGAGCAACGCCACGGCGCCAGCGATTTCGTCCCGGCACGGTTGACGGTGGACATGTTTCGCCTGCCCAACATCGAAACGCCGATCGAGGTCAAGACCAAGCTGGTGCGCGACGGCTTGCGCATCCGCGTTGTCGAGGCCGAGTTTTTAAGTGGCGGCGTCGGCATGGCGCGCGCTTCCTGCCAGCTTCTGCGCAAGACGCAGGCCCCCGAGGGGACGGTCTGGTCGCCGCCCAATTGGGATGCACCTGCGCCATCGGATATTTCCGTGCCAGCTGATCCGCGGCTCGGCATGAACGGCAGGTGGGCCGTCCGTCCGATCGTCGGCGCGATGGGGACAATCGGGCCGCGGCGGCTGTGGATGAGCGAGGTCCGCGACCTCATCGAAGGCGCGCCGTGGACGCCGTTTTCGCGGGTGGCGGTCGCCGCGGACTTCGCAAGCCCGTTCGCCAATGCCGGCGATCACGGGCTCGGTTACATCAACAGCGATGTCACACTGTATCTGCATCGGCTGCCGGTAACGCCATGGATCGGATTCGAGGTCGTGAATCATCACGCCAGTGACGGTATCGCGATCGGCGAATGCTGGCTCTATGACGAACAGGGGGCGATCGGCACTTCTACGGTCGCCGCGCTGGCGCAACGCAAGCTGATGCCAAAGATTGCGGCGCCATAATCATTGCGGGCCAACGGACCGCGCGATCTGACAGGCATACCGCTGCTCGCATGAACGCAGAGAATATCACTCCGCCAGATGCCGCTTCATTTCCGGGCGCGATTTTAATTCGGCGCCCTGTCTTGCTGCGATCTTGGCAATGCGCTCCGGAGCGAAATTCATGTCGACAAAGCCGGGCGCAACATTGGCAACTTCACGATAGCTTTCAATCCTACCATCGCGAAGTTGCATGATCGCGACGCCCTCGAACATCGCCCGCGCTCCCTTGGCTTCCGGCAGCGTCGAGCGATAGCTGAAAGTATAGCGCACATAGAGCGTCCTGCCGTCGCTGACCGGCTGGTGCATATCCCAGCGAAAGTCCGTCGCCGTGCGATAGAACCAGTCGTCGATCATCACCGCGATCTTGTCTCGGCCTGCGAAAACCCCGTAGAAAACGTCGTGATAGATGCCGTCTTCGGTGAACAGCGAGGCGAATGCCGCGCCATTGCGCTGTTCGACGGCGTCGCAAAAGGCGCGCAGCATCTCGGTGGTGTCCACGGGCGTTCCTCCAGATATCATCGTCATGCCCCCGCGAAAGCGGGCCGTCCAGTATCCCAGAGGCCATGCAATAAATCGATCGGCTGCCGGCGTACCGGATCGCCCGCCGGAACTTGTCATCGGGCGGCGCTTTGCGCCGACCCGTTGACGGACGACGACGCGGAGAGTGGATCTCTACTTCATCTCGCCGACCGCCGCGATGATTCGCGCAATGTCCTGCGGGCGCGACAGGCGGTGATCGCCGTCCTGGATCATGGTCAGCACGACGTCTTCCGCCGGCAGCCGGTGCGCCAGCGCGAAGGCATGACGCCACGGCACATCGGGATCCTGCCCGCCTTGCAGGATGTGGACCGGGCAACCGACATCGATCGCGCTGCCGAGCAGGAGATGCTTGCGGCCCTCCTCGATCAGTCCGCGGGTGATCGGATATGGCTCGCCATATTCCGATGGCCGCAGCCAGACGCCCTTGCTTTCGATTTCCTGGCGAGCCTCCGGCGAGAAGGCCTTCCACATCAGTTCCTCGGTGAAATCGGGCGCTGGCGCGATCAGCACCATTCCGGCCAGCGATGCGGCAGCAGAGGCCCGCTTCGCCAGCTCGCGGGCCAGCAACAGCGCGATCCAGCCACCCATCGATGAGCCGATCACGACCTGGGGACCTCGGCAGAACTGGTCGAACACCGCGACCGCCTCCTCGAGCCAGCGTCCGATCGTGCCGTCGGTGAACGCGCCACCGGATTCGCCATGGCCGGAATAATCGAACCGAACGCAGGCGCGATCCTGCTCACCTGCCCAGGCATCCAGTGCCAGCGCTTTGGTGCCCTTCATGTCGGAATGAAAGCCACCCAGCCAGAACAGCCCTGGCGCGCTGCCGGATCGGGCGCGAACCGCGATGCGGCGCTGGTCACTGTTTTTGCCGACCTCGATAAAAACAGGTTCCGGGTCGGTTGCATGGATTGTTGATGGTTCGGTCATCGATCCTTCATCTCTCAGCTGTCAGATAGAATGGATGCAGGTACCAGCCTGTGGCTGCCATGCCACCCGAGCCCCCGGCGCCTTGCGAAAAGAAACTTTGCTCTCTATGTCGCAACTCTGAACATTTCGACCGGGCCGGCGTTGTGTGCGGTGGCCGAAATGTTTCGCATTTGACGGTTTTTGAGCAGGGAACGTGTGAGCGCGCTTGCCCGCTCGGCCTTCTTCCTTCAAAATATCGCCCTTCCGTCCACAACTTTGGAGAATTACCCATTCGCCGTCCCAATAGAGCCCCGCCCGCCGCGACCAAAGACGGGCCGCGCACCAATGATGATATCCGTAACGCGCAGATCCAGTTGATCGATCAGAACGGTACCAACCGAGGCATCGTCGAAACGGTGGTTGCGATCAAGATGGCCCTCGAAGCGGGCATGGATCTTGTGGAGATTTCGCCGAATACCAATCCTCCCGTCTGCAAGATCATGGATTACGGGAAGTACAAATATTCCGCGCAGAAAAAAGCCGCCGAAGCCCGCAAGAAGCAGAAAGTCGTCGAGATCAAGGAGATCAAGCTGCGGCCGATGATCGACGATCACGATTACGACGTGAAGATGCGGGCCATGCAGCGCTTCTTCGAGGAAGGCGACAAGGTCAAGATCACCTTGCGTTACCGGGGCCGCGAAATGGCGCACCAGGAAATTGGCACCAAGCTCCTGGACAAGGTGAAGGCCGACGTCGCTGAATTCGCCAAAGTCGAGCAGGACGCCAAGTTCGAGGGCCGTCAGGTCGTGATGGTGCTGGCGCCCCGTTAACGGGCCGTGGTCGAGCGTCCCGGCGAAAGCCGGGACTTTTCGGCCGGCGAAGCGCTAAATGCAGCGGTTCCACCGTTGCCAATTGGTCCTGCCTCTGCCATAAGCGCAGCCTTCATCGCCCGGCTGATCAAGGGCTGCCGTGGCGATGCTTATGCGAGCTGTTTCATTTCGGAAATAGCTGAGCATTTTCAACGCTCTAACGAGCATTTAAGCCGCCCAGACGCCCTCGCGGGCGTTGTTGTGTTGCGGCCACAGGAGAGCCAAATGCCCAAGTTGAAGACCAAGTCGGGCGCTAAAAAGCGCTTCAAGGTGACGGCCACCGGTAAAGTGGTGCATGCCCAGCGCGGCAAGCGTCACGGGATGATCAAGCGGACAAAGAAGCAGATTCGTCAGCTCCGCGGCACCCGCGTGCTGTTCAAGGCCGACGGCGACAATATCAAGAAGTATTTTCTGCCGAACGCCTGATCGCTGACCGCGATTTACCTTCGCCGGGCCGCGTCCGCGCGGCACTCCATCACCTCTGGTTTTTAAGGATTACCGTCATGTCTCGCGTCAAACGCGGTGTGACCGCTCACGCCAAGCACAAGAAAGTCTACAAGGCCGCCAAGGGCTATTATGGCCGTCGCAAGAACACCATCCGCATCGCCAAGCAGGCGGTCGAGAAGGCCGGCCAGTATGCATTCCGCGATCGCAAGCGCCGGAAGCGGACCTTCCGCGCGCTCTGGATTCAGCGCCTCAACGCCGCCGTGCGTCCGTTCGGCCTGACCTACAGCCGTTTCATCGACGGCCTGGCCAAGTCCGGCATCACCGTCGACCGCAAGGTGCTCTCGGATCTCGCCATCCACGAGCCGGCGGCGTTCCAGGCGATCGCCGAGAAGGCCAAGGCTGCGCTGGCGGCATAAGCTTTTCGGTCGCGCTCAGACCTTGCCATTCCGGTGTCATGCCCCGCCTGCGCGGGGCATCCGGTAGCCACCGATCATCACTTTACCCACCGGGGGTTACTGGATCGTCCGCTTTCGCGGATGATGACATCCTGATGTGCTGGACGACGGGTGCGCTCCCAACAGGTGATCGTTACCATGTCCGACCTTGCCCAACTCGAATCCGAAATCCTGACGCAAGTCGCCGCGGCCGATAACGAGGCCGCGCTGGAGGCGGTCCGTGTGGCTGCGCTCGGCAAGAAAGGATCGATCTCGGCCCTGCTGGCAACGCTCGGCAAGATGTCGCCTGAGGAGCGCAAGACCCAGGGCGCGGCGATCAACCTTGCCAAGGACCGCGTGACACAGGCGCTGGCCGAGCGCCGCGATATCCTGAAATCAGCGGCGCTGGACGCGCGGCTTGCCTCCGAGACCATCGATGTCACGCTGCCGCTGCGCGAAGCGCCAGCCGAGCAGGGCCGCATCCATCCACTGAGCCAGGTGATGGATGAACTCACTGCGATCTTCGCCGATATGGGATTCTCGGTCGCCGAAGGGCCGGATATCGAGACCGACGATTACAATTTCACCAAGCTGAATTTCCCGGAAGGCCATCCGGCGCGGGAGATGCACGACACGTTCTTCTTCAACCCGAAGCCGGACGGCTCGCGCATGCTGCTGCGCACCCACACCTCGCCGGTGCAGGTGCGGACCATGCTGACGCAGAAGCCGCCGATCCGCATCATCTGCCCGGGGCGCACCTACCGCATCGATTCCGACGCCACCCACACCCCGCAATTCCATCAGGTCGAAGGCCTCGTCATCGACAAGGAGTCGCATCTCGGTCACCTCAAATGGATCCTGCATGAGTTCTGCAAGGCCTTCTTCGAGGTCGATCACATCAACATGCGCTTTCGGCCGTCCTTCTTCCCGTTCACCGAGCCGTCGCTGGAGGTCGATATCCAGTGCCGCCGTGACAAGGGCGAGATTCGGTTCGGCGAAGGCGAGGACTGGCTGGAAATCCTCGGCTGCGGCATGGTGCACCCGAATGTCCTGCGCGCCTGCGGCATCGACCCGGACGTCTATCAGGGCTTTGCCTGGGGCATGGGCATCGACCGCATCGCGATGCTGAAATACGGCATGTCGGACCTGCGGCAATTGTTCGAAAGCGACGTGCGCTGGCTCAGCCATTACGGCTTCAGGCCGCTCGATGTCCCGACGCTCGCGGGAGGGCTGAGCTCGTGACCCTCATCGTCGCAATCGCTCGACCCGATCGGGAGTTCGCGCCCCCTCTCCCGCTTGCGGGGGAGGGTTGGGGTGGGGGTCTCTCTGCGATGGAGGCGCCAATGGAAGAGCAGAAAAAGCCGACCTGGAAGGTCTCCGGCAAACTGCGATCAAACGCCCGCACACTTCGGCGAAATTCCACCGGCGTTGAACGTATCCTTTGGTCTGAACTTCGCGATCATCGGCTAAGCGGTGCCGGCTTTCGACGCCAGGTGCCGATTGAAGGCTACGTTGCGGACTTTGTCTGCCACGCAGCCAAGCTGGTGATCGAACTCGACGGCGGCCAGCACTTTTCCGATCAAATCGAACGGGCGGACGTCCGACGTACCACGACTATCGAAAACCTCGGTTTTAAAGTGCTACGCTTCAGTAACCTCGACGTCATGACAAATCGCGCTGGCGTCCTCGAAACAATTGCCGCAGCCGTTACGGAGAGAACCCCCACCCTAACCCTCCCCCGCAAGCGGGAGAGGGAAAGTCACCCGACTGCGGGAAAACAGCAATCATGAAATTCACTCTTTCCTGGCTGAAGGAGCATCTCGACACCGACGAGCCGCTGGAAAAGCTTGCCGACAAGCTCACCATGATTGGGCTCGAGGTCGAGCAGATCGAGGACAAGGCAAAAGCGCTTGGCGCGTTCATCATCGCGCGGGTGATCTCGGCCGAGCAGCATCCCAATGCCGACCGCCTGCGGGTCTGCATGGTCGATACCGGCCAGAAAGACGAACAGGGCAGCGCAGCTCTGATTCAGGTCGTCTGCGGCGCGCCGAATGCCCGTGCCGGTCTCGTCAGCGTGTTCTCGCCGCCGGGCACCTTCATTCCCGGCAAGAACATCACGCTCGGTGTCGGCACCATTCGCGGCGTCGAGAGTCGCGGCATGCTGTGCTCGGCTGCCGAATTGCAGATCTCCGACGATCACGACGGCATCATGGAGCTGCCGGCGGATGCCCCGATCGGCGCCGGCTACGCCGAGTGGGCCGGACTTGGTGATCCCGTGATTGAGATCAACCTGACGCCGAACCGGCAGGATTGCACGGGCGTACACGGCATCGCGCGCGATCTTTCTGCCGCCGATATGGGCAAGCTCAAGGATCCTGCCATCAAGCCGGTCAAGGGAGAGTTTCCCTGCCCGGTGAAGGTCACGGTCCAAGACGAAACCCTCTGCCCCGGTTTCGCACTGCGGCTGGTGCGCGGCGTCAAGAACGGACCGTCGCCGGAATGGCTGCAGCAACGCCTGGCCTCGATCGGCCTGCGCCCGATCAATGCACTGGTCGATATCACCAATTTCATGACCTATGACCGCGCCCGGCCGCTGCATGTGTTCGATGCGGCGAAGGTGAAGGGCAATCTCACGGTGCGCCGAGCCCATGATGGCGAGACATTGCTGGCGCTCGATGGCCGTACCTAT